>JBPOIJ010000035.1:0-162774 GCA_052034585.1 Myxococcota bacterium
CTCCGACGCGGGATCGAACTCCGACGCGGGATCGACCTCCGACGCGGGATCGAACTCCGACGCTGGTTCCGGAAACGACGCGGGCGTTCGACCGGATGCAGGCAGCAGCGCGGACGCAGGCGCCAACTCGAGCGGCTGGGGTCCACTCACCGCGACGCGCGTGGTGACGCCGTTGGCCTTCGGCGCCACCGGCAACGGCGTCACCGACGACCTTGCGGCGCTTCAGGCAACCGCGCGCTCGCTGACCGACGGGGGCATCATCTACCTTCCACCGGGGACGCGTTTCCTGAAGCGCGGCGTCTGGCGCATCGACCGACCCAACGTGAAGGTCTGGGCAATCAATCGGCAGGCCGAGCTTCGGGGTGAAGTGCAGGGCGTTCGACGACGGCAATCGACCATCTGCACCTCGCCTGGGTGCGGCTTCTTCGGCGTCAAGTTCACGTCTGACGCCACCGCGCGGTTCGACGCGCTCGAGGACAACCAGGTGTCGGTCGATCACACGTCCCAGTCCGAGGTGGTGGGGTGCGACGTCGCCGGCTCGGCGGCCTCGGGCTTGTTCTTCTACGGCTCGACCGACTCGTTCATCGAGGGCAACTTCATTCACGACACGTACGCCGACCACGTGCATCACACCGAGGGTGCCCGCCGCTCGTGGGCCTGGGACAACTTCATGAAGAACGGCGCCCCCAGCAACGGCGACGACGGCATCGCCTGCGTCACCTACGGGCCCGCGAGCCCCAAGTGTGGCGAGATGGAGTGGTGGAACAACGTCATTCTTCGCACAGGGTGGGGCCGCGGCTACTCGGTCATTGGTGGCGAAGACATCGAGGTGCACCACAACTGGGCCATCGGCGTCGCGGGAGCGGGTCTCATCGTCGCCTCGGAGCCGCCGGTGACGAGCTTCAACACGGCGACGAGCGTGCGCATCTCGTTTCACGACAACTGGATCGTCGGCTGCGGGCACACCATTCCGCACGCGGGCATTCTGGTGAGCGGAATGAACATGTCTGCTCCGCCGCTGTCGGCGATTTCGTTCGCCAACCACGTGGTGGTGGGAACCGTGAACGGCGTTCCCTACTACGAGGAGGGGCTGCGCCAGAACGTCACCAACGTGAACCTCTCGACATCGGCGTCGGCGCTCCCGGTTCAGCCCACCGATGCCTCGATCGTGTTGCGCGATACGACGATCCTGAAGACGCGCGACACCTCGTTCGCGCCTTCGGGGATGCGCCGCGGGCTGTACCGCTTTCAGGTTCGAAGCCCAGCCAATGCGCCGGAGCAGCGGTTCGAGTACCTGGTCCGAGGCGCTCCGTCGACGGTGGCGGCGTTCGTGGCAGGGCGGCCTCACCTTCGGGTGACGTTGGGCGGGAGCGATGAAGCAGCGGTCATCTTCTCACCCGTCCCGCTGACGGTTCCTGCGCAGCTCTCCGAAGTCCCCTTCGCCCTGCTTCGGACGGCCACCCTGTCGCCCCTCTGGGCGGTCCTCGAGCCTTGAGACGCGAAGCAGCCACTCCGAAGAACCCAGGAGGGGGAAATGGGGGTGGCGAGAACGGCCGACCGAGTGCAAGCCGCCGAATCCACGAGAAATCCTGGCGCCGTGATCCAAACGAGGCTGAGCTGGCATCACCAAGACCCTGCCGAGGGCGGCGTGGGTTTCTCCAAAGGGGGCGGCAACGATGCGGACGTGGCTGGTGATGGTGGTGTCGATGTTTGCGATGACGGTGGGGGCGGCTCCAAAGACCGAAGCCGAGAAGCAGCGCACCAAGGCCGAGAAGAAGCTCGAGGCGTTCAAGAAGGAATACGACCCCTCGAAGAAGCTCGCGCGCAAGGGCGCTGAGCTCGAGAAAGACATCGCCGACCTCGACAAGGAGATCGACGCCCTCGCGGCGCTCGACGCCAGCGGCGGTGCGGAGCTGAAGGCGATACGCGACACCGCGGTGGCTTCCGCGAAAGAGGCCGTCGGTGGCGCTGCGGCCGGCAAGGCCGAGGAGGAGTTCGAGAAGAAGCTCGCCAAGGTCCAGAAGGACTTCGACCCCGAGAAGAAGAACCTCGCCAACGCCGACGCGAAGCAACTCGAGAAGGCCACCAAGGAACTCGACGACCTGCTCGCCAAGATGGACGAAGGCGCGCGGGCCGCTGCGAAGACCAAGCGTGACGAACTCATCGCCTCCATCGAGAAGGGCAGGGGCGATGCGAAGACCTCGAAGCTGCGAAACAACATCACCGCGCCTCAGCCGGTCGCGCCCGCGAATGGAGCCGAGGCCATCGCGCCGATGAAGCCGACGTGGTGCGAGGGCGTGCTCGAGAGCTTTGGCAAGCAGCTCGACTCCCAGAGGCCGCCGGTTCCCACCGTCTGGCAGAGCCAGGTGACCGAAGGCATTCTCTTCTCGTGCCTCGACCCTGAGTGGGACGTGCGCCAGCCGGTCGTCGCTGCGTTTCGACAGACGATGAGCAACCAGCTCGCGTTGACGGCGGCGCAGAACGAACGGCTGATGATCCTCGGAGCCCAGCTGATCATCGCCGGGTACGACAAGACGAAGGCGATGAACAAGCAGGGGTGCGACCCGTTCCCTCAACTCGAGGACGGCACCGCGGCGGTGAAGGCGAGCCGGCTGCTCGAGCGACGCGTGATGGACTGCGGCAACGCGGCCTCGCACGAACCAGAGGTGCGCTTGTTGGACGTCGACACGCCCAACGGCCTCGGCTCCCAACTGGCGATGGCGGGCTTCATCCACAGAATCTTCTCCAGCGTGTCGGGGGAGCGCGACGAGGATCTGCTGCGGTCGGCGTCCGACATCGCGGTCGTCAACACCGTTCCGCTCGACGTCGCGGCCTTCGAGAAGGAGCTCGCGCCGTTGAACTTGAACGTCGCCTCCGAGACCAAGGCTCGCCTGGCCTGGTTCCGGGCTCGCGCGATCGTCACCATCCACCTCGCGGCCTACAAGCGGATGAACGCGAAGCTCTCGGGCCTCACCAAGCTGGTCATCGACGTGCCCACCAAGGCCGCGCAGGACTGGGCGACGAAGCAGGCTCCGGCCGACAAGCCGCTGCTCGACATGGTGCTCGCCCTGGAGTCACAGACCGGCCCTGCGAAAGGCTGTGCCAAGAAGTTGTGGCCGTTCTTCGTCAAGGAGCTCGGACCCCAGAAGAACGCCAAGCTGAGCGAAGTGCGGCTGCCGGGGCTGTTGGCGTGGGCGCTCGCCGAATGCGCCTCGCGAGATCCTGACGCTCCCGCGATGGAGCCGGTCTTCTCGTACTTCGCCGAGCGCACCACCGCCGTTCGTGGCCCCTTCACCGCGGCCTACCTGGCGTACGTCGAAGCCTTCAACGAGGCGGGAGGGTCGCAGAAGAACGCCGCGTTCGACGAGTCCAAGCGGGGCGGTCGTCCCACCGGAACCGTCGCGTTGCCCGAGCCACTCGACAACCCCATCGGCGAGGCCTCTCGGTCTGGCAGCATGTTCGGCACGGTGAACACGCTCAGCCCTGACCAGAGCTTCGGAAGCGGCGTGGTGAAGGCCGTGGAGAAGAAGGCCGACGCGGTGCGGCTCACCTTCCGAACCGAGAAGTACAAGGTGCCCGATCTGTCGTGCGTCGAGACGAACAAGATCGATCGCATCGGCTCGGACGGAACGATCATCTACCGACGCCTCTGCACCAAGATCGGCGAGCACGAGGAGTCGTCCACCATCGAGCCCGTCGAGCTGCCGGCCTTCGCAGCGGAGGGCGTCGCCGCAGGGAGCTTCGTGTCGCTCTACTTCATGCCCATCAACTCTCAGGGCGCGGGGCACGCCTTCGTGGTCGAGGCCTGGGACTCGAAGGCTCGTGGGAAGCGCACGTCGTTCTTCGGCATCGCGCCTTAGCGTGAGTGGTCGCGGCGCCGAGTCAGTCGAAGCAGAGACGGCCTGAGGCCGAGGCGATACGCACACCTCACGGAGTAGTAGCCTGCATCGGTGCGCTCGGTTGCCGTCGTCGGTTCTCTCTTGGCCGCAGCTGCGAGCGCCCAGGGGTGGTGCATCGACCCGACCTTCGGAGATCGGAGTCCCCTCACGATCCTCGACGTCGATGGCACCGACGACGTCTCCTGGACAGCCCAAGGCTTCGACCTCGAGCCAGACGGTGGCATCGTCGTCGGAGGCCAGCGGGCGGGCGGCTTCTACGCGGCAGCGCTGACGCTCGACGGTGTGCGGCGGGTCTCCTTTGGGACGAACGGTGTGGCGACCGCGCCGTTGATGGGCCTGAGTCGGGGTGAGTTCAACGCCGTCGCGGTGCGAGCCGATGGGACGATCGCGCTCGGAGGAGAAGCGCTCGAGTTCACCAGGATGGTCATCGTACTCGTGCGCCTCACGAGCGCTGGAGAGCTCGATGGCACCTTCGGCACTGGCGGCGTTCTGGCGCCGTCCTGGTGGCCATCGCCCGAGTTGGTGAACGGGTTGGCAGCGCTCCCCGATGGGCGGCTGCTGATCGGGGGGCAAGGCAGGACGCAAGGTGCTGACTACAACGTCTTCGTCGCTGCAGTTCTCCCGAACGGTGGTCTCGACCCTTCGTATGGGACGAACGGGAGGACCGATGTCGATTTCGCGGGGGGCGATGAGTTCGGAGGCGCCATCGTCCTCGACGATCAACAGGGGGTGCTCGTGCCGCTCACCACCTATGTCGGCGGTCAGTTCGACTTCGGGCTGGCGCGGCTGTCGCCCTCGGGGGCCATCAAGCCCGTGGATGGAGGCGCATCCGAACCGATTTTCACTCCGGGCCCGACGGGTGTCATGTCGTCGCGATGCAGCCCGACGGGCGGCTGCTGTGCGCGGGACTCGTGACGTTGCCTGACGGTGGGCCGGCGACGGCGGTCGTTCGCTACACCACGACTGGCCTGTTGGACTCGACGTTCAGTGTCGGTGGGCGCTTCGTCAAGCAGGGACCGCAGCGGACCATTCGGGCGCTCCTCACGCTCAGCGATGGCACCATCGTCATCGGCGGCGCCTTGCCCGGCACCGGCCCGACGACGGACTTCGGAATTCAGTTTCTGAACTCGTTGGGGGGGCAGCTGGTCTTTCCCGGCACGCCGAACCCCATCGTCCTCGATCTCGATGGCGGCGACGACGGTGTCCACACCATGAAGCTCGATCGTTTCGGACGCATCGTCGTGTTCGGTGCAGGGACGAGTCGGAACCAGAACGACGCGGTGCTGTTCCGGTTGGTGGATTGCTCGCGTCTTTCTGGAGACGCAGGCGTCGACGGCGGCGCGGACGGTGGCGTGATGGTGGACGCGGGCGGGAACGACGCTGGCGCGCCCGACGCGTCGACGGTGGACGCGGGCGTGAACGATGCTGGCGCGCCCGACGCCTCGATTCGGGACGCCGGTCAGGACGACGCGGGGGCCCCCGATGCTGGCAGCACCAGCCGCTCCCTGGCCGTGGGCTGTGGCTGCGCTTCAGCTGATCGCGTGGCGATTTCGCTGCTCCTGCTCGCGCTGATGATGGCCCGCCTTCGACGCGCCGGCTGAGGGGCCTGCGGCGGCGCTCGCCTTCTCACGCCAGCGAAGAGCCACTCATCTTCCCGCCAGCAAAGACATGGCAGTGATGAGGCTCGCTTGCAGGTCGCAACGGATCCGCGCCGCGCCGTGAGCACGCTCGAACGCCACCGGACGCAATTTCCCCGAGGAGCACTCAAGCTCGAGGCGGATCTGTTGCGCGTGGAAGCGCAGCTGAAACTCGGTCGCCGTGCGGACGCCACGCGCCTCGCAGACGCGCTCAAGAAGGCCGACACCGAAGGCCTGGTGCGCGATCGCCTGAAGCGCCTCTTCCAGCAGTATCCGTGACGCTGAGCCGACAGCGATCATTGTCGGCCCAGCGGCGTTTCAGTGCTTGATTCCCGGCGCTGGTTCCACTTGGCGCATCAACCAGGAGAACGACGCATGCGAACCCTCTCGATGGCTATCCTTCTCTTGCTCGCTGGGTGCATTCGATCACCCATCGCCATGATGCCGTCGTCGAAGCCGCTCGCGCCTGGCAGCTACACCGAGCTTGGGCCCGTGGAAGAGACCGACTGCCTCTGGTACCTCTTCAGCGTCATCCCGATCTCGTCCGGGAACGATTTTCAAGCCGCCTTGTCGGACGCGTCCCATCAGCGAGGAGGAGACGCACTCGTTCAGGTGACCGCCGAGACGTACTACCAGAACTTCCTGGTGGTCTCCCGGTACTGCACCATCGTGCAAGGCATCGCGGTCAAGTCGCGCTGAGCGGCCTCAGCCGATCTCGTTCGACGGTCGGCACAGGTCGCTCTCGGGCGTGGCCACCGTCTGGTCGCCTGCCTCGATCTCCAGCCGGCCGACGCCCTGGATGTCGCGCAGGAACAGCGAGCCCTTGAACGTCGACTCGCCCACCAACTGCAGGTCCGAGCCGGGGGCGTAGATCGAGCCCACCACCTTCTGGGCGCCGACCATCGACAACTCGCGCTCCGGGGTCAGGTAGATGCGGACCGAGCCAGGAGACGCGCCGACGCCGAAGGAGGTGTCACCGACGGTGGAGAGATCGCCCTCGACGTAGAGATCGAGCGTGCTGCCCGGCGTGAGCGAGAGGTGCGTACTGCCGACCGTCTTGAAGTTGCCCTTCACGAAGAGCGCGACGGCTCCATCGACGGTGATGGTGTGCGAACCAACGCTCTTCACGCCGTCGAAGAAGTAGCTGCCGCTGCCGAGCGTGATGGTTCGCTCGCCGACGCTCTCATGCAGTGACAGCCCAGCCGCGCGGTTGTCGTTCTGCTTCTCGGCGCTCGCGATCTTCCCGGCGACGTCGAGCCGTTGCTCGGCACCGCACGCGCAGGGAGGCCCACCCATCGGGGTCAGCGGGCCCTTCGCCGCGACGGAGGCGCTCCCGGTCCACGACTCGGCCTCGGGGGTCCGCAGCGTCCCTTTCACCGTCAGATCGCCCACGCCCTTCACACCACTCGCTGCGTTGAGATCTCGGGTCACCAGCACCGTCCCCGTCGTCGACACCTGGCCGTTGGTCGACAGCGTCCCGTCAACGGTGAGATCGCCCACGCCGCTCACGCCGCCGTACGCCGTGACGTCGCCAGCGAAGCGGTGATCACCCACCACGTCGAGCGATCCGTTGATGCCGCTGCGGCCGCCGTGGATCCACGCGCCTTCGCCGACCGCCTCGTAGTCGCCGCACAGACAGAGCGCCGCGGTGAAGACCTCCTTCGCCGGTGACTGCGGACACGAGAGCACCGGCTGTCGCGACTTCCCATTGCTCGTCGCGCCGGGGAGCCGTCCATCCACCACTCCGCATCCGCTCAGCATCATCAGCGCGACGACCATCTTCGTTTTCATGGGGGCTCCGTTTGGGTGAGGGTTCAGTTGCCGACTGCCTACGGACTGATCCTTCGCAGCCTTCGTGCCTGCGCCAACCCATCGGATCGATTGGGGAGATCGACGCGTTCTTTCGAGAACGGAGTGTCGGCGTCGTGAGCAGGTGCCCGGTGGACAGGACAGTTCAGCGCGGCCCGGAGACGAACTGGCGGAGGCGCTCCACCTCGGCGTCGAGCGCGTCACGAAAGGCCACACCGGCGGGAGCTCGCCCCGACACGAAGCCAACCTGCACGTCGAGGGTTCCGTCGGTCGCCTTCGCGTTCGCCCAGCCGATCACCTGATCTCGCCACAACAGCGGGAGCGCGTAGTAGCCGAGCCGCCGCTTCGACGCGGGCGTGTACGCTTCGAACCGGTACGCCCAACCGAAGAGATGCTCGAAGCGAAGTCGATCCCACACGAGGGGATCGAATGGAGCCAGCAGCCGCACGATGTCCGGCACCTCACCGGCGCGCAGCGATTCGCCTTCAGGCAGGTACCAGTCGATGCCGTCGATGCGCTGGTGGGAGAGCCGTTGTTTGGCACGTGCGAGCGCTGCTGCCCGACCGTCGTTCCACTGAGGTACTCCGCCGCGCAGAGCACTGACCAACCTGGCGAGCGTCGCCGCCGGGAGCGGGGCGTACTTCTGCACGATCGCATCGATGAGGGCGTCGTGCGCGTCGAGTGGATTGGCTGGCGCCGCAGTGGGTTCCCGAATGGCGTAGAGCCGAATGCCGCCTTCTCGCCGAGCGACTCGAAGCAGGCCGCGGTAGTGCAGCCCATCGAGCAGCTGCGTGCTGACGTTCGATCGACCGCCGAACCAATTGGTCGCCGTTCCGAGCTGCAGCGACGCGTCGACCTCGCGCGGATGAGCGACTCCGCGTTTCCGAACGGCCTCCAGCACCGCGTTCGCCTTGGTCCACTGCGCCTTCGTCCACGTCTGTCGCGCCGTGCGGGGATGCATCAGCTGGTGAAGCGTTCGCGTGACGAAGCCGGCGTTGACGAAGAAGTCCTCTTCGATGGGAAGCTGCGCGTATTGCCGCTCGAGGTCACCCGCTCGATACCCGCGCACTCGATGTCGCAGCGTCAGATCCTGCGCTCGCGCTGGCGCTCGAATCGGGTCGGCTTGCACGAAGCCGAGGCGCTCCACGGCGCGTCTGAGCGTCGTTGGTGGAAAAAACGTGTGGGCGAGGGCGGCGCGGCGAAGGTCGGCAACTCCAGGGAGTCGGGCGCGCAGCACCTGTCGATGATGCCGACCACCGATGCTGGATTGCAATGTAAAATCATACAGTTAAACCGTGTTGCGGGATGAATGTCAGACCGCTGGTCTATGACGGCCCAAGTCTGATACGAAACAGGCGTTCAGTTGGTCCCCCGGGAGGATACACGGCATGGCGATGAACCAAGAGAAGGAAAAGGCGATCGAGTTGGCGCTGCAGGCAGTGGAGCGTCAGTTCGGCAAGGGCAGCATCATGCGTCTGGGCAACGACGAGCCCATGGCGAAGGACATCACCACCATTCCGACGGGGTCGGTCTCGCTCGACATCGCGTTGGGCGTCGGTGGCGTGCCGCGCGGCCGCATCGTCGAGATCTACGGTCCGGAGTCCTCGGGTAAGACGACGCTGTGTCTCCACATCGTGGCCGAGGCGCAGAAGCGCGGCGGGGTGTGTGGCTACATCGACGCCGAGCACGCGATGGACATCGGGTACGCGCGCAAGCTGGGCGTGCGCACTGATGACTTGCTTCTGTCGCAGCCGGACACCGGTGAGCAGGGCCTCGAGATCGCCGAGATGTTGGTGCGCTCAGGCGCCATCGACTGTCTGGTGATCGACTCCGTTGCTGCGCTGGTTCCGAAGGCCGAGCTCGAAGGCGAAATGGGCGACGCGCACATGGGCGTGCAGGCGCGCTTGATGAGCCAGGCGCTGCGGAAGCTCACCGGCACCGTGGCGAAGAGCCAGACCTGCCTCATCTTCATCAACCAGATCCGCATGAAGATCGGCGTGATGTTCGGCAACCCCGAGACCACGACGGGCGGCAACGCGCTCAAGTTCTACGCCAGCCAGCGCCTCGACATTCGCCGCATCGGCGCCATCAAGAACGGCGAGACGGTGGTGGGCAGCCGCACCAAGGTGAAGGTGGTGAAGAACAAGGTGGCGCCTCCCTTCAAGGAGGTCGAGTTCGACATCATGTACGGCACCGGCATTTCGCGTGAGGGTGACCTCGTCGACCTCGCGAGCGAGGGCGGCATCATCGAGAAGAGCGGCTCGTGGTTCAGCTTCAAGGGCGAGCGCATCGGCCAGGGTCGAGAGAACGCGAAGGACTACTTGAAGGAGCACCCGGAGGTGATGGCCGAGATCGAGCGGCAGGTGCTCGAGAAGCACGGCGTGAAGTCGAGCGCGCCGCCCGTGCAGGCCGTGCCGGACCTCGAGGAAGAGGGGCAGGAGAAGCGGCCGAGGGTGAAGGCGGTCAAGTAAGCGGGTCGAAGGTGGGGGAGTTTCTGCGCGGTGCGGGCGAGGTGTCCGCGCCGCGCCGTTCGTTCGAGGGGACAGTGTGTCCACCTCGATGTCGGCGTGCGTTGCGCGATCTCGATCGAGTTCTTGCGTGGGCGTGTGAACCGGTCGAGAACGCCGGCCTTACCCCCGCTGCACGGAGAACTCACATGACTCGGTTGCTCTTGGCGCTCACGGCCGTCGTCGTCGTCGGCTGCGGTCAAACGATGAACACCACCGATGGAGGCAGCGGCGGCGGCACGTCGGGAACTGGCGGCGGCACGTCGGGAACCGGCGGAGGCACCTCCGGAACTGGAGGCGGCTCGACGGCTGGTGGCTCGACGGCTGGTGGCTCGACGGCTGGCGGCTCGACGGCTGGTGGCTCGACGGCTGGTGGCTCGACGGCTGGTGGCTCGACGGCTGGTGGCTCGGCTGGCGGCGGAACGGCTGCTCCGTGTGCTGCGTACTGCACGAGCATCATGACGACCTGCACTGGTTCGAACGCGCAGTTCACCAGCCAGGCCTCGTGCGAGGGCACTTGCTCGGCGTGGATGGCGGGCACGGCGGGCGCGACCTCTGGAAACACGCTCGCGTGTCGCGGCTACCACCTCGGCGTGGCGGCGACGGGGACTGCGGCTGCGGCGACCCACTGTCCGCACGCAGGCCCGGGTGGCGGTGGCGCGTGTGGAGCCAACTGCGAGGGCTTCTGCACCGTCGCCCAGGCCAAGTGTGCCGGCCAGTTCGCTGACAACACCGCGTGCATGACGGCGTGCTCCGGCTTCACCAACGCGACCGCGATGTACACCTCGATGGGCAACGGCTCTGGCAACACCTTCGCCTGCCGGCTCTACCACCTCACCGTTGCCGCGACCGACACCGCCTCGGCGACCACGCACTGCCCGCACATTCCGGCGACCAGCCCGCCCTGTCAGTGAGCGTCGAACTCGCGCTGCTTCGGTGGGTGACGTTCACCGAAGCAGCGGTCTCCGCGCAATCGCGAGCGGTCGGGAAGACCTGCTCGAACGAACCAGCGTGAAGTGCCCAGGGCCGGAATCGAACCAGCGACACGGGGATTTTCAGTCCCCTGCTCTACCAACTGAGCTACCTGGGCGTACCAAAAGGCTGCGCGCTTCTGCCTGCCGGCCGCCGTGACGTCAAGCGTGTTCGACGCGAGGGAGCCGTCGGCCTGACTGCTGGTCCCCGAGCGTCCAGCTGATCAATCGGCAGCGCCCACGGCGGATCAGCGGAACTTTGCTGGATCGACCTCGTGCGCTTCGAGCATCTTGTACAGGTAGCTCCGGGCGATACCGGCTTCCTTCGCCGCCGCCGACGCGCTGCCCTTGTGCCGCGCCAACAACGCCTCGAGGTAGCTCTTCTCGAACGCCGCCAACGCCCGCTCGCGCGCCTGATGAAAGTCACCACCCTCGGCGCTCGGAGGCTTCGGCAACACCGCTTCTTCGCCGAGCGCCAAGATCCGCTCCACCACGTTCTCGAGCTCGCGCACGTTCCCCGGCCACTGCCACGCCGACAGCGCGGCCACGGCGCTCGGAGACAACGCCGCTCCCGGCTTCGAGCGCTTCGCGAACGCCTGCGCCAGCAGCGCGACGTCTTCCAACCGCTCCTTCAGCGGCGGCACCGTCAGCACGATCGCCGAGAGCCGGTAGAAGAGGTCGGCCCGAAACGCGCCCGCCCGCGCCTTCGCCTCGAGATCGTGTTGAGTCGTCGCCACCACCCGAAAATCAGACCGCCGTACCTTGCCCTCACCGACCCGCTGGAAGGTGCCCGTCTCCAGCAACCGCAACAGCAACGGCTGCAGCTCGAGCGGGAGCGCCGCCACCTCGTCGAGCAGGAGCGTGCCTCCGTCGGCCAGCTCCGCCACGCCCGGCGTGTCCTTCACCGCGCCGGTGAACGCGCCCTTCACGTGCCCGAACAGCGCGGCCTGCACGAGCTCGGTGCTCACCGCGCCACAGTCCCACACCACCAGCGGTCCCTTCGCGCGCGGCGACAGCTCGTGGAGCACCTTCGCGCAGGCGCCCTTGCCCGAGCCCGTCGGTCCCGTCAGCAGCACCGAGGCGTCGGTCGGGCCCACCTGCTCGAGCTGAGTGAAGAGCCGCCGCATCGCCTCCGAGCGCCCGAGCAGCTCGCCGAGCGATTCCCGCGCCGCCACCGTGCCGCTCACCTTGGGCAGCACCGCCACCTGCGTCGCGCCGACCTCCACCACCGCCCCGAGCGGGAGATCGAGCACCGACAGCTTCGCGCCCTGGTACCGGGTGCCGTTCTTCGAGCCCAGATCGCGCACCCGCACCCGAACACCCAACAGCTCGATCGACGCGTGACGCCTCGACACTGCGTCGTCCGTCAACTGCAGCTGACAATCGCCGTGGCTCCCGATCAGCGCGGTGCCCTGCTCGAGCACGAAGACCTTCCCGCGGTCGGGCCCCGTCATCACCAGCAACCGAACTGCCATCGGGCGAACG
Organism: Myxococcota bacterium; assembly: GCA_052034585.1. Classification (GTDB taxonomy): domain Bacteria; phylum Myxococcota; class Myxococcia; order Myxococcales; family Myxococcaceae; genus Xiheimicrobium. Next base: position 12,309 of record JBPOIJ010000035.1, read on the forward strand.
GGCGCTCCGGTGAGGTCCAGCGTGCGCGTCTCCTGCTCACTCATCGCCGCCCACCCTACCGCGCGCGCGCCTCACCGTCCCCGGCTTCGACTCACGGTTCCTCAGTTCGACTCCGGCTTCCGCTCGGCCTCTTCGCGATGGAAGACCCGCAGGTGACGTTCCGCTCATCAGCCGAGCTCTCGCCTTCGTCTCACGGTTCCCCAGTTCGACTCCGGCTTCCGCTCGGCCTCTTCGCGATGGAGGACCCGCAGCATCAGCCGAGCTCTCGCCTTCGTCTCACGGACTCGCGAAGGTGACCCGCACCGACGTCGTCCTTCCCTGGGACAAAATCACCTGCCGCTTCTCCTCGCGCCCATCGGGACCACGGAACACCAGCTCGTGCTTGCCAGCCGGCAGCGGGTACTTCGAGAAGGGCGTTCGATCGACCCGCGCCCCATCGACCAACACCTCCGCCCACGGCTCCGCGTCCGCAGCGAGGTAACCAATCGACGGCTCGCTCGGCTCCACCGGCTTGGGCTCGCTCTTCGCCACCTTCGGCCGGTTCGACTTCCCCGGCGAAGGCTCCTTCGGCTCGGGCGGCCGTGGCTCGACGTGCGGCGCGGTCGGCTTGTCCACCTCGCGCGTCGGCTCGGGCTCGCTCACGTTCACCGGCTTCAGCGGCTCGTTCACCGGCGACTCGGGCACCACCGAGGGCGACACCGTCACCGTCACCAACTCGGGCGTGGTGCGACTCTGGACCAACGCCACCGTTCCCAGGACGACGACCAGCAGCACCACCACCCCCAGCATGACGGGCCAGCGGACGAGCGGAATGGTCTGACGGTCGGTCCTGCCGAGCGGGTCGGGGTGCGGCGCGGAGACGACCTCGGCGCTCGACGCTCCGTTCGGCTCGGAGCGCACCCCCACGTCTCCGGAGACGATCTTCGTCACCCGGATCACCTGCGATCGCGTCGACGGCCCCTCGTCTCCCGGCACATGCGTCGTCGGCCCGCCCGTCACCTTGTTCAAGTGCTCGGCGATCTCGGGGCCGCTCGCGACCGGCCCATCGACGAACGCCTTGCGGAAGCTCGTCGCGTCTTCGAACCGCGCGGAGGGCCTTCGAGACAACGCCTTCATCACCGCTGCGCTCATCTGCGCCGACACGCCGCTGCGCACGCTCGCCAGCTCCGTCGGAGGCTCGTTCATCACCGCCGTCAGCGTCGCCTCCTTCGAGCTCCGCCTGAAGGGGTTCTTCCCGGCGATCAGCTCGTACAGCGTGAGCGCCGCCGCGTAGAGATCGACCCGCGCGTCGACCGGCGCCTCGTGGGTGAGCTGCTCCGGCGCGACGTACGCCGCCTTGCCCCGCAGCCCGCTCGAGGTCTTGTCGTCGCCCACCCGCGCGATGCCGAAGTCGGTGAGCTGCACCGCCCCGGTGAAGGACAGCAGCACGTTCGACGGCGTCACGTCTCGGTGCACCAACTTGAGCGGCCGGCCTCGAGCGTCGGTGAGCCCGTGCGCGTAGGCGAGCGCCTCGCAGATCGCCAGCCCGATGGCCCGCGCGATCGGCAGCGGCACCTGCTCGTTCCGCGCCTGCATCGCGAAGAGATAACGATCGAGGCTCACGCCGTCGACCAACTGCATCGCGATGAAGGGGCGCCCTTCGGCCTCACCGACGTCGAAGATCTCGACGATGTTCGGGTGGCGCATGCGCGCGGCCAGGCTCGCCTCGTCGTAGAACCGGCGCACCGAGTCTTCCGAGGCAGTCAGGTGGGGCAGCAGCAGCTTGAGCGCCACGTCCTTCTCGAAGCGGCCGGCGCCCTTCTTCCGCGCCACGAAGATCTCACCCATGCCTCCGGCGGCGAGGCGGCGCACGAGCTCGTAGGTTCCCGCGGAGGTGGGAGTCTTCGCCACCCACTCAAACTACCCGAGGAACGGCCACTTCGTCGCGCGTCGTCAGGGGCAGTTGGTGCCGGTCGCGCGAATGAGCCACACCTCGTCCACCAAGACCGAGGCGTCGGGCGGCATCGTGCCCGTGTTGATTCGAAGATCGACACCATTGCCGTTTCCGAAGGTGACGAGCGACTCGCTGATCGGCACCCAGGCGCCCGCGTCGATTCGCCCGCCGCCGCCGTTGCTCGCGTTCACCCCTCCGTCGGCGAACCGCTCGCGGATGATGAGGTTGATCGCGAAGGTCTCGTCGAAGTGCCGCACCCAGGCGCGGGCGCAGAAGAGCATGCCGAAGGTCGTCTCTCCCGCGATCACCGAGCTCGCCAGCGTGGGGTTCGCCGCGCCCGACTTCGTCATTCGCCCCGCCAGGTTTCCCGCGAGCGCCTGTCGTACGCCCGCCAGCGTGCCTCCGTTCGCGGCCCAGAAGGCCACTCCGAGCTCGAAGCCGGGGTTTCGGACGAGGTTCACGTTGACCGGGAAGCCGCCGTCGTCGCCAGCATCGGGCTCCCCAGCGTCGGTGCCCGCATCGGTGCCCGCATCGGCGCCCGCATCGACGCCGCCGTCAGCGCCCGCGTCGACGCCGCCGTCGGCCCCCGCGTCCACCCCGCCGTCGCCCCCTGCATCCACGCCTCCTGCGTCGAGGCGGCCTGCGTCGGGCGCTGGAGTGAGCGAGCACACACCGGCCGCACAGAAGAGCGGCGCGCTGCAGGGGCGTTCGGTCGAGCACCGCGCGCCCACCTCGTCGAGCGGCCCCGGCACGCACGCCGCGACCATCACCACCCCGGTCAGCCAGCGCATGGGCGTCACCATACGATCATCACCACCGCGGCGGCACCGGTGAGGCCGCCGGTGACGAAGAGGCCCAGGGCCCAGCTCGCCTGCGCGACGGCCTGCTCGTGGGCCGCGCGCGCGGTGTCTGCCCAATCACCCGGAGGCCGGGAGCGATCTCTCGACGCGCGGTCGAGCGCCTGGGCGTTCACCTCGAGGAAGGTCGCGCCTGCGAGCATGGCGAGGGCCGCCACTCCGGTGAGGATCCCCGCCAGGAGGAACTTCTTGGGCCGGGCGCTGGGCTCGTTCGGCCCGTTCGGTTCGTTCGCGCTGGCGCGGGTGGCCACCAGCCGAGGCTCGGCCTGGGTCGCGAGCGTTGCCAGCACCTGCCGCTGACCGTCGAGGATCTCGAGGTACCATCGCACCGGCTCCTGGTCGGGCGGGGGCACCGCGAGATCGACGACGCCGTCTCGCGCGCTCACCTCGGTGGCCTGCCACGACGCGTCCCCGAGCTGGGTGCGCAGCTCGACGCGCGCGACGCGATGGAATGGGTCCACCAGCCGCACGCGCACCCGCCCCGGAGGCGCGCTCTCTTCGACGACGCTCACCTTCCGATCTGGGAAGAGGCGCTGCTTCACCGCGTCGAACAGCTCGACGATCTTCGGTGACGTCGTCGCGCGATCGAGCTCGTGCTCTGGGCGCAGCGACAAGAGCTCGCCCATCGCCGCCTCGGCCTTCTCCCGGTTCCCCTCGGCGACCTGACACTTGGCGAGGAGCTCCAGGGTCTCGACCCGCTGCTGGCGATCGAGATCGGGCACCTGCCGGGCGATCTCCAGCTGCACGATGGCGTCGGCGAACTTGAGGTCGCGCACCAACGACCTCGCGGTCACGAGGTAGGGATTGGCGGTCTGGGCCATCGAGAGGCTGACGAGCAGGCTCAGCACGGGTGAACGGGGTTCAGCACAACCACGGAGCCTCGGCTACCCATCAGCGTGCGGCCGAGAGGATACGCTCGAGCGTCTCGAGGTTGCCGGGGTTCGACAGATCGTGCTCGGTGAGGTTGAAGACGTCACGCCGCCGCCCCTCGACGTCGAGCACCACCACGTCTCGGTACGTCACCTGCCAGCGGCCCCACGCGTCCACCGCAGCGGTGTCTTGGAGCAGCGGAAGCGTCTTGCCCGTCACGAAGCCGTCGTTTCCGCTCTCGAGGCCTGCGCCGTTCACCGCGAGCAGCTGGAAGGCGCCCGGCGCGTTCGCCTCGAGCTTCGTCTGCAGCGTCTGGAGGAAGCCAGCCTGGCTTCGGCAGTAGCCTCACCCGGAGTGGGTGAAGTACCAGCCGCTCACCTTGCCTCTCAGCGCGCTGGGCATCACCAGCTGCCCCGACGTCGGCGAGGCCGGGTTCACGTCGCTCAAGGCGAAGTCGGGCAGGGCCGCGATGGTGGGCGTCCGTGGGGCGGGGGCTCCACAGCTGAACAGCAGGACGAGGCCGAGGGTTCGCACGTCGGGCAGCCTACTCCAACCTCAGTGAACGACCTCACAGGTGCCGGCGTCGGGCGCGACGCTGTTCCAGAGGCGCGCCGACCACGGCGAACCCGAGAGCACTCCGACCTTCACGTAGAGCGTCGGGGTCGGCTGGAGATCGGCGAAGGACGGGAGCTCGCGGCAGTCGCGGCTCGGGAAGTAGAGGACCCCGCTCTCGAGCTGCGCGGTGAGGGCATAGAGGTTGTCGGACGGCCCTCCAGACACGCGCAGGGTGCTCAGCGGTGGTGGTGAGCCAACGCGCGTGGGCCGGCCGTTCACGATGGTGCAGCTCGAGTTTCCAGCCGGGTCGACGCGCCAGACCCAGAGGTTCGGGCTCGGGAGCGGCGGCATCTCGAGGATTCGTTGGCACACGCTGCCCGCCACGCCCGCGCAGACCCGATTGATCCCCGCGCTCGGCGCCTGACCCTGGGTCGGGCAGCGGTCGCCGTAGCCGACCGCGTAGGCGTCGGTCGCCTCGAAGTCGTTCGTGACGATGAGAAAGTGCTCCTCTTGTTGCGAGCTGAGCTCGGTGGGAATGGCGACGGTGTCGACCTCCGGGGGCGGGGTGAGGTCGTTGGCGAGGACGTGGGGCGTGCTGCAGAGCGTGAGCTCGGTGCCGCGAACGCCGTCGAGCGACACCTCGAGCCGCTCGTTTCGCTCCAAGGCGACGGTGAGCCCCTTGATCCCGAAGCCGGCGCCGGTCGCGAGGAGCGCTCCCTGACACTGAGGGCGCGACCAGAGCCGCACGCGAAAGCCGGCCGGAGCGATGCCGAAGACGGTCGCCACGAGGCCCTGGGTGGGCATCGTCGGCTCGATGCGCGTCACCACTGGTGCCTGGGTGGTTCCGCGCGCCAGCTTGACGACCTGGAGCGTCGCTGGATCGGAGCAGCTCGACGCCAGCCCCTGTGCGTCGACCGCCTTCGCCGAGAAGAGGTTCGGTCCGTGCACCACCTCGAGCTCGATCCCCGCGCGAAACCGCTCGGCCGAGTCACGCCTCAACGGCTGGCCCTGACAGTCGGCGTCGACGAAGAGCAGCACGCTCGTCTGCTCCGCCGCCTCGACCTTCACCAGCACGAGCGGGTCGACCCAGGGCATCGCGGCCGAGCTCTCGGGGACGACGACGATGGGGCGCGCAGGTGGCACCGGCGGGTCGATGCGCGGCGCACAGGCGCTGAGGAGCACGAGCCACCACCGCTTCATCGCGCCATCACCTCCGCCAACGAGACGAGCTTCAGGGGCTCACCGTTCGTGTCTTCCACCCGGAGCCGGAGCCCGGTCGCCAACACCCGCGGGAGCACGAACGAGAGGAAGCCGGTCGGCTCTCGGCAGTGGTTGAGTGCTGCCGGCAAGACCTCCCGCACCTTCTGCGAGCGAGCCCAGGTTCGCCACTGTGCGGCGCCGCCTCCCGATTCGTCGATCTCGACGACCAGCGTGTCGGGCTCTCCTTCGACTTGCAGGCCGCGGAGCGAGAGCTCGGACAGCTCGAGGATCTCGTTCGCTCTGATCGACACCGACTCGGTGTTCGCCGGCAGGTCGACCGGCAGCGCGCGCCCGTCGGTGAGCGGGCAGGGCCGGCCGGGCACGTCGCAGGGCAAGGTGCGGAGCCTCGAGATGGTGTCGGTCTGGCTCAGCCCGGTCGGGCGTTCGAGCCGCGCCTCGACCGCGTACGACTCGTACATGTTGAAGCCGCTCACCGGGGCGACGTCGGAGAAGAGTCGTCGGTCGATCTTCACCTGATCGAGCGCCCGTTCCTCGGCGAACAGCGCGCCCACGCCGCTGCGCCAGGCGACGGTGCCGTCCAAGGTGCCCTCGACGAGGGTCTCGAAGGTGCCCGGGGGCGGCGCCAGGCCCTGGGTGGGAACGAGGAGGTCGGGCAGGTGGAGATCGACGGCGGGAAAGCGGAACGAGAGCGCGCTGCGCCAGCTGGGCTGGAGCTGCGGCGTCGTCTCGATGCGGAAGAACCGAGGCAGCGCGCGCCCGAGGGTCTGTTGTTGCCGATAGACGGTGAGGCTGAAGACCCCGGCGCCGTCGGTCTCGAGCGTAGCGAACGGCTCCATCGGCGAGCAGCGGCGGGCGTCGGGCGAGACGTCACGCAGCACCCGCACTTCCTGATGCGGAACCCCGACGCCGTCCTCGTCGATGAGCCGGCCCGACAGCACGAAGGCCTCCTCCGGAGACGGGCAGGCAGCGAAGACGAGGAGCGGCCAGAGCGCGCGCATCAGTACGATCCCTTCACGCCCAGCGTCGGCAACACCAGGGGAATCGCGAACGGGGTCTTGCGCAGCTTCACCTGGCCGGTGGCGTCGACCGTCGTGTCGTAGGTGAAGCCGAGCACCTCGGACGAGGCCGAGGCGTTGAGCACGTCGAGGTAGGCCTCGAGCACGAAGTCGTCGAACGCCCACGTCTTGCTCGCGCGGAGATCGAGCCGAACGAAGGGTGGGAGCCGCGGCTCTCTCGCGAGGCTCACCGGCACCCAGGCCGGCGCGAGGGTGACGGGATCGAAGGAGGGCTCCTGGGCACGGCTGCTGATCGAGCCCGACTCGGGCCTCCCCGAGTTCAGGTGCAGGCCGGCGCTCAGCTTCCACCCGCGCGGCAGCGTCAGCCCGCCGGTGAGGTGCAGCACGTGGGTCTGATCGAAGTCGAAGGGCACCCAGGCCGTCACGTCGTCGACGACGGCGCCACGGGCGTCGAACTGCAGCGCGCGTTTGTACCGCTCCGAGCGAAGCAGCGTGTAGCTCACCCAGCCGAACCAGCGGCCCTCGCTTCGTTTCCGCACCATGAGCTCGAGCCCGTAGGCGCGGCCTGGCACGCCGCTCGCGGCCTCGCCGGCGCGGGCGCGGTTGGTGAGCAACGACTCGATGGTGTGTTCGATGGCCGGGAAGAGCGGGTTGAAGAAGGCGGTCGCGGAAGCATCGAGGCCGAGCCACTCGAGCCGCGCGTCGGCCCCGACGTCGAACCGCGCCCCTGCCTGCAGCCCCTGCCGGAGCCCCGCGAGATCGGACACCGGCACGTTCACCATCACCGTGGGCGCCTGGTGGCTGAGCCCGGCCGAGCCGCGAAGCACCAGCCAGTCGCGCAGCGTCCACCGCAGCGCCGCGCGCGGGTCGATCGCAGCGCGCACGACGCCCGAGTCGAGGGTGAAGAGGTCGCCGCGCAGCCCTCCGACGAGCGACACCGGCCCGGCCTTCCAGGAGAGCTCGGCGAAGGTGCCCGCGATGGTGCCGATGGTTCGCGGTTCGCGGAGGCTCGAGGCCGAGCCGATGGCCAAGACCGGGTCGCGCTCGATCTCGAGGTCGACGTCCTGGCGGTCGACGTCGGCGCCCGCCTCGAGCGTCAGCGCGTCGAGGAAGGGCCTCGAGTACCGCAGCCGCGCCTGCCAGCCAGTGCGGCGCATCACGAACTGCCCGACGTCCTTCCCGTCGCGGGTGCCGATGAGCCCGAGCTGATCGGTGCCGACGGTGACGCCCGCCTCCGCCTGGCCTCCGCCGAGGCTCATGCGCCAGGAGAGATCGACGCGGTGAAACACGTTCGAGAGCAGCGCGGTGATGGTGCGTGGATCGCGCTGACGAACCCCTGCCTCGTCGGCGGCCCCGAAGGCCAGGAGGCGGAGCTTGCCTGGGCCCGGGCTCCACTCGGCGCGCAGCTGGTAGTCCTGGAAGCTGGCGACCGGCGCAGGCTGCGGGTTCTCGGGTGTCGAGGGGAAGGCGAGCTTCGCCACCTGGGTCGCGACGAGCGCGGTGTAGCTGAAGCGTCCTCCCGCGGCGACGTCGAGGTGCGCGGCTCGAATGGGCGCGGCCACGAAGGCCTGGGCGCTCAAGAGATCGACCGAGACGGTCGCCTTCAACGACTCGGGAGGTCGGGCCAGCTTGGCCTCCACCGCGCCGCCGAGCAGCCGCCCGTACCGCGCGGGGAGCGCCCCGGTGAAGAAGTCGACCCGATCGATGAAGTCGGGCGCGAGCACCGAGGGCCCGGCGAGCAGGTGGTAGAGCTGCGGGACTCGCACCCCGTCGAGGAAGAAGCCGGTGGCGGCGGGTTGGGTTCCTCGCACCACGGGGTAGGACAGCCCGGAGGCGACCGAGGCGACGCCCGGCAGCAACATCACCGCGCGAAACGGGTCTCCCTGGGTCCCAGCGCTCTCGGTGAGCTCGGTGCGGCCCAGCTCGACTCGCGGCGCTTCGCTCTCCTTCTTCGCCCGCACCACCGTCTCGTAGGTGGCGACGCCGTTGGGCTCGAGCCGATAGAGCACCTCGAGGCGTTGGCCCGGCGCGAGCCGTTCGACGAAGGTGCGCCCCACGAAGCCCGAGGCCTTCACCTCGAGCTCGACGTCACCTGCCTCGAGCTCGACCGAGAACTCACCATCGGCGAGGGTCTCGAGCGAAGCCCCACCGTCGATGGTGACGAGCGCGGCGGCGAGCGGTCGTCGGGTGCCCATCGCGCGCACCTGGCCCCTGAGGACCGCGGGTGGGCCGGCGTCGACCTCGTCCCAGAGGTGGAGCCCAATCTCCGCGTACGCCGCCTGGGCGCTCACGAGGAGACCGACCAGCACTGGCCCAAGGGGCTGGCGCACGAGGGGCGAACCATGCCTGGACCAGGGGTGGTCGTGAAGCCCTCGCTGCTGGGCGACTACTTCTTGGTGAACAGGCAGCGCGTCGCGGGGAAGGCGACGTCTTGCAGGACGTAGAGGTAGTACTGCTTGCCGCGCTCCAGGGCCGGCGGCGCGCCCGACTTCGGGAAGCGCTGCGAGGTGCCCTCGGGCGCGCTGCCATAGGTGACGGTGCCCGACTCGACGCCCTTCGGCGCGGTGTACGGCACGTCGAAGCGCCAGAGCACGCCGGGCGGCAGGTCGAGGTTGGGCGGCACCCCAGGCGAGGTGCTCCCTCCCTCGAGCACCCAGAGGTAGCGGGCGCGGCCGCCGAGCCAGGTGAGCGTCCCGTTCTCGTCGACGCCCTCGCCGTTCTCGCAGGCGCGCGGCACGTAGAAGCGCTGATCGTCGAGCGGGCCGGCGCCGTACTTCTGCCCGGCGAAGTCGGCCTTCGTCTTTCCGCGGAAGGCGAGCTCGGCCTCGAAGAAGCGCTTCATTCGCGCCGGGTCGGTGCTGAGGAAGATGGAGTCGGTCGGCCGCTCCGGGCTCGAGCGCCAGAAGCCGTTGTTCTGCTCGGGAGGGAAGGTGCCGAAGCTCGAGGTGTCGATCCACCCGGCGCCCATCGCGAGCCCGCGGTCGTACATGCCGTTGATGAAGTTGCCCGGCTGATCGACGTACCAGTTCGACGGCCCATCGGGCGCGGTGGACTTGTGGCAGCAGACGCAGGCCGCGGCGTTCACCTCGGTCTTGATCCACTCGACCTCGGCTCGGTAGGCGGGGTCGTTCATGCGGGGATCGTCGCGGGTCGCGTCGGCGTTCGTCGGCGCGCCGTAGTAGGGCCGCTGGGTGCGGACTCGATTGCAGTCGGCGTACTGCTCGAAGTGACGGCCGGGCTCGGTGGCGCCGCTGATCATCTCCCAGGTGCAGACCTGCCCGTTGTCCGACTTTCCGGCAGGCTCACCCGGCATCGGCGCCTTGCACGTCAGCACCGGCGGCTGCCACACCGGGAGCCCCGTTCCTCCGCCTTCGCTCACCTTGCCGCCGCAGATGGGCGCGGGGTCGAAGAGGCCTCCACCGAAGACCTCGCAGCCGCGCTCGGTCCCTGCGCACTTGGTGTCCGAGTCGCCGGGCAGGTGAATGCGGGTGAACGTCGCGCCCCCGCCGAGAATGCAGAAGCCGAGCACCGACGGGTACGAGCAGGCAGTGCCGGCGGTGTACTCGGCCTTCTTGCCCTCGAGCTGCTGGGCGGCGCAGTCGTCGGTCGCCTGCTTCTCGGTCCACTCGCCGAGGTAGTCGCGGCACTCTTCGATCTTCGCGAACGGGTTGGTGTAGCGGCAGTGGCCGACGAGCTTCTCCGGCAGGGTGGGCGGGGCGCCGGTCTTGTTGCAGGCGCTGACGACGAGGAGGAGGGGGAGGGCGAGGCGGTTCATGAGTTGGACTTCTCCGGTGAGTCGGACGACGGTGAGCGCGCGTGGCCGCGCAGGAAACCCGTGAGGTGGGCGGTGACGAAAGGCTCGAGCTCGAGGGGGCGGCAGGCGGCGCCAGCGAGCTGCACCTGGTGGAAACAGGCGAGCATCACCGGGGCCATCAGCGCCAGCGCCGCGACGCGCAGGTCGGTCGGCCTCAGCTCACCGCGCTCGACGAAGCGCCCGAGCAGTTGCTCGACGGTGGCGAGGGTGGGCTCGAGAATCGTCTCGACGTAGGCGCGCCCGAGGAAGTCGTCGCCCATGCCCTCGACGAAGCCGGTGGCGTGCATGCTGCCGAGGAGCCCGCTCCAGGCGCGGACGACGCCGGTGCAGAGCCGGTGGAGCGCCTCCTCGACGGGGAGCGCCGAGAGCGCGAGGGCCTGCCGTTGCCGCTCGTCACCGTGCACCAACAGGGTCTCGAGCGCCGCTCGCACCACTCCGCGGCGGTCTCCGAAGTAGTGGCGCAGCGTGCCCTGATCGACCTCCGCCGCCTCCGCCAACGCGCGCAGCGACGGCAGCCGCGCCCCGGTCGTGAGGAGCGCCTGGGCCGCCCGCCTCGCGAGCTCGTCCCTGGCGTCGGTGTAGTCCTTGTTGAGCGCTCCAGCCGTGCGTCCCATCGTGTCCTCGCCTTCACCTACGGGGAGGACTCCGAATAGTTTCACGCCCTGCTGAAGACAATCGGCTGCTTAGAAATGCGTGTTATGTCGAGCGGTTGGAGCGTCGAAGCTTGAACGAACTCAGTTCAAGAGGCCCTTCTCGGCGAGCAGCTCCTGCACCGCTCGGAGAATGGTGGCTGCCTTTTCCTGGTTGAGCCGGCAGGCCTCGATGCGCGCGAGATCGGCTGGAGAGAACGCCGCGCCCGACGACTTGGGCTCGTCGAGGAACTCGTCGAGCAGAGTGTTGGCGCTCGGTGGGCGGCTCCCCACGTCGCTGGGTGGCGCGGCGGGTTTGGGCGGCGAGCGGAGGTCGAGCTGGAAGACCGCGTCGGGGAGATTCCCGCCATCGGCCGCAGGCACTTCATGGGTGACCCGCTTGCGCATCGAGTACGACTTCGGCTCGACGTGTTGGCCGCGGTAGTGGCGGGCGATGGCGGCGCTGATCTCGCTCTCCGACGCGAGCACCGGGTTGACCCGCACCCCAGCTTTCGCCGAGACGAGATCGAGCACGGCGAGGTCGGTCGGGTCGGCCATCGCCAGGGTGAGGGTGCGATCCTTGAACTGCACGGGGAACACCGCGTTCTCCTCGCACGTCGCCACGTCCACCTTGCCGATCGCCGCCTGGTCCTTCGGCGTCGTCCCCAGGTGGGTGACCGGCATGCGGAGGGCCTTGCCGATGACCTCCACCAGCCGCTCCTCGTCGACGAAGCCCATGTCGACCAGCACCGCCGGCAGCCGCCCGCCCCATTGATCGAGCCGGGACAAGGCCGAGCGCATCTGGAGCTCGTCGACCAACTTCGCCTTGAGCACGATGTCGCGGACCTTCGAGGTGGTGCGGGTGTTCGCCATGCTTCGAGTCTAGTCCGCGCCCTCGGTCGCGCTCGTTTCTGTCCTACCTTCACCTTCCTTTGGGGCAGCGCGTCGAGCGACCGTGTGGTGACGGAGAGGGCCTTTCCGTCGTGCCGGAATGCGACTACGTCGGCACGCCATGTCACGTCACTTCCCCGCGCTCGTCGCTCTCGTCGTCGTCTCTTCCGCCGGCTGCATGTGCGGCATCGAACCCGTGCAGGACTGCAACGGCATGCCGTGTCCCGACGGTGGAAGCGCAGGCGGCACGACGGCCGGCGGAGGGAACGCGGGTGGTGGAACCGCGATGGGCGGTGGCTCGGTGACGAGCGGCGGTTCGGCTGGCGGCGATGCAGGTGGTTCGACGGCTGGTGGCGACGCGGGCGGCTCGACGGCTGGTGGAGCGGTCGCCGGTGGAGCGGTCGCGGGCGGCTCGACGGCTGGTGGAGCGGTCGCGGGTGGCGCGGTCGCGGGTGGTGCGGTCGCGGGCGGCGCGGTCGCAGGCGGCGCGGTCGCTGGCGGCGCAGTCGCTGGCGGAGCGACGGCCGGCGGAACGACCGGTGACGGCGGCATGGCCTACGATTTCTGCGGAGAGATCGCCCAGCGGCAGTGCGACTTCTTCATTCGGTGCACGACCTCGGGCGTCAACGGCTTCACCGCCAACGATCAGCTCGCGTCCTCCCAGCGCGTCGCGTGTGAGGCTCGTCAGCGCGCCGACTGCGATGAGGCCCAGGGCGCCTTCGCGCGCGGGCGGACGGCGGTCGATCTCCCCGCGCTGCGCACCTGCCTCGACGCCATCTACCCGAGCGCGTCGTGCGCCAGAGACCAGAACGCCAACACCTCGCTCTGCCTGGCGAGCGCGTACACCACGCCGCTCGCGATGCCGGGAACGCTCTGCGCCAACGACAGCGAGTGCCTCGCCGGCTTCTGCAACGTGGGGGGCGGGCAGACCTGCGGAACGTGCAGCGTGTACCGCAACCCCGACGGTGGAGTGGGCCAGTGCAGCCGTGACGCCCAGTGCGCGCCCGGCACTTACTGCCGCAACGGCACCTGCGCTCCGCGGGCCGGCGCCGACGCGGGCTGCACCAGCACCGGCAGCTGCGCGGCGGGCCTCATCTGCCCCGACCCGGGCGTCGCCCAGCGCTTCTGCACCGTCGGGAAGCTCGAAGGCGCGGCCTGCACGAAGGGCCGGCTCGAGTGCGCGCGCACCAGCGGCAACTTCGAGCTCGTGTGTGCGACCCAGTTCACCGCCGATGGCGGCGTCGACGTCTGCACCAAGCGCTTCAACACCTCGCCGGGCGGCGTCTGCAACACGGGCGAGCAGCCGACTGGCGCGGGCGTTCCGGCGGCTCCGACCTGCCTCGATTCCGAGTACTGCGACAACGGCCTCTGCGCCAACAAGCGCATGATCGGTCAGCCGTGCGGCACCAACACCGAGGCCTGCTTCCCGGGCGCTCGTTGCGTCAATGGCACCTGCGCTGCCTTCGCTGACGTCGGCGGAATGTGCCCGACGAACGGGTCGACGGCTGGCTGCAAGGAATTCCTCTACTGCACCGGCAACACCTGCCAGCCGCAGTTCGTCGACGCCGGCGTCGCCTGCACCACGAATGGCAACCCGCAGTGCATCGCCAACACGACCTACTGCCCTGGCGGCGGCGGCGCCGTCTGCGTGGCGACCAAGACGAATGGCACGAGCTGCAACGCCTCGCGCGAGTGTGCTGGCGGGCTCTGCACGATGGGTCAGTGCACCAACCTCTGCTACCGCTGAGGTCCTCACGCTGAGGCCGGCGAGGCTGCCGGCTTCGGCGACGCACTCCGAGGCAACGCTTCGCGGAACCGTTTGGGGAGCGCAGCTTCAGCGGTGCGCGAGACGAGCGCTGCTCACTCGGCTGCCGGCGCTTCACCCTCGACCAGCCAGGCCAGCGCGTCCACCCGGCGCTCGAGGGTTCCGAGGAGCGTCGCCAGCGCGGTGTCGTCGAGGCCCACCAAGGTGGCGGAGTCGATGCGGTGCTCGAGGTGCGGCCCTTCGTCGTGGAACAGCTCGGAGAGAACGACCCGGCCGGTGAAGCGGAGCGCCTCGATGGCCTCTGCAGCTGGTGTCTTCCCCTCCACCTTCTTGAAGCCGCGAGCGCGCGCCGCCTCGAGCAACTCGTGGAGCGCCTCGTCTCCTTCCATCAGCGACGGATCGGCGCCGAGCGCACGAGCGTGGACCTCAGCCCGCACCGCTTCGAGCACGCCATCGCACAAGGCGAGCCGTGTCTCGATCTCGTCGCCCGAGCGGAGCCGCGCGTCGGAGAAGAAGGTCTTCGCGTTCTGGGCGATGGGGAGCAGCGCCACCAGCTCGGTCGGGTTGGCGCGGACCTCGAGGCGGGGAAAGCCGAGCCGCCCCAAGGCCCAGAGGAGCATCGCGAGCTCTTCCACGCTCCAGTCGACCGCGGCGAGATCGTCGTCCGCCCAGGTTCCCAGCTCGAGCTCGAACAGCCCCGCGCCGCCCGCGCCGAGGTGTGCGTAGAGCGCGTAGTGATCGACCCAACGATCGAGCGTGGCGAGCCGCGTGGCGTCTGGCGTCGCTTCGAGCCTCGCGCGCTCGACGAGGGCGCCGATCATCAGCGCGCGACCGGCGACCGTGTCTGCTTCCGGAGGCACTCCGAACGGCGCCGCCTCTTCCTCGAGCGCGGGACCGGTCTCGGTCGCTTCGTCTGGCCCAAAGAGCGTCGGGTCGGGCATCGCGCACCTCACCCCATCGTGCCGAAGCCGACGATGTTGGGGTCCGAGACGGGGTAGTCGTTGCGCTTCACCGAGTTGCTCGAGTTGCCCTCGATGGTCTGCACCCACCACTGGCCGCCGGACTTGTAGACGCGCTCGACGAGGCCAGTGTGCATCGCAGACGTTCGATCGCCGCGGTTCCAATCGAACATCACGATGTCGCCGGGCTTGGGGTTCGAGCGGTGATAGGTGCCGTTCTGGTGCAGCATCGAGAGGAGCGTCGGCGTGTACGGCTCGTTCAGCTTCTTGCCCGCCTTGGTGTAGCAGTAGCTCACGAAGTCGGCGCACCAGGCCTCGGGGCCGCGCCCGAAGTAGCGGGAGAACGGGTTCCCGTCGACGCCGCGCTCGTGAAAGCCGAGCCACCTGCGCGCGGTGTCGAGGGTGCGTTTCCGCCAGTCATTCTGCGCCTGGTAGTCCTTCTTCATCTTCACCAGCTCGGGTGCGGAGATCTGTCCGTCGACCTTCAGGTGGCGGCGCTTCTCGTAGGCTCGCACCGCGCGGAGCGTGTTCTTGTCGAAGAGCCCGTCGATCTTCCCCGGGTTGTAGCCGAGCTTCTTCAGCAGGGCCTCCGAGGCCTTCACTGCGCCGCTCCGCTCGTTGAGCGCCTGCGGAGGCGAGGCCGGGTTCTTCGAGAGGAGGTAGCTCTTCTGGAGCGCGCGCCAGGTCGGCGCGTCGACGACCCCGCTGACGGGGAGCCCCGACTTCGCCTGGAACTGCTTCACCATGCCGCCGGTGCGCTCGTCGAAGGTGCCCGCGGTGGACTTGGGATCGAAGCCGGCGGCGCGGAGGTGCGCCTGGAGGTTGCTCACCGCGCGGCCGGTGTCTCCTTCCCGCAGACCCTTGGAGCCGTCGGGGCGGGCGCGGAGCACGGCCTCGGCGGTCGCGCGATCGAGTCGAGTCTGGGCAGCGCTCGGAGGCAGCCGGCGTCGCTGGGGCGCATGCCGGAGCGCGGCCACTTCCTTCGCGAGCGAGCTGCGCGCCTGCTTGCCCAGGCCTTCGAGCCCGTCGGCGACGTCACGTTGATCCTTCCGGAAGGCGAGCACGGCCTTGCCGAGTGAACGATCGTAGACGCCATCTGCCTTGCCCGCGTCGTAGCCGAGCGCGCGCAGCCGGTTCTCGATCACCCGCACGTCCTTCGACTTCTCGCCGACCGAGACGAAGCCGTCTTTTCGGTGGGCCTTGATGCGATCGGCGGTGTGCTGGAGCTTCGCCGTCGTCGCCGCATCGAGCTGCCCCGATGGGGGGAGCCCCCACGCGCTCTGGAACTCGGTGAGCGACTTGGTGAAGGCAGGGGTGACGACCCCGTCGACCGCGCCCGGACTGAAACCCGCGAGTTTCAGTTGGGCCTCGGCCCGCTTCAGCTGAGCGCGGCTCGGCACCTGCGAGGGCAGCGGCGGGACGACGGGGCGGCCAGTGATTGGTGAGAGTGGCATGCCCACATCGTCGCCATTTTCCCTTCTTCGTTTTCGAGACTCGGTGTCAGCGCGCCTCACATTCGGCGGAGAATTTCGTTCCGATTATCGGCCGCCGTCTGCGTCGGACTGCCGATGTTCTCAACGCCGGCGCCGATCTCGCGGCGCACGATGCAGCCGCGGTGGCGCAGATGCCCCAGCGGACCCCGAACGCCTCAGCTCGAGCGGGCCCGCTGAGTGAGGACGAAGTCGATGAGCTCGCGAGCCGCTCCATGTCCGCCCGCGCGCGACGAGACGAAGTGAACGGCCTCGCGCACTTCCTGGACCGCATCGGCCGGGCACGCAGACAGCCCGCACTGCCGGAGCGCCGGGAGATCGTTCACGTCATCGCCCATGAAGGCGACCCGCTCGGGACTGACGCCGGCCTGCGCGCAGAGCTCGACGAGCGCGGGTCCCTTCTCCTTGCGGCCTTGGAAGACGAAGGCGACGCCGAGCTCCTTCGCGCGCGTCTCGACGATCTTCGAGCTGCGGGCGGTGAGAATGGCGACGGGCAACCCGGCGAGCCTGGCGAGGACGATGGCGTGGCCGTCCTTCACGTCGAAGCGCTTCATCACCTCGCCGTCGGGGCCGTACCAGAGCCCGCCGTCGGTCAGCACCCCGTCGACGTCGAACACCACCAAGCGAATCGCCTTGGCGCGCTCCTCGTTCGTCACGGCTGGTGCCCCAGCGCGCGGCGGATCGCGAGCACGTCGGCGAGGGTCTGCTCGAACAGCTCGAAGGTGAGGCTGCAGGGCCCATCGCACGGCGCGGCGTCGGGGTTCTCATGCACCTCGGTGAAGAGCGAGTCGATGCCGGCGGCGGCGGCCGAGCGCGCGAGGAGCCCCACGAACTTGCGCTCGCCCGCCGTCTCTCCGTTTCCCGCGCTCGGCAGCTGCACGGAGTGGGTCGCGTCGAAGCAGGTGGTGAGCCCGGCTTCCCGCATCACCGCGAACCCGCGCATGTCGACGACGAGGTTGTTGTAGCCGAACGTCGCGCCGCGCTCGGTCACCAGCACGTTGCGGTTGCCCGAATCGAACGCCTTCTTCGCCTGGTGCACGATGTCCTTCGGGGCGACGAACTGGCCCTTCTTGAGGTTCACTCCGCGGCCGGTCTTCGCCACCGCGACGACGAGATCGGTCTGGCGGCAGAGGAACGCCGGCACCTGGATGACGTCGGCCACCTCGGCGACCCTCGCGACCTGCGAGACGTCGTGCACGTCGGTGAGGATGGGGACCTGCACCTCGCGCTTCACCTGGGCGAGCACCTCGAGGCCCTTCTCGAGCCCCGGCCCGCGAAACGAGGTGATGCTCGTGCGGTTCGCCTTGTCGAAGCTGCACTTGAACGCGAACGGCACGCCGAGCTTCTCGGTGATGGCCTTGAGCCGCCGGGCGTGGCGAAGCGCGTGCTCGGCCGACTCGATGACATCGGGGCCGGCGATGACGAAGAGCGGTCGATTGGGGCCGACCTGGTGGCCTGCCAGCGTGATGGGCTGCATCGGGCCGCCATACCACGTCGACGCGCCTCGGCTGTGCTCTTGGCGCGCACACCGGCCCACCCACCGCGTTCGCCGAACAGTGAAGCTGCAATGACGGCTGTGTCATTCTTCGCGTGCGCCCATGCGAAAGCTCATCCTCGTCGCGGTGGTGATCGGCAGTTCTTCGAGCTGCAACTGCGGCAAGGCGACGGTCGTGGAGACGAAGGGCGTCTTCAAGCTCGGCACCCCGTCGCTCGACTTCGGGCCGGTGACCGAGTTCACCTCGAAGACGCTCTCGGTCGAGGTCGAGAACACCGGGCGAAGCCCGCTGACGGTCCACGCGAGCCTCACCTCGGCGACCAGCCCCGACTTCACCCTGGGCGAGTTCGTCAGCGAGGTGCCGCCGGGCGCGGTGCTGAAGATCCCCATCACCTTCAACCCCATGGGCGCGGGCAGCGACACCGGCACCCTCGCGCTCGAGAGCGACGATCACGACACGCCCACCGCGAGCGTGCCGATCTCGGGCGGCCCGATTCACCCCGCGTTGGCCTTCGAGCCCGATCCGCTCGTCTTCGCGCCGGTCAACGCACCGCTGGTGACGCGCTCGGCGATCGTCAGGAGCGTCGGCGGCTCGACGCTGCACATCACCGCGGTCGGGGTGAGCGCTTCGGGCAACCCCGACTTCGCCATCACTCCTCCCAGTCTGCCCATCTCGCTCGCGCCCGACGCCTCCACCTCGGTGCAGGTGCAATACGCGCGCAGCCTCAACGCGGCGGAGGGGCGGCTCGAGGTGGTGAGTGACGACGCCGATGCGGGCGTGCGGGCGCTCCGGCTCCTTCCCGATCCGGCGAGAGTGTGCGGCGATCGCGTCGACAACGACACCGACGGCCTCACCGACTGGCCCGACGATCCCGGCTGCACGAGCGCGGACGACGACGACGAGTACAACCCTCCCGAGTGCGTCAACGGCGGCATGCAGCCGTGCGGCTCGTCGATGGGCATCTGCCGGCCGGGCGTGCGCTTCTGTGCGAACTCGGTGTGGGGCTCCTGCGACGGTGGCGTGCGGCCCGCGCTCGAGAGCTGCAACGGCCTCGACGACGACTGCAACGGAATGAGCGACGAGAACGTGTCGGAGCTGTGCTCCATCAACGGCTGCAACGGCGCGCGCGCCTGCGTCCCCAACTCTGGCGTCGACGGCGGGCAGTTCACCAGCTGCATTCCGGTGAGCTCGATGCCCGAGGTCTGCAATGGGCTCGACGACAACTGCAACGGCTCGGTGGACGAGGGCGTGGTGCAGGCCTGCACGGTGTTCGGCTGCACCGGCGTGCGCATCTGTCTGCCGGGCGGCGACGGCGGCTTCACCTCGTGCATGCCGGCGAACCCGCTGCCGGAGACCTGCAACGGCCGCGACGACGACTGCAACGGCCAGGTCGACGATCTACCCGACCTCTCCTGTGGCCTCGGGCCGTGCCGACGGGTCGCCGCGGCGTGCGTCGATGGAGGCGCTGGCACCTGCACCCCGGGAATGCCCGGCCCCGAGCTGTGCAACGGCGTCGACGACGACTGCAACAACACCATCGACGACGGAGTCACCCCGCTCTCCTGTGGCGTCGGCGCCTGCGCCCGGAGCGTGCCGGCCTGCCTCTTCGACGGCGGCATGGCGGTCTGCCTGCCGGGCATGGCGATGGCGGAGGTGTGCAACAACGCCGACGACAACTGCAACGGCACGCGGGACGAGCAGCCCGATGGTGGGCCGCTCACCCAGGTCTGCTACTCCGGCGTCGCGACGACCCGGAACGTCGGCGTCTGTCGTGATGGCTCGCGAACCTGCGTCGGAGGCTCGTACAGCGCGACCTGCCCCGGCGAGGTGACGCCTTCGGCCGAGCTCTGCAACACCTCCGATGACGACTGCGACGGAGTGAGTGACGAAGAGCTCGATGGCGGGCCGCTGCGCCGTGCCTGCTACTCGGGGCTGCCGGCGACGCGAAACGTGGGGCGCTGCGTCGACGGCTCGCAGGTCTGCTCGGCCGGCTCGTACGGCGCCACGTGCCCGGGCGAGGTGCTGCCCACCACCGAGATCTGCAACAACGTCGACGACAACTGCAACGGCGCGCGCGACGAGAACCCCGACGGCGGCGCCATCTCGAGGGCGTGCTACTCCGGTCCAGGCGGGACGCTGGGCGTCGGGCGCTGCCGAGGCGGAACGCAGCTCTGCACCTCGGGCGCGTTCGGAGTGACCTGCCCCGGAGAGGTGGTGCCGACGACCGAGGTGTGTGGGAACTCCCTCGACGACAACTGCAACATGCTGACGGACGAGGCCTGCGACGGAGGAGCATGCAACCCAGTTGGGACGTGGACGATCGACGGCGGCCCGCTCCAGTACCAATGCTGCAATTTCTTCGGCAGCTACCAGGTTCGCGTCGACATCAACCGCTTCGACATCAATCCTGCAACGACGGTGCGGCCAGTTCCTCAGCAACCCGGCAGCACGCTCACGACAACAACTGCTCCAGCGTGCCCGAGCGGTTCGTTCACCTTCACACGCGTTCTAACCGGCGCCTGTGCTGAGACCTACACACTCACCGGAACGTTCACGAGTTCGAACAGGTTCGTTGGAACGTACACAGCCTCGTTTATGGGCTCGCAGTGCACAGACCCATTTCTCTGTGGCGGTGCCGACTGCCTTAGTCAATCGTGGCCGATTGAGGTCTACCGATGACGCGGTGAGTGTCACGCCCAGGTGACGTCCGCCGACGATCCGATGGGCAGCTTCCGAAAACTCTGACGAGATGGTCACCATTCGATGTTCCAACTCCGAGAGGTCGAACCGCCATGGCCGTCCGCCGCGTCGATGAACCGAAGCCCCGCCCTGCGCCACGCCCCGCTGCGCCGAAGCCGATTCTCCCGCCGCCGCCGACCGGCCACAGCACGAAGAGCACGCTGACCGCCGACGCCGCCGAGCGCGCGAAGAAGGCGATGCTCACCGGCCAGCCGGCGACCACGGTGAAGACACCCGAGGTGCTCAAGCAAGAGCTCTCGTCGCTCGACAAGACCATCGCCAAGAAGAGCCTGAGCCCTTCGATCCGCAACGAGCTGCGTCAGGCGCGGGTCGAGAAGCAGGCCGAGTACAAGCGCACGCTCCAGCAGAGCATCGCCAACCTCGAGGCCGTCTCGAAGCGCTTCGGCGGTGAAGACGCCGCGGCCGTGCAGAAGCAGCTCGCTGGCTACCGGGCCGAGCTGGCGGCGCTGAGCCCGATGAGCGCGACGTCGGCCACGACGGCCACCTCGACGACCTCGGTCGCTCAGGCAGAGGCGAAGGTCGAGCAGGCCTACGAGCGCGGTGGCTCCAAGGCGGCGATGGCGGAGCTCGAGCGTCAGGCGCTCGCGATGTCTCCCGAGGACGTGACGAAGCTCGTCGCCGCGACCAAGCCGATCATCGACGAGGTCGCGAAGGACCTGATGAAGGGCGACAACGACGATCGCGAGCAGGCGCTCACCTCCCTCACCCACGCGCTCAGCCGGGCCACGCCCGAAGCCACCACGCAGGTCGCCAAGCAGATCGCCGACCAGGTGAAGGACTCCGGGTTCGACTCGCAGATCGGCAACCTCGACAACGGGTTCAAGGCCGCCATCGCCGCAGGCGCAGGGTCGGATCTCGCCTTCGCAGTGGTGAACGAGCTCGTGAAGCAGGGCAAGCCGATGGGCGCGGCGAAGATCGAGAGCGCCGCAGCGAAGGCCATCGAAGGGCCGATGAAGACGTACACCGAGGCCCAGCAGAAGTACCTCGAGCGGGAAACCCAGCTGTCGCAAGATCTCGCCGAGCTCGGCCCCGGCATGACGCCCGAGCAACGGCAGAAGTACGTCGACGCCTTCTGGGCCGATCCCAAGAACAAGGAAGTGAAGGACGCCTACGCGAAGGCCGAGAACGACTTCGCGGCGAACTTCGAGCACAACCGCCCGGGCCTCGAAGCGGCGGCGGCCCGTGGAGACAAGAAGGCGGCCGAGCTCTTGATGAAGGGCGTCGAGACCCTCGCGCAGACGCCGAACCACGCCAAGGAGGCCATCGACTTCGTCGATCGGCTGGGCCGCCCGGAGAACAAGGCGCTCTTCGACGCGCTCAACAAGGACGGCAAGCTCGAAGACAAGCTCGCCGACGACGTGCTCGCGCCGGCCATCGGCAACGCCCAGTCGAAGGCGCTCACCGACGGCTCGATGGACGAGCTGGTCGCGCAGCTCAAGTCGATCCAGAAGCTCGGCAAGAACTTCAGCAAGCTCCCCGGGCAGCTCAAGTCGGCGGTGGAGACCGTCGACAAGGTGAGCGAGCTGCTCGCCAAGGGCCTCAAGGGCCCCGAGCTCATGGCCGAGCTGCGGCTGCAGAACATCACCGACGGCTGGGAGCAGAAGGGCAAGCTCGGCAAGGCGCTCGCGATCTTCACCGTCGTCGGCGCCATTCAGCGGGCGGGTGACGCGAACGGCATCGAGAAGCTCGAGGAGTCGCTGACCGCGGTGAAGGGCGGGCTCGAGCTGACCGCCGGTATCCTCGGAACCCTCGGCCGGGCAGGGAAGCTCGCCGGCGCCACCGAGGGCGCGAAGCTCATCGCCAAGTACCTCCCTGGCGTGGCCTTCGCCATCGACGGTGCCCAGCTCGTGCAGGACATTCAGAAGCTGCGCGATGGCGGCAACGCGGGCGACGTCATCGCCACGGTGGGCACGGTGGTGAACCTCGTCGGCGACGTCGCGGGCGTGATCCCCGTGCTGGGCACCGCCGTCGACGGCGTGCTCGGGACGATCGGCACCATCCTCCAGGGGATCGGCGGGCTCGTCAGCGGGTTCATCAACGGCGATCGGGAACGCAAAGAGCGCGCGGAGGATCGCGAGAAGTACCTCACCGCCGCCGGGGTGAGCGCACACGATCGAGAGGTGCTCCTCGCTGGGAGCCTCGTCGACAGCTCGGCGCTCGCCACGATGGGCCTGTCTCGCGAGCAGTTCCTCGGCGCGCTCGAGTCGATGCAGAAGCTCCCCACCAACGACGACGGCAAGTCGGCCTACGCCGCGCAGATGGCCTGGAGCGCGGCCGCTGCCTATGGCCTCACTGGTGCCGACGCGGTGAAGTTCGTCGAGCAGATGGAGAAGGCCGTCATCGACATGAGCTGGGAAGACGTCGGCCGACTCGACCGGGCGCTCGGCGATCTCCGCGGCCTCCTCGGTGGTGCGCAGATCGACGGGTACACGCCGGAGCAGACGCGCGAGCTGATCAAGGAGCGCCTCGAGAGCCTCGACTGGATGATGGAGAGCCTCGTGCCTGGACTGTACGAGCAGTGGAAGCTCGAGCGCCGCGACGAAGGCGACGTGAACCTCCCGTTCTTCACCACCTACGATCAGCGCTGAGGAACGCTCGACGGTCCTCTTGCGCTGCGCCAGACGGCGACCTCGGGGTGACGACCAGCGGAGCCCGGCTCAGAGCTTCCCGTCACGGGACGCGACCGCCGCACGAATGAAGCCTGCGAAGAGCGGGTGTGGTGCGAACGGCTTCGACTGGAACTCGGGGTGGAACTGGCAGCCGACGAAGTGCGGGTGATCGGTGATCTCGATCACCTCGACGAGATCGAGCTCGGGGTTCACGCCCGAGAAGACGAGGCCTGCTCCGGCGAGCCGCGCGCGGTAGGCGTTGTTCACCTCGAAGCGGTGGCGGTGGCGTTCCTTGATCTGATCGGCCGCGTAGAGCTTGTGGGCGAGGGTGCCGGGCTTGAGCGCGCAGGCGTAGCTGCCCAAGCGCATCGTGCCGCCCTTGTCCTTCACGTTCACCTGCGACTCCATCAGCGTCACCACCGGGTCGGGTGTCTTCTCGTCGAACTCGAGCGAGTTGGCGTTGGGCAGCGCGAGCACGTGACGGGCGTACTCGATGACCGCCATCTGGAGCCCGAGGCAGATGCCGAAGAAGGGCTTGCGCTTCTCGCGCGCGTACTTCACCGCTTGGATCTTGCCTTCGGTGCCACGCACGCCGAAGCCGCCAGGCACCAGCACCGCGTCCATCGGGGAGAGCATCGCGTCGGCGCCCTTGCTCTCGAGTTCCTGCGAGTCGACGAACTCGATCTTCACCCGGCAGTCGTTGGCGATGCCGCCGTGCACGAGCGCCTCGTTGAGCGACTTGTACGACTCCTTGAGCTCGACGTACTTGCCGACCAGCCCGACGCGCACCTCGCCACGTGACGGCCGGTACACCTTCTCGATGATCTGCTCCCACTTCTCGAGCCGGGGCGCGCGCGACCAGATGTTGAGGTGCTCGGCGATGCGATCGTCGAGGCCCTGGCGGTGGAGCTCCAGCGGCAGCTCGTAGATGCTCCCCACGTCGGGCGAGGTGAAGACGTTGCCCTCGTCGACGTTGCAGAACATCGCGATCTTGTCCTTGAGCTCCTGGCTGATCTGTCGATCGGTGCGGCAGATGAGAATGTCGGGCTGAATGCCGATCTCCCGGAGCTTCATCACCGAGTGCTGGGTCGGCTTGGTCTTCACCTCTCCAGCGGCGGCGATGTACGGGAGCAGGGTGAGGTGCACGTAGCAGACGTTCTCGCTGCCGACGTCGTAGCGGAGCTGGCGGATCGCCTCGAGGAACGGGAGCGACTCGATGTCACCGACGGTGCCACCGACCTCGACGAGCACCACCTCGTGCCCTTCGGCGGCCGCGTGGATCATCGTCTTGATCTCGTCGGTGATGTGCGGAATCACCTGCACCGTCTTGCCGAGGTACTCGCCGCGGCGCTCCTTGCTGATGACCGAGTGGTAGACGCGCCCGGTGGTGAAGTTGTTGAGCTTCGTCATCCGCGCGCCGGTGAAGCGCTCGTAGTGGCCGAGGTCGAGATCGGTCTCGGCGCCGTCTTCGGTGACGTAGACCTCTCCGTGCTGAATGGGGCTCATCGTGCCCGGGTCGACGTTGATGTACGGGTCGAGCTTGATGAGGGTGATGTCGAGGCCGCGGTTCTCGAGCAGCGCGCCCATGGAGGCCGACGCCATGCCCTTGCCGAGCGAGCTCACCACGCCGCCCGTGGTGAAGATGAACTTCGTCTTTCGCGTGCGCATGGGCGGGTCTTTCCCATCAGGGCTGGGCTCGTCAACAGCAGTTCCGTGGTCCCCTTCGGTGCGCGGCGCGCAGCGCGTGAAGGCGCTTGGGCTCGCGTGGCGACTCGACTAGACCTGATCCTCCCCGGTGAGGCCGGGGGCCCGAGGTCTCATGCGCCCCTTCCTCCTCGTTCTCCTCTCCACCGCGTGCGCCACCACCTCGGCGGTGTCGAGCGTGAGCGCGCCGAAGCCGCCCGTCGACGGGCTCTGCCTCACTGGGAAAGACGGTCAGACGGTGTGTGGCTCCAAGTGCCTCGAGGGCACCGACGGCCGCGCGGTGTGCGCCGAGACGAAAGCCGGGCAGTGCATTCTCGGTGGTGATGGGCGGGTCGCCTGCGGGCTGTCGTGCGCGACGGGCTCCGACGGAATGGTGGTGTGCACCGAGGTGCCCGGCCGCACCTGCACGGCCGACGATGGGCCGCACGCACAGTGCCGCTGAGCGATGGCTGCCGCGAAGCACATCCTCGTCGTCGGCGCTGGCGTCATCGGGAGCGTCTGCGCCCAACGCTTCGCGCAGGCTGGCCATCGGGTGACGGTCTGCGCCCGCGGTGAACGGCTCGAGCAGCTCCGAGCTCAGGGCGTTCAGCTGCGGCACCTGACGGTCGGGACCGTGGAGCGAGCGTCGGTCGAGGTCGTCGCGTCTCCCGACCTGGGAGCCCGCTGGGACGCGATCATGGTGGCGGTGCGCGCAGACCAGCTCGACGCGACGTTGGCCTCGTTGGCGTCGGCGCAGACCTCGTGCCTCGCGGTCATCGGGAACAACCTGGGCGATTCGCGCGCACGGGCGCTGACGGTCGGAGCGAGCCGGCTCGTCTACGGCTTCGCGGCCTTCGGCGGAGTGCGGCTGCCCAGCGGAGAGATCGAGTACGTCGACGGGCGCACGCCCCGTCGGTCGGCGCTGCGGAACGCCCGCGAGATGGTGGTGGGTGCGCCGTCGGAGGCTGCGAGCGAGGCGGTGCGTCAGCTGGGCGCGCTCCTGGGTGAGGCCAGCGTGCCGGTTCGGACGAGCGCCGACATCGTCGGGTGGCTTCAGTGTCACGCGGCGCTCGTGCTGCCGATCGCCGCGGCGATTCGTGCGACGGCCGGCTCGCAGGAGCGTCTCTGCCGGACCCGCGATGCGCTCGTGCTGGGCGTGCGAGCGGTGCGCGAGCTCTTGCGCTGCCTGCGTGCCTTGGGGGTGCCCACTCAGCCGGCCGGCCTCGACACGCTGCTGCGCCTGCCCGAGCCGATCCTCGTCTCGCTGGTGAGCCGAAACCTCGCCAGCCCGTCGGCGCGCATCGCGATCTTCGGTCACGCGACGAGTACTGGCGGGTGGGAAGAGCTCTCGTTCTTGGGGCGAACGCTCGACGTTCGGGTGCGAGGCACGTCGCTCTCCCGGCCCGCGTGGACTCGGCTCGTGCAGTACTTCTTCCCCGACGGCCCGCCGGTGCTCGCCGACGGCGCCCGCGAGCTCTGGCTGCACCCTTTCTGAAATCGCGGCGCAACTCCCGCGCGCGGCTTGGGTTGAAGGAACCAGCTGGGCAGGCAGCACACTCACGGGAGAAGAACCATGCGGAACCTCTGGTTGATCGTGTCGTCGTTGTCGTTGGCCCTGGTTGGATGTGGGAGAGGCGTCGAAGCCGACGGCGCCGATGACGCCGAGGAAGCAGTGACGGTGTCGTCGGCCGAGTCGGCGTTGACCGCGGAGATCACCGACGAAGCGAGTCAGCCTGCGAGCATGACGCCGGAGAACCTCGCGGCGAGCTCGGCAGCGCGAATTCCCAACCGCTTCAAGCCGCAGGGCTGCGCGACGGCGGTGCAGAGCGGCAACACCGTCACCTACACGCTGACCAACTGCACCGGTCCCTACGGCTTGGTGAAGGTCTCGGGCACGCTCGTCGCGGTCTACACGCGCGCCGCGGGCGGCGGCGTCAACGTCGTCATCACCGGCAGCGGGCTCAAGGCGAACGACGCCACCATCGACGTGAACAGCACGGTCGTGGCGACGCAGGCGAACGGCGTGAAGAAGGCGGAGGTCGCGGTCAACGGCAGCGGCACCGGCCCGCGCGGCAACACGCTCACTCGCAAGGGCGCGTACACCATCACCTTCGACACCAACACCGAGTGCGTCACCGTCGACGGCAGCTGGACGACGGGCTCCTCGCGGGTCGCCTCGGCTTCGACGGTGGTGAGCGGCTACGAGCGGTGCAAGGGCTCGTGCCCGGCGGCTGGGGGGAGCATCGTGCACACCGGCGCGAACAAGGCGGTGGTGACGCTGAGCTACGACGGGAGCGCGGTCGCGACCTGGGTGAGCTCGACGGGCCGCAGCGGCACGGTGAACCTGCGGTGCGGCGCGCAGCCCTGAGCGACTTCACTTCGGCACGTCTGGCGAGGCCCGATTCCCCAGTGGAGTCGGGCCTCGGGTCGTCTCACTGGCTCCGCGGCGCGTCACCCATCGCTCCAACCGGAGTCACCGCGAGCGGCGAGGCGCCCTACTTCTTCGTCGGGGCCGGCTTCGTCGCCGCGGGCTTCACGGGGGCGGGCTTGAGCGCCTTCAGGGGCGCAGCGGCCTCGGTCAGCAGCTTGGTCGCCTTGACGACGTCGTCTCGCACCGTCGCCGGAGGACCTGCCGCGCCGATGAGCGCATAGCCCGCGTTTCGCTGGGCCGTCTTCGCCGCCTCGAGGACGGGGTTCACCTGCTCAGCGGGCAGGGCGAGGAGCTCCTTGTCGACGAGCAGCTCGTTGAGCGTCTTCTCGGCGGCGACGTAGCGATCGGTCGAGTCCACCGCTTCGGTCGCCTCCTTGAGCAGCGTGACCGCGTCTTCGATCTTCGCCTTCGCAGCGCCGACGTTGGTGGGCTCGAAGCCTCCCATGTTCTGCTCGGCGGTCTTCTGCGCCTCGCGCGCCGACTTCGTCACCACCTCGAGTGCGCTCGGGAGCGTCGAGTGGCGAGACAGGGTGTCGGCGAGCGCCTTCGACGCCGACTCGTAGCTCCCGAACTCCTGAGTCAGCTCGGTGAGCATGCGGTTGGCGGCGCCCATCGCCTCGGCGCGCGGGTTCTTCTCGGCGACCGCCTTGGCCGCGTCGAAGCTCGCCTGTGCTTCGGCGGTGCGCTTCTCGATCACCGACTTGAAGGCGGGAAACTTCGCGGCGTACTTCTGGGCAGTGTCGACGTTGCGCGTCCAGTCGGCGGTCTGCTCCGCCTCATCCTTGGTGCAGCCCATGACGGCCAGGAAGGCGACGAAGACTTCGGGGCGAAGCAGTCTCATGTGGTGAACCTCGGGAGAGGGAAGGTGGCTCGCGTTGCAGCGGGAATGCCACCGTCACCTCTCACCGGACCTCCGTGGTCGAGCGACGACGGTTCGAGTTCGGGGGGGGGGATTGTCACGTGACGATGTCACGAGACCGAGCCGAGCGTGTGCGAGGTTCGTGGCCCAGCGTTGGTCGCGCGTCATGCCGTTCCAGAACCCGAGTTGCGCGCCACACAGTCTTCGGTTGAAAGCGCCGGCATGTCTCGCTGGCTCCTCGTGTTCGCGCTGCTCGGTTGCACTCCTCCCATGCCGAAGGAGCCGCCGGTCGAGCGGTTCGGCTTCACGCCGCGCTGGGCCTACCAGCCGTGGATCTCGAAGGACATCAGCACTGGCCCCGACACCTTCGACTTCGTGGGTGGCTTCGAGTCGCGCGACATTCCCGTCGGGGTGGTGGTGCTCGATAGCCCCTGGGAGACCAACTACAACACCTTCGTCCCCAACGAGACGCGCTACCCGAACTTCGACGCGATGGTGGAGAACCTCCACGGCCGGAACGTGAAGGTGGTGCTGTGGATCACCCAGATGCTCAACGAGGCCTCGCTCGACGGTGAGCCCGGCGGCGACGTGTACATGGGGCCAGCGGACGGCTTCAACGAAGCCAAGCGCAAGGGCTACTTCGTCAACGACGGGCAGACCTACGACTGGTGGAAGGGCTTCGGCGGCGGCATCGACTTCTTCAACACCGAGGCGACGGGCTTCTGGCACGCGCGGCAGAGCCGGGTGCTCTCGCTCATCGACGGCTGGAAGCTCGACTTCGGCGACGAGTACCTGCGCACCTCCGCGCAGAAGACGACGCCCGCGAGCGAGGTGCTGGTGAAGACGAAGCAAGGCGACAAGTCGCTCCAGGACTACTCGGAGGCGTACTACCGCGACTACCTCGAGCACGGCCGCTCGGTGCGCGGCGATCAATTCCTCACCATGGTGCGCCCGTACGATCGCTCCTACGGCTTCCCCGGTCGCTTCTACGCACGCAAGGAGCACTGCCCCATCTGTTGGGTCGGCGACAACCGGCGCGACTGGGTCGGGTTGCAAGACGCGCTCGATCACGTCTTCCGCTCGTCGCGCGCCGGCTACGTGAACGTGGGCGCCGATCTCGGTGGCTATCTCGACGTCGACGATCTCGAGGTGGTGACCGGCCCGCGCATTCCCTTCTCGCAGACGAACTTCGCGCGGTGGACGGCGGTGAGCGCGCTCTCACCCTTCATGCAGCTGCATGGCCGCGCCAACCTCACGCCGTGGACGGTGCCCGAGCGGGTCGACGAGACGGTGGCGCTCTACCGGTACTGGGCGAAGCTCCACGCTCAGCTCGTGCCGTACTTCTATTCCACCGGAGAGCACGCCTATCGCGGCAAGGGTGAGCCGCAGATCCGCCCGCTCGGTGAAGAGGCGGGCTGGCCCAACGACTACCGCTACTTCCTGGGCAACGCCTTCTTGGTCGCGCCGATCCTCGACGACAGTGGCCGGCGCGACGTGTGGCTGCCCGCTGGCGCGCGCTACTTCTCGTGGTGGGACGCCTCGGCCGCTCCGCTCCAGGGAGGGGCTTCGCTCACCAACCTCGACTTCACCGATCGCAGCCGCATTCCAGTCTTCGTGCGCGAGGGCGCCATCGTCGTCGCCGAGGTGAAGGACTCGACGACCCGGCTGGGGACGAGCGCGCAGAAAGAGCTGCTCACCGTGCTGGCCTGGCCGGCGAACGACGCGTCGACCTTCACCGTGTACGAAGACGGAGGGTCCTTCGACATCGTGAGCCGCTTGGGCTCGGTGCAGCTGGGCTCGGCGAAGAAGGGGGTCGCCCTTCAGCTGTGGGCCGAGACTGCGCCGACGCAGGTCTCGCTCAACGGCGCCGCGCTGGAGTCACGCACCTCGAAGGCCGCGCTGGATGCGGCCGGGAGTGGCTTCTTCGTCGACCCGGCCTCGAAGCTCTTCTGGGTGACGGTGCCCGCGCAGGCGAGCGAACCCGCGACCGTCACCTGGAACTGATCCTCACAGCGAGGTGGTGAAGTCCTTCGTGGTCATCACCGCGCCCGCGGCCTTGAGCGTGAAGGTGAGCTTCCACTCACCCGGCATCGAGAGGTTCACCGTGCCCTGGTAGCGGCCGGGCGAGGCGAGCGTGGGCGCGACGTTGTTCGACGAGCCGTGCCCGTGCGCCGGCATCTCCGGCACCATCTCGATGGTGGCGTCGTCGAAGGCGGGGAAGGTCATCATGTCCTTCATTCGGTGGAGCGTGACGAGCACCGGGTTGAGCCCCACCTTCTTGCCCTCGGGGAACGAGACGCTCATCACGTAGCGCGTCGTCATCGCCGCGTTGTTCGCGTCGGTGACGGTGAAGGCGTGCACGAAGGCGCCGTCGGCCACCACGAGCTCGAAGTTGAGCATTCGCGCGACGCCCGCGCGGGTCACCTTCGCGCCGAGGCTCCAGGTGCCGCCATCGTTGCTCGCCATCTGGAAGACGAGCTGCCCGCGGTAGACGCCTTCGCCCTCGTGCACCACTTCGCCGACGACGGGGCAGGCGTGCGCCTTGTCGGGCATCGTCATCTTCGGCATCAGCATCACCGTCGCGTCCGTCACCGGCGCGCCGTTCTCGGTGAGCTTCAGGTACACGGTCGACAGGCCCACGGTGAGCGCGGCGGTGGACGAGAGCTCGCCGCCCAATCCGTCGGCGGTCACGGTGCCCAACACCGTGCGCGGGGGAGGGGTCGTCGCGGCGGGGCCGCAGGCAGCGAGGAGGAGAAGGGAGAAGAGGGTCGAACGACGCATGAGGGCTCCTTGGTGAGTCAGGGTGTGGCGGCGCAGTGATTCGCGGCGGAGGCGGTGAGTGAGCGCGTGATGGTGCAACCCCAGGTCGGGCTGCGCTTGGCGAACGGCGCTCCGCTCAAGAGCCCGTCGATGGCCTGCTCGAGCCACGGTTCGCGACCTTCGACGCCGGGCTCGCGCTCGTTGTCGACCCAGCCGACGAACCGGGTGGCGCCCGTGCGATCGAGGACGGCGACGGTCGGGGTGCTCCTCGCGCCCACCAGCCTCGCCACCTCGCCGCCTTCGTCCCGGAGCAACGGCACCCGCACGCCACGCTCGCGCGCGACGGCGAGGGCCTGCTCGAACGGCTCTCCCGCGTTGCTCGAGACCGCGAGGATCTGCACGTCGCGCGAGCCGTAGCGCTGGGCCAGGGCGTCGACTCGGTCTTGATAGCGACGAACGCAGGGGCAGCCGCTGCTCCAGAAGACGAGCACGGTGGCCTCGTGGGCCGAGGTGAGGGTCGCGAGGGTGGTCTCGACCCCGTCTTCGGCGCGGAGCGTCGGGGAGGTCGTGCGAGTCGGCGTCACGCTCGCGCACCCGGCGAGCAGCAGCACGAAGGCGATGGTGCGGATCGCGCCGGAGTCAGAAGACGCCATAGCGGCCTCCAAGGGTGACGCCGAGCCGGGCGTCGCGGTTCTGGCCCACGCCAGACGGCCAGACACTCGCCGCGACGCTGGTGACGAGGGTCCAGTGCGGCGCCGGGCGCCAGGAGAGCGAGGTGACGACCGAGGGAACGAAGGCGCTCGAGCCGGCGATGACCTCTCCCTCGAGGGTGAGCGGGCCTTCCCACTCGACTTGTCCCGAGAGGGCGAGCACGAGGCGATCGGGCACCAGCTCGCGGCCCGTCGAGAGCGCGGCTTGAACGACCGGCCCGTACCACTGCGTCGCCGAGCTGTCGGTGCGGCGAAACGGAGCGTAGAGCGTGAGGCCGGCGTCGAGGCGCAGGTACCAGGGCAGCCAGGTGTATTCACTCTCGAGGGCGAGCGAGGCACCCCACGCGCCGCGGCCGGTCGCTCCGGCTCCGAGCGGGCCCGTCGTCTGTTCGGGTCGACGGCCGGTGGGCGCGAGCGCGCCGAGGGTGAAGCCGAGCGACGGCAGCTTGTCGAACTCGCCGAGGGAGATGGCCTCGAGCCGAACCGCCGCGCCGAGATCGCCCAGGCCACCGGCGAGCTGCGTCGTTCCTCCGGCCGCCCGATCGTTCAGCACGACGGGGAGCCGCGCTTGCACTTGAACGCGTTCGGCGAGCCGGAGAATTGCCCAGGGCTCGAGCCGGCTGAGCCCGTCGCTGAACTCACCCGCTCCGTAGAGCCGGAGGCGGCGAGCGGCGTCGTACTGACCGAGCACCCGCGTGTGGCCCATCTGCACCCCGACCGCCGCGTCTTCCCACACCAGCAGCCGGCCCACGCCGAAGGACGTCGCCGACACACAGCACGCCGCTGCCTCGGCCTCGCTCGCGAGCGCCAGCACCACCGCCAGTCCGAGGAGTCGTGACATCGGCGGGCACAGTGCCGCGCCTTCGAGGCGATTTCGCTGCGACACGATGTCGCATGCGCCGAGCCCTTCTTGGCCCGTGAAGTCCTCGTGCTGCAGTTCCTGCGTCTTCGAGCACGACGTTTCGTTTCAGAACATCGTGGGCGCAATCGCCGACAGGTGCTCTGATGGCGTCCGATGAAGGCGGACGACGAGCAGGTGCGCGGACTGCGCGAACGGATCGCCGCCGACCCGTCGAACGACGAGCCCCGCCACGTCTTGGCCGATCTGTTGATGGAGCGTGGCGACCCTCGCGGCGAGTTCATCCAGCTCCAGCTCGCCCAGGCCGCAGGCGATCGGTCGGAGCGCACCAAGGGAAGGCTGAAGATCCTCCTCGGGCGCCACGGCCGGCAGTGGCTCCCGCCTGGGGTTCGCGAGGACTCCACCTTCGAGCGAGGCTTCCTTCACACCGCGCTCCTCGATCGCGCGACCGATCCGACGCATGTGGAGTGGGGCTCGGTCGTCTCGCTCGAGGTGCACCCGCGCGTTCCCGGGCCGCTGCCCTTCGAGCGGCGCAGACTGATGGCGGCGAAGCGCGTGGCGACGCTCGACGACGCCAGGTTGCGCGCGCTCCTCGGCCAGCTGCCGCCCAGCCTCGAGTCGGTGGGCTGGTTGGTGGACGATGAGCGCTTCGCTCCGGGGTTCGAGGCGGAGCTCGTCGAGCTGAGGCGTCGGGTTCCCACCTTGAAGGAGCTCGCCGTGGTGACCAACGCGTTCCCGTTCGACGACGTGCTCAACCCGGTGGTGGAGTCGATCGTGCGGATCGTCGGCCCGCAGCTGGGTACGCTTCGGGTGCCGGCGAGGGACCTGCGGGTGCTCCTGCTCCAGCGCACGATGCGAGAGGTCGCGCGCCAGCTCCGGTTGCAGCTGGTCTTCTCCGAGACGGCGGCTGGCGCGGTGTGGATCGAGATCGGTCTCTCGCGGATCTTCATCGGGGTGCGGGCCGAGCCTGGCTCCGCGATCGTCGACACCGCGCGCAGGGTGATGCATCGGGCTGGCTACGGGCTCGCCGAGATCCACGCCGTCGATCGAAACGACGTCTTCACCGTGGAGACGAACGTGTGAGCGTCGAGCTGCTCCGGAGTCGGCTCAACGGCCTCCTGGGCCGAAGAGATCCTGCAGCTGGCCGTACTTCTCGCGGTAGTCGTCGAACGAGACCTTGATCGTCTCCAGCGCCTCTTCGCGGCCGTAGACCTCGGCGATCTCCACCGGCGGCGTCGGGGCGTCGGGCAGCTGCTTGTAGGTGAGGAAGTAGTGGCGGAGCCGATCGACCAGCTGCTGCGGCACCGCCGAGATGTCCTTCCAGCTGCCGTACACGCTGTCGCCCTTGAGCACCGCGACGATCTTGTCGTCGGCCTGGTTGCCGTCGATCATTCGCAGCCCACCGATGGGGATCGCCTCGATGAGGATCGCCCCGTGCTGGATCGGCTTCTCGGTCAGCACGCAGATGTCCATCGGGTCGCCGTCGCCGATGATGCCCGGGCGCTTGACCCGATCGCTGCAGCGCTGGCCGACCTTGGTGTTGCAGAAGGTGCGGGGAATGAAGCCGTAGAGCGAGGGCGGCTGGCTCGAGTACCGCTGCGGTCGATCGAGCTTGAGAATGCCGGTGGCCTTGTCGACCTCGTATTTCACCGCATCGGTGGGGACCATCTCGATGTAGCTGGTGACGATGTCGGGGAACTTCTCTCCCGGAGACACCCCGTGCCACGGGTGCGCTTGAAAGAAGAGGCCGAAGGCTTGGGTGAGCGACGGGGTCATGCGGGCGGTGTAGCACGTCGGCTGCCGCCGCTCAGGTTCGAGATCCCAGGAGTGCCCGCACGGCCGCCTCCGCGCGGGGCACGTCGTCCGGCACGTCGACCGCCACCGAGGCGTGGGTCGTCTCGGCGCAGGTGATTCGAAGGCCATGCCCCAGCGCGCGAAGCTGCTCGAGGGACTCGGTGCGCTCGAGGAGCGTCGGGGGCAACGAGGCGAGGCGGAGCAGCACCTCGGCTCGGTAGCCGTAGAGCCCCACGTGCGCCCAGCGGCGAATCGGGGTCGGCAGGGTCTCCCGCTCGAAGGGGAGATCGGCGCGCGAGAAGTAGAGCGCACGCCACTGCTCGTCGAGCACCGCCTTGACCACCGTCGGCCGGGAGCGCTCTTCCTCGGCGAGCGGGCGGACGAGCGTGGCCAGCTCGACCGTCGGGTCATCGAAGAGCCGGGTCAACGTGCGCAGGGAGGTCGGGTGGAGCGCGGGCTCGTCTCCCTGCACGTTCACCACGATCTCCTTCGCGCCCAGGCCGAGCACGCGCGCGACCTCTGCGACGCGATCGGTGCCGCTCTGGTGCGTCGTGGCCGTTCGGAGCACCGCTGCGCCGAAGGCCCTCGCCGCGGCTTCGATTCGCTCGTCGTCGGTCGCCACCACCACCCGCGCGAAGCACCCTGCCTCGCGACAGCGCTCGTACACGTGCTGGATCATCGGGAGGCCGTTGATCAGCGCCAAGGGCTTCCCAGGGAAGCGGGTCGAGCCGAAGCGGGAGGGAATCACGGCGGTGACAGCCATGGGAGGGTTCTTGCCAGCACTCGGCCTCGCCGAGTAGGCGTTCGGTGTCCACCTGCACTAAGTTGAGGTCCCCATGACGACCACGAAGCTCGGCGCAACCACCACCTCGAAGATGCCCGCGGTGACCCGCACCACCACCCCGACTGCTTCCAAGGCGGTCACTCAGGCCGGCGCCGTCTCGACTGGTGAAGCCAGCCCCGTCGCGAAGTTCGATCAGCACGTGCAGGAGAAGGCGGTGTTGGCGCCGCGCGGCGAGCACGTGGCGACCTCCGCCGATCCCGGTTCGCTCTGGGGCGCCGAGCGGAAGCAGGGCCCTCAGCCCGACCCGCAGCTCCGCGCCGCCATGCAGGACTTCAAGAAGCTCTCGCCCGAGGCGCAGCAGGCGAAGATCGCCGAGCTGAAGACCAAGCAAGACGAGCTGTCGAAGAAGATGCTCGCGCGCATCGAGGTCTTGGATCAGCGGTACAAGAACATGCGCAACGTCACCAAGGCGGAGATGCTGCGCAACCTCGCCGACAAGTCCGAGCAGATGACGCCCGAGGAGAAGGCCCACCTCTCGGAGCTCCTCACGAAGGCCGACGGCATCGCCGCCCGCATCGAAGAAGCCAAGGCCCAGGCGGCCGCGCTGCCCGACGCCAAGAGCTGCACGCCGGAGCAGGCCGCCGAGCGCACCCGGATCGCGCACCACATCAAGAACCTGCGCGGCAGACTGTCGGACGCCACCAAGGCCGCGACCACCTACGTCGACTCCTTGGGCCTGCGCGCCGATCGCCTCGCCGTGAACGAGCAGAAGATCGACCCGAACGCGCCTCCCCCGGGCAGCCCGTCGTCGCTGTTCTCGATGATCAAGGAGTGGTTCAGCCTCAACACGATCATCAACGGCTTCACCGCCGTCTTCAACGAGCTCAACCCCATGTTGTCTCCCCGCGAGCGCGAGGAGCTGCGACAGGAGCGCCTCGAGGAGCAGAAGAAGGAGCGAGCGCTGGAGGATCAATTCAAGCGCCAGCAGCTGCGAGAGCGCGTGGCGAAGGAGACCCAGGCACGCGACGTCGCCGCGCGGCAGCTCCAGGACGATCGGCACGAGCGCGAGACGCAGCAAGCGAACGTCGAGGTGCGCAACCTCGGCAAGTCCCTCGAGCTCGACGCGGTGACCCAGCGGCAGGCGCTCTCGGCGGCGCTGAAGAAGGCCGCGAGCTGACGCCCTGACGAACTCAGCGCTCGAGCCGCACTCGTCGCGGGCGCTCGTCACCTTGGCGCAGCTCGATCAACTCCTTCGAGGCGGCCACCCGTTCGAAGCGCTGCGTGGTGCCTCGCGCATCGGGCCACCGAACGACGAGCTCGTCGACGCCATCACAGGCACCGAGCCCGAGGTGGAGCACCAGATCGTTCTGCATGCCGAAGTGACCGTACCCGCCCTGCACCTCGCGGCTGATCGTTCGGCCATTCACCTTCGCGGTCACCTTGGCCCCGATGGCTGCTCGATTCGCGCTGCTGCCGTCGCCCCGCAGCCGAACGGTGAGTGAACGACCGGTCGGATCCTGGTTCTCGTAGAGCTTCACCTCGTTTCCTCGTGGCCAGCGGGCGGCGCAGTCGCGCGCGGTGCCGGCGCCGGCCACCACGTCGAGGTCGCCGTCACGATCGAAGTCCGCGATGGCGAGGCCCGACATGCACGGGTGGACGAGGTTAAAGGTCGAGGCGTGGTCGGCGAAGTGGCCCGCGCTCGTCTGGTGCAACAGCACTCCGCTCTGGTCGGGGTAGTCGCTCGCCGCCACCACGAGATCCTGCAGGCCGTCGTTGTCGAGATCGCCGCCCGCCACCATCAACCCGCCTTCGTTCCACGACTGGCCGATGCGGGGCAGGCCCATGCCGGTGCTCGAGTTGCCCGGCCTCGTGAACCGCACCTCGCTGCTCGTGCTCTCGTTGCGAAGGAGCTCGGACGAGTCGCTGCTCTGGCCCGCCCAGAAGTGGTGGATCTCGGCGCTGTAGAGGTCGTGTTTGCCGTCTCCGGTGAGATCGCCGCACCAGGTGGTGAAGGTGTTGCCGTTGTTGCGCCACGGCTGATCGTCGATGCCCTCGGCCCACATCGCGCCCGGGTCCGTCCCGCAGTTGATGCCTGGACGGCCGGCGTTCGCGCAGCGCGGATCACCACCGTTCACCGTGCACCAGCAGAGGAAGTTCTGGTTGTCGGTGAAGTCGACGTTGGCGTCTCCGGCGAAGCCCGAGGGGGCGCTCTGATCGACGAAGCGGCCGTGGCCGTCGTTTCGATAGAGGAGGTTGCGCTGCCGCCCATACGCGGAGACGAGCAGCTCGGGCGCGCCGTCGTCGTCGAGATCGCACGAGGTGACGCCGTAGGCCGGCCGGTGGTTGGTGAAGGCGTCGAAGCCGTCGCGGGTCGTGGTGAGCCCCGCGCCGTCGGTGCCCTTGGTGAAGGTGCCGTCACCGCGCCCGAGCAGCAGCTGCGCCTGGAGCCCTTGATAGGTGCGGCCGTAGTACTCGTAGAAGTAGCCGACGAAGAGGTCGAGCTTCCCGTCGCGGTCGACGTCGGTGAAGGTGGCTGAGGTGGTGGGCAGGCGCTCGGTGCTCCCGCCACGCACTGGCGTCGCGCTCGCCATGCTGAAGTGGCCGGCGCCATCGTTGATCATCAGCTCGGAGCGATCGCTCACGTCGGGCTTCGAGGGGTCGTCGTAGCTGCCAGAGAAGGCGTCGAGATCGCCGTCGTTGTCGACGTCACCGAACACCGCGAAGTGGGCGCTGCGCAGCTGGGTGTCGCTCCCGCCGCGAACGGCGAAGAGACCGCTGGCGACCGTCTCGTCGACGAAGCGTCGGGTGCCGTCGGGCGCACGCCGGTTCATCAGCTGACGCACCAGCGGAGCGCCTCCGTCGAGCTGGGTGCGAGCGTTGCTCGAGATGGCGTGGACGACGAGATCGGGAAAACCATCGCCATCGAGATCGGCGACCGTGAGCCGGTTCCCGCGCACGGGCGTCAGGCCCCAGGAATCGGTGTTGTCGACGAAGATGGTGCCTGGGGTGGCGGTCGAGCAGGTGGGCGCGGAGTCCAAGAGCGCGGCGCCGTCGTCGAGGGCGACCGACGCGCCCAGCCCTCCGAGCGTCACCTCCGCGGCAGGACGGACGCAGGCGGTCAAGCAGAGGGCGGCGAAGGTGAGGCAGCGCATGGGGCGCGAGTA
The DNA here is from genome assembly GCA_052034585.1 of Myxococcota bacterium. GTDB lineage: Bacteria > Myxococcota > Myxococcia > Myxococcales > Myxococcaceae > Xiheimicrobium. The sequence goes on from JBPOIJ010000035.1 coordinate 50,218, forward strand.
GCGGCAGCGAGCCAACCCCACAATCGGGTGGACCCAGAACATCCCGACTCGTCGGGAGGGCGGGGCGGCCTCAGGGGCCAGGGAGCAGCAGCTCAGGCAGGCCGCGTCGCCGAGGGCGGGAGCACGACCCCGAAGAGCCGGGCACCCCACACCGGGCTCGCCTCGGGCCAGGGATGACGCTCGAGCACCGCGAGCCCTTCCGGCCAGGTCTCTCCGTCGAGGAGCACCTCGTTGGCGATCACCCGAGCGCCATCGCGCGCCGTGAAGAGGCGAAAGGTGTGCGCTCGCTCGTCACGCGGCAACGCGTGGAGACAGCTTCGGAGGCCGTCGAGCACTGGCGAGACGTCGACTCGGACCGGGTTGTAGAGGAGGAGGAGCAAGCCGAGGCAGACCTCTCGTGGGCCTTCGGCGTCGGCCCAGGTCTCCCAGTTCACCTGGTCCCCACCGGCGTGTCGGTCGACGAGCGCTGCCGCGATGGGGTGGAACACACCGCGCTCGAACTTGTGAATCGCCTCGTCGATGGCTACCGCCCACGTCGCGCCGAGCCCGGCGAAGCTCTCGATGAGGAGCCCCTTGGGCAAGCGCTCGTCGGCGAAGGTGAAGTCGACCTGCACCCGGAACCGGTCGGCGCTCACCACCGGAAAGACGCGTGCCCCACTTCGTGCGCTCGCCGCGCCGAGGCCGTGGGCTTCGAGGAAGGCGCGAAACGCCTCCCCCGCGCCTGGGAGCTGGGTCGAGCCGTCCGGCTCCGGGAGCGCCCCGACGGAGAGCACGAAGTCGCCATCGGTCGGCCACTTCCCCGTCTGGGTGAGCACCTGATCGACGACCTTCACCACCGCGCTGCGGGTCGCGATCAGCTGCGCCTCGTCTCGTGACATCACCCGCGCTCGGGCTCGGCACGCGACGTACACCGCGTCATCGGCGAGCCGACGGGGCTGACCCGCCACCGAGACCTCCATCGGCTCGGGCAGCTTCCCGGTGAGGAGCTGCGCTCCGAAGGCGATGGGCAGAAAGGTCACCAGCCGGGTCGCGAGCCAGGAAGGGATCCCCAGCGCTTCGAGCCGCGCGACCAGCACCTCGTCTTCGGCCTCCGACAGTCCGCGAAAGGTCGCGACGCCCAGCTCGACCAGCTCCGAGAGCTCCATCTCAATGCACCGCCGCGCGAAGAGGCAGCCGCTCCACCAGCTTCGCTTCTTCGGCCAACAGCTCGTCGAGGCGCCGCTCGACCACCTCTTCCGCTTCGACGGCCTTCGCCAGCTGCACGAAGAGCTTCTGGTGCCCGTATTCGCTCTTCGCCAGCTCCGCGTAGAGCCGCTTGAGCGATGGATCGTCGAGGCCCTCGGCGAGCAGGAGGAGCCGCTCGAAAGACCGCGCCTCGATGATGCCGGCGATCAGCAACCGATCGAGCCGCCGCTCCTTCGCGCCGTGACGAACCAGCTGCTGGAGCCCCTTCGCATAGGGATCGCCTCCGTCGCGACCGAGCGTCAGCCCGCGGCCTTCCATGAGCTGGAGCACCTTCGCCAGGTGCGACGCCTCTTCGCGCGCGAGCCTCGCCATCTGCGCGGGCAGCCCGGGCACCTCGGGGTGCGCCTGGAGCAGCGAGAGCGCGTTGGCCGCCGCCTTCTTCTCGCAGTGCGCGTGATCGATCAGCACCTCGTCGAAGTGGGCGAGCGCGTGCGGCAGCCAGCGTGCGTCGGTGACGGACTTGAGCTTCATCGGACGCGCTCTAGTTCGACGGCGGGAGCTTGCGGAAGTCACCCACCTTCACCACCGTGAAGCGCGAGGGATCGACGACCTTCTTCAAGGTGGCGCTCACGTCCTTCGCGCTGAGCTGCCGCACCCGCTCGTCGAACTTCTGCTCGAAGTCGAAGCCTCGGCCCGTCTCGAGCTGCTCGGTGAGCTCGGCCGCCACCGCCTCGTCGCTGGCGCGCCCTTGCTCCCGTTGCTGGAGCAGGCCCTTGCGCGCGAGCTCCAGCTCCTGCTCGGTGAAGCCCTTGGCGACCGCGGTGTCGAGCTCTTCGCGGAAGCCCTTCTCCACCTTCGGGGCGTTCTCCGGCGCGGAGATCGCGTAGCCGATGATGGCGCCGTTGTCTTCGAAGGCCCCGGCGCGAAAGAAGGTGCCAGCGCCGTAGCTCCAGCCTTCCTTCTCGCGGAGCCGGGCGGGCACGCGACCGTTCAAGAACCCGCCGCCGAGCATCGCGTCGGCGAGCACCATCGCGGGGTAGTCGCCGTCGGTCTCCTTCATCGAGAGCGTCGTGCCGGAGACGAAGCAGGCCATCGCCTTGTCGGGCGTCTCCTGGGTGAGGTTCTTCGGCTCGGCGCGCACGAACGGCCGGGCGATGCGCTCGTACGGGTCCTTCGCCTTGAAGCCGCCGAGCTTGCCGCTCAGGAGCGTCTTGATCGCCTCGGGGTCGAAGTCGCCGACGATGGCGCCGAAGCTCGCCTGGGCGCCCCAGAACCGCGCCTGGAACGCGGAGACCGCCTCGAGCTTGGCGGCGTTCACCTCGGCGATCGACTCGTCGAAGGTGAGCACGGCGAACGGGTGGCCCTTCGGCCAGGGGTTGAGCGCCTTCTGGAGTCCGAGGAACGCGAGCGCGTTCGGGTCGTCCTTCTTCTGCTCGTAGTCGGTCACCAGCTCCCGGCGCATGGCGTCGAACTCGCCCTTGTCGCTGCCCGGCTGGGTGAGCGACTCGATGATCAGCGCGAGCGTCTCGGCGAGCTGCGGCTTGCGCACCTCGACGTTCACCACCAGGCCTTGCGGCTCCGACTGCACCGACACCTGGGCGCGCAGGGCGTCGAGCGCGTCCTTCACCTGCTGCCGCGACTTCGTCTTGGTGCCGCGGAGCAACATGCGGGCCGCGAGATCGCCGATCGTTCGTTGGCCGGTGAGGGTCGTCGCGTTGCCGTAGGCGAAGCGGAGCGCGAGGTGCACGGTCTCGCCGCGCGTCCTCTTCGGCAGCAGGGCGAGCTTCATCCCGAAGGGCAGCGAGGCACGCGTCGTGCGCGCCTCGAGGTTCTTGTTGCTCGCCTCGAACGCCTCGCCTTGGGACACGGCCGCTTGACCCTTGTAGGTGCTGACGATCGGGCGGAGATCGACCAGCGCGGGAACCTCGGCGCGATCGGGCGCGGCGGTCGGCACGTACTCACCGAAGGAACGGTTCGAGCCCTTGAGGTACTTGAGCGCGACGCGCTGCACGTCGGCGGTGGTGACGGCCTTGAGCCGATCGCGGTGAATGAAGAGCATGCGCCAGTCGCCGAGCGCCGCGAACTCGGAGAGGAGGATGCCGACGCGCTCCGAGTCGTTGAGGATCAGCTCGACCTGCTTGAGGAGCTGGGCCTTGGCGCGCTCGACCTCGGCGTCGGTGACCGGCGTCTTCCCGAAGCCCTCGACGATCGACAGCAACCCGTCACGCGCCGCCGTCGTGGTGTCCTTCGCGCCGAGCTCGACCGAGCAGAGGAGCGCGCCGGGGTCTCGCAGCTGGAAGTTGAAGCAGCCCGCCTTGCTCGCCTTCTTGGTCTCGACGAGGCCCTTGTAGAGCCGGCCCGAGGGCGCGTCGCCGAGCACCTGGGTGAGCACGTCGATCGCCGCGAAGTCCGGGTCGGTGCCAGCCGGCGCGTGGTAGCCCGACACGAGCACCGGCGTCCCGCCCACTCGCCGCACCGTGACCGAGCGCTCTCCGTCTTGGGTCGGCTCGACGGTGTAGGTCGTCTGCAGCGTGCGGCTCGGCTTGGGGATCTTCCCGAACTCGGCGCTGATCCACTCCCGCGCCTTCGCCTCGTCGAACTTCCCCGCGATCACCAAGACCGCGTTGTCGGGTTGATAGTAGCGCTCGTAGAACGACTGCAGCCGCGCCTGCGGAACGGTCTCGATGTCGCTCCGGGCGCCGATCGTCGTGTTGCCGTAGTTGTGCCAGGTGTACGCGAGCGACATCACTCGATCGATGAGCACGCTCTGGGGCGAGTTCTCGCCCATCTCGAACTCGTTGCGCACCACCGTCATCTCCGGCGCGAGCTTCTCCTTGGTGATGATGGTGTTCACCAGCCGATCGGCCTCGAGCCCGATGGCCCACTCGAGGTTCTCGTCCGAGGCCGCGAGCGTCTCGTAGTAGTTGGTGCGGTCGTACCAGGTGGTGCCGTTGGCGTCGGCGCCCTTCTCGGTGAGCTGCTGCTTGATGTCCTTGATGCGCTTCGTCTCCTTGAAGAGCAGGTGCTCGAGGAGGTGCGCCATGCCGCGCTCGCCGTAGTCCTCGTGGCGGCTGCCGACGAAGAGGGTGAGGTTGACCGTCACCGTCGGCTTCGAGCCGTCGGGCGCCAGCAGCACCTTGAGCCCGTTGCCCAGTTGGTACTCGGTGAAGCCCTCGACCGACGCGCCGGCGACGAGCGCCACTGGCGCGGCCTTGGCTGGTGGGGACTTGGCAGGGGGAACGGCGACGACGAGGGCGACGAGGAGAGCGACCATGGGCCGGGCACCTTATCGCGCCGAAGTCGGAGCACCACCTCAGGGACGAGGAGAGACGACCAGCGTCGCCGAATGCCGAGCGTCGGTCCTCCGATCGGGTTCCGAGGCCCCTCGCGGGAGCGCCGACAGCACGAGCGTGTGGGTGCTCGAGAGCTCGAGCGAGACGGGGCCGGTCGAAAGGTCGAGCAGCTCTCCGTCTCCGCTGCGCCCCGGGATCAGCTGCGCGACCCACCGCACGGACGCATCGGCGTTCTCGAGGGAGAGGACGAAGCGGCTCGGTCCGGGAGACGGAGGCACCAGATCGACGAACGCGGCACCCAAGGTCATCGGCTCCATGCTCGATCGAACCTGGAGCGGCCAGAGCTCGGGTCTCTCGCACGGAATCGTCGACGCGGGCACGGGCGTCAGCGGCGGTTCGAGGCGCCCGGCGTCCTCTTCCGACCCTCCGTCATCGCCAGCATCGGTCGTGACCGTGAGGCCCGCATCGGTCGGCTCGAGGCTCGGTCCCGGAGTTCGACCTCCACCGCACGAGAGCAAGACGAAGAGCCAAAGGTGCCGCATCGGGCCGGCGCCCTGCACACGCCGTGCATGCAGGGGCGGCCCGAAGTTCCCGAGGTTCTCGGCCAGGCAGCGCTGCGCCGTCACATGACCGTCACGCGACCGCACTCACGGCGTGAGCGAGGTGATGAGATCGAACGTGCCCGAGGCGCTCGAGGAGTAGGCGTCGACGACGATGAGCACCGTGCGCGCCGAGGTGCCCGAGTTGCTGAAGCGCGCGGTCTCGGCCCCAGAGATCGAGCTGTCGGAGCCGTCCAAGCAGGTCGCGTTCGTGCCGCACTGGGAGGGATCGAGCAGATAGATCGACGCGTCCCAGCCGTTTGGCACCACCACCGCGGTGAGCTGGCTGCCGGCGGGCACGCTGACGCTGAAGACGCGATCGGCGCCGCGGTTCTGGTAGTTGGTGCAGCTCGAGGCGGTCTCGACGTCGTCGAGGTAGTTGATGGTGGTGAGCCCGGAGAGCAAGCCGCTGCTCGTGATCACCTGCGGCGCGGTGCAGACGTCGCCGCTCATGTTCGCGAGCGGCAGGATCTCCTGGCTGATGGTGAAGGCGCCCGACTCGGTGTCCTGATGGCCGTCGACGACGAGCAGCGCGGTGGTGGCCGTCGCCGTCGAGTTGCGAACCGTCACCGTCTCGACCGACGACCTCTGTGGCCCGTCGGAGGAGGTCGAGCAGGTCGCCGCGAGCGTGCCCGCGTCGAGAGTGATGCCGCACGCCGCCGGCGTGGAGATGACGTTGATGATCGCGTCCCAGCCGTCCGGCGTCACCGTCGTCCTCACCAGGGAGTTGGGGGGAATGGTGACCGAGAAGACGGAGTCGGGGGCGCGTGACGACGAGACGCAGCCGGCCTCCTCGTAGAAGTCGAAGTTGCTGGCGCCGGTGGTCGCCGAGATGAAGGTCCCCGCGTCGAGCGGAACGGGCGCGGTGCAGCTGCTCCCACCGACGATCGCCGGAGGGGACGCGGTGAGGGTGGTGTTGATCGCGAAGGACCCCGCCGAGCTCGAGATCGAGTCGACGACGAGCAGCATCGTCTGCGCGGTGGTCGTCAGGTTGTCCCAGCGGAGGGTCTCGGCCACGCCGCTCGAGCCGCTCTCGGCGCCAGCGAGGCACACGTTCGCGCGGCAGTTCCCGCTCCCCAGCACCGCCGTCAGGCTCGCGTCGAAGCCGACGGGCGTCACGGTGGCGGTGAGGCGTTGGCCGGCCGGAACGATCACGCTGTAGGTCCGATCGATGCCGCTATGGAACTCGCAGCGCGGCTCCGAGCTGACCGCGTAGTCGTCGGCGAAGCCGCCCAAGGTCTGCGTCATCAGCGGAGTGCCGGGCGTCAGCTGAATCGGGAGATCGCAGACGTCGCCCGCGACGAGGGGCTGGAACGCGACGCTGAGCGAGAAGCTCCCGAGGTCGCGCTGCTGCCAGCCGTCCACCATCAACAACACCGTCCGGGCGGAGCCGCCGTTGCTGAAGGTGAGGGTCTCGGGGCGCCCGGCGCTCGCTTCGTCGACGCCATCGAGGCAGGCGACGCCCGACGCACCTGCACAGCTCGTCGCGTCACTCACCACGTTGAGCACGAGATCGAACGACGAGGTGAGCGGCGTGGCGGTGACGATCATTCGTGACGCGGCCGGAACGCTCACTTGGTAGACGAGGTCGTGGCCGTCGCCGACCTTGCAAGTCGACGAGCTCTGAGGCCAGTAGTCGGGCAGAGCCGCGACGGTCGAGCCTGTCAGCGTGCCTGCCGCAGTGATCGCGATCGGATTCGCGCAGGTGTCCCCCGCGAGCGCGGCGGTTCCACCGCCTGCCGAGCCGCCAGCGCCGGAACCACCAGCGCCCGAACCGCCAGCACCGGAACCGCCAGCACCGGAACCGCCAGCACCGGAACCACCAGCGCCCGAGCCGCCAGCACCCGAGCCGCCTGCACCCGAGCCGCCCGCGCCCGAGCCGCCCGCGCCCGAGCCGCCGGTGTCTCCGCCAGCCATTCCTCCCGCGTCGCCTCCGCCAACGACCGAGCCGCCAGCCTCACCACCTGCACTTCCGCCGCCGGCTGCTCCACCGGCAGAGACGGAGCCTCCAGCCGACGCCGATCCGCCCGCGCTCGAGTCGCCCCCTCCTTGACTCGAACCCCCAGCGGCTGGCGCCGTGCATTTCCCCTCGACGCAGGTGAAGCCGGCCGCACAGGCGCTGTCGCTCGTGCATCGCTCGGCGGGAGGGTTGAAGCAGCCCAAGACGGAGACAACACTGATCCACAACGGGAAGGCGCGAGCGCCCGCCCGGTTCGACGGTCGGTGAGATGTCATGATGTCGCGCCCTCTGTGCAACCAGCGTGCACATCGGCGTCGGCGCGCTAACGCTCAGGACTCAGTGAGGAATCGGTGTCGTCGCCTGCGAGCGTCACTCCGTGGTGACGCGACGAGGAACTCGGTGCCGCCAGTTCGCTAGCGCAGCTCGGTTGATTTGGGATTGGCCAGCGCACGATCGCAGCAAACGCGAGCGGGAGCGCCGAGAGGCGCCACTCAGGGATCGGCGATGAGCGTCGAGATTCCGGGAGCCAGCTCGTCGGCCTCGTGCTGCGTCAGCATCGTCGCCGACGCCGTGCTCCCGCGGAGCGTCGAGTTGAAGAAGCCGACGCCGAAGTGATTGATGACCGGCTGGGCAAGCGACGCGGGAGGTGCCTCCGGACCGCACCCGTCGTTGAGCACGTTCTTCAGGTTCGCCCCGGGAATGTTCAGCTTCACGGAGTCGGCGACGCTCGCGAGATCGAAGCGGCAGAGATCCGAGAAGGTGAAGTGGCCGCCCTTGGTGAGATCGAGCAACCAGCGTGGCTTCTTCATCGCGTTCCAGGTCGGCACCACGTTGTCGTCCCAGGGCAGGGTGCGATCGGCATGCGCGGCCTGCACCATCACGGGGATTCCCAGGTTCGGCGTGCCGAGATCGACGAAGAAGAGATCGGTCGAGGGCGGCGCCTGAGGAACGATGGCCTTCACCCGCTTGTCGATCGCCGCGACCCGGAGCGAGCTCAACGCGCCAAAGCTGTGCCCGGTCACTCCGATGCGCTCGGGGTCGACGAGCCCGTGGAGCGGATCGGTCTCGGGCAGCCGGGTGAACGCGGTGATCAGGTACTGCACGTCGACCGGCCGGGTCGCGATGCCGACGCCGATGTCCTGCAGCTCGTTGCGCACGGCGTAGTCGAGCGTGCCTCCTTCGTGATCGGGCGAGACCACCACGAAGCCGTGAGAGGCGAGCAGCACCGTGTAGTAGGTCGACTGCCACCGCACCGCGCCCTGCCCGTGACTGAAGACGATGAGCGGGAACGGGCCGTGCGTGCTCGCGGGCGGCGCGTCTCTCACCGCGTCCGTCTGGAGGATCGGAACCGATGCCGGGAGCATGGCTCGCTGCTCCTCGGTGAAGCGCTCTCGCACGTCGTAGCTCACCCCGGGCTTCCCTCGAGTCGCTTGGGTCGCCGGGTACCAGATCTCGGTCACCAGCAGCCGCGGCGTTCCGTCTGGCTTGAGGCGCCGTCGATCTTCGTAGGTCACCGTGCGCACGCCGACGGGAAAGGGCCCGGGCTTCGAAGGCGCAGGCGAGGCGGTGGGACTCGCAGGTTCGAACGGCAGGGGATCGACCGGCGCAGGCGAGCACCCGAAGAGCAGCAGACCGAGAGCCACCAGTGCGCGCATCACTTCACTTTCAGCATCGACTCGAGGGGCTTCTTGTCGCTCGACTTCTTGGCGTCGGTCCACTCGATGAGCGCGGCCTGCCACGACACCTTGGTCTCCGTCGGCGCGGGGTCGACCTTCGCGAGCGCGAACCCGTCGCCACCGAGGTAGAGGTAGTCGGTCGTCGCCACGGTGTAGACCTTCTTCGGATCGATGGGCGCCCCGCCGCTCTCGACCCACGCCTCGCCCTTCAGCTTCACTCCGGCGACGCGCGCTTCGGTGTTCTCCAGCGCGGTGAGCAGCGCCTCGCCGGGCACCTTCACCAGCACGACCTGATTGTCGAAGGGCACCAGGTCGTAGATCGACGCCTTGGTGATCGGGCCCTTGGGGAGCGGCTGGCGCACGCCCTTGCGGTTGAGGAGCGCCACGTCGGTCTTGAAGCGCTCCTTGAGCGAGCTGGTGAGCCAGGCGGCCATCTCGGGTGACTCCTGGCCGATGCCGTCCTTCGAGAAGCCGATGCCGCCTCCGAGGGCCTCGTCGAGCTTCTTCTTCCAGCTGGCGACGAGCTCGGCGGCCTTGGCCTCGGCGGGCGGCGCGTTCTCCGACGAGACCTCGACCATCGACGCGGTGCCGAGGACCTGCGGCGGTGTGCTGGAGAGCGTCACCGTCAGCGCCACCTTCGCGTACGAGGTGAAGCGGCTCCCTGGGTAGACGAGCTTGGTGCCGCCCACCGAGTCGGGGAAGGGCGCGTCACAGCGGCGGCCGGCGAAGAAGGCCACGTTCCAATCAGGGTGCCCCTCGAGGAGCGCGGGCGCGTCGTTGAGGCAGCCGTCGCTCACGATGCCGACGACGTGCGGGTTGGCGCGCTTCACCTCCGGCATCACCTGCGCGAGCGCCTGCGCTTCGTCGATCGCCTCGAGCCCCTTCATTCGTCCTGGCATCGGAGTGACCGTCGCCTTGCGCGCCGCGAGCCCGATGATCGCCACCGACACCTTCTTGCGGGTGAGCACCCGGAAGCTGCCGAGGCCGAGCGCCTTGCCGTCGTCGTCCTTCGCCACCAGGTTGGCCGCCAGGTACGGGAAGCCCGCCTTCACCCGGTTGGCGGTGAACTGCTCGCGGCTCCAGTCGAGCTCGCGGTTGCCGAGCGCGGAGGCGGCGTAGCCCATCTGCCGCATCACCTCGGCCGTCGGCTCGCCCTTGAAGTAGCTCGAGATCGCCTGACCGTTCGCGTTGTCACCGGTGGAGACGACGATGGTGGAGCCGTTCGCGCAGGGTGGATCGCCGACCTCGGTGAGCGCGCCAGGGCAGTGCCCTTCGTTGGCGACCCAGCGGCCCAAGAGCTCGGCCGCGCCGCCTCGCGCCTTGCCCTCGTCGGTGACCGGGAGGAGGTAGCCGTTCTCGGCGCCGGTGATGAGGACGGTGACGGTCTCCTGCACCAGGGTCTTGGGGTCGATCGGCCCCGCGCCGTGCACCTCCTCGGTGGAGTCCTTCTTCTTGTCCGGGCAGGCGAAGCTGGCGGTGACGCAGACGGCGACGAGGAGGCGGCGCATGGCCGCTCGATACTACGGAGGTCGGCCTGGGGCGACTGACGTGACGCCTGGAACGCAGCGCGCCGGCCTGCGCTAGAACCTCGGCGTGCTCTTCCTCGCGCTCTCCTGTCTCCAGGGCCGCCCGATGCGGCGCGCGTTCGACGAGCTGTCGGCGCTGGGCGTGGGTGTGCAGCTGACGCCTGGGAACGAGCCGTCGAGGCAGTTCGAGGCGCACGTGCGGGCGAGCGCCGTTCCCGTGCGAACGCATCATGGCTTCTCGTTCACCACTCGATTGACGCGGGTGTGGCGCGACGACGGAGCGCTGCTCGCGCACTCCGACAGCGTGCACCCGCCGCAGACGACGAGCCCCGCGGCCGCGCACTTCGATGGCTGGCTCGAGACGCAGGGCCGCTCGATCGTCCTCGAGACGATGTACCCGGGCTACCGGCTCGGCACCGGTGAGGAGCTGGACGCCGCGATGGATCGACAGCTCCGTCTCGCGGTCGACGTGTCACACCTCTTCATTCAGCGCACCGCAGGCGTGCTCTCCGACGCCACCCTGCGCCGGCTCTACGACTATGCGCACGTCGCCGAGGTGCACGTCTCCCAGAACGACGGTCGGCACGACAGTCACCGGCTGCTGCGGCCGGGCGCCTTCGGGTTGGAGTGGGCGCTCGAGCGCGCGAAGACCGGCCTTCCCCTCGTGCACGAGGCCTTTCTCCACCAGGCAAGTGACGACGTGCGCCGCCGCCAGCTCGAGCTGCTGCGCCAGGCGTGCTGACGCTCAAAACTCGACGAGCGGTCCGGTCAACGAGCCCGGGGCGAGCGAGAGCCGTTTTCGGCCGAGCAGGAGCAGGAGCGTGCCGGTGATGGTCACGGCGACCCCGATGGCCACGATGACGGCCGAGACCCGCTGAACCTGCACCGCCGAGTACGCCTCGCTGAGATCGCCGGTCGCCTTCAGCGTTCCATCGCCGTTCACGTGCAGCCCAGCGCCCGAGCGGCCGACGAAGAAGAACACGCCGCCGACGGCGGTGATGGCGCCTCCGATGCCGATGGTGTTGAGCGCGAGCCGCTTCTTCGCCCCGAAGTCTCCGGGGTCGATCTCCTCCGCACGAACGGGGAGAGAAACGACCGAGAGGAGCACGGCCAGGGCGGCCGTTTTCTTGATCACTCGCCCGCCTCGCGTCTGATCGCGGAACAACGCTGTCTCACCCTGAAGCACCAACGGAGCACACCATGTCGACGACCACGATGGCTACTGACTCGAAGCGCAGCTGGGACGGAATCGACCGCCGCTCCGGTTCCTCACCCGAAGCCCCGCTCTTCGGCGAGCTGTTGGTCGAGAGCAGCTGGCGCCCGTCTGACGTCGTGCCCGCCGCGAGCGAGGGCTGGCTTCGCGCCTTCGGGTACGTGAAAGATCGCCGCACCAAGTGAGCGTCACCAACGCACTTCTTTCCCTCGGCGTCACCCAGGGCGACACCGTCATGGTGCACGCGTCGATGCGGGCCGTGGGAGGAAGGGCCGAGACCCTCGTCGAGGCGCTCCTCGAAGCCGTCGGCGCCCAGGGCACGCTGATGGCCTACGTCGACTTCGAGGCGACCGAGGCGATCCCCGAGTTCGATCTCCAGCGCTCGCCAGCAGCCTTCGACTACGGCGTCTTGGCCGAGACGATTCGCACCTGGCCTGGCGCGCGTCGCTCGGCGAACCCTGGCGCCTCGATGGCCGCGATCGGGGCGAAGGCCGAGTGGCTCACCGCCGAGCACCCGCTCGACTACGGGTACGGGCCCGGCTCTCCGCTCGCGAAGTTGGTCGAGCTCGACGGCGCGGTGGCGCTCCTCGGGTCCGACCTCGATCAGGTGACGTTGCTTCACTACGCTGAGCACCTCGCGCAGCTGCCCAACAAGCGCGTCGTGCGCAGCACCTTCCGGCTCGGCGGCGTCGAGCGCACCATCGAAGAGTTCGACACCTCGGACGGCATCGTCGCTGGCGTGCCCGAGCGCCTCTTCGCCACCATCACCACTGGCTTCATCGCCACCGGCCAGGCCAACACGGCGGTCGTCGGTGGCGCGCTCTGTCGACTCCTGCCCGCGCGGCCGTTCGTGCGGTTTGGCGTCGCGACCCTCGAGCGCATGTTCGGGGCCCCTCAGGAGCTCGAGTGACCGAGAAGAGGTATCGCATCGCTGCAGCTGCGGAGCTGACCGGGCTCTCCGAGGGCCTCTTGCGCGCGTGGGAGCGTCGCTACCGCGTGCTCGTGCCAACCCGCACCGCTGGTGGCTATCGGGCCTACTCGGAGGCCGAGCTCGAGGTGCTCCGCGCGCTGAAGAAGCTGACCGACCGAGGGGTGCCGATCTCCGAGGCCGTGCGGCAACTCCCTGCCATCAAGCGCAGCGTGCGCGAGCGCGTCGGTGGGACCGCTCCGTCGCCCGAGCAGGTGGCCAAGTGGACTCGCGCGGTGCTCGTCGCGGCAGAGCGGCTCGATCAACACGCGGTCGCGCGAGTGCTCGATGACGCCAGCCGCGGCACCGACGCCGTCTCACTCTTCGAGAGCCTCCTCGCCCCACTCGAGCGCGAGGTCGGTGAGCGTTGGCACGCGGGCACCTTGTCGGTCGCCGAAGAGCACCTCGTGACGGGGGCGGTGCGTGAGTTGGTGATGAGCCTCCTCCAGCGCGCGCCACGCCGATCGAAGCGCCACGTCGTCTGCGCCTGCTTCCCCGACGAACAGCACGAGCTGGGCCTGATGGGCGCCGCGCTGCGCTTTCGACATCATGGCTGGCGGGTCACCTTCCTCGGGGCGCTCACCCCGCCGGAGCACCTCGGCAAGGTCGTGCGCGTCACTCGGCCCGAGCTGATCGCCCTCAGCGCGGTGTCGGATCCCGGAGAGCAGGCCTTCGCGCGCACCCTCGGCGCGTTGGTGGCGGAGCGGGGAAGGGCGCTCGTCGTGGTGGGAGGCCGCGCGGCGGAGCGCTACCCAAAGCTCGTCGAGAAGGCAGGGGCGAGGCTGGTCGTCGGCGAGGCGCAGTGGGCCGAGCTGCTCGGGTGAGCGTCACAGGCAGGTGAGGCCGCCGTCTCCACTGACGCAGCGGGTCTGCACGCCGGCGTTCATCGGACAGCGGAACTCGGTGATCAACACGCCCGCGTCGCTGCAGCGGAGAATCTGAAGGCCCGCGTCTGGCTCGCAGCGCACGCGGCCTGGGTTCTGACAGCGATCGCCCAGGGAGTTCCCCGAGGTGTCGCACCTCACCGAGGCTCCGTCGATGCGACACGCCTCGGGGCCCTTGCAGTCGCTCGCGATGACCCACACCAGGTTCACGCACTGGAGCAGCCGGGTGCTCGACTCGCAGACGCCGACGTTTTCCTCGGGGCACTTCGCGCCGACGGTTGGGGTATCGGTCTTGACGGGGCCGCAGGTGACGAGGACCAACGAGGTCAGCAGAGTCGTGAGGCGCGACATGGCTCGACGCTACTTCACTTGAGTAGCGACGGCGCGCTCCGGAAGCGCCTCGTTTTCACGGTCACTCGACGGGCAGGTTGCTACCGTGCGCGCGTGGAGTGCCTGCAGCACATCGACCCGCGACTTCGTGCTGCCCTCGAGGCCGAGCTCGCCCGCCGCGCCGCCGAGGCGATCGATGGAGTGCCTCGTGGCGTCACCCTCGTGCTCGCAGGGCACCGCGCCGCAGGGAAGTCGAGCCTGCTTCCGTTCTTCGCGAACGCACTGGGACGAACCGCGATCGATCTCGACGCCCAGCTCGAGCGCACCAGCGGACGGAGCCTGCGGGAGTGGGTCCGGTCCGACGAGGCGTCGTTTCGCGCCGCCGAACGAGCGAGCTTTGCCGAGCTGCCTCCTGGCGCCGTCGTCGCCGTCGGCGGCGGGTTCCTCTCGCATCACGGCGCGCTGCTTCGCGGCCACCTCACCGTGCTCGTGCCGGTCACCTTCGAGACCTACTGCGAGCGATTGCTCACCGACGCGAGCCGGCCCCGCCTGCGGCCCGAACTCACCGTCGAGGAGGAGCTGCGCGTCGTCTTCACCGAGCGGGAAGCGGCGCATCGACGCGTTCCCACCGTCGGCCTCGTGGAGGCGCTGCTCGCCGCGAAGCGCGCTCGTGCGCGGCGTGTCGTCACCTTGCCGCCTGGGCAAGCGCCGCTCGAGTTCGCTCGCCGTGCGCGCATCGCCGGAGCCGACCTGCTCGAGCTGCGGACGGATCTTCACGATCGCGTGGACGTCGCTGGCCTCTCGGCGGTGATGCCCTTGTTGGTCGCCGAGCGGGGACGCCGAGCCCCACCCGAGTGGAGAAGCGTCGCCTCGCTCCTCGACACCGCCGACGGTGGGCTGTCGTCGCATCACGCCGAGGCGCCGATGACGACGAACGACGCGCTCACCTTCTGGCGCGACGTTCCTCCGGGGGTGTCGATCAAGCACGTCGAGCCGCTCGGTGCGCTGACGACCGCGAAGCGCCTCTTCGAGACCCAGGCGGCGCTGATCGAGCGTCACGGCGCCGATCGAGTCACCGTGCTCGCGACTGGACCGCTCGCGACGGCCTTTCGCGCCGTGCTCGCCGAACGCAACGCCCTCGACTTCCTCGCGCTCGACGCCTCGTGGACCGCCGCGCCGGGCCAACGACTTCTCTCCGATGCCCTTCGCGCTCACCGCTTCGCGACCGACGAGCAGCGTCTGGCGATCATCGGCGCGCCGGTCGCCCACTCGCGCAGTCCGCGAATTCACCGCCAGCCGTTCGATCGGCTCGAGCTCGGAGCGGACGTCGATCTCGACGCGTTCCTCGCTGCGGTTCGACCGTTCTATCGAGGCTTCGCGGTCACTGCGCCGCTCAAGAAGGCGGCCGCACGTGCGTCCGGCTCGTCACTCGCGGCGCTCAACACGTTGATTCGGAGAGACGGCCAGTTCCTCGGAGAGGACTCCGATCGAGCAGGCGCGCTGGCCTGTCTGACGGCGCTGGTACATCGCACGAGCGCTCGGCTCGTCACGGTGCTCGGAGACGGTGGCGTCGTCGCAGCGCTCCGAGACGCATCGACGAAGCTGGGCGTCACGCTCGAGGTTCGCCGCCACGCCGAGCTGACCGGCCCGATCTCGGGCGCGGTGGTCTGGACCTGGCCCGCGTCCGTCGCGCCACCAGCCTCACTCCGCTTCGATGGGGCCACGGTGGCAGTCATCGCCTACGGCCAGCCCGCGCTGACGATCGCTCGGCACATCGGAGAACGCGGTGGAACTCCGCTTCGACTCGGGCCACGGTGGTTCGTCGCGCAGGCCCGCGAACAACGGAGGCTCTGGGAGACCTCGACATGAACACCTTCGGAGCCCTCTTTCGGCTCACCACCTTCGGAGAGAGCCACGGCCCCGCGATGGGCGCAGTGATCGACGGGTGCCCCGCAGGCGTCGCCCTGACTCGCGAAGACGTGCAGCGCGCCCTCGATCGCCGACGGCCCGGGCAATCGGAGCTCACGACTTCGCGAAACGAGGCCGATCAGGTCGAGCTGCTCTCGGGACTCTACGAAGGCAAGACGCTCGGGACGCCAATCGCCGCCATCGTGCGCAACACCGACGCGCGCAGTCAGGACTATCAGCAGCTCGCGAAGGTCGATCGCCCCGGCCACGCCGATGCGGTCTGGCGCGAGCGCTTCAAGCACCGGGATCCTCGCGGAGGTGGACGCACGAGCGGGCGGGAGACGCTCAGCCGGGTGATCGGCGGCGCCGTCGCCGACGCGCTCCTCGCCCGAGAGCTGCCCTCGTTGTCGATCGTCGCGCACGTCTCGCGAGTCGGGCCGCTGTCGGCTCAGCCGCCTTCGCCGCTCACTCGTCAGCTCGTCGACGCGCACCCGACCCGCTGTGCCGATCCGTCGGTGGCGCCCAAGATCGCCGAGGCCATCAGTGACGCGAAGGCGTCGGGCGATTCGTTGGGAGGGATGATCACGGTCGCCATCTCCGGTGCACCCGTTGGGCTCGGGGAACCGGTGTTCGGGAAGCTCAAGGCCCGGCTCGCCGATGCGTTCGCAGGCGTCGGCGCCGTGACGGGGGTGCTCTGGGGCCCGCCTGAGCTCGCCTCACGACTCGAATTGCGCGGCTCGGCGTTTCACGCGCTCTCCGACGATGGGCTGCCCAGCGAGGTCTACGGCGGCATTCAGGGCGGACTCACCAACGGCGCGCCGGTGATCGCTCACGTCTTGTTCAAGCCGCCCGCCACGCTCGCCGAGCACGCGAAGGCCGGGCGACACGACCCGTGCATTCTTCCCCGCGCGGTGCCGGTCATCGAGGCGATGGCGTCGCTCGTGTTCGCCGATCTCTGGCTGTCCTTCCTCGCGAGGCCGCACCGATGACCACCAAGACGCCTCCAGGGTCGATCGTTCCGACGCGTGAGCGGGCAGGGCGGTTCGCTCGGCTCGCCAGCCTTCTGCCGGCTGATGCGATCGTCTTCGCCGATCCGCGCGTGCTCCGGCTTCATGCAACCGTGCGCCGGGCGCTCGGCCGTCGACGCATCGTGACCCTCGCCGCGGGCGAACCGACCAAGTCACTCGCGACCCTCGAGCGGCTCGCGAAGGTGCTCCATGGCGTTCCTCGCTCGGCGACCTTCGTCGTTCTCGGCGGCGGCACGCTCGGCGACGCGGTGACGGTGCTCGCCCATCTCCACAAGCGAGGGGTTCGGCTCGTTCAGGTGCCCACGACGCTGCTCGCGGCGGTCGACAGCTCCATCGGTGGCAAGGGCGCGGTGAACGCGGGGGGCGTGAAGAACGTGTTGGGCGTCTTCCACGGCGCGACCGACACGCTCCTCTGCCCGGAGTTCTTCGAGACCCTGACCGAAGCGCAGCGCCGCGAGGGCCGGCTCGAGGCGTGGAAGATGGTGGTTGCGCTCGACGCGGCGACGGCGCGCAGGTGGATGAAGCGGTCTCCCGACGACGTCGCGCTCCTCCGCGAAGCCCGATCGCTCAAGGAAGCGGTGGTGCGGATCGATCCGTACGAGACCGCGGGCGTCCGCGTGGTGCTCAACTTCGGCCACACCTTCGGGCACGTCCTCGAGAGCGTGAGCGGGTTCAAGCTGCGACATGGAGAAGCGGTCGGTCTCGGCATGCTCTGTGCGCTCGACGTCGGGGAAGCGATGGGCGTCACGCCGCGTGGAGTCGCTGCCGCGATCGAGCGCGCGCTCCCGAACCCGCCCAACGCCAGGAAGGTGCTCGCGCGGTGGGTTCGCGCCATGAAGGTGTCCGCCGTCGAACGGCTCCTCGCCGCAGACAAGAAGAACGAAGCGGGCCTGCGGATGGTCCTGCTCGAAGAACTCGGTCGATGGCGGCTGAGCAGCGTGCCCGCGTCGGTGTGGAAGCGCTGCTGGGCGCAGTGGAGTCGAGGCGAGACCGGCGCCTCAACGCTCTCAGCGCGCCGTCACCCGCGCGCGTCACCATTCGTCGAGGTCTCCACTGCCGGCCCGCGTGCGCCGTAGAAGCTGCTCATGAAGCGGAACTTCGGCCTCGTTGCGGCCTTCGTGAGTGCGTGCAGTCCGGTCGTCTCGACTGAAGACGGTGGGAGTTCGATGAGCGCGGGTGGGGCGTCGGCAGGCGGCGCGGCGATCAGCGGAGGTTCTGCGAGTGGCTCGGGTGGATCCGCCTCCGGTGGCTTGGCGAGTGGTGGATCAGCGAGTGGTGGATCAGCGAGTGGTGGATCGGCGAGTGGTGGCTCGGCGAGTGGCGGATCCACGAGTGGCGGATCGGCGAGTGGCGGATCCGCGAGTGGTGGCTCGACGGGCGGCGGATCAACGAGTGGCGGGTCGACAAGCGGTGGATCGACCGCTGGCGGCGCGAGCGCAGGAGGCACTGCGAGCCCGTGCGTGACGCGAATCACCTACGGCGCGGCGTGGCTGCGCCCTCCCAACCACCCCTCCGACTTCGACGAGGTGAACGGAGTCGTCACCTGGGACGGCGCCTGCACCCAGGACAGCGCGGGCAACTCGGTCGCGCAGCTTAGCAATGGCTGGAGGCCCTTCTTCTCGGGCCGAAGCGGCTGCGTGATCGCCTTCGATCAACGCGGCACCTGCCCGAGCGCGCCTCCGCCGCGTTGCTCCACCCGCATCGGCTATGGCGACACCTGGCTCCGAGCGCCCAATCACCCGAACGACTTCGACGACGTCTCCGACGCAGTCACTTGGGACGGGGTGTGTCGAGGCGCCACTGCGCAGCTCAGCAACGGCTGGACACCGACCTTCAACGCCACGGGCGCGTGCGAACTCTCGCTTCGCTACTCGCAGTGCGGTGGCCTCTACGCGAACCCGGTGGTCCCGGTGGACTGCCCCGATCCCGGCGTGCTCGTCGACGGCACGACGTACTTCATGGCCTGCACTGGCGGCGGTGCGAGCAAGTACCCGCTCCGGCGCTCGACCGACCTCGTGACCTGGACCGCCATCGGTCACGTGCTCTCGAGCAACGACCTCCCGCCGTGGGCCGCGAGCGACTTCTGGGCGCCCGAGCTCCACAAGATCGGCTCGACCTACGTCGCCTACTTCAGCGCTCGCCACACCAACGGCCTCTTCGCCATCGGTGCCGCGACCGCCTCCAACGCGGCCGGGCCCTACACGCCGCAACCGCAGCCACTGCTTCAGACCGGCAGCCCAGGCGTCATCGACGCGCACTTCTTCCGGGCACCGAACGGCGACAACTATCTCCTCTGGAAACCCGATGGGAACGCGATCGGCCAGCCCACGCCGATTCGAATTCAGCGGCTGTCGACCGATGGGCTCACTCTGCAGGGAAGCGCCACGACGCTCCTCACCAACACGCTCCCGTGGGAGGGCAACGTCATCGAAGGGCCGTGGATGATCTTCGAGGGCGGCTCCTACTACCTCTTCTATTCCGCCAACGGCTACGCCTCGACCGCGTACGCAATCGGCGTCGCGCGCGCGACCTCACCAACGGGTCCGTTCACGAAGCACGGAGCGCCGATCCTCGTCACGCGCGGCGCCTGGGCTGGCCCCGGTCATGGCTCGGTGGTTCGCGGGCCGAGCGGCGCGTGGGTTCACGTCTTCCATGCGTGGCACGCAGGACAGGTCGGTCAGCCGCCGGGTCGGGTGGTGTTGGTCGATCGTGTCGGCTTCGACAACGGCTGGCCCACCATGCTCGCGTCGCCCTCGCAGGGCTCGCAGCCGCTCCCGTGATTGAAACGCTTGCCCGGGAGTGACGAGTGCGGCGACGCTGCGCTCGCCATGGAGCCCCCGCTCCTCCAACCGCCCGTCTCCAAGTCGGATGCTCACCGCGCCTTGGTGCTCGCCTCGATCTGCAACCAACGGGTGAAGGTACCGAAGGAACTCCCGCGCGACGTCGAGGTGCTCTCGGCGGGACTCGCCACGCTCGAGACCCACGGCGCGCGAATCGACTGTCTCGACGCCGGAGCGCCTTTTCGATTTCTCCTCACCCAAGCCGCGCTCGTCAGAAACGGAAACATCGAGTTCACCGGCACCACCCGCCTCGCCGAGCGCCCGCATGGTCCGCTCATTCTGGCGCTCGAACGTTCGCTCGACGTTCGAATCGTTCCCCACCCGGTCGCCTGGCCCTTGAAGGTCGAAGTGCGCAGTGATCGGTTCGACGGCGCGTTTCGAATCGAGGGCGCGGAGTCGAGCCAGTTCGCTTCGAGCCTGCTCCTGGGCGCCGCGAAGCTCGTGCACGACGGACACTCGCCGGTCTCGGTCACCATCGAGGGACCGCTCGCGAGCGCCGGCTACCTCGAGCTCACCGTGCATTGGCTGCGCGCGTTCGGGTTCACCGTCGACGCTCGGAGCGGGAGCTTCACCGTCGGCCATTTCGCCGCCGTCGCGTCGCCTCCCTCGATCCCCGGCGACTGGAGCTCGCTCACCGTGCTCCTCCCGCTCGCCTGGAAGTACGGCTGCGCGGTCGAAGGCGCCGAGCTCGACGCGCTCCATCCCGATCGTCGGTTCGCCACCTGCCTCGAAGACGCCGGCCTGTCGCTCGTCGGCACCGCGCAGCGCCTCGAGGTGAAAGGCGTGCTCCGGCGTGGCCTCTCCGTCGATGCCTCACGCTGTCCCGACTCGATGCCCGCGCTCGTCGCCCTGGCGCTGGTCGCTCCCGAGCGCTCGGTCTTCACCCACTGCAACGTCCTCCGGCTCAAGGAGAGCGATCGACTCGACGCGCTCGCCGAGCTGGTGCGCCTCATGGGAGGCCAGGCCGAGGTCGCGAACGAGACCCTCACCGTCACTCCTTCCAGCCGGACCAGCGGGGCCGTCGTCTTCGACGCGCGCGACGACCATCGGCTGGTGATGGCGGCGGTGGTGGCTGGGGCCCTCCTCGAGCGAGCCGTCTCGGTGCGGGGCACCCGGGCCGTCGTGAAGAGCTTCCCGAGCTTCTGGCGAGAGGTGGGCAAGCTGGGCCTCACCGCGCAGGAGGCCGGATGAAGCAGTACGACGCCGTCGTCATTGGCTCCGGTCCCAACGGGCTCGCCGCCGCAGTCACCTTGGCGCGTGCCGGCCACTCGGTGAAGGTCTTCGAAGCGCAGCCCACCGTCGGCGGCGGAGCGCGCTCCCTGCCGCTCACGCTCCCCGGCTTCGTTCACGACGTCTGCTCGGCCATTCACCCGCTCGCGGCGGCGTCACCGTTCTTTTCGTCGTTGCCACTCGAGCGCCATGGCGTTCGCTTCGTGCACTCCGACTTTCCGGTGGTGAGCCCGCTCGACGGTGGGCAGGCCGCCGTCTTGGAGCGCAGCGTCGAAGGCACCGCCGCCCGGCTCGGGGTGGACGAGCGCGCCTACCTCGCGGTGATGAAGCCCCTCGTCGAGCGCTTCGAAGAGCTCGCGCCGCTCATCTTCAACCCCCTCACCAGACCGCCGCTCGGAGCCCCGCTCACCGCGCTCCGCTTCGGCCTCGGCGCCCTCGAGAGCGTGGTCGGCTTCGTCGAGTCGCGCTTCCAGGACCCGCGGACGAAGGCGCTCTTCGGAGGCTGTGCTGCGCACTCCTTCACCCCGCTCACCGCGCCCCTCACCAACGCGTTCGGGCTCATCCTCTCGGTGACGGCGCACGTCGTCGGCTGGCCCTTCGTCGAAGGCGGCTCGCAGCGGCTCGTCGACGGGCTCGTGTCGATCCTCCGCGAGGCGGGCGGCGAGGTGGAGACGAATCACCCGATCGACTCGCTCGCGCAGCTCCCGGCCCACCGCCTCGCCCTGTTCGACACCCACGCGCAGGTGATGACGAGGGTGTGTGGCGACGCGCTCCCGAGCCTCTATCGCGCGCGGGTCGACCGGTTTCGCCGCGGCCCCGGGGTGTTCAAGCTCGACTACGCGCTCGACGGCCCGATGCCGTGGGCGAACGCCGAAGCCAGACGAACGTCGTGTCTCCACGTCTGCGGCACCATCGAGGAACTCGCCGAGTCGGAGCGCGCGCCAGCCGCCGGCCGGGTGCCCGACGTGCCGTACGTGCTGGTCGCTCAGCACTCGCTCTTCGATCGCAGCCGCGCACCCGAGGGCAAGCACACGCTCTGGGCGTATTGTCACGTGCCGAACGGCTCCACCGTCGACATGACCGAGCGCATCGAGGCGCAGCTCGAGCGGTTCGCGCCGGGGTTTCGGCGGCTGGTGCTCGCGCGCCACGCGAAGACCACGGTCGATCTCGAGGCGGGCAACGCGAGCTACCTCGGTGGCGACATCTCGAGCGGCGCGGTCGAAGGCCTCCAGCTCTTCTTCCGGCCGGTGGTGGGCCTGCCCTACGTCACTCCGAACGAGAAGGTGATCCTCTGCTCGTCCTCGGCGCCTCCCGGGCCCGGCGTTCACGGAATGGTCGGCTTCTGGGCTGCCCAGGCCGCGCTCGGTCGGCTGCGCGCTCGCTGATTCAGGCCGCGGTGCGGGTCTCGGCACGCGGGAGCTCGCGCAACACCTCGGCCAGCTTGTCGAGGCTCAGCGGCTTGCCGAGCAGGCCGTCCATTCCAACCTCGAGACAGCGGGCCTGATCGTCGGTCGTGACCGCGGCCGTCAGGGCGTAGATCGGCGTCGTGACTCCACGCGCGCGCAGCTCTCGGGTGGCGTCGAAGCCGTCGAGCTCGGGCATGTGACAGTCCATGAGGATCGCGTCGAAGCGCTCGCTCTCGCAGATCTCCAGGGCGCGCCGGCCGTTTGCCGCCAGCAGCACCGAATGCCCGCCACGCTCGAGGAGCCGCTTGGCGACCAGCTGGTTGATGGCGTTGTCTTCGACGAGCAACACCTTGCGCGCGGGCGCGACCCGGAGCCGCTCGCTGCTCACCGTGCGAGGCGCCGCCGTCTCCCGAACTGGAATGGTGACCCGGAACACGCTCCCCACGCCCAGCTTGCTCTCGAACGACAGCCGCCCGCCCATCGCGTCGACCAGCCGGCGGGTGATCACCAGGCCCAGGCCCGTGCCCCCGAACTTGCGAGTCGTCGAGGCGTCGGCCTGCACGAAGGGCGTGAAGAGCCGCTGCTGCGTCGCCTCGTCCATGCCGATGCCGGTGTCGCGCACCTCGAGCGTCAGCGCGCCTTCGATCGCGTCGAGCCGGCACACCACCATGCCGTCGCGGGTGAACTTCACGCCGTTCGAGACGAGGTTGAGCGCCACCTGACGGAACCGCGTCGGATCGGTGACGACCCACGCCGGGACGCGGTGACCGATCACCAGCTCGAGCTCGGTGTTCCGCTCCGCGGCCTGCGCCTGGAGGAGATCGATCACCAGCTGGAGCTGCCCACGCGGCGCGACGGGAGCCGACTCGAGCTCGAGCCGGTTCGACTCGATCTTCGAGAGATCGAGCACGTCGTTGATCACCGCGAGCAAGGTGTCGGCGCTCTGGCGAATCACCCGCATGCCGTCTCTCACCCGCTCGAGATCTCGCTCGTCCTGGAGCAGGCTGATCATTCCGGTGACGCCGTTGAGCGGGGTCCTGATCTCGTGGCTGATGGTGGCGAGGAACTCGCTCTTGGCCCGGTTGGCGCGGTCCGCGTCGGCGCGTGCAGTGTCGAGCGCGCGGTTCTTCTCCTCGAGCCGCACGATGCTGCGCTCGTTCTCGGAGTGGTAGTTGAGCACGAGGAAGAAGAGCGTCATCACCGCGCCGAGCATCGAGGCGGTGCGGATCCCGAAGGTGGCGTCTTCCTTCAACACCGTCGGCGGCGTGATCCCCTGGTCGATGCAGTAGAGAATGATGCTCATCGTCACCAGGGTGAGCGCGAGCGTCACGTAGCCCGAACGCCGGCCCCCGACCGTGAGCGCGATGAGCGGCACCGACGACATCCAGAAGACCGAGACGAGCCCGTTCGTGCCGCCCTGGAGCGCGAGCATTCCCGCGATGCCCAGGCCGACCGAGAGGTAGCCGGTCGAGACGACCCACAAGGGGACGTTGGCCCGCAGCGCCACGAGCGCCGCGACGGTGAGGATCGCGACCGACCCGGTCTCGATCGCGCTGAGCCACCGCGCATTCACCACCTGCAGCACCACCGCGGCCACGCAGACGACCGCGATCACCGCGATGACCGCGACGAACTTGCGGAGCCGTCGGTAGCCGGCGTCCATGGCATCGCCAGCCGCGAGCGACGGGAGCAGGAACTCGACGAGTCGGTCAATCACGGGGTCCCCTACCTCTTGATCAAGTAACGAGGAGACCTCACCTTGAGCGAGAGAGAAAGATCACGATCGTCTCCACCCTGGTTCATTCGTGACCCGCACGCCCTTCTCCGTGATTTCTCGAAGTGCGAGAGGCGCCCTGTAAATCGAAACGACATGGAACCTGGAAACTCCAGATCGACGCGCGTCGATGTTCCACCTGTCTCCTTCAGATCCAGGCTGCGCCGCTCCAACTCGTTGATCGCAGGCGACTCTCGAGTGGCCTGCGGCTCGCATCGGGGCCCCGGCCATGGATACCCTCGGTGATCGCCTCGTTTCGATGATGGATGACAAGCGCTTTCGTGCCTTCGCGATCTCGCTTGGAGCCATTCTCCTCAGCGTCTCGATGGGCTTCCTGATGGCGTCGAAGCGGCCACCGCGCTCGATCGAGGTGGGCAAGGTGATGCCCGACGTGCCGGCCAACATCCCCATCATGCGCTACATGCCGTACCCCGACTGGCGAGTGCTCGAGCTGCGCGCCGCGCTGCCGATGGCGAAGATCAGCTCGACCAACGCCGCCGCTCGCTCGGGCGCTGCGATGTTGAGCCGCCGCTGAGCGCGAACCTCAGAACGCAACGAGCGTGACGCCTTCGACGCGCGGCCTCGTGAGGTCGACGAGCGGAGGCACTGCGAACGCCACCAGCGCGCTCCCGGTGATCAGGAAGGGCAACGCCGGCATCAGCACCCCCGCCGCCAGCGTCACCAGCCACGCCGCTCCCACCACCACGAAGATCACCGCGCCGATGAGGATCGCGCGACGCTGCGCGCTCAGCGTGGGCTCGAAGAGCCTGCCCGGGCCGATGATGCCCATCCCGTAGCCGATCGCTCCACCGATGGCGGCGCCCACTCGCAGCATCGTGTTCGCGAGCCGCGGCGCCGGAAGCCCAAACCCGTTGGGGACGAAGAGCGGCGGAGTGACGAGGAGATCGGCCAGGTACCCGACGGCGAACCCGAGCACGACTCCGATTCCCGTCCCGGTGGCGGTTCCTCCCGCAGCGCTCAACGGCGCGATGAGGGTGCGCACCAGCCGCTCGCGCGGGCTCGGTGGTTCCTCGAGGAGCTTCATCGAGCGTGGCGCGTCTGCCGTCGGAACCGACGCTGGGAGCGCCAGCTGGCCGGCCACCCAGAGGGCCACGAGGCCCATCGTCAGAGCTTCACGTCCGTCTGGAGGATCGGCGGAATCTTCACGAACGAGATGCTCGCTCCGCGACCCATGAAGCCGCGCGCCTCTTCGATCGCCTCGGAGAGGGTGTCGGTGCGATCCCACCCCATGATGGCCGGCACGTGGTTGTTCTCGGCGCCCGCGGCGATCACCTTGCCGACGTGCTGCCGTCCGTTCTCGCCCCAGTACCACATGTAGAAGGGGTGAGCGCCGTGGTACGCGTGGCCCTTGCGGTAGAGGTGCACGTACGAGGGGTTCTTCGCGAACTCGCGCTCGTACTTGTGCTCGAGCTTCATCGCGTCGCGCGTCTCGGGCAGCAGGCGATTGAAGAACTCGATGTACGGCGCGTGGTGCTCGGGGTCGAACTCGTCGTAGCAGGGGTGGGTGAAGATGATGACGCCGCCCTTCTTCACCAACGGAATGCCGCGGTTCAGGTTGTAGAGGTAGCCGAGCGCCATCACCTGCACGAGCAACGGGTTCAAGATGCTGTTCACGTTGTAGGGCGAGACGTACGGCATGCCGAAGATGACGATGTCGCTCTGCCCCTGCACCGGCACCGAGTACTGCTTCCACGACATCTCGAGCGTCTTGGCGTGCGTCGGCTCGGTCGCGCCCGCGAACACGCCCGTCACCTCGTAGGGCGCGTAGATGTTGAAGAACATCTTCCGCTTCATCGCCCGCGGCATCTTCGAGAGCGCGTACTTGAAGGACTGGAGCTTCAGCCGATCGAACTCGGTGAAGTCCTCTTCCTTCTTCATCAAGAAGCCCACCGGCTCCTCGAACATGCGGTTGTTGATGGTGGTCTCGATGTGGAAGACCTTCACGTTCTTGTCGATGACCCGGCCGATGCGCTCGGTGGACCGGTGCAGCTGGCTCCGCGCGGGCTCCATGTACGAGTCGGAGTCGCGAATCGTCTGGGCGTTGTGGTGCGCGCGCAGCGACTCGTAGTTCGTCAGCCCAGTGCCCACCGACTTGTGCCCGCCGTCCATCGGCACGAGGTTGATGTTCGCGTAGATGACGAGATCGGACTCGGCGGCGCGGCGGTTGATGGCGACGACTTCGTTGTGGCTGGTGCGCTCGAGCTCGACGATGCCGTCGGGGTCTTCGGCGTCGTGGTTGTAGTACCGGTCGGGGTAGAACGAGTCGAAGATCTTCTCGCCCACCATGCGCTTCATCTCCGCCTCGGTCATGCGGCGGTGGAGCGCGTTGGCGATGACGAGGTGCACGTCGTCGACGCCGGAATCGGCGAGCAGCTCGAGCACGATCTCCAGCACCGACTGGCGCACGTCGGGCGTCTTCATCGGCGGCAGCGGCAACGAGATGTCGTCGAGCGCCACCGTCACCTTCATGCCCGGCTGGAGCAGCGCGTGCAGCGGGTCCATGCCCTCGGGGTGGTTGATGGCGTAGCGGATCGCCGCCTTCAGGTTGGGCACGCCCTCGAGCGGAGGTCGGGCGCAGATGACCCGCGTCCCCACCGGCAGGTCTTCGACCCAGAAGTCCTCTCCGTAGAACATCACGCGGGGCGGGCTGCCCTTCTCGGTGATGATGATGTGGCTCTCTTCGTCGTAGAGCTTCTTGAGGGTCTTCAGGGGACGCATCGCGGGCGCTTTTGGCCGTGAGGGGGAGGCAGGTCAAGCCTCCTGCGTGGACTCGTCGTTCAGCGTGTGCGGTCGCGGCGGAACCTCGACCATTTCGTCGACGCTTTTCTTCCCGTCCCGATTGAGCGGGACGCGGCCGTGTCCTGAAGAGGCGTTCGCCATTCCACACAGAGGAGCGAGCATGACCCGCCTGGAGTTCATCGAGGGTTCGTCGAGCAAGTTCTGGGAGACCGAGGTGAAGGGGAAGTCCCTCGTCACCCGTTTCGGTCGAATCGGCGGCGAAGCACGCATGACCGAGAAGCGTTTTGCGTCGCCCCAGCTCGCTCAGGCCGAACTCGCGAAGCTCGTCGCGCAGAAGGAAAAGAAGGGCTACCTCCATTCCACTCGCGCGAAGCCGGCGCACGGCACGGCGCCCGCCGTTTCCCCCAGGCTCTCCACGCCGGCCGCACCGCTGAAGCATGCGTGGAGCGGCCCGCTCGTGAAGCCGAAGGGCGACGAACGCCGAGTCGACCGTCGGCCACTCGTCACTGGCGACGTCGTCATCTCGCGGGCGGACGAGTCGGACCACCACGAACTCGTCTGCGCAGATCGATTGACCGGCAAGCCTCGTTGGGTCCTCGCTCCCGAAGACGTTGCGAGCACCAACTTCGGCCTCTTTGCTCCGATGAGCGGAGTGATGGTCGCTCACGGCGAGCTGCTCCTCGTCCCGACGAAGTACTCGGTCGTGGCGGTGAACCTCTCGAGCGGGAAGGTGAAGTGGAGGGTGGAGGAGCGGGTCGATCTCTCGGAACCGTCGGCCATCGTCGTGCACGACGGCTCCGCCTGGCGAACGCTTGGGACGAAGCTCACCGAGATTCCGCTCGGCAAACCCAAGCTCGAGAGCCACTTCACGGTTCCCTCGTCGAGCCGCTTCTTCGGCGGGCTTCACGCTGACGAAGAGACCCTCGTCGTGATGGCGAACAAGCGTTTCCTCGGGGTGTCGTGGAAGAACCCGAAGAAGGCTTCGTGGAACCGGAGCAGCGCCGAGCTCGCGTTCCCCGGAGTCGGGTTCACCACCGACCTCGTGATTCTCCCACTCTGCTTCGCACCTCACGGCTTCCACAGCGGCGTCTGCGCGGTCGACCGGGAGAAGGGCAAGGAGCGCTGGTGCGTCGGCCTCACCAGGATCGAGGACCAGGAGAAGCGGTGGGGCATCACCGAGCTGGCCGTCGTCGACGGAACGGTGCTGGTGAAGGACTGGGGCGGGCACCTCCTCCGCCTCGACGCGCAGAGCGGCGCGACGCTGTGGGAGGCGAAACCCTCGACTCGACCGAGCGGGCGCCGTGGGCCGCATGGCCGCTTCGCCGTGGGAGAGGGGACCGTCTACAGCGTTCAAGTCGATGGCTCGAAGACGCTGCTCGTCGCGCTCGACCTCTCGACCGGCAAGGAGCTGTATCGGCTCCCGACTCCGAAGAACGACACCTTCAGCACCGCGAGCCGCCCCATCTTCCACGAAGGGTGGCTCTACGTTCAGGGCCGCGCGGCGCTCCACGCCTTCGGGGCGGCGCGGTGAACGCACTCACGCGACCAGCTTCAGCGTCGCGACCTCACCGACGAGTTCCTCGGGGTTCTCGACCCGCGCCTTGAGCGACTCGAGCGCGTGCGCACAATACAGCCCGTCCTCGATGCGCTCGTCGAAGGTGTACTTCACCGTGCAGACCTGCTTCGGACCCTCGACGGTCATCACGGTCTTGGTGCGGCCAAGCGCAGCGAAGAAGGGGCAGTTCCCGTACTCGTAGAGGTGGTGGTACGCGCTCTCGAGACCGACGCTGCCCAGGTTCGCCACGAACATGCTGGTGAAGAGCGGGTCGTGCTCGATGAACTTCTTCGGCAGGAGGTTGAAGCGGTCGGCGAGCTTCGCCAGCTTCATCGCGAGGCCGAGGAGGAAGGCCGGGAGCGCGGTGAGGAGATCGAGCTCCTTGTCCTGGCTGCTCTTCTTGTCGCTCCGGCCTGCCTTCACGTCGCCGTGGGTCAACGCCACCAGCTCCTCGAAGGACTGCACCTCGTCGAGCCGGCGCTTGATGACGACCAGCGGCGCGCCGTTCGCCAGCTTCTTCTTCGCCGCGAAGGAGACGTAGACGCCGTCGCGTTGCCACAGCCGCCCGCCGGAGACGAAGCGGTTGAGCCGCGGCCACTCCTGGAAGCTCTTCGCCACCGAGTAGAGGAAGAGGTGGAAGACGGTGATCTTCTGCGTGGGGTGCGTCGCGTTCCAGCGCTCGATGAAGGGCAGCGTCTTGGTGAGGTCGAGTTCCTGCTCGAAGCCCACGGCCGACTCGGTGCGGGTCGGCATCAGGAAGGGCATGATCGCCCGCGAGGGGTTCACGTCGGTGCAGCGCTTCGCATCAGGTCGAGTGGTGAGCATGCACGCCTCCAGAGCAGGGTCCGTACCGACAGAAAGACTCGTAATGATAACCACTTGCATCGATGTGGCCGTGCAGGGTGTTGCACAGGCGTGTGCACGGCGCCTTCCGAGAGGTCACGGTGGGTCGTCGAGGCCCGCCACCGAACGACGACGTCGAGGCTCACTCCGCGGCGTCCGTCGCGAGGACCTCGCTCAGGGTCAGCGGAGATCGAGCACGGGCCAGTTGTAGCTCCGCGCCAGCGCTCGGAGCCGAAGGTCGGGGTTCACCGCGGTCGGCCGGCCCACCGCCGTGAGCATCGCGTAGTCGCTCGCCGAGTCCGAGTAGGCGTAGCTCTTCATCAGCGAGATGCCGTGCTTCTCGCAGTACTCGCGGATCACGTCGGCCTTGTTCGCGCCCTCGATGATCGGCGGAATCACCTTGCCGGTCGCCTCGCCGCCGACGAACTGCATGCGGTTGGCGATCAGATCGTCAGCGCCCAGGTGGCGCGCGAGCGGCGTCATCGTGAAGTCGAGCGCGCCCGTCACCAGCACCACCTTGCAGCCGGCGCGGCGCGCCTGATCGATCAGATCCTGCGCGCGGGGAAAGATCGCGTCCTTGATGACGTCTTCGAACAGATCCTTGCTGAGCGTCAGCAGCCGGTCCTCGGTGAGGCCCTGGTACTGGCGATAGAAGTACTCGTTGAAGATCTTCCGATCGATGAGGTTGAGCGCGCCGAAGACGGGCAGCTTCACCAGCGTCGACAACCCGCGCCGGGCGATGCCGCTGTAGCTGCCCTCGTTCATCGCGTAGTAGCCATAGGCGTGCACGACGTTGGTGCTGATCAACGTCCCGTCGACGTCGAAGAAGGCAGCCTTGCCGGGCGAAGTGGGGCTGGAAGAGTCGGCGTGCTTCATCGAGCGCGCGACTAGCACATCGGCCGCGCGGAAGGACATCGTCCACCATCGGCCGCGCACGGCGAAAACACCAAAGCCCGGCCATCCCCAATGGATGACCGGGCCTTGGCATGGACTCGACCCCTCACCGTGAGGGAACGAAGAAGGTCGCTGCAATCCGACTCAGTCGGCGCCGAGCCTGATCCGGCGGCGGAGCAGGGTCAGCACTCCGAGCGCGGCGAGCGCGGGCAGCGAGGTGATGCTGCAGCTCATCGGGCTCTGCGCGCTGCCACCGTCCGGCGTCGCGGTGAGCTTGAGCGTCGCGATCGACTCCCGGCGGTCAGGGTACGCGCGGTCAGGGAACGCCAGCTTCGCCTGCAGCTGAATCTCGTAGTCACCGTCGACATCGGTCGTGAGGCTCGGCACGTTGCTGTCGGTGTAGGCGTAGGCGTAGTCGTGAGACATCGTCACTGC
Source organism: Myxococcota bacterium (assembly GCA_052034585.1). GTDB lineage: Bacteria > Myxococcota > Myxococcia > Myxococcales > Myxococcaceae > Xiheimicrobium. Next base: position 80,524 of record JBPOIJ010000035.1, read on the forward strand.
GCCCGTCGGGTTCGCGATCGACACGGTGCTCCCGCTCGGCCGCTTCACCACCGTCCACGCGTACTCGATGGCCGCGCCGTTGCGGTTCGCGAAGAGCGGCAGGCGGAACTTCTCGCCGCGCCCCAGAGTCACCACGCCGCCAGCGTGCACCTTGAAGGCCGAGTTCGGGTCGAGGCAGTCGGCCTTGTCGGCCGGGTTGATCACCAGGCAGAACTTCGCGTCGCACGCGTCACCGAGCCCGTCGAAGTCACCGTCGAGCTGGCTGCGGTTTCGCACCTCGACGCAGTTGTCCTTCGAGGTGGCGGTGAAGTCGGGGAGCTTGTCGTTGAGCCCGTCACCGTCGACGTCGAGGTCGCACACGTCGCCGAGGCCGTCACGGTCGAGATCGGTGTTGTTCGAGTTCTTCACCGTCGGGCAGTTGTCGACGTGATCGAAGATGCCGTCGGCGTCGGAGTCGCGCTTGCAGTTCTGCCCAGGCAGGTCGACGTTGGTCGCCGAGGAGATGAGCGGGCAGAGATCGAGGCTGTTCTCGAAGCTGTCGCCGTCGAGATCGGTGTCGCAGACGTCGCCCAGGCCGTCGCCATCGAGGTTCGACTGCACCCCCGCCACCGGCCGGTTGGGAATGAACTGGCAGTTGTCCGCCGCGTTGTCGACCGCGTCGCCGTCCAGGTCTCCGTCACAGGAGTCACCCATGCCGTCGCCGTCGGTGTCGAGCTGCGCGAAGTTCGAGAGCGCCGAGCAGTTGTCACAGGCACTGCCCACGCCGTCACCGTCGATGTCCATCTGATCGCGGTTCGAGGCGAAGGGGCAGTTGTCGACCGAGTCCGCCTTCCCGTCGCCGTCCGCGTCGTCGGTGTACGCCAGCGTCTTCCCGTCGTCGGTGTACGCGACCCACACCGAGCAGCCACAGCCGCACCCGCAGCCGCAGCCGCCACCACCCCCTTCTTCCTTCGGCTTGCCACATTCGGTGCCGAGGCACTCCGGGTTGTCGATGTTCTGTGCCAGGGCCGCCGAGGAGATGAGGAACGAGATCGCTGCGAGGGTGTGACGCATGAGTGCCTCCGTGTGTGGAAGGGGATGCCTCGAGGCGAAGAGAACCTTCCCGGAGATTTCTGCCTGCATTTCAGGGCGCCGAACTGCTCGGTTTCCCGTCGTTTTCGCCGCACCTTGGGGCAAAGTGCGCGCGTTCGATGCCGCTCGTGCTCCCCAGCTCGCCGACGATCGTCGCCGGCCTCGTGCTCTTCGCGATGGCCGCGCCCGCGCTGGGCCAGGTGCAGCAGCTGGGTGATGGCCGCGACGGCACGCTCGAGGTGACCGCTCCGAACACCGTCATCAACGCCAGCTCACCGCTCTCCGACGACGCCGCCGCGGGAGACCCCTGGATCCTCGTGGTCGACGCCAGGCCGTTCCAGGCGGGAGGCCTCGTGCTCGTCGTGCAGAGCCAGTGGCGTTCCGATGGAGAGCGCTACCGCATCGGCGAGTTCTCGCTGCACCTCGTCCAACGCGTGGCCGGCAACCGCCTCGAGCTCGCCAGCCCCCTCAACCGGCCGTGGCGCTCGCAGGAAACCCAGGCCGTCTCCGTTCCTCAATACTCGAACGTCACCATCGCCCCGGGCGCCTCGCTGGTCGCTCCGCCGTGGAATGGAACGAGCGGAGGCGTGCTGGCGCTCGTCGCCACGGGAACGGTGCGCAACGACGGGCTCCTCACCGCGAGCGGTCAAGGCCTGCGCGGCGGGACCCCGAGGGAGGTCGCCGAGTCCGAGCGGTTGTGCATGGGTGACGACGAGCTCGCGCCCCGCGGTGCCATGAAGGGCGAGGGCGGGTTGGTGGGCACCTTCGCGTCGTCCATCACCGGGCGCGGGCCGAGCGACAGCGGCGGAGGTGGCGGCGTCTGCCAATACGCCGGTGGCGGCGGCGGTGCGAGCCTCGGAGAAGGCGGCCAGGGAGGCGCGAGCGCGGACGGCAAACGCGACGTCGGTGGCATCGGCGGCACGGCGCTCAGCAACGCGGGCCTCGTGCTCGGTGGCGGAGGCGGAGCGGCGAACGGCAGCTTCGGTCGCGGGCGCGCAGGCGGAAACGGTGGAGGCGCGATCTTCCTCCGTGCACGGGGGCTCGAGGGCGGGGGCACGATGAGCGCCGATGGCGCCGATGGCCAGGCGACGGACTCCCGCTTCGGGGCTGGGGGCGGCGGCGGCGGCGGCGGCGCGGTGGTGCTGGAGATCGTCGACTCCGCGCAGTGCCGGGTGAGCGCGAGCGGCGGCGCCGGCGGCATGGCGACCGACTCCGGGCCAGGTGGCGGTGGTGGCGGTGGACGCATCTCGCTCCGCGCAGCGCGAATCCTCGAGTGTCCAACCTCCGTCGCGGGTGGCGCGAGCGGCAAGGTGACCGCGGGCGAGTATGGCGCGACGGCGGGGCTCCCCGGCCTCACCACCGTTCGAGAAGTCACCGCACAGCAGGAGCCCTTCGCCAACGGCCCCGGCCTCACCGTCGAGAAGCTCGGCTGCACCTGTGGGAGCGCGGGCGGCTGGCCAATCGGCCTCCTCGTGCTCGCGACCAGCGTCGTGCGCCGTCGCACCCGCCGTCGACATTTGGCGTGAGCTTGGCCGCCTCCGAAGGCACACTCGGCCCGTGCTGAGCGCGCTCGTCATCGCCTTGAGTCTCTCGGCGCCGAAGGTGAACCTCGGGCCACCGCCCCCACTCATCGTGATGATTCGCACCGACGGCCCGCCGCCCTTCCTCAAGACGCAGGCCCGGCTGCACGAGGAGCTGACGCTGCTCCTCGATACCTTCATCGTCCTCAACACGCCCATCTCGGTGCCCGACTTCCCCCGCAAGCCGCTCGCCGAGCAGCTCGCCGCCGTGCTCCCGGTCGCCAAGTCGAACGACGCCGCCGCGGTGGTGTGGCTCGCCGAGCCGGTGCCGGGCCAGCTCATGCTGCACCTCGTGGCGCAGGGCACGGGGCGCACCTTGGTGCGCACCCTCGAGTTCGATCGAAAGAGCCGCAACGAGTCGGCGCTCGCGGTGATGATGCGCGAGCTGCTCGGCACCGCCTTTCTCTACGAAGCGCCGGCCGACGTCCCTCCGCAGCTCCGGGCCGTCGTGAAGCAGACGCGCGCCACGATGTCGACGGCCGCCGACGTGTCACCGCTCCCCTCCGTCATCGAGCCCATCGCCCCGCCCGCGCCGCCGGCGCCCCCACCTCCCAAACGGCTTCGGGTGTCGGTGATCGGCTTGGTCGACTCGGGCCTCGTCGATCACTACGGTGGTTCGACTCGGTATGGCGCGGTGCTCACCGGCCTGTGGAAGTTCGACGCCTTCGCCCTGGGCCTCGATCTCGGCCTCACCGGCCATCGGGCCGTTCCGAGCGCGAGCACCGCCGTCACCAGCATCTCCCTCCCAGTTCAAGCGGTGGTGACGCGCGCCTTCTCCTTTTCCGGAGTGTCCTTCTGGCCTCGCCTGGGCCTGGGGCCGGAGGTCTCGTGGACGACCTCTCGCCAATCGGTGCCCGAGGCCGTCAGCACGGTAACGGGGAGTGGACTCCTCGGTGTGGATGTGGGGTTCGGCACCCAGTCATTTTCTGCGGTGGTGCGACTCGAGGCCTTGGGGCGGCTCGGTCGCTCTCAACTGGTTGATCTCCCTGGCTCGTCGCCGCTGTGGAGGCAGCCCGCGGTGTCCCTCCATGCGGGCATCGGTCTCGCATGGGAAGGACTTTGAACCGTCAGGGCATTCCAGACGAGTTCCTGGTGAGTGATGACGACGAAGCGTGCGTCAGACGGCTGGTCGCGGGTGATCTCCGCGCGTTGGGCCCTATCTACACTCGCCACAAAGGGGTCGTGATGAACGTGCTGCGACACACGGCGCGAGAGAGTGAGCTCGAGGACCTCTGCCAGGAGGTCTTCCTCACCTTCTCGAAGATCGCCAACCGGCTGCGGCCGGGTGTCAGCGTGCGTTCGTTCCTCGTCGGCATCGCAGCAAAGAAGGGGAAGAAGACGGGTGTGATGGAGTGGGTGCGCTCACGCTTGCTCGAGCGCAACGTCTCGAAGGACGAGGTGATGCCAGCGCCCCAAGGGCGGGTCGAGGCGGGGTACGATGCCGAGCGCTTGCTCGCTTTGCTGCCCGAAGATTGGCGCACCGTGGTGGTGCTGAACGTGGTGGAAGGCTGGACGGCCGAGGAGATCGCCGCGTCGTTGGGCGTGAGCCCGAACACGGTGTTCACCCGGCTGCATCGCGCGCGGCAGAAGATCCGCGAGCTGGGTGAGGCCACATGAGCGAGCACGTGCCGCCATCGCCCGCGCCCGCCGATCCGTCATGGGAGCGGTTCTCGGAAGGCCTCAAGTCCTCGCGGGCCGAGCTCGCCACCCCTGCGTCTCCGAACCAGGTGGCGGCGCTGCTCCAACGGGCGGAAGACGAGGCCGAGCGCGGCGCGTTTCCGCTCAAGTGGGTGCTCGCGGGCGCGGCGGCCGTGCTGGTGCTGGGCGCGGTGTCCTTCGCGGTGACTCGGGAGCCGGCCGAACAGCCGTGGGTCGCCTCGACGGTGGTGGCGACGAACGCGCAGACGACGGGCACGCTCACCGAGACCGCGGCCGATGGGCATGCGCTCTTCGCGGTGGGCGACGATCGGGTCGGCGTTGGTCCGTCGAGCCGGTTGGAGATCGCCAAGGCGGGGTCGCGGTCGACGCGCCTGGTGTTGAGCCGGGGCTCGGTGGCGGCGAGCGTCGATCCCTCGCGCGGCAAGCGGAGCTTCGACGTCGAGACGCCGCTGGGTCGCGTCCACGTCGTCGGCACGGTGTTCCGGGTCGCGGCGAGCGCCGAGGCGTTGGTCGTCGAGGTGGAGCGAGGGACGGTCGAGGTGCTGCACGGGTCGGTGACTTCGCGGGTGACTGCCGGAGAGCGGCTCACGGTGAAGGGTGGCGGTGCGGTGCTCGAGCCGCGCGGGGCGGGAGCGTTCGACGAGCTGAGCGAGCAGGCCCCGGTCGCGGTGGTCCCCGCTCCGCCCGAGCCCGAGCCCGTCGTCGAGCCTGCGCCGGTGGAAGAAGACGAGCCAGTCAAGGTCGAGCCGACGAAGAAGAAGGCGCCGGTGCCGGCCTCGAAGCTGGCGGAGTGGCGCACTCGCGCCGCGCGTGGAGAGTGTGGGCTGGTGATGGGGGAGGTGAAGAAGTTCCTTGGGGCGTCCCCCGAGGACGTGCCCGCACGGCTCACCTTGGCGGACTGCCAGCGGCGCACGGGTGACAAGAGCGGAGCGCTCGACAGCTACCTGAAGGCCTCGAACGGGAAGGGCGCGGAGGCGAACCGGGCGACGCTGCTCGCCGCGTCGGTGCTCCAAGACGAGCTCGCGCAGCCGGAGAAGGCGCTCAAGCAGCTCGATCGCTATCTCTCACGTGGCCCGGAGTCGCGCGATCTCGAGGCGAGCGCGCTGGTGCGCAAGGCACGGGCGCTCCAGGCGATGGGCAAGAAGGAGCAGGCGCGCGCGGTCGTCGAGTTGGTGCTCAAGAAGTTCGGCGACACCAGCGCGGCGCCCGAGGCGTTGCGGCTTCGCGACGTTCCCTCGCGCTGACGACCGAGCGGTCTGGAATTCGCGTTGGCGATCTTGATCGGCGCTGAGGTGACGCCACACTGGCGCCGATGCTGTCGACCGTGCTCCTGGGTCTGCTCGCGGCGCCACCGCTGAGCGACGAGTCCTTCGAACAGGGGACGGGCGCCTGGAACGTGTACGACCTGCGCGCGGGCCACACGGGGGCGGTCAGCTCGCTCGCGGCGCACGGTGGAGATGGTGGGTTTCGCTTCGTCGATCAAGTCGTCAACGAAGGGGTCTACGGCCCGGTGCTCAACTGGCCGGTGCCGCTGGCTGCGGCCTCGGGAACGCTCTTCTTTCGCGCGTGGGTTCGGTTCAGCGGAGTGACGAGCACGTCGGTGGGCACGCAGTTCGCGAACGCCCACCGGCTCGAGCCGGGCGCGTCGGTGCTGGGGCTGTCTCATCTGTATGGAACGCCGAGTCGCTTCACGACCGAGGGGAACGGGCTCGATGACGCTGGGCTGGTGACGAACGCGGGGTTTGGACCGCAGCTCGCGGACGATGGAGGGTGGCACCTCGTCGAGTTCAAAGTGGCGGGCCTGCCGGGAGATCGGCTCGAGACCGTCGTCGCTCGTGATGGGGTGGTGGTGATCGACGAGCTGGCGCCGTTTCGATCGCGCGGCGACTTCCAGTACTTCGAGTTGGGGTTCGTCTACAGCTACGGCGATCGCTTCGCGGGAACGCTCGACGTCGACGACGTGCGCACGGGCAGCTCCCCGCTCGGGAGCACGCTGCGGGTGTCGACGTCGACGCCCTGGAGCGCGGGGCGGTGCGCGCCGATCACGGTCTCGCTCGTCGACAGCTGGGATGGTGGGTTGGTGGAGGCGTCGCGTGACGTGCCGTTCGCTCTCGGTGGCCCAGGCGTCGAGGTGTTCTCCGATTCGTCGTGCCAGGTGAGAGGGGCGACCGGGCTCGCCTCGATGGCCTCGTCGGTCGCGCTGAGCGGGCGAGCCGCCGACGCCGGAATGGTGGTGTTGCGGGTCGACTCGTTGGACTTCATCGGCGGGGCGCTGTCGGTGCAAGTCGCGCCGATCGATGGAGGTCGCGACGCGAGCGTCGAGATCGATGCGGGCGCTGACGCAGGCGCCGATGGTGGTGGGGATGCAGGCGTCGATGCAGGCTCCGACGCGGGCACCGATGGCGGCCTGGATGCGGGAGTGGATGCTGGCTCCGACGCCGGGTCGGACGCAGGAGTTGGCTTCGATGCGGGCGTCGCGGGAGTTGGTCTCCCCGGTCGGTACGCCGTGGGCTGCGGCTGCACCCCCGTGCCCGGCTGGAGCACGGCTCTCTGGATCCTCGTGTGTGCATTGGCCGGCGCCGTGAGACGACGGAGGTTGGGCTGAATCGAGCCTCAATCTCGGCCCGAGGTCGCTGACCATCGGAGCCTCGACGCGTTGGCGCGGGTGCGCTTTGGTTGGCGCTCCGGTTTGGGCCAGGGGGGCTCATGCGTCATACCTTCGTCTTCTTGCTGCTCCTCTTCACCGCGTGTCCCGAGCTCATCGGTGACCGCTGTGCGCCAGATCTCCCGCCTTGCCCGGAGTTGCAGGTGTGCATCGACTCAAGGTGTCGAGTGATCGATGCAGGCAGCGCTGGGGGTGGAGTCGCAGGAGGACAAACCGGCGGTGGCGCCGTCGCTGGCGGTTCTGGTGGGGGGGCGCTCGACGCCAGTGCCGATGCTGGTGACGGAATCGACGGAGGTGGATCGGATGGCGGCGGTGGCCTCGATGCGGGTCGAGATGCCGGGCAAATCGACGCCGGGCAAATCGACGCCGGGCAAATCGACGCCGGGCAAATCGACGCCGGGCAAATCGACGCCGGGCAAGTCGACGCCGGGCAAATCGACGCCGGGCAAATCGACGCCGGGCAAATCGACGCCGGGCAAATCGACGCCGGGCAAATCGATGCCGGGCCCGTCGACGCCGGCGTGACGTGCGTGCCCGCGTGCTCAGCGTCTACGGAGTGCGTCAATGCGGCGTGCATGCCGCGGTACGCAGGGCTCGCCGTTACCATTCCGCGTCGCACGAATCGGCCACTCGTGGTGACGGCTCAGCTCGGGCTGATCCCCGGCCGCTCGTCGAATCCACCGCCCTCCTTGCCATTCGTCGCGACGTTCGACGGAGGTGGGTTTTCGGAGCAACGCGTGGGCTCGCTCGCTCCCTACGCCGACGGCGGGTTCGGCCTCGATGACGGAGGACTTCTCAGCGCCCGGTCGGGTGCGTGGGCCGTCGTAGTGTCCTTCGTCGATGCGGGCCTGGTCGGCTCCTCGGTGAGCGAGATCGATCTCTCTCCTCCTGAGCTGCTGGTTTCGTGGCCACCTGCTCCGCCACGAGTTGCGATTCCCGGTGGACTCGACTTCAGAGACCCTCTCGACCCGATCGGATCGTCCAGCCGTTCGAGACACGGCCAGGTTCCCGTGACCGTGCAGTCGGGTTCGCCGGACATCTCCCAAGTCGAAGTGGGGCTCGCTGGTCTGCGAACGAACGCGTCGACGGGAACGAATTGTTCAGCCGACGGAGGGTTCTGTCGTGTCGTCGTCCTCTCGCTCGCCGATCCGCCCTTGCTCGGAGTTCGCGCCACGTTCCCAATCGAGGCGATCGCTCAAGATGACCTCGGGAATCGAAACACGCTCGATGCGGGAGCGGTTTCCGTGAGCCGGTGGCGGTTCTCGTTTGACGGTGGCTCGCCTGGTCAGAACGACTTCAGCGTTTCAGTGGCGGGCGAGCTGATCTTCCCGAAGGCGACGACCAACGAGGTCATCGTCATTCGCCCCGATGGCACTCGGCTCGCGACCTGGAACACACAGCTGCCGCCCGTGAACACTGTGCCGGTCGGGCAGGTTCAGGATCCCAGTCGTGGCCGGTTGGTCTACGTGCTTCAGCAGCAGGGCGGGAATTCCCGCGGCGAATCGTACTCGCTCTCCACGCCAAGCGACGCTCCCGAGCTTTGGGCTGTTCCTCTGAACCGACCCTGGATCCTGCCGTGGCCGATCGTCCGTACTTCGCCGGCGACGGGCACCGAGGAAGTCGTTGCACTCTTCAACGACGCGACGACAGCGCGACCGGCTGCGAGCTGGGCGGCGACGATTCGCCCCGCAGGGCTGTTGCTTGGGACTCGGGTCGCTGCCTCGACCTTTCCCGCACTTGCGGGTGGGACCGACTGGGCGGTCGCCTCGGGAGCGCTCATCACCGCCAGCGATGGGCGAGTCCTGTACGGATTTCGCGGCGCAAGCGGGACGGATTTCATTTCGATCGAAGAGCGAAGCTCGCCGTTCACCCAAACCCTGGGCAGCTTGAGTCCCGTCGTTCTCAGTGTCGCTGGCTCAGCTGGCAATGTGCTTGGCCTCGGTCGTTCGGCTGGAGCGACGTTCCTCTTCGACGCGACCTTCCCGGGCTCGTTCACGCAAAGCGCTGCGAGCAGTCCCTCCTCCCCTACGAGCATCATGGTTCTTGGTGGGGGCGCGGCGTACTTCGTTCTCACTGGACCCGCAGCGGCCGAGGCGCACGTGTGTCGGGCGACGCTTTCCGGTTCCTCCTTCCTTTGTTCGACGGGTACGAACGAGCCGCTCGCTGGCGCAGTCGCGCTTGGGCAGGGTGACGTCCTGTACGACCTGGCGTTTCGCCAGCCCTCGATGGACCTCGTTCTCGAGGTGCGAGTCGCGAGCACGCTGGCGTTGATGTGGGAGGCGCCGTTCATGACGACCGCTTGGGCTTGGGGACTCACGGCGACATGCATCGGAGGTGTCCCTCTTGTCGGTGCGATCGACGCGGACGGAAGAGCGGTCTTTTTCGAGACCGACTCCCGCGGACCCGACCCCGCGGCGGACTGGCCGATGAGTGGACACGATCCATCGCGCACGCGAAACGCGTCCACTCCGTTGACGCCCTACCTCTGCCCCTGACAGCGCTCAGTTGATCGTCAGAGTGAACGACGCTTCGTAGCCCGTGTCGGAGTCCACCACGATGAAGAAGGGCGTTCCGGCCGACAAGCTCAGGCTACGGGACCCACTGTTGGCATAGTTGACGTAGGACGAGGAGGAGATCGAGACGACCTGAGAGCAGGGGGCAGAGAAGGTCGAGTAGAACGCGAGCGACTGGTTGGGGTCCGTGCTCGTGAGGTTGATGGTGTACGTCCGCGACGTTTGAGGGGTGAAGACGTAGACGATGTCGCCGCCTCGAAGACCGCTGCTCCCCCACCAGGTGGAGTAGTGCAAGTCGCGAAGGCCGACGGTCGTACCAGAGTTCATCCCGACTTGGGCGGTTCGGAAGCTCGAGTCGCTCACGCAGACTCCGTTTCGGCAGGTGCCAACGGCGTTGGCTGAAAGCGGGCAGAAGGTGAAGGGGCTCCCGCATGCCACGCCCGAGCAGACGTCAGAACACGTGGGGCAACCGGTTCCGGCCGCCAGGGCAAAGTTCACCTCGCTCGTCATTGCCGGAGTCACCATCACCGTCGCCGCCCTCGCCTGGAGCCGACCCGCGTCTGGCCGTTCGTCCTTGGCAACGACCTCGTACGTGCCAGCGGGAATCATGGTGTCGAACGTGTACACACCTCCCGCAGTCGTGGTGGTGACGAAGAGGCCGCGCTGAACGACGACGGTCGCACCGACGATTCCACCGTCGTTCGGATCCGTCACCCGCCCAGCGATCGTGCCAGCGTCTGCCGGAACGCCGATGTCGATCTCGTAGTGCGCCGCCGACTTGGTCGAGTACCCCATGCTGTCGAGCGCGATCATGTGGAACCACCAGCGGCCGTCCGCGACGTTCTGGAGCAGCACCTGCGGCGGGTTCTTGTTGGTCGCCTCGAAGGTTCCGGTCTGCGGGGTGGGGCGTGTGGTCGGGAAGCGGTCGAACGTGCGGTAGTAGCCGACGGTCGGGTTGCCGCCGTCCCACGCCATCACCACGGTTGGGTTCGGCGAGAACATGCCCTGCGTGGGATTCGTGGGCGAGCTGAGCTGCGGCGGCGAACTCTGCACGTTCACCACGAACTCATGGGGAACGGTGCCGATGGTGCCCGTGCTGTCGATGCTCACCACCTCGAGATAGCTGGGGCCGGTCGGCGGCGGATCGCGCAGTGCGAGCGCCTCGACGCCCAGGAACGAACTCGTCGCAGTTGGAGTCACCGGCGACTGCGCCACGTTGTAGTAGTAGCCAGTGATGTTTGCTGCTGGCTTGCTCCACGCGTACGCGGGCGGAGGGCCATCGTCATTGTAGAGCCCACCCTCGGGGTAGTTCGCGCTGGTGATGACTTCGGGCGGCATCAGCGACTTGGTCGACCCGGTTGCGACGAGGCCTGGCGCGACCCCACCCGCGCCGAACAACAGCAGTGAGCGGGCGTTGCTGGTCACCGTTCCTGCGCCGTCGATGGTGCCCGCGCGAATGACGATGCCGTTCTTGGCGCACGAATTCCCCGTCCACGTGATGCTTCCACTCACCGTGACTTGGTTGGCGATCAGCTTGATGCCCTGAAACACGTCGTCGGGTCCCGCTTCGCACGTGCCCCCGCTCGCCCCTGTTCCCGAGATGCTCGACGATTGCTCGACGATGATCGTGGGAGCGTAGATCGTGAGCTTCTTTCCGGGCGTCACGTTGAGGTGTCCACCGATGCGAACCGTCACGCGCTGCGAGAAGTGGTGTTCGCCGTCCATCGTGACCGTGTTGCCGTTCACATCGAGCACGTCGGTGAGGCAGGCGCCGGCGAGACAGCCTTGGGCGCAGCTCATCGGCGAAGCCCACGCAGAGCCGGCAGTGTTACACGTCTCCACCGTCGTACCGTTGCAGCGGCGAGCCGTGGGCGTGCACGGCGCGTCACAGAGCCCGTTCGTGCACGTCCCCGTGCAGTTTTGCGCAAAGAGCCACGCGCTCCCGTTCGAGTTGCACGTCTGAATCTGCGTGCCGTTGCAGCGGCGCGTGTTCGGCGTGCACGTCGAGGCGAGCGCACACGCATTGTTCACACACCCGTATGGACACGCGGTCTGCGTCTCGCTGAAGACGCACTGCGAGTTGATGCAGGTGCCGTTCGCTTGCGGGGTCACCAAGGTGTTCGCGTTGCTGCACCGCGCTCCCGGAGGCGTCACGCAGCCAGTGGTGCAGCTGATCGGCGCGCCGCCGCCCATCGAGCCACCCGCGCCGCCCGTCGACCCACCGCCCGAACCACCCGAGCCGCCGGACCCTCCCGTCGAGCCGCCAGCCGACCCTCCAGCCGAACCGCCGCCAGCGCTCCCTGCCGTCCCTCCCGCGGTCGAGCCGCCGGTGTTCCCGCCACCAGTGCCTGGATCTCCGCCCGAGCTGTTGCCCGGCGTGCAGGTTCCCACGATGCAGCTGAAGCTCAAGGGGCAGCTCACGCACGAGAGGCCGCCTCGGCCGCACGCCACCGTCTCGACGCCCGCGACGCACTTGCCCTGGGAGTCGCAGCAGCCCGAGCAGTTCGACGAGCTGCACGCCATCTGGTTGGGAGGCGTGCCGCTGCAGGATCCAGCCAGCGCCAACGCCATCACTGCCATCAAGGGAAGAATCGAAAGACGCATGTGAATCTCCGGGCGCTCGGCACCGCCCACCGGGAAGGAGGCCTCACCTCGAGACCCCACGGCCCGCTCATGTGTGAAAAACAACGACAGGCGGCCTTCTGGAGGAGCGTCGAGGGGCTGTCAACTCGGGTCCCGCGCTCAGAGCCAGCCGTGCTCGAGGTACCACTCGCCCGAGCGCCGAATCGACTCCCGCACGCTGCGCTTCGCGGTGAAGCCCAACAGCCGCGTCGCCTTCTCGGTGCTGCACGTCCACCCTGGGGCGAGGAGCTGCCGCGCGAGCTTGCGGTTGAGCGGGAGCTTCTTCCCGGTGAGGGTCGAGACGAGATCGGCGACTCCGCCCGCGCCCGCCAGCACGCGCTCGGGCACCGGCAGCACCCGCGCCCCGAAGTGGAACGTGTCGGAGAGGAACTGCATCAGCGACTCGACCGACTCGGTCTCGGCCGACGAACAGAAGAACGCCTCGCCCACCGCCGAGGGGTGCTCGGCCTGGACGACGAGCTGCTGCACCACGTCCTCCACGTCGATGAACGAGATGCGTCGCTCTCGTCCCAGCAGCCGGAGGATCACCCCGCGCTTGGCCAGCTTGAAGAAGGTGAGGTTCTCGCGGTCACCCGGCCCCACGATGCGCGACGGCCGGCAGGCAGTGACCTCGAGCCGATCCTCGAACGAGAAGAGCAGCCGCTCCGCTTCGGCCTTCGACTCGCCGTACCACTCCTCGGGCGCGAACGGCTCTTCCTCGCGGCGCGCTCGACCGTTGAGCGACGGCCCTGACGCCGCCAGCGAGCTCGCGAACACCAACCGCCGCCCCTTCGTCTTCACCATCGCCTCGGCGACGAGCCGGGTGCCCTCGGCGTTGACCCGCATGAACTCGTCGCGCGTGGTGCCGCGCCGAATGCCCGCGAGGTGGTAACAGACCTCCACGCCCTCGAGCGCGCGCACGAGCGAGCCTTCGTCGGTCACGTCTCCAGGCACGATGACGACGTCGGGGTGCGCCAGCGCCGAACGGTCGCTTCCTTCTCGCACCAACGCCCGCACCTCGTGGCCGCGCTCGGCGAGGAAGGAGGCCAGCCACGAGCCGAGAAAGCCGTTCGCTCCAGTGATGAGCACGCGCATGGCTCGCTTCTCTCGCACATCCCACGGCCGCTCGCGCACAAAACGGGAGCGCCCGATCGAGCCCTTCTTTCCGAGGGAAAATCGCTCGTTTCCGAGGGAAAACGAGGCGAATCGACGCGTGTTGGCGCTCGTTCTCCGAGGAGAAACCGCCGTCCGTCGCGGGTGGAATCGAGAAAAAAACGAAACGAGGGCTGTTTTCTCTCGTGGCCCGTGCTACCTCGTGCGGCCGGTTCTGCACGTGGAACCGCCCAACGTCCCCCTGAGGGGAGGAGACAAAACAAGCATGGCCGCCAAGAAGAGGACCCCGAGTGCAGCGTTCATGAAGCCCATGACGCCTTCCGACACCCTTGCTGAGGTCATCGGCAGCAAGCCGATGCCCCGCACGGAAGTCACCAAGAAGGTGTGGGCCTACATCAAGAAGAACGGGCTGCAGGACGCGAAGAACAAGCGGAACATCAACGCTGACGACAAGCTCAAGGCTGTCTTCGGCGGCAAGAAGACCGTCAACATGTTCGAGATGACCAAGCTCATCAACAAGCACCTCAAGTAAGAGGTCGTTCGTTGACGGAGTGAAGGGGCTCGCTGGCAACGGCGGGCCCTTTCTCTTTTCGGCGCGTCACGACGAGCGCGTGTGGTTGGGGGAGCGAACGGCCGTTACGGTGCTCGTCGAAGACAAGGGGCCAGCGTGACGTGCACGCTCGCTTCTGGAGAAGGAGCCAACACGTGCGCGTCGTCGTCATCGGAGGGACGGGGTTTCTCGGCGCGAAGACGGTCGCTGCGTTGGCCCGCTTCCCTGGGCTCGAGGTCGAGGTGGCGAGCCGCCGCGGGCCCCTCGTGGTGGACGTCTCGAACCCGGCGAGCTTCTCGGCGCTCGAGTCGGCCGAGGTGTTGATCGATCTCTCCGATGGCACCCGCGCCCGCCCCGATGCGCTCGCGGCCTGGGCGCTGGAGAACGGCAAGACGCTCATCGAAGCCACCAGCGACGCCGAGACGGTTCGACGGCTGCGGGAGCGGCACTCGGCCAGCACCGGTCCCGGGCGGCTCGTGCTCGGCGGAGGCATCTTCACCGGGGTGAGCAACGTGCTCGCGCGCACCGCCGCCGAGCGAGCGGGCGAGGGCAGCACGCTCACCTGGGCGGTCGCCTCGAGCCCGTACTCCGGCGCAGGGAAGGGCACCATCGCGCTCATGGTCGAGGCGGCAGCACGCCCCGCAGTGAAGACCGTCGATGGCCGGCGGGAAGAGGCGCCGCTCACCCGCGGTCCCACCCTCGACTTCGCCGGCACCCAGCGCCCCACCTTGGAGATGTCGCTCGCCGAGGCCGAGATGCTCCCGTTCAGCACCAAGGCGAACACGGTGCGCACCTTCTTCGCGCCCAAGCCCGGTTTCCTGGTGGCCGCCTTCGCCGCGGTGCCCGCCTTTCTCCTTCGCCGTCGCTGGTTTCGCTGGTTGCTCGAGGGGTACTTCGTGGTGCTCCGCCGGGTGCTCCTCAGTCGTGTTCCGTCGTCGGTGCAGATGGTCGCGCGCGCCGAGCGGGCCGGGCAGACGGTCGTGCGCACCGTCACCTGTCACGATGGCATGGAGGCCGGGGCGTGGGCCTTGGCGGCGATGGCCGAGTCGATTGGCCGAGCGCCACCGCGCCCTGGGCTCACCTTCATCGACGACGACGTTCGCCTGGAGCCGCTGCTCGCCCGCATCGACGAGGTGGCGGGCCACCGGGTGTTCACGCTCACTGGCAGCTGACGCCGCTCACTGACGGCTGAACTGGGTCTCCATCACCGCGAGGAGGAGGTACCGCCGGGCGCCGCCGTAGTCGTTGTTGCCGAGCGCCGCCTTCGCCGCCTGCACGTATTGGAGCGCCACGCCCGAGTACGACGCCTCCGCCTGCCGAATCAGCTCGTTCACGTTGCCAGCCGACCCTTGCGCGAGCTGTTGGTCGACCGCCACGAAGCCGCGGGTGACCGCGTCGAAGCGTTGGCGCTGCTCGATCGCCTTCTGCTCGGCGTCCTTCCGTTGCTGCTCGCGATCGTTCACGTCCTTCTTGAAGGCGGCGTACTCGTCGGCGGCGCGCTTGGCGGTCGACTCCGCTTGCTTGAGCTTGAGCTCGAGGTCCGCGCTCTTCGCTTCGAGCTCGGTGACCCGCTGCTTGAGCGTGCCGAGGCTCTCGCTCGTCTTCGAGGCGAGCTCGCTGAGGCGCTTGTCGAGCTGCTTGAGCTGCGCATCGGGCTCCAGCTGAGAGAGCACGACGCCTGCGTCGGCCTTCGTTCCAGCGTCTGCTTTGAGCAGGCCAGCGTCGGGCGCAGTGAGGAGAAGAAGCACGAGCGTCGAGATCATCGAAGCCTCCGCGAGTTGACGTACTTCAAGCGCTTACGCCCGCTCGGGCGCTGGTTCTAGGTCAATGGGTGAGTCGGAACGACACACCCCGTGGGTGGGCGCCAATCGGGCTTGTCGGAGACCGCGAATGTCGAGATGGAGGCGTGGTGGGAACACCAGTTCTGTGGACGGCATTTCTGGCAGGCGTCGCGGCGATCATCTTCATCGATCTCCAGCTCTCCGGCGGCAAGGAGGTCACTCCCAAGAAGGCCGCCATCTGGACCGGCGTGTGGGTCTCCCTGTCGCTCGCCTTCGCCGGAGTGCTCTTCTGGCTGGGCGGGAGCAAGGCCGCGGTGCCGTTCCTGACGGCCTACGTCATCGAGTACGCGCTCTCGGTCGACAACCTCTTCGTCTTCATCGTCGTCTTCACCTTCTTCAAGGTGAGCAACGTCGCCCAGCACCGGCTGCTGCGCTGGGGCATCGTCGGCGCCTTCGTCTTGCGCGGCACCCTCATCTTCCTCGGCTCGAGCCTGGTGACGCGCTTCGAGAAGGTGCTCTACGTCTTCGGCGCGATTCTCTTGTGGACGGCCTACAAGCTGCTCTTCGGCGACGAGGACGAGGAATACGACCCCGAGTCGAGCCGGGTGCTGCGCTGGGCGCGCAAGGTGCTCCCGGTCTCGTCGCACAACCGGGGCGATCACCACTTCACCACCCGTGAAGAAGGCCGCTTTCAGTTCACCCCGCTGTTCCTCGTGCTGCTCGTCGTGGAGTCGACCGACGTGCTCTTCGCCCTCGATTCGATTCCGGCGGTGCTGAGCATCAGCCAAGATCCCTTCATCGTCTTCAGCTCGAACGCCTGCGCGATCCTCGGGCTGCGCTCGCTCTTCTTCCTGGTGGCGTCGCTGATGGACAAGTTCCGGTACCTCAAGACGGGCCTGGGCATCATCCTCGCGTTCGTCGGCGTGAAGCTGATGCTCGAGACCGCGTTCCACGAGTACGTGATGCAGCACGAGGCCACGCTGATCATCGCCTCGCTCGGGTTCATCGCGGTGGTGCTCACCATCTCGATCGGGCTGTCGGTGGTGATCAAACCCAAGCCAACCCAGGAAGAGTCTGCTTCGATGCCGACGGGCGACAAACGCGACCCCGCGCCCACCACGCCTCGAGAGTGAACGATGTCGGAAGCGGTGACCCAGGGCATTCGAGTGAAGGTGAAGGCGACGTATTGGGCCGAGCGCTCCTCCGTCGAGAAGGGTCAGTGGGCCTTCGCCTACACGGTGAGCATCAAGAACGAAGGCAGCGCCGTGGCCACCTTGCGCACGCGGCACTGGTTCATCACCGACGCGACCGGCCACACCGAAGAGGTCGCCGGCCCGGGCGTCGTCGGGAAACAGCCGCGCCTCGAGCCGGGTCAGAGCTTCGAGTATTCGAGCTGGGCGATGCTGCGAACGCCGTTCGGCAGCATGCGCGGCAGCTATCAATTCGAGCGCGACGATCGCACCGCCTTCGACGCGCGGGTCGCCGAGTTCGCCTTGGCGCAGGCGCACGCGGTGAATTGAAGCTCGGCCTTCGTGGACGCTGGGCGCGAAGTTGCGCACACTCGGGCGCATGCGCTTCGTGGTCTTCGCCTCACTCGTCTTGGGCCAGGGCCAACCCACCGTCTATGAATACGAAGCGCCGCCCGGCTACCTCCGCTTCACCACCGATCGCGCCTCCATTCCCCGAGGGGCTCGCTGGAGAGTCTTCAAGCAGGGCGAGGTGGACGCAGGCGTCGACGCTGGGAGCCCGGCGCGCACGCCCAAGGCCCGGTGAGGAGGCCCCGAGGAGTTGCACCCAGGCGCCGCGTTTTCGGCCACACTGGCCCCATCCAACGTGGTGGGTCGTTCGTAGAGGGAGAGAAGGGTCGCCCGGTGAGTGATCAGGACGAGAGCTTGGGGTTGTTGGCCGAGTACGCGCTCGGAACGCTCTCGGCGACCGAGCGGGCCGAGGCCGAGCGACTGCTGCGCGACAAGCCCGAGCTGCGCGCACACCTCGAAGAGCTCGAACGCTCGATGACCGCGCTGGGCACCGCCTTCCCCGCGCCCAAGGAGCCGTGGAGCAAGCTGAGCGCCGCCCTCGAGGGCGCCAAACGCTTCGCTCACTTGATTCCGACGCTGGCCGCGCACTTCGACGTGTCGGAGGCGCAGGCCTGGGCGCTCGCCGAACGTCTCGACGATCCAGGCGCGTGGGGACCCGGCCCATCGACGGGGGTCGAGTTGATGCCCGTCGAGGCCGGACCTCGGTGGGAAGGGTTCTTCACCGTGATGGTGAGGTTGCAGCCGGGGGCCCAGCTCCCGATGCACACCCATGGCTCTCGCGAGCAGGTGCTGTTGCTCGAGGGGGGATACCGTGACGATCAGGCCGGGACCGAGTTCTGGCGCGGCGCGCTCGACGTGCGGGAAGAGGGCACCTCGCACAGCTTCACCGCGCTCGAGGGGCTCCCGTGCCTCTGCGCGTCGGTGGTGAAGCCCGTGGAGGACGCGTGAGCGACGCCACCGATCGCGCGCTCTCCGACCGGCTTGCGAAGGGCGACAAGCAGGCGCTCGCGGCCATCTACGCCGCGCATGGCTCGGTGGTGTTCGCGGTCGCGCTGAGGCTCCTGAGGGACCGGGCCGAAGCCGAAGAGCTGGTGCAGGAGACCTTCCTCGAGGCCTGGCGGCGTGCGGCGCAGTATCAACCGGAGCGCGCGAACGTGGCCGCCTGGCTCGTCACCATCGCGAAGAGCCGGGCGATCGATCGGCTCCGGAGCCGCTCCACCGCGCAGCGCACCCTGGACGTCGAGCGGCGGGAAGTCTCGTTCGGAGCGCGCAGCCCCGATGAGGCCGTCGACGGCGCCCGCACTCGCGCGGTGGTGCGGGAAAAGGTCGCGCAGCTGCCTCCCGAACAGCGCGCTCTCCTCGAGCTCGCCTGGGACGAGGGCCTGTCGCAGAGCGAGATCGCCGCCAAGACCGGGCTGCCGTTGGGAACGGTGAAGACCCGCACCCGCACCGCCCTGCTCAAGCTGCACGCCGAGCTGAAGTCGCTGGCCTGACCTGGCTCGGCGCCGAGTGAGCGGTCCAGGCTCGGCGCCGAACGAGGTCGACGCTCAGACGAGCGGCCGGAGCGCCTCGACCAACGGGGTGGTGCCTCGGGTGACCGACGCCGGCTTCTCGAAGGCGACGAGGCCCTTCACGGCGGCCTGGTACATCTCGGCGTAGAGGTGCGCCATCGGCTCGGGCAGGCCCGCTTGGAGCAGCCCCGCCTTGGCTTGCTCGACCGGCGCCGACACCGCGGTCACCTGCTTGCCGAGCAGCGTCGACAGCGCCGCAGCCACGTCGTTCACCGACCAATCTGCAGCGCCCGCGAGCTCGATGAGGCGCACGCCGTCGGCCGGCTCGAGCAGCGCCTTGGCGGCGGTGAGGCCGATGTCCTTCGTGCCCACCTGGGCGAACTTGAAGTCGATGGGGCCGTAGTGGGGGAGAATGCCCTGCGTCTTGGCGAGCCCGATGACCGACCCCCAGTTCTCGAGGAAGTAGGCGGCGCGCAGGAAGGTGACGCTCGGCACCAGCTTGGCGAGCGCCTGCTCGGCGCGGTGCCCGGTGACGATGGGCCCGGTGTCCTTCGAGTGCTGCGCGCCCACGGAAGAGAGGAAGACGAGGTTCTTGAGCCCCGAGGCCTTGATCGCCGCCACCATGTTGGTGAGCAGGGTGGCTCGATCAGCGAGGAAGTCCTTCGCGGCGAAGTTGGGCGGCGAGAGGAGGTAGGCGCCCGTCGCGCCGGTGAGCGCCTTGGTGAGCCCACCGACGTCGCCGAGATCGGTGACCGCGACCTCCGCGCCCTTCTTCTTCCACCCGTCTCCCTTGGCCGCGTCGCGAACGATGACCCGCACTTTCTTGCCCTGTGCCAACAGCGTGTCGGCGACGACTGCACCCGTGTGTCCTGAGACGCCTGCGATGACGAACATGAGAGCTCCTGAAGAGAGGTGACTGCGGCGGGGAAGATGCGCGCCGAGGTGATATGTGTCCAATGCATGAAACGACAGATGGAGATGCGTTCGGCGCATGCGCTCACCGACCTCAACCTGCTGACGACGCTGCGGCATCTGCTGGTGACCGGGAGCGTGACCGCCACCGCCGAGCGGCTCGGGCTCTCGCAGCCGGCGGTCTCGAGGGCCTTGGGCCGGCTGCGGGCGTCGCTGGGTGACGAGCTGCTCGTTCGCGGGAAGGGTGGGCTCTTGCCGACCCACCGCGCGCTCACGCTCGCCCCCGAGCTGGAGCTGCTCCTCTCTCGCCTCGACGACCTGCTCGCCTCGGGGGCCGGCTTCGACCCCGCGACCTCGCGGCGCACCTTCGTGGTGGCGTCCGGTGACTATGCGGCCTCGGCGCTCCTGCCTCGGCTCCTCGAGGTGCTCGCCGCGCGCGCGCCAGGGGTGACGGTTCGGGTCGTGCCGACCGTGCCCGAGGCCGAGGAGGCGCTCGAGAGTGGCGCCTGGGACGTGCTCTGGTCGCCACGTCGGAAGCTGAGCGGTGCGGTGGTGTGGACCAAGCTGTTCGACGAGTCGTTCGCGTTCGTGCTCTCGAAGCGGCACCCGCTGGCGGCCAAGCCGCTCACCCTCGAGCGGTTCCTCTCCATTCGGCAGCTGGCGATCGCTCCTGAGGGGCGTCCGGGGAACCCGCTCGACGAGATGCTCGCCCGCCAGGGACATCGCCGCGAGGTCGTCGCCCACCTGCCGAACTTCACCTTGGTGCCAGGGCTCGTCGCGCAGAGCGAGCTGGGGGCCGTGCTCCCTCGCCGCATCATCGAAGAGAGCGCCGTGCAGCTCGTCATCAAGCCGTTGCCCTTTGCGCTGCCTGGCTTCTCGCTCCAACAGGCCTGGCACCACCGGCAGCGCCACGACGCCGGGCACGCTTGGTTTCGGCGAACGGTCGCCGAGCTCCAGCGATCGTGAGGGCGCAGTGCGCCGGGCGCCTCCGAATGAATGCTCGCGAATCCACCGAGTCTGCGCTTCGCCCGCGCCGCCTCGACTCGGCCGAGCTCAGCGCTCGCGCGTCGGGGTGCTCGCTCGCGTGAGACGATCGACGACGGCGAGGCCCACGCCCGCTTCGGGAGGTGGCACCGCGAGCACCACGTCGAGCCCGAGCTCGTCGACCCGGCGGAGCGTCGCGTAGAGCTCGCGGGCGTACTCGGCGTCGTCGGCGAGGACGAAGGACGTGACCCCAGGTGGAGCTGGGACTCCAGCGGGCGTGAGCACTGCGACCGTGGCACCACTCGCCAAGCGCGCCGCTGCCTCTGGCGCCACCGTCTCGGCGGTGACGAGCCAAAGCCCGGCCCGCGGAGCGTAGTGCGAGGCCAACATGCCCGGCGCACGCAGGTCGCGCGCCTCGGAGGCGAGGGGAACGGGGCGCCCGAGGAGCCGCTCGAGCTGCTCCCTCGGCACTCCGCCCGGTCGCAAGACGCGAGGGCTGCGGCCGCTCAGATCGACGATGGTGGACTCGACCCCGATGCGACAGGGCCCACCTTCGAGCACGACGTCGACCTCGGCACCGAGCTCGTCGCGAACGTGCTGCGCGGTCGTCGGCGAGACTCGGCCGAACCGGTTCGCCGAGGGCGCCGCCACGCCTCCTCCGAAAGCGCGCAAGAGCTCGAGCGCGAGGGGGTGATCGGGAACGCGCAACCCGACGGTGTCTTGCCCACCGGTGACCGCGTCGGTCGCGAGCGAGGAACGCCGCACGATGATCGTCAGCGGCCCTGGCCAGAGCGCGGTCGCGAGCCGTTCGGCCTCGGCCGCCCAGTCCGTCGCCCACTGCCTCGCGATCTCCGTGCTCGCCACGTGCACGATGAGCGGGTGAGACGACGGCCGCCCCTTCACTGCGAAGATGCGCCGCACCGCCAGCTCGTTGGAGGCATCGGCGCCCAGGCCGTAGACCGTCTCGGTGGGCAGACCGATGAGCCCTCCCGCTCTGAGCACCTCGACCGCGCGCGCGACCACGTCGTTCACCTGGGTGATGGTAGCTGCATTTTCCGCTAAGGGGTGCGGCATGCCTTCGAAGCCCAGCAAGACCCTCGAGACGTTCAAGAACCCAGCCGCTGACCGCGACTACGAGATCGCCTTCGACTGCCCGGAGTTCACCTGTCTCTGCCCGCTCACCGGCCAGCCGGACTTCGCCCACTTCAAGATCCGCTACGTGCCCGACGCGCTCTGCGTCGAGCTCAAGAGCCTCAAGCTGTACTTCTGGAGCTACCGCGACGAGGGCGCCTTCCACGAGGCCGTGACCAATCGCGTGCTCGACGATCTGGTGAAGGCGGTGTCTCCAAGGCGCATGCAGGTCGAGGCCGATTGGTGGGTGCGCGGAGGAATCGGCACCAAGGTGACCGTCACCTACGAGAAGGCGAAGAAGAAGCGCTGAGCGGCGCGCACGGTCGATGGCCTGATCAGAGGGAGCTCGACCACCATCGCGAGGCGGTGTTGCGCGCGGCGACGGTCGACATGCGCTGCGCGGACTCCAGAGAGATGCGCCGTGACGGACGTGCATCGTTCCACCGTTCGAGCGATCGCCGATCGACGCGCCGCTCGAGCAAGCCGTCTTCCACCACCGCGAGCCCTTCGAGCGGGTGCAGCGCGGCAGGCCACAACCCATCCCAGCTCGGGGGCAGCTCATCGTCGTGGGCCCACAGCTCGGCGATGAGCCGATCGACCAGGCGATGGGTCGCCGCCTCCAGGACGCTGAAGGTCTCCCGTCGGGTGAAGGTCGGAGTCCTCTCGGCACAGACGGCCCGTCGAAAGGCCTCCACGGTGGCGAACCGATTGGCTGGCGCCCGCTGCAGCGCCTGCTCGAGCACGGGAACGAGGCGCGGGGCGACGCACGATCTCCAGATCGGCTCTTCCACCAGCTCCAGGTGGGTCCCGACGCGGCCGAACGGGTGCTCGCCGCACGAGAGCCAGGCGAGGAGGACGCCGAGCTGGAACACGGTGCTGCGTTCGGTCAGTGGTGCGCCCTCCAGGTGCTCGGGAGTGAAGCACACGGTGTGATCGTTCACGTCTTGGCTCGTCGCCCAGATGGAGTTGAGGGCGACCGGCGCGAGCACGAGCTCTCCGGAGAGCGTCCACCCGATGCCGGCCGGGCACGGCGGTTCGCGGAGCCAGTGTTCCCCCACGCGGAGCGCCGCGTCGAAGAGCTGCTGCGCCGACGTCTGCCAGGCGGGTGCCGGTAGCTTCCACTGCTCGGCGCTCAAGTTGCGCACGACGTCGGCGAAGGTCAGCCCCACGAAGCGCTCGAGGAGGAGCTCTGGGAAGTCGGCCTCGAGGTCGTGGGCGACGATCTCCTGCCAGGGCGGCCCGCGCAGGAGGTAGCTCCGGGTCCACGTCGTGAGCTGGGCTCTGAAGCGCGGGATCAACACGGTGCGCACCCGCTCTTCCGCGAGAGGGAAGGGCAGGTCGGCCCGTGCCTTCACCGTGGCGGTTTCGGAGAACTGTGCGCTGAGCAGGTGACGTGGCACGAGCCGCGAGCTTCGACCGAGACGTGGCCGCGCTTCAACGATCAGCGCGTCGTCAACGTCTGGGCGATCGGGTGGGTCGGGTCTGCCTCGAAGCGCCCGGCGGGTGGGCTCCAGGTGCGGCGAGCGATGGTGACGGCGTGCCTCGAGGGATCGACGTCGAGCAGGTGGTAGCCACAGCGGAGGTGGAGATCGGTCGCGCTCCCCGCGTTGACGATGTGGCGGCGGCGCGTCTTCTGCACGAAGGGCCGGTGGAGGTGGCCATGCACCACGAGATCGACCGTCACGTCGTCGCGATCGAGCAGGGCCATCAGCTCGACGTCGTCCCTCAGCCCGTGCGAGCGCGAGTCGCGTTTGCCGTTCATGCGCAGCAGGCCGTAGTGGAGCGCGACGATCACGAAGCGGTCTCGGAGCGAGGGGTCGGTGAGAATCGAGAGCGCCTTCGAACGCTGCTCTTCCCCGAGCAGCCCCGAGGAGTCGATGAGGCTCGTCGGTCGCGCCGAGTCGAGGAGGACGAGCGAGACCCCACCCTCGAGGTGCTTCACCGCCGGAAAGCGCGCGCCCTCGCAGAGCGTCGAGAAGTGCCGCTCGAACAGGCCCTTCGCACCCGGCACGTACCGATCGTGGTTGCCCGGAATGACGGTGAAGCGCTCCGGTCGTTGGAGCCGCTCTCCGAACAGCTCGGCGACGCGCGCGAACTCTGCGTCGGTCGAGACGCCGGTGAGATCGCCGGTGCAGAGCGCGTGTTGGGCGCCTTGCGACTCGACGTCTTCGAGGAGCGCCGCGATGCGCTTGTCGCTGTCGACGAAGTGCGCGCCCCGGCCGGCGAGGGAGACGCTCGCGACCGCGGCGAGGCGCTTGAGGGCGAACTCTCCTGAGAGCGGAAAGTGGGTGACGTGAATGTCGGAGAAGTGGGCGAGCTTCATGCGCGGGGAGCGTTCACGGTTGCACGAAACACGACGCCGGCCCCGTCGAATCGCAGCGGGCCTTCGTCGAACCGGGAGAAGCCGGCCTGGCCACGCTCGAGCATCTGGCCGTTCACCCTCAGGCGGCCCTCGACGCAGAGCACGATGTCGGGGCCGAGCCGCTCGACCACCGCCTCGCCCTTCACCCGGAGCCGCGACAGCCGGAAGTCGGGGAAGGGCGTGAGCCAGACGGCCTCGGGGCCGCTCGACGGTTCGAGGATCTTCGCCGGCCCGTCGACGAAGTCGAGCACGCCGAGCAGCTCGGGCACGTCGACGTGCTTGGGCGTCAACCCACCGCGCAGCACGTTGTCGGAGCTCGCCATGAGCTCGACGCCCGTTCCTTCGAGGTAGGCGTGGAGATTGCCGGCACCGAGCGCGAGCGCCTGGCCGGGCTTCAGGGTGACGAGGTTGAGCAGCAGCGCGCCGACGAGGCCGACGTCGTTCGGGTATTCCTTGGCGAGGGCGACGGCGTTGGTGCACTCCGCGGCGAAGCGAGCGACCGGCCGGCTCGAGCACGCCTCGGCGACCTGCGTCGCCAGCTCGGCACGGTTGGGGGCGGTCATCACCGCTCCGAAGAACGCCGCGAGGCCGTCGCGCTCGAGCTGGTTCAAGAAGGGCGCGAGCGCTGGAACGCGGAGCTCGTGGAAGAGCTCGAGCGAGCGCGCGCGCTCCCGAAAGCCACACAGCGCCCGAAACTCGGTCAACGCACAGATGAGCTCGGGCTTGTGGTTCGGGTCCTTGTAGTTGCGGTGGCCAGCGTCACGGGGGACGTGGGCCGCCTCTTCCTTCGCGAAGCCCTCCTTCGCCCGGGCAAGGCTGGGGTGAGCCTGGAGCGAGAGGGGCCTCGCGGCGGCGAGCACCTTGAGGAGGAAGGGGAGTCGAGGCCCGAAGCCCTGCAGCACCTGCGCGCCGAGGCAGGCTTCTGGAGCGTCGGCGATGACCGACTCGAGCGAGCGGCCATCGACCTTCGACGGCGCCGCAGGGTGAGCGCCGATCCACAGCTCGGCCTGGGGCTTTCCAGTTGCTGGCAAGCCGAGCAGCGTCGGAATCGACGAGAGGCTGCCCCAGGCGTACGGCTGAATCGTGTTCTCGAGGAGGAGCACGCTCTGCTTTTCCTCGATGCGCCGCGAAGACGCCAGCAGGACTCACTGAGCGGCGAGGGTGCTCCGCAACATCCACGCGGTCTTCTCGTGCACTTGGAGCCGCTGGGTGAGCAGGTCGATGGTGGACTCGTCTCCCGCGCGCTCGGCGTGTGGGAACACCTTGCGGGCCGACCGGGCCGCGGCGTGGTGGCCCTCCATGCTTCACCATCTCGAGCGCCTTCGGCACGCCCGGCGTCTCGTCGATCGTCGTCAGCTTCGACAGCTCGGCAGAGGTGTCCTTCACCGGGAAGCCGTGGAGTCGTCCTTTGGGTGCTGCAGGTGAACGCTCCTCCGATGCGCACGCGCGGAGTGTTGCAGCGTTTTCGTGTTGCGCTCGTCAAAGTTTGGATTAAGTCTAAACCCGAAATGAGTCCAGACCTCTCGACCCGCCTGAAGGACGCCGGCATTCAGCCCTCGGCGCAGCGACTCGCGGTGGCCGAGTACGTGCTGTCGACGAAGGAACACCCGTCGGCTGATCAGGTGCTCGAGCGCGTGCAGGGCCTGGTGCCGATGCTCTCGCGCGCGACCGTCTACAACACGCTCAACCTCTTCGTGGAGAAGGGCCTCTTGCGCCAGCTCGTGCTCGCCGAGGGCCGCGTCGTCTTCGACCCGAAGCTCGAGCGGCACCACCACTTCATCGACGAAGAGACTGGAGACATCGAGGACGTTCCGTGGGAAGCGGTGCGCGTGGGAGACGTTTCCCGCCTCGAGGGTCTCGAGATCACCGAGTACATGGTCGTCATGCGAGGCAAGAAGCTCGGCGGGCCTCGCAAGGGGAAGTCGAAGCGCCGAGCCTGATTCCCGTTTCACCAACCCGAAGGAGAGAACACATGCTGACCCCTGGATCCAAGGCTCCTGACTTCAACGTGCCCGCTTGCGTGAGCGTCGAGAAGGGCAAGGAGTTCAAGAACGTCTCGCTGAAGGAGAACGCTGGGAAGTGGGTGGTGCTCTACACCTACCCGAAGGACTTCACCTTCGTGTGCCCGACCGAGATCGTCGAGTTCGACAAGAAGCTGAAGGACTTCGCCGATCGCAGCGCAGTGGTGCTCGGCGGCTCGACCGACAACGAGCACTCGCACCTCGCCTGGCGGAAGAACCACGCCGACCTCACCGGCCTCAAGCACCCGCTGCTCTTCGTCAACGCGACGATGGCGCAGGCGTACGGTCTCCTCCACCCGACCGCCGAAGTGGCCCTTCGTGCGACGTTCATCATCGACCCGAACGGCGTCGTCCGTTACGCGACGGCGAACGATCTGTCGGTCGGCCGCAACGTCGACGAGGTGTTGCGCGTGCTCGACGGCCTGCAGACCGAGGAACTCTGCGCCTGCAACTGGAAGAAGGGCGAGGAGACGCTCTCGGCCAAGCTGAAGAAGGTCGGCTGAGCAAGCCGTCGTGAGGTGACCCGGGCGTGGCGCGGATTCGATTCGGTCCTGCCACGCCCGTGGTGTCTGTACCGAGAACCAGTGGAGCCCTGAAGAAGGAGTCGACGATGGAGACCCTCGAAGCGCTGCGCGACGCCTTCCCTGACGCCGCCAAGGACATCAAGATCAACCTCCAGAACGTGCTGCAGCCGGGCACGCTCTCGCTCGAGCAGACGTTTGGCGTGGCGGTGGCGTGTGGCTGGGCCGCGCGGAATCGCCGGCTCACTGATGCGCTCGTCGCCGAGGCGAAGGCGAAGGGTGTGTCCGAGGCGGTGCTGGAAGACGCCAAGGCCGCCGCGGTGATGATGGGAATGAACAACGTGTACTACCGCTTCCGGCACGTGATGGGCCGCGAGTCGTACGAGCAGAAGCCGGCGAGGTTGCGAATGCTCCGGCTCAAGCAGGTCGCCTCGAACCAGACCGACTTCGAGCTCTTCTCGGCGGCGGTCTCGTCGATCAACTTCTGCGAGGCCTGCCTCAAGTCGCACGAGCACATCGTGCTCGAGGGTGGCCTCACCGAGGATCACGTGCACGACGCGGTTCGCATCGCCGCCACCGTGCATGCCGCCGCCGTCGCGATCGAGACGCTCTGACGCTTCGGAAGACGTGACACCGGCGGAGCTTGTGCCTACGTGCGAGCCCGCTCATGTCGTTGCCTTGGCGCGCCGCCGCGCTCAGCTTGGTCTTCCGTTACGCCTGCTACGCGGTGATGGTGTGGCTCGCGCTCTGGGCCGAGGCGCGACCGGCGCCGACGCTGCCTGATCTGGTGCTCGAGCACGTGCCGTACCTGTGGTGGGTCGACCGCTGGAACTATTGGCTGTGGGTCGTCGGTTACGTGCCGGTGGCGATCGCCTTCTTCTTCACCGATGGTGCTCGCTTCGTTCGTTACATGATCTCCTCGGGGTTGATCGCCTTGGTGCGAGGCGTCTGCATCGTGCTGACGGGCTTGGGGCCGATCAGCGGTGGCGACGTTCACGCAGGCATGGACGCGGCGACGAGGTGGTCGGCGTTCGTGCGGCTGATGACGCCTGCCTTCTTCGCGCCCGACACCGGAGCCCGCGTCTCGCTCACCAAGGATCTCTTCTTCTCCGGCCACACCGCGACGACGGTGCTCTTGCTGCTCTATGTCTGGAAGTACCCGAAGCTGCGGTGGCCGATGCTGGTGGCGCACGTGCTGGTGGTCATCAGTATTTTTCTGTCTCATCTGCACTACACGATCGACGTGGTCGGGGCGTACGCGATCACCTTCTCGCTCTTCGTGTTGCGCGAAGGGTGGCCGAAGCGGGCCGAGGTGTCGGCGTGATCAAGAAGCTCGTCGGCTCGTGGGTCGCGCGGGGCCTGGGTACTGGCGCGGTGGCCTCGATCATCGATCACGTCCTCGGGCTCACCTTGGCAGCGTTGGGCGTGCCCACTCGTTTCGCGGCGATGGGCGGGAAGACGGCGGGGGCGATCTTCAGCTACTTCGCGCATCGGCGCTTCACCTTCCGCGATCACGATCAGTCGGTCGTTTCGTCTGGTGCGAAGTACGTGTTCTTCGCGATCGTCATCGGGTTGGCGCACGGACAGGTGACGGTGTGGCTGCGCGACGGGTTGGGGTTGCCGTACCTCGTCGCTGCGCTGGCGGCCGATCTCCTGGTGGTGACGCCGTCGTGGCTCGTGGCGCTCCGGTTCGTCATCTTTCCCAAGGCGTCGCGGGCTGCTTCGAGCGCACCGATCGATTCCGGTGTCCGCGGCAACAGTGGCGAAACGGACGGTTGAACGCTACAGGGCCCTGGCTGGACCCGAGGAAGGACTGCCGTGAACGAGGGCGGACCAGAGGTGCCTGCGTCGCCGCAACCCATGCGGGTGGTGTTCGCGTCGGTGCACGCGGGGGGCGGTCACAACACGGTTCGTGATGCGCTCGTGCGCAGCGTGACCCGGAGAGATCCACATCAGCAGCGCATCGTTCCCATCGCGTGGACGGCGGCGAACGGCTTCGACACGTTCTATCGGTTCTGCGTGCGGTGGCACCTGCAGCGCTTCGTGTTCTGGCTGACGAACTTCATGTTGTCGGCGTGGTTGGCGACGCTCCTCAACCCGCGGCTGATGCTCGAGCTCATCGCGCTGCTGCGGGCACAGAAGCCCGACCTGGTGGTGTCGACGCACATTCAGCTGACGGCGTGCTTTCAGCTCGCGCGCTGGCTCTTGCGGAGCCAGGTGCGCATCGTCAACCTCATCCCCGATTACGGGGAGCCGACGCCCGCCTTCTTTCCGCCGTGGCGCTGGCTGCGCGCCGACGCGACGTTGGTGAACGGGAAGGACACCTTCGAGTTGGTCGCGCCCAAGGGCGGGCCGGGTGAAGTGGTTCGGGTGGGCACGCTCGTGACGGAGGACTTCGACGAGCTCGCCGCCGCGCTGCCGCAGGAGAAGCGTTCGCCGGCGCACCGCGCGCACTGGTGTCACGAGTTGGCCGACGCGGTGCCAGCGTTTGCGCGGCTCGACGTGTCGAAGCCGGTGGTGGCGTTCTTTGGCGGCTCCGGTTTCGCGTCGGGCTGCCGGCCGGTGATCGATCGACTGGTGCGGCACCCGGAGCTGGGGAAGTCGTTCTCGATGGTGGTGTTGGCGGGACGAGACGCCTCGTTCGAGACCGAGCTGCTCACCTTGTACGGGAGCAAGCCGGGCTTCGTGGTGTCGGGCTTCCTGCCGCACCGGCTCCTCGCGCGGCTCTATGCGCTGACCGACGTTCCGGTGATGGGGAGCATCGCGCACTCGACGTTGCAGGAGATGCTCGAGATGCGCTGCGGGCCGCTCCTGGTGCATCGGGTGATTCCGGGCACCGAGCCCCCGTACGTGCCGTTCGTCGAGCGAGAGCGGCTGGGGTTGTTCGAGCCGAACCCGGACTCGATGACGCGGTTGGTGCTCGAGGGAATCGGGGTCGAGCAGGCGTCGCTGACGTGGCGGTCGCTGAAGAAGGGCTACACCCAGCGGGCGAAGGCGTTGCGTGACGAGCACCGCGCGCTGGCTCCGAGGGTGGTGGCGGAGTTGGAGCGAATCGCCGGCCGACCCGTGCGGGAGCGCCTCATCGTTCAGCGCACGGTGAGCCAGGACGAGCTGCCCCGAGTGGAGTGAGCGAGAAGGCGAAGCCGTTGGTGCTACGGACAGATGGGGAGCGCCTGCGTCGATGGGTCGGTGAACGACGCCGCCAGACATCCACCTGTGTATTCGCACGTTCCGCCCAAGCATCTCCAGTATGTGCCTGTTGGGCAAACCTCACAGGTTGTACCGCCGCTGCCGCACGCAGCCTTCGTGTTGCCCGGGAAGCAGGTTCCGGCCATCACGCAGCCAGAGCAGCACGCTCCAGAGACACAGGTACCCGTCGCGCACACTGTGCTGAGTGGCTGATTCGGTCCGTCCACGCAAACTGCCGCGCCAGTGCTGCAAGCGACGACGCCAACCTTGCACTCGTTTGGATTGGTCGTGCACGCCGCGCCGACGGAGCACGCAACGCAGCTTCCGGTGTTGCAGACGCCTCCGGGGCAAGACGTTCCGGTGCCGACGTTCCCATTCTCGATGCACACGGCGGTGCCCGAGCTGCAGTTGATCGCGCCCGTGCGACACACGTTCGCCGGAGTGCAGGCCGCTCCCGCCGAGCACGGATTGCACGCGCCTGCGTTGCAGACACCACCCGGGCAGCTCGTTCCGTTCGCCTTGTTGCTGCTGTTCACGCAGACGCCGCTGCCAGAGCTGCAATCGATCGACCCGTTGTGACAGGCAGGATCGGGGTTGGTCGTGCAGCCAGTGCCCTGTGAGCAGGGGTTGCATGCTCCCGCGTTGCAGACACCGCCAGCACACGCCGTTCCGTTCGACTTGTTGCTCCCGTCGACGCACACCGCCGATCCAGACGTGCAATCCACCACGCCGTTCTTGCACGCCGCGCTCGGGTTCGTGCTGCACGCCGCGCCCGCGCTGCAGGCACTGCAGAACCCGTTGTTGCAGACGCCACTCCCACCGCCGCAGCTCGTTCCGTTCGCCTTGTTGCTCGCGTCGGCGCAGACCGGCGCGCCGGTCGTGCAGCTGATCGTTCCATTCTTGCAGTCCGAGGTCGGGTTCGTCGTGCACGCCGTACCCGCGCTGCACGCGTTGCACGCGCCGTTGAGGCACGCGCCTCCAGGACAGGTGGTGCCGTTCGCCTTGTTCGTTCCATCCGTACACACCGCCGAACCGGTCGAGCAGCTGATCGCGCCATTCTTGCACGTGCTCCCGGGGTTCGTGGTGCACCCTGCGCCCTGTGTACAGGGGTTGCACGTTCCAGCGTTGCACACGCCGCCAGCGCACGCCGTTCCAGCGGTCTTCGCGGCGCCATCGACGCAGACGGGAGCTCCCGTGTTGCACGTCGTCGTGCCGTTGTAACAAGCCCCAGCGTTCCCGGTGCACGCTGCGCCTGCCGTACACGACACGCAGCTGTTCGCGCCGTTGCACACCAGGTTCATGCCGCAGGAAGCGCCGACGCCCTTCGGGCTCCCATCGGTGCACACCGCAGCGCCCGAGCCGCACGCGACGACCCCGTTGAAGCACGGGTTGGGGTTGGTCGTGCACGACGCGCCCGCCGCGCACGCCGCGCAGGTTCCGGTTCCGCTGCAGACCAGATTGGTGCCGCAGCTCGTGCCGGGGGCTTTGTTCGCCGTGCCATCGACGCACACCGGAGCGCCCGTCGTGCACGAGATGACGCCCTGTTTGCAGATGGTCGGGTTGGTCGTGCACGCCGCGCCCGCGTTGCAGGCCACGCACGCGCCATTCCCGTTGCAGACCTGTCCAACACCACACGCCGTTCCAGCCGCCGCGTTCGTTCCATTCGTACACACGGCCGAGCCGGTCGCGCAGCTCGTCGTCCCGTTCACGCAGGGCGCCCCAGGGTTCGAGGTGCAAGCCGCTCCGGAGACGCAGGCGCCGCAGTTGCCGTTCGCGTCGCACACCTGGCTCGTTCCGCACGTCGTCCCCGCCGCCTTGTTGCTCCCGTCGATGCAGCTCAGCACGCCGGTCGTACAGCTCGTCACTCCGTTTCGACACCCAGCGCTCGGGTTCGAGGTGCACGGCTGGCCGGCGTTACAGGACACGCAGTTCCCGTTCGGGCTGCAGACGAGGTTGGTGCCACACGTCGTTCCTGCCGGGCGATTCCCCGAGTCGACGCAGGCCGAGGTGCCCGTCGTGCAGGAGGTGATGCCCACCTTGCAGGTCGAGTTCGGGTTCGTGCCGCACGGCGCGTTCGCGACGCAGGTCGAGCAGGCGCCAGCGCTGCAGACGTGATCAGGGCCACACGCGGTGCCGTTCGCGACGTTCGTCGCGTCGAGGCACACGGTCGAGCCGGTGGTGCACGAGGTGATCCCCGACTTGCAGGGAGTGCCTGGGTTCGAGGTGCAGGCGTTGCCCGCCACGCACATGCCGCAGAAGCCGTTCGCGTCGCAGACCTGCCCGGAGCCGCACGCCGTCCCTGCGTTCTTCGGCGCGCCGTCCACGCACACCGCCGCGCCAGTCGTGCACGACGTGCGGCCATTGCGACAGGCCGGGTTCGGGTTGGTGGTGCACGTCGTTCCGTCGGCGCACGCAGTGCAAGCCCCAGTCGAGCTGCACACCATGCCGTTCCCACACGTCGTGCCCGCGGCTTTCGCCGAGTCGTCGACGCACACCGCACTCCCTGATTGGCACCGGGTGACGCCGTTGTGGCACGCCGAGTCAGGGTTGGTGCTGCAGGGAGCGCCCTCGACGCAGCTCGAGCACGCACCGTTGGCATCGCAGACCTGATTGCTGCCGCAGCTCGTTCCTGCCGGGCGATTCGCGCCGTCGTTGCAGGCCGGGCTCGCGCCGCACGCGGTGACGCCGAACTTGCACGGCGCGGGGTTGGTCGTGCAGCTCTGCCCAGCGGTACACGCGACGCACTGACCGCCGAGGCAGACCTTGCTCGACTCGCAGCTCGTCCCCGTCGGAGCGGCCGCGCCGTCGACGCAGGTTCGCTGCCCGGCCTGGCAGCGCTCGACGCCCAAGACGCACGGTGCTCCCGGGTTGGTCGTACAGGCCGCCCCGTGGTTGCACGTGAAGCACACCTGATTGTCCGAGCACACCTTGCCCGGGCCGCACTGGGTGCCGAGGGGCCGAGTCGTCGTCGTGTCTGCACAGCCCGGCGTCGCGCCGCAGGTCGTCTTTCCCTCGAAGCATGGGTTCGGGTTCGTGCTGCAGGGGAAGTCGGGCTGGCAGTCGACGCAGGCGCCTCGGCTGCAGATTCTCCCGTTGTCGCAGCCGATGCCGTCGGGCGCGTTGGGGCCGTCGAAGCACGACATCAGCCCGCCTTCGCAGTGCGTCAGCCCGAAGCGACAGCGGTTCTGGTTGCCGGTGCAGGGGCTGTTCTCCTGGCAGCCTCCTGCGCCGCCACCGCTCGTGGTTCCACCCGCCGCCGAGCCGCCTCCCGTTCCACTCGTGCCTCCAGCCGTCGAGCTTCCTCCGCCCGTGTTCGCTGCGCCGCCGCCATTCGCCGAGCCGCCTCCGTTCGTCGCGTCGCATGTCGCCCGGCACATGTTGTCGGCGCAGCAGACGAGCTCGGCTGGGCAGGTCGAGTCGCCAGTCGAGCAACGCGTCGTCACCTTCGACGGGTCGACGCACAGACAACCAGACACGGAGAGCAGCAGGGAAAGGAGACGACGCATGGCGCCGACTTTGGCACACCGCACCTCGAGGGGCTCAGTCTTGGGGTGCGATGATTCCTGATATCTCCCTTCAGCCGAGTCGCTGGGGTGAGCGGCCTCATGTCGCAGCGCGATGCAGCACCGACGGGCCCTTGAAGCGGCTCCGCGCGACGAGCACCCAGCCGAGGCCGAGGACGATCAGGACGAGCAGCATCATCACCCCGGCGATCTCGGTCGGAGGAAGGGACATCGCCACCGAGACCACCGCGATCCACCCCACCGCGAGCGCGTTCACCGGCCCACCGAAGCGCCCCAGCGTCCACGGGCCGACCCGAGGCCACCCTCGCCGCCGCGCGAGCAGGCCCATCAACACCGGCAACCCGTAGCTCACGTAGAGCGCCACGGTGCTCAACGCCGTCATCGCCTCGAGCACCTCCGCGAACAGCGAGACGACGAGCGCGCACGCCACCGAGACCCAGGTCGCGACGTGGGGCGTCTTCCACCGGGGCGAGACGCGAGCGAGCGCAGACGAGAACGGGAGCCCTCCGTCACGCGCGAACGCCCAGAGCATGCGCGAGTTGCTCGTCACGCTCGCCAGCCCGCAGAACCACATCGCGCCGACGCACATCCACCCCAACGCCGTGCCCAGCGGGCCCAAGCTCTGCTCGAGAATGAAGAGGAACGGGTTGCTCGAGGCCAACGCCTCGGGGAGCGACGGGATCGCGAGGGTGACGGCGAGGATCAACGCCCAGCCCGCGACCGCGCTCGCGATCACCGCGGTGAGAATGCCCTTCGGCGCGCTCCTCGCCGCGTCGTGCGTCTCTTCCGAGGCGTGCGCCGAGGCGTCGTAGCCGGTGAACGTCCAGGCGGCTTGGAGCAACGCCACCGCAAAGCCCGGCAGCCACACGTCCTTCGGAGGCTTCACCGTCTCGAGCAGGAAGGGCAGCGGCTGTCTGGGAGCCAAGAGCAGCACCGCACCCACCAGGAGCGCGACGCCCACCAGGTGGTACCAGGCCGAGACGACGTTGAGCAGCGAGACGACTCGAATGCCGACGTGGTTCAGCACGCCGTGGCTGGTGAGGATGAGGAGGAAGAGCGGCAGCACGTGCGCGCGGTCGGCCTTCATGCCCAACAGCGGCGCGAGGAACTCGGCCAACCCGAAGTCGATCGCGGCGGTGATCGCGAACTGCCCCAAGGTGTTGAGCCAGGCCGTCGCCCAGCCGGCCCCTCTCCCACCGAGAATCGAGGACCAGTGGTACAGCGCGCCCGCGGTCGGAAACGCCGAGGCCAGCTCTGCGAGCGAGGCGGCGATGCAGAGCGTGCCCACCACCACCAGCGGCCAACCCACCGTCATCACCAGCGGCCCGCCCCAGGTGAGGCCGTGCTTGTAGAGCGTGACCGCGCCCGTCAGCACCGAGATGACCGAGAACGAGAGCGCGAAGTTCTGGAACGGGCTCACGTCGCGCGAGAGCTCCTGCTTGTAGCCGAGGTTCGAGAGATCGTTCGCGTCGGACGCGTCAGACATCGAGCACCCGCCAGCAATACCAGGCCGCCACCGACCGATAGGGGCGCCACGGCTCCGCCTCGGCGAGCAGCGCCTTGGGTTTGATCAGCTCGTCGAGCTTCGCGAGCCGGCTGAAGCCCTTGCGCACGCCGTAGTCGTCGACCGGCATCACGTCGAGCCGACCGAGCCGGAAGATGAGCATCATCTCGACCGTCCACTGGCCGATGCCGCGCACTTCGGTGATCCGCTCGATGATCTCCGCGTCGCTCAACCCATGGAGCGCCCGCGCCGTCGGCACCGTTCCGTCGAGCGTCTTCTTCGCGAGATCCTTCACCGCGAGCGACTTCGCTCGGGACAGCCCACAGCTGCGCAGCGTCGGCATTCGCGCTCGCAGCACCTGCTCGGGAGTCGGGAAACGGCCTTGGGCGAGGCGCTCCTTCACCCGCCCGAGGATCGTCTCCGCGGCCTTGCCGGTCAGCTGCTGGTGGGTGATCGAGGTGAGCAGCGCCTCGAACGGGCGAAACGACTCGGCGCGCTCGAGCACGCACTGGCCCGCCTTGCGCACGATGGGAGCGAAGCGCGGGTCGGCCTTGACCAACGCGCGCTGGGCGCGGGCGAGCTGCTCGACAAAGGAAGGCATGAGGGGGCGCACGGTACTCGGGCCGGTCGCCGGTTTCGAAAACGAAACGCCGAAAACGCGCTCAGGGCTGCGGGGGAACGCTACACTGCGGGCCGATGACCACTCCCTCGCTCCTCGGGCGCATCCTCGTCATCGACGACGATCGCTCGGCGCGGCTGCTCCTCGAGCGGGTGCTCACCCGGGCAGGTCACACCGTGGCGCTGGTGGACACGGCCGAAGAGGGCCTCACTCGGCTCAAGGCCGAGGCGTTCGATCTGCTCATCACCGACAAGAACCTCCCGGGGCTCGATGGGCTCGAGGTGCTCCGGCAGGCGCGTCAGGTGCGGCCCGCGTTGCGCGCGTTGCTCATCACCGGCTTCCCGACCCCCGAGACCCAGAGCGCGGCGAGCGAGCTCGGCGTTCACGCGTACGTGACGAAGCCCTTCGGCGTGCACGACATCCTCGAGATCTGTGAGAAGGCGATCCGGGTCTCCCGAGGAGCGGCCGCGTGACAGCCGCCCGGGTCCTCGTCGTCGACGCCGACGTCGAGGTGTGTCTCCTCATCGCGCGTCGGCTCACCGTCACTGGCTACGAGGTGCTCACCGCGCAGTCGGCCGATGCCGCGCGGTCGCTCCTCGAGGCCGCGCCCGTCGACTGCGTGGTGGTGGCGAAGACGCTCCCCGGCATGCACGGCGCGGAGCTGATCGCGACGGCTCGAACGCTGAGGGAGGGGCTGGCCGCAGTGCTCGTGAGCGAACGGCCCGAGCCCTTCTCGCTCGACGAGGAGCGCACGGTCATTCTCTCCAGGCCGTTCAAGACGCTCTCGGTGATCGACGAGGCGGTCGCCCAGGCGCTGGTAGCGACGAAGACGGCTGCCGAGTCGCTCAAGGAGCGGCTGACGCAGGTGGTCGCCGAGATGTCGCCGCTGCGTGGAAAGCGCGAGTGACCCATGGCTGAGGCGAGCCGGCTCCCCCCCACTGGTGCGCTGCGTGACGTGGTGCTCGCAGCGGCCGGAGCCACCATCGCCGTGGTGACGCTGACCGCCGCGCTGCGACCGACGCCTCCTGCGACGCGCGCGCGGCACGAGCCGGTCGCCCACATTCGGGTCGCCACCGGAGCGCTCCAGGTTCGTCCGGCGATGACGCTCGGCTGGCAGACGGCGGGCCGCGGCGACTCGCTGCACGACTCCGACTCGCTCTACGTGCCGCCTGGGAGCGACGCGCGGGTCGAGTTCCTCGACGGCACCGTTCTCGAGCTCGATGAACGGAGCCTCGTCGTCATCGAGCCGGAGCAGGCGGCGGGCCGGTCCGTCACGCTCCGTCAAGGCTCGGTCGCTGGGGTCGCCGGCGAGCGACCGCTCACCCTCGCCACCAAGGAAGGCACGGCGACGCTCCCGCCCAAGGCCGTCGCGCGGGTCGACGTGAGCAACGGCACCCTCGACGTGAGCGTCAAGAAGGGCACCGCCAAGGTGAGCGCGAAGGGCACCTCGGCCGGGGTCGAAGAGGGCACCCGCGCTCACGTCGTCGAAGGGCTCGATCTCCTCCCCGCCTGGCCCGTCGCCTTGCTCGCCCCCGAGGCGCAGCACCGAGCCCTCTTTCGCGGAACGCCGGGGCCCATCACCCTCAGCTGGGACAAGACGCCGCCGCAGTCGCGGCTCCAGCTCGCGCGCGATCGGCTCTTCGCCTTCTTGGCCCTCGACGTGAAGGCCGAAGGGGAGCGCTTTCAGCTCGAGCAGCCGGCGCCGGGAATCACCTGGTGGCGCTTGGTCGACGCGAAGGGAACACCGCTCTCCGAGGCGCGGCGCTTCTCCTTCGTCGAGGAGCTCACGCCGGCCAACCGGCTCCCTCGCCCGTCCGAGGTGGTGCTCGCGCCGCCCGGCACGCGCGTCGAGTTCGCGTGGACGCCGCTGCCAGGCGTCTCGCGCTACCTGCTCGAGATCTCGGGCTCGCAAGGCTTCGAGCCAGTCGCCGTGTCCGAGCTCGTCTCGGGCACGCAGGTGAAGCTGCCCTCCACGCTCGCCGAAGGGTACTGGTCTTGGCGGGTGCGCTCGGCCGACGACGCGCTCGAGGAGTCGCTGCCCTCGGAGGCCACCCGGTTTCGCCTCATTCACAAGGCCATTCCCGACGCGCCCGAGCTGCTCAACCCTGAGGTCGAGGTGACGCCCTCCCGTGCGCCGTGAGCTCGTCGGCATCGTGGTGCTCTTCGCGCTCGCGGCGTCGGGGCAGTCCGCGCGCCTCGTGCTTCGGTGGAAGGACGTTCCCGGCGCGCAAGGCTACGAGCTGCAGATCGCGAAGGACCCGGGCTTCGTCGAGGTGGTGCTCCAGACCCGCGCGCCGACCGCCGCCTACCGGTGGGAACAGCTGCCGTCGCAGACGCACTGGTGGCGGGTTCGCAGCTTCGACCCGGAAGGCCGGCCCAGCGAATGGAGTCAGCCGCGCACCGTCTCCCTCGAGTCCGTCGTGCCCGTTCCGAAGAGCCCGGCCGACGACGCGCTGCTCCCGTGCGCGCAGAACCTCGAGCTCGTCTTCGAGGCCTCGCCGCTCATCAAGGAGCTCATCGTCGAGCTGTCGGCCTCGAAGGACTTCGTGCCCGCGCGGCAGCTCACCGGCAAGGGGCCCGTCATCTCGCTCGGCGTGCTCACCTCCGGCACCTGGTACTGGCGCGCGAAGGCCACCGACGTGCGAGGCCGCACGGGCGAATCGACTGGCGCTCGGCGCTTCACCGTTCGCCCAGCCGCGCCGAAGGTGAAGCCCGCCGCCGACGTGGTGCTCGGAACGCCGGCGGTGACGCTGAGCTGGAGCGAGGTGGCCTGCGCCGCGTCGTGGGTCGTCGAGGCCTCCACCGATTCGAAGGAGCGCGTCTCGCTCCCGTCGACCTCCACCACCCTGGCGTTCAAACCGAACGCGGCGGGCGAGTACCGCTGGCGGGTCGCGGCGGTGGACGACAAGGGCGCGAGCGGGGAGTGGAGCGCCGAGTCGACGTTCAAGGTGCGGTTGGGCACGCCGGTGCCGCGTGGAGAGAGCTCCCTGCCGACGAAATTGGAGGTCGCCTGGAGCCCGGTCGCCGGCGCGTCGTCGTACAAGGTGGAGATCGCCGGGGAGCGTGACTTCACCGGGCTCCTCGCCTCGGGCATCGTCACCACCACTCAGTTCCGCGCGAGCGATCTCGTTCCCGGGCGGGTGTTCTGGCGAGTGCTCGCCCGTGACGAGAAGGGGCACCTCTCGACGCCCTCGGAGCCGCGCGCGGTCGAGATCGCCTCGGGTGAGCCGCTCGAGCCCGTCACGTTTCGGGTGCCCGACACCGACGTGGTGGTGGCGGTGGGCGAGTCGCTGCGCCTCGAGTGGGACACGGTGCGCGACGCGAGCTTCTACGAGGTCGAGCTCGATGGGGCGATCTCTCCCGTCGCTGCGCCGCCCCGCACCGTGAGTGACTTGAGCGAGGGGGCCCACCAGCTTCGCCTCCGCGCGAAGGGCAACGGGCGCGCCTCGGCGTGGAGCGAGCCCAGAGAGGTCTTCGTCGGCACGCCACCGGTCGCGCGCGCCGAGGTGACGGTGCGACGCGACGAGCTGCGGGTGGTGTTGCTCGACGGCAAGGGGCGCCGGGTGTCGAACGTGGTGCCGGTGCTGACCGTCCGTGAAGGGTCCCTCTCTCCGTGGATCCTCGTCGACGGCGTCTACGTCTCGAAGTGGAGCCCGCCTGCGAGCGGAGAGGACGTGCTGCGCATCGAGGAGCGGGAGTTCGTGAGCGAGGTGTCCATCGAGCGGCCTCTCCCGCCGATGGCGTCGATCGCCGCGCGCCTCGGCGGCTTGTTCAACTTCTCCTCGGTCGCCTCTCCGAGCGCCACGCTCTCGATGACGGTGCGGCTGCCGGTGCTCGGTCGCCGCCTGGGGCTCGAGCCGCGCGTCGGCGTGTACGCGGCGTCGGCCAGCATTCCCTTCGGAGCCGAGCGGGTCGAAGCACGCGCGCTGGTGGTGCCGGTGAGTCTGCTCCTGGGCTGGCACCAACCACTCGGCGCCTTCACGCTTCACGGCGGCGTCGGCCCCGCGTTCCAGGTCGCGTCGATCTCGGTGGACACGGTGCGAGAGACGAGGGTCGTCGGCGATCTCGAGGTGGCGATCGCGCTCGGCCGGGAGCTCGGGCCGGGGTCGCTCGAGCTCGAGGTCTCCGGCCTCTTCGGAAGCGTCGACAGTCAGCTCGCCAGGCTCTCGGCGAGTGGGCTGGGCATCAAGCTGGGGTACTCGTTCGCGCTGGGAGGCCGCTGATGACGCGACTGTCGATTCGCGCGCAGGTGGTGCTGCTGGTCGGCCTGCTGCTCCTCGCGGCGATGGCGCTCTACCTCACCCTCGCCACCCGCATCGTCACTCGCGACAAGGAAGCGACCGTCTACGACGTGAACGCGCTGGTCGCAGGCACCGTCGCCGATCAGGTCGAGACCACCGTCGACGGCTTCTCGGACAAGTTGCGCTACTTCGGTCAGGAATACGCCACCACGCCAGGTGACGCCGAGCGCCGTGCGAGGTCGCTCTTCTCGGCCGACGACGAAGTGCTCTCCCTCGAGGTGGACACGCTGACCGAGGCGGGCGCCGAGCGGGCCTTCCTCTTCGTCGACGCCGAGCGGCTCGCCACCTTGAACATCGAGAAGGACGACATCTTCCTCGCGCGGAAGCAGACGCCGGTGCCCTTCGACGTCGTGCGCCGCCAGGGAGTGCTGCTCCAGAACGCCTCGTTGCCTCCCGATCTCGCGCTGCTGAGGCTGTCGGTGGTGACCGCCGATGGCCGCGCCGTCATCACCGCCGAGCTGCGGCCCGAGCGGCTGCTCAAGACGGTGCGCACCGCGAGCGTGACTCAGGTCTACCTCGTCGACGCCCTCGGCCGGGTGCTGGCGCATCGCGACGCGAGCAAGGTGATCGCGCACGAGGATCTCTCGGGGCTCCCGCCGGTGAAGGCGGCGCTCTCGGGGAAGGCAGCCCGTGGTGCGGAGCAGTACGAAGAAGGCAAGGAGTCGCTCCTGGCGAGCCATGCACGGGTGGGCAACGGCATCGCTGCGGTGGTGGCCGAGGTGCCGGCCGCGGAGGTCTTCGGCGCCACCCGGGAGCTGTCGAGCCGGTCCTTCCTCTTCGCGGCGGGCGTCGTCGCCATCGCGCTGGTGCTGGCCGTCTTCCTCGCGCGTGCGCTCACCGCGCCGCTCCGCCGCCTCTCCGACACCATGGCCGTCATCTCGAAGGGCGAGTACGGCGTCACCGTGCCGGTCGAGGGCGCGCCCGAGGTTCGCTCGGTGGGCACCGCCCTCAACGAGATGAGCAAGGAGCTGATCCGCCGCTCCGACGACTTGCAGCGGGCCCACAACAACCTGGTGCAGTCGGAGAAGCTCTCGGCCGTCGGCGAGCTGGCGGCGAGCGTCGCCCACGAGGTGAAGAACCCGATGGTGGGCATCTTGGGCTTCGCGCAGCTCGGCAAGGAGTCGGACTCGATGGCCGAGGCGAAGGAGTACTTCGGGCTGATCGAGGCCGACACCCAGCGGGCCAACAAGATCCTCCAGAACCTGCTCGAGTTCGCGCGCCCGCCCGAGATGGAGATGGAGCCGCTCGGCGTCAACGACGTGGTCGAGGGCGCGCTGCAGCTGTGTCGGCACCAGCTCCAGATGCAGGGAGTGAGGGTCGACACCTCGTTGGCCGAGAAGCTCGGCGGCATCGTCGGCAACAACAACCAGCTCCG
Organism: Myxococcota bacterium; assembly: GCA_052034585.1. GTDB lineage: Bacteria > Myxococcota > Myxococcia > Myxococcales > Myxococcaceae > Xiheimicrobium. Next base: position 121,570 of record JBPOIJ010000035.1, read on the forward strand.
CCAGGTGCTGCTCAACCTGATGATGAACGCAGGGCAGGCGATGGCCGACTCGCCGACGAAGCGGGTGATGGTGACGACCGCCGCCGACGGGGCCGACTTCGTGAAGGTGCTGGTCGCCGACACGGGGCCGGGCATGAGCGAGGACGTGCGGCAGCACCTGTTCAAGCCGTTCTTCACCACCAAGCGGCGTGGGCTGGGCACGGGCCTCGGGCTGTCGGTCTCGCGCAGCATCATCGAGGCGCACAAGGGCACGCTGACGGCCGAGTCGGTGGAGGGGCAGGGCGCCACCTTCATCGTGCGGCTACCGGTGCGAGGAAGCTGACGAAGCAGTCGGACGCAGGGGGGAAACGTGAAAGCGCACCAGCGGTTCGTTCGCGGCGGTGTCTTCTTGGTCGTGCTCTCGTGCCTCGGGTCGCTCGGCCACCTCCATCGGGAGCCCTCCGCCTGGCCGCTTCGACTCCTGGTGAGCGGGGTGGAGCTCGCGGTCTTCGCGCTCATCGGCGCGGCGCTCCTCGGGCCCGAGTTGGCGGTTCGCCGGGCGCGTCGCTGGCTCCGGCGGTTGCTTCGCACCCAGTCGCTGCTCGTCTTCGCGGCCGCGACGGTGAGCGTGTTTCCCTACGTCACCTTCCTCGCGCCGTATGCGCACGCCAGCGGCGTCGATTCGGTCGCCAGCCACTCCTGGTCCCAGTTCAACCTGTTCCTCCTCGATGCCTGCGTGTGCTTCTTCTGGCTCGCGCTCTTCTCGAGGCGGGTGGGCCGTCGAGGAGGGCTCCTCAGCCTCGTCCTCCATCTCGTGATCCTCGCGGTGGTGATCCAGGCCTCGCTCCACGTCGTTCGGCAGTACACGTTCCACCTTCAGCTCGGGCCGTGGGCGGAGTCCTTGGTCGCCTTCGCAGCGATTGGCCTGGTGGGCGCGAGCCTCTCCTGGCTCTTCACCCTCGACTGGGTGCTCGCCGCGGGCCACCGTCCTCGCCGAAGCTCGGGCCGCACGCTCCCTCGTGCCGAGTACCGGCCGCTCTCCGTCGGCCTCGCCTGCTCCGGTGGAGGCATTCGCGCGGCGGTGGTCGCGACGGGGGTGCTCGAGGTGCTGCGCCCGAGTCGCTTCTGGTCGCGGTTTCGCTACGTCAGCGCGGTCTCGGGCGGGAGCTGGGCGCTGGCGAACCTCCTTGGTGCGGAGCGCGGATTCGACGAGAGCACCTCCGAGCCCGAGCGCGCGGCCGCCGTCGTCCGACGCCAGGTCCAGGCGCTCAAGGCGCGCCGCGACTATCTCCGGGGCGGTCTCGCGCAGAAGCCACCGAAGAAGCAGAAGCGGAGGCACCGCCGCTCGGCGCGCCGCGAGCTGACGCATTGGCTCGTGCGCCCGTTGATCGTCGCCTTGGTGGGCACCGTGCTCCAGTTGGCGAGCCTCGCCCTCTCGTTGGTCTTCCTCATCGTGCTCGGCATGTACCTCGACACGCTGCGCAGGAAGCCGGGCACGAGCGTGTTGGGCCAGTGGATGCAGCAGCTGCCGAGTGGGCACGGCTTCTTCCACCACGACTCCGTCGACCGCATCGAACGGCTCGACACCTTCTTCCTCCTCGGAGAGCGCGTCGTGAGCCTTGGCGTCGGCCTCGTCGTCGTCGGCTGCATCGTGCTCCTCGTGGGGCGCTTGCGGCCGCTCCCGGCGGCGTGGGTCGACTCCTTCGATCGGTGGGCGACGATGATCGTCACCCTGGGCTTGCTCGCGGTGGTCGCCGCGCTCGTCCCGATGATGGTGCTCGCCTCGGTGTCGATCCTCGTCCTCGTGGCGTTCGTGGGGATCGTCGGCTGGGTCTACGTTCGCGAGTGGAAGCTCGCCGGCCTGGGCCCCGCGGCGGCCTTCGGAGCGGTCACTGGTGCGGTTGGCCTGCTCGCCGACAAGATCCCGTTCGTCGGCGACGCGCGCGGAGACATCGACGGTGCCGCGCGGATGGCGGTCGGCTCCGTCGTCTGTGCGACCGAGGAGGTCGCGAAGGCCATCGCGACGTTCGCGGCCAACCTCCCCGAGCCCTGGCGTGAACAAGAAGCCGATTCGCTCTCGCTGCTCGTCTGCCTCGGCCTCGTCGGAGCGCTCTACATCGCGGCCTCGGGTCTCATTCGGCTCGAGCTGATGGGCCTGGGAACCGTCTGGCGTTCCTGGGTCGCCGTCTTCAGCCATGGCAAACGCGGAAAGCGCGTCGCCTGGCCGCGGTCCGCTTATCGACCCGAGCCGATCGTCAACATGACGGTGAACGCGCCCGAGGAGCCCTATCGGGTCGCGCACTTCGAGGTGACCCCCACCACCATCGGAGGACCGAGCGTTGGCTACCACCCGCAAGACGAGCAGCGTCCGTTCAGCTTGCTCGATGCCATCGCGATCAGCTCCGCGGCCCTCAACTCCCAGGCCGGCCGCTTCGTGTCGGGGTGGTTACGGCCAGTGCTGAGCATCTTGAGTCTCAAGCTCGGCCGATGGCTGCCGCACCCACGCACGGCGGGGCGCGAGACCTGGCCGCTCGCGCTCCAGTACATGAACCGTGAGCTGCTCGGCTGGAACTCGCTCGACGACGCCCACCTCTTCCTCTCCGACGGCGGCCACTTCGAGAACCTCGGGGCGTACGCGCTGATGCTGCGGCGGGTGCAGACGGTGGTGATCCTCGATGCCGCCGCCGATCCCGACTACGCCTTCTTCGACCTCTCTCGCTTCATCGAGTTGTCGGCGTACCGCGGCTATCGCCTCGAGCTCGATCTCGATGGGGTGACCCCGACCGAACGCGACGGCTCGGGGCTCCTTCGTCCCTCGTCCAACGTCGTGAACGGTTGGCTCCGCTACCAGGGTGGCGAGGCCGACACCTTCTGGAAGACGCGGCCGCCCGACGTGCGCGTCGTCTACGCCAAGCTCGGGCTGCCTCGAGCGCTGAGCGCTCGCACCTTCGCCTACGCGCGCCAGAACCCCCGTTTCCCCCAGCAGAGCACCATCGATCAGTTCTTCGACGAGGCGCAGTTCGAGGCGTACCTCGAGGTCGGCGCACGGCTCGGAGATCAGATCGTCGAACGGCTCACCGCGATCGAGCGCGCCGGCTTCAGCGCGCCCTGAGAGACCGGCGCTCGCTCACTGCTCGAGCACGAGCTTCTTCGCCTCGAGCACGATCTCGTCGGTCCCTTGATGCACGCCGACCCACGACGCGGTGTTCTCGCTGCGGGCGTAGGTCGCGCCGTTCTCGCTCACCCCGAGCTCGAGGAAGCCCTTCGGCTGCCCCTTGAAGGTGTACTCGAGCTTGAGCGTCGGCTTGGGTTCCTTCCCGTTCGGCAGCTCGCCCTTGCCCAGCACCTCGGTGACGATCAGCCGGCCCCACACCTTGTCGTGCCAGTTCCTCACCAGCTCGTCCGGCTTCTCGGGCGTTGCCTGGCGGGCGATCTTCGAGCTGACGGGGTTCTCGAGGCCGCTCTGCACGAAGGCCGCGGTCTTCCCCTCGGCGGCGACGGTGAAGGCGTCGAACTCGTTCTGCTTGAAGACGTGGAGGCGCCGGTCGACCAGCACCTGCGACTGGGGATCGAAGTCGGCGAGGATCGAACCGGAGAGCAAGTAGACCTCCTGGCTGCGCTCTTCTTGCACGTAGGTGCCGAAGATGCCCGGCAGCACCTTGGCCACCTTGAAGACGCGCGCAGTGCTGGCGACGATCAGCTCGAGCCGCCGCTCGGTGCCGGTGAGGCCCAGCTCGCCCAGCTTCTCCTCGCTCAGCACGCCCAGGGCCCGGGTGGCCTCGAAGGGCATGAACTTCTGAATCGCCGTCTCCGCGCGCTCGTTCGCTCGCACCTCGCGGGTCGGAACGTTCACCAAGGGCGTGTTCGGCACTTCGCGGAAGCCGCCGTCGAGCGCGCCGCCATCGGGACCGAACCCGCCATCGAGCGGAAGGAGCGAGGTGCCCGCGTCGGTGGAGGGCTCCTTCCCGGGGATGAAGCCCGAGGTGACCCAGAGCTCGCCGTCGGTCCGCTTCAGGGTGAGGAAGCGCTGGCCGTCTTCGTACTTCACCGACTCGAGCGACTGCTTCGAGGCCTCGAGCACCTTCACGGTGGGCGCCGAGCTGCCCGTGTCCTTCGGGCGTTGCCAGGTGGTGTACGCGGCCACCAGCCCCAAGCCTGCGAGCGCTCCCGTCATCGCCACGCTCTTGGCCTTCACGACTTCACCTCCTGCTGCTTGCGGGGACGGCTGCCGCTGCGGCGAACGACGAAGCCGAGGGCGAGCACCAGCACCGGCGCGAGGAACGTGGTGCCATAGAACCAGACGCTGTCTTCCTTACGCGTGCGCGTCATCGGCACGTCGAGCTCCGAGTTGGTGGTGCCCTGGAGCTGCTCTTCACCGAGCAGCCACTTGAGCCCGTCGAGCACCATGCGCACGTTGCCCTCGAGCAGCTCGACCACGTCGTCGGCGATGGCGTCGGAGTCGGAGAGCACGAGCACCCGCATCTCGTCTTCCAGCTTGTGGGAGGCGGCGCGGCGAGTGACGGCCGCGAGAAGGCCGTAGGCCTGACGCACCTCGCTCGGCGAGTCGTACTCGTTGTTGTTGTTGAGATCGTTCCAGGTCGTCGGCTGCGAGCGCAGCGCCATCTCGAGCACGAGATCGGCGGGGTGGGTGTCGAGCTCGCGCAACGGCCCCGCGCCCATCAGGAGCACCGGCTGCTGCGAACGAGACAGCGTCGTCACCGAGGGGTGCGACGAGAAGGTGCGCGTGCCGATGTTGCGGCGATCCGACGGAGAGGCCTGTGGCTTGAGGCGCGCGAACGTCTTGTCGTCGGCGAGCACCTCGCTCTTGAAGCCGAGCCCGAGCGGCTTGAGCAGCTCCTCGAACGAGGGGCCGGCCTCCGGGTCGAGCGCGACGAAGAGCTTCCCGCCGCGCTTGCCATACTCGACGATCGCGTTCGCCTCGGGCTCGGGGAACGGGCGCTGCGGCCCCAGAATGAAGACCGCCGCTGCGTCGCGAGGAACGTCCTGGGCGAGGCCTTCGGCAGCCGAGAGCGTACGCACCTCGAAGTTCTGGTCCTGGAGCGCCCGCCAGAGCTTGTCGATGTTCGCCCGCTGCTCGCTCCCGATGGGATCCTGGGTGCGCTCGCCGTGCCCGCTCGTCACGTAGACGGTGCGCTTGGACTTGGCGATCTGCAGCACCCGCTTGTTGATCTCGGCGTCGAGCCCACGGAGCTGGGTGCGCGCCTTCTCGGCCTCGGTGCCGAGATAGAGCGTCTCCTTGCGGCCGCCCTTCTTGAGCACCACCGAGCCGTTGTTGGAGACGCCGAGGTCCTTCGACTTCACCGGCTCGAGCGCCTGATCGAGGAGCTGCACCTTGAGCATCGAGGAGCCTTCCTTGAGCTCGTCGAAGTAGGCCTGCACCGCGGTCGAGACGTCGGAGGCGGGCGGGAAGAAGAGGTAGATCTCGAGCGGCTCGTCGAGGGAGTTGATGAGGCGCTTGGTGGCGTCTCCGGGGCGCGCGGTGCGGAAGTACGAGAAGTCCTTCTTCACGTCGCGCTCGCTCACCACGTACTGGAGCGAGAAGGCGAAGATGAGAATGAAGCCCAAGCCGAGGCCGGCGTTGGTCGCTTCCTGAATGCGGCCGGTCTCCATCACCGTCGCCTTCGCCATCGCCGCGTACGAGAGCTCGACGAGCAAGGTGGGCACGAGGGACAGCACCAGCGCGCAGGGCACCAGCACCGCGACGACGCCCGCGAGCTTCGGCCAGTTCGTCTCGAGCGTCTGCCCGGCCACCTTCGCCCAGAGGTCCGACTGCCAGAGGTAGAGCGCGACGCCGAGCACCGCGAGGCCGTGGAGCGCGAGGAGCGTCTTCTCGATCGCGCCCGACGTCGCGACGGTGATGCGCTGCCAGCGAAGCGCGACGACGAGGAGCAGGAGCGCGGTGCCGCCGCCGGTGAGCACGTTGCGGGCGCCGCCGTCGACGATGCGCTCACCGATCCAGAGACCGACGAGGCCGGAGAGGAGGAGGAGGGAGAGGATCCAGCTGCGCTTGATCATGGCTTATCTCCACCTCCGCGCTTCCAACACGCGCGTCGCGGCGAAGAGGGCCACGAAGGTGACGAGGCCGAAGTAGACCGAGTGCTTCATGTGCACGAGCCCCTGGCGGAACGGCTCGAAGTGGCCGTACCAGGCCAGCCCGGTGACGACGTCGGTGAACGGCCGGTCGACGACCTTGGCGACGATCCAGCACATGGTGAGCGCGACGCACATCACCCCCGAGCTGACCGCCGCGACGACCTGGCTCTTGGTGAGCGCGCTGCCGAAGAGGCCCACTGCGAGGCTGGCGGCGCCGACGAGGATCAGCCCGACGTAGCCGGAGACGACGTGTCCGAGGGAGATCTTCCCGTACACGGCCACGAGGATCGGCATGTACGCAGTGCCGAGGAAGAAGAGGCAGAGGAAGGCGAGCGCGGCGAGGAACTTGCCGATGACGATCTCGCGATCGTGCACCGGCGACGAGTAGAGGAGCTGCACGGTGCCGGTCTGACGCTCCTCGGCGATGAGGCGCATCGAGAGGAACACCGCGCCCGCCATGCCGATGCCCGAGGTCCAGAAGAAGAAGTCGGCGAGCACCTCGGACGAACGCTTCGCGGTGCCGGCGACGGCGAAGGCGTTGAAGGCGAGGCCGTCGAGGAAGAGGAGGACGGCGATGATGATGTAGCCGCTCATGGTGCGCAGGTAGGCACCGAGCTCGCGGCGGGCGATGAGGAGCACGGTGTTCATCACGCGTCCTTTCCGTGGGTGAGCTTGAGGAAGATGTTCTCGAGCCGGTGCGCGGCGCGATCGACGCGGAGCACGGCGATGTCGGCCTGCACGAGCGCCTTCACCAACGCCGGGCGAACGTCACCCTTGGCGTCGATGTGGAGCGAGAGGTTCTGGCCTTCGAGCTTGGCGACGGTGATGTCGACGACGCCGTCGATCTTCTTGAGCAGCTCGATGGTGGGGCCCGCGGCGCCGAGGCAGTCGATCTCGATGGGGCCTCCGGAGCCCAGCTTCTCGGAGAGCTCGGTCTCGGTGCCCTGGGCGATCAACTCGCCACCTTGAATGACGAGGTAGCGATCGCAGACCTGGCTGATCTCCCCGAGGATGTGGCTCGAGACGAGCACGGTGTGTTCGCCCTTGAGGCCCTTGATGACCTCGCGCATCTCGACGATCTGCACGGGATCGAGCCCGCCGGTCGGCTCGTCGAGGATGAGCAGCTTGGGCTTGTGCACGAGCGCCTGGGCGAGGCCGACGCGCTGCCGGTAGCCGTGAGAGAGGGTGTTGATCACGTCATCGTGCTTGTCGCTGATCGCGGTCTTCTTCTCGGCCTCGGCGACGTAGGGCGCGACGTTGGCGTCGGCGACTCCGCGGAGCCTGGCGACGAAGGCGAGGTACCCGCCGACCGTCATCTCGTCGTAGACCGGTGGCGTGTCGGGCAGGTAGCCGATGCGCTTGCGGATCTCGTGTGGGTCTCGCGTGACGTCGAAGCCGTCGACGATGACGCGCCCGGAGGTGGGGAGCAGCACGCACCCGAGCACCTTGAGCGTGGTCGTCTTGCCGGCGCCGTTGAGACCCAGAAAGCCCACGACCTCACCGGACTGAATGGTGAAGGAGAGCCCTCGGATGGCGGCGTGTTCGCCGTAGTACTTGTTCAGCCCGTCGACTTGGATCATCGGGCCGCGTGGTTAATACGCGATGATCAGGTGTCAAGGTGAAGCGGTCGCCGCGACACGGGGAAGGGCTTTGGGGCTCCGGTGACGGCACGATGGGCAGCGGGCGGAGGAGCGAGCGCGCTTCGGGGTCGCCGTGGCCGTCGGCGTCCGAGGTCGCCGCAGCGAGGTGCGCGTCGCGAGTGAGGCCAGTGGGGGCCAGGTCGAACCGAGAAGCCGATGCTTCACGACGGAGTGGCCTCCGGGCGGAGGCCGGGGCGGGAGAAGCGGGCTGCGCCGAGCTCGGAGACGAGGACCCCGCCGACGATGAGCGCGCCCCCGATGAGCTCGGAGGTAGAGGGTGCTTCGCGGCCGAGCGCGGTGGAGGCCGCGAGGGCGACGACGGGCTCGAGGGAGAAGATGACGGCGGCGCGCACGGCGGAGGTCCTCGCCTGGGCCCAGGTCTGGAGCGAGATGGCGAGGGCGGAGGCGAGCAGGCCGGTCGCGGCGACGGCGGCCCAGAAGGCGGGCGTGGGCGCGAAGCGTGGGGTGCCGAAAGGAATCGCGGCGACAGAGAGGACCGCGACGGTGGCGAGCTGGACGGTGACGAGAGGGAGCGAGGCTCCCTGGGCGGCGACCTTCTCGGTGAGGGCGATGTGGAGCGCGTAGGCGGCGGCGCAGGCGAGGGTGAGGAGATCTCCGCGGGAGAGCGATTGGTCGAGCCCGAAGTCGGTGAGGCGAGCGAGGCCGCCGATGGCGATGAGCGCTCCGACGACGGAGAACCACGACGGCACGCGGCGGAAGAGAACGGCGGAGACGAAGGGCACCCCGATGACCGCGAGTCCGGTGAGGAAGGCGGAGCGGGAAGGCGTGGTGTGCTCGAGCCCGAAGGTCTGGAAGGCGTAGCCGGCGAAGAGCACGACGCCGAGGGAGATTCCGTTCCGCAGCGTGGGCCGTTCAAGGACTCGTCGTCGGCTCCAGAGCAGACAGGCGAGGGCACCGAGCGTGAAGCGGAGCGCGAGAAAGGTGAAGGGGTCGGACGCCGAGAGGGCGTCCTTCACCACGACGAAGGTGAGCCCCCAAATCAGGGTACAGAGTGCGAGGGCAATCACCGGGTGACCGTCTCGCCGAACTCAGAGATGACACACGTTGTCACAAGTCGACCCGGTGTCGCAGCGTGGACAGCCGCAGGTCCATGGCCTCGTTGCCTCGCACCCGGCAGCATCAACGGCCAAGCCTCCAGCATCAGCGGGGAATCGCGCAGAACCCCGATGCGCAAACAGGGCCAGTTGCTCTCAAGTCGAGTCTCCTCTGCAGAGTTCTTCTCGAACCTCAGTCAGTGTCTTGTTTCCAAACTCAGTATCCCGACTGAGAACCAGCGCGACACGTTCCTCTCGCTTCCAGGGGCTCAACGCAGCTCGGAAGACGATGCACTCTGCGCGTGCGACGTACCAACCTCCGAGTCGTGCCCCTTTGAACGGTACGCTGGCGTAGCTCCGAAGGAGGGGGATGGGAACGTCTTGAACGACGAAGCGTGGTCTCAGTTCATGGTCGAGGTAGTCACCTTCGCGCTGACGGTCGATGACGTCTCGTTTGTACTCCCAAGAATTCACGAGCCCGTCGAGGTTCACCACCGCACGCGAAGTATGGCCCGCGACGTAGCCCACGTCCCAGCCTGCGGCGATGTCGTCGTGCTTCGCGTTGAGATCGAGCCACTGTCCGCTTCGGCTCGCAGCTGCGTAGGTCGAATACGATTCCGGGTTCAGGCGGTGAGTCCAGGAAACGACTGCAATGCCGATCGCTCCTCCACCAATGGCGATGAGCTGCCATCGACGAAGCGCCGGCGCGACGACGAGAAGGAGTGTGACGTGGGGCCAGAGCGTCCAGATCTCTGGGACGACCGCACGGCGAAGCGCAATGTCAGAGACGACAATGGCTCCGACCCCGACTGCGAGCGCCCACCGAGCGCGGGAAAGGCCGCTGTCGCTTGAGTGTCTCCACGCGACGAGACCGAGCGGAATGCAGGAAAGCACTCCAGCAATCGTCCAGGCGATGCTGAATCGGTTCGACAATTTGATGGCGGCGGAGACAGGAAAGAAGTGGCCTGTGGCGAGCCAGACGAGCCCGAGGGCAACGCACACAGGGACGAGCATCGCAGCGAGGGCCTGCGACTGCTGTCGCACCGGTTGTCGAGCGAGGAACATGCCGAGAAGGGGTACGACGAGGAGCACGGCATTCCAACGACTGACGATCGTGAGACCAGCGAACAACCCCAAGACCCAACCTCTCTCTTGCCGCACGCAGGCCCAGAAGAGAGCTGAAAAGCAAGCAAAGGCGAGACTGGACTCGAGACCGTTGACGAAGATCTTCAGCCCACTGAACGAAGCACACACGAAGGCGGTCGTGACCAGTGCAGCACCAACGCCCGAGTTCAGTGATTTGAGAAGCAGCAACAATCCGACGAGGGCAAACCCAACCTGCACTGCGGCAATCGACGGCGCCCCGCCACCGGCTGCAAAAACCGCCAGGCACACACCGAGCCAAAGCGGATGGTATCCGTTGGTCGAGTGGATTCCGTCGAAAGTGCTTCCGCCGCCCTCAGCGAGCCGCGCTGCAATCTCGAAGTAGTACCAAGCGTCGTCGGGGAAGAACGCTAGAACCCACAGAGTTGGTCGCATGACTCGACCACGTCACAACAGTTCGCAGGGCACTCGAACGGCTGTTGGCCTGAGCACGCGAGAAGCACGCTCGTGTCGCTGACGGGCCTTGTCGCAATACTGGGCCGACAGTACGGCTTCTTCTTGACCATCTGATCAGCGCCAGATTCGAACGTTGGTTGCATTGTAGTCACCCAAGAGAAGGTCCGGATTCGAATCGCCATTGATGTCAGTGATTGCAACGGGACGATTGGTGAAGGTCGACGTCGAGGAATAGGTGAAGAGTGAAACGTTGAAGCGTGGCGTTCCCAAGCCGACCGTGAGGTCGAACGTATTGGCTTGTTGGAACAAGACCCAGCTTCGGTTTGCCTCGGCAACGACGAGATCGTTGATGGGGAGCGAGGTGGGACCAACATCGCGATTGAGGTTGCCGACCGCAAAATGGGTTCCGAAGTTGCTCGAGCCCATCAACGTGAGCGCGGCGGATGCCGAGCAGGGAACTCCACTGTTCGCGGCGCAGCCGCTCACCCCCAAAGGCGAGAAGTCAGAGAAGACGAAGACTGAGTTGGCTGCGGGCCGAGAGACGAGAAGATCCTGAGCAGTTCCGTTGAGCACGTTCTGATTTCCAACAACGCGAACGCCGAACCCGCTGAGTGTTGCAGCAGTTCCTGTCGACCCCTGCAGGACTGTGTGCGCAGCAGTCGAAGGAATTGGACTCGAGGGGAAGGACCCGCCGTCTGGCGAAACCTGCATGCCCGAGTAGAGCTGAACGCGTCCGATGACGTCGATTGCGACTGGGATCACAAAGTCGCCTCGTCCATCGTTGTTGAAGTCCCCAACATCGCCCATTCCGAAGCGTTCCAGGCCAAAGACGACTCCAGAGCTTGGAAGCGCCATGTCAGTTGGCCCATCAAACACCCAGTCTGCGGCGCTCGTTGGGACATAGGCTGCACCTGTTCCGGGTTCTGTCGCCGTCGCCGCCGCAAGCCATCCAGCTCGGCTCTTTCCGCGGAAGACGAACACCTTGCCTCTCGAACCATTCGCGGCGTGCGCGTTGATCATGACCTCGTCGAGGCTGTCGCCGTCGATTGACTTGATGATCTTTCCGGCCGACGCAAACCGATCCGTCGCGAGGTCGCCTCGGAACATGATGAATGTCCCTGCTGTCGTTGATAGCGCCGAGCCCGTCGTTCCGAAGTAGAGGAACGCTCTTCCAACGACAGATGCAGAACCTCGTTGGATGACGAGAAGATCATTCTTGTTCTCAGCCGCGACGTCGCCAACGTTGCCAGCAGTCGAAACGTCCCAACCGAATTCGCGCCCAACGGTATCAGGTGGCGTAATTTCTTGGCACCCCGTCGCGCACGTGGACTGATCCGCGATGTTCGCACTTCCAGAATAGATGAAGACAGAACCGTTGCTGGCGTTGGTCGACGGTGCACCGACGACGATCTCCGGAACGTTGTCGGCGTCGAGGGAACTCTCGGTTGCGAGGCTTCGACCGAAGGCCGAGCCAGCAGGACCAGTCAGCGTGACCGGCGTCCAGAAGTTCGCGAACCCAGTTGTCGGTGGTGCCTGATAGGCAGAGTAATTCCCGACCTCGTCTTTTGCGCGCACTGCGATGTAGTAGGTGTTGAGCGGTGGCAGGGTGATGAGCCGCGTCGTCGGGTTCGTCGCACTCCAAGCCGAATCAGATTCCGCCTTGCTCGACGCCCCAAAGTAGTCCGCGGCGCTCGCCAACTTGTTGCCCGATGGAAGAACGGAATCGGTGGTCCACCGCACCTCGTAGCCTGCATGGACTCCTGCGTCTCCATCGTCGCCTGTTGGTGCCCATGAAAGTGTGACTTCTCCCTTTCGTGTCGAGACGCCAGGAGTTGCAAACGAAGGCGTCACGGAGGGGGCGTCCGGAGCGATCACGTCGATCGTCATCGTCGATGACCAGTCGAATGTGTTGCCCGCGGGGTCGGTCAACCGAACGATCAGTGCTCCGCTGTCGTTGTGCGGCAGCGCCAGCTGCGTTGGGCCGACGAAATCCACCGTTTGACCTGCGGTGGTCACTGCCTGCGTCGCGAGGGTGAGCGACTTGAACAGCACGGTGACGTTTCCTGGCAAACCAAAGTCAATGGCTTGGACCTGGTCGACACCGAGGCTCACTTGACCGCCCGATGCTGGATCGCCGTCTGCGAAATACCCTGCGACGCCAGTCTCAACGTTACGGTTGCCGGCGACTGCCACGACGAAGTTCGCGCTCGCTGCGGCGCGTACGACTCCGCCAATTCGCACCGACGTGAGGGTGGGCGCGTCGAGATCGACGCGGAAGTCGGCGTTTGTTGGGGGAGACGACCCTCCGTTGATCACCTGCACCCGCCACGTCTCGCCGTCGCTGACCGCGACGTTCGTGAAGGACAGGTTTCCGCTGCCGTCGGTCGTGCCCGGGATGGCGGTCCCAGCGGTTGGTGCGATTCTCTGCAGACTCGCGGCTCGACCAGTCGAGCAGTTGCTCGTCTGGGCCTGAAGGCTCGCGATGAGTCCGTTGTTGCCAGACAACATCGAAGTGTTGCTGCGATTGAACCAGGTTCCGTTGCTGTTGAGGAAGCCGTTGCTGACGCTCAGCCCACAGTCATTGGAATTCACGACGACGCCGGTCACCGAGCAACTTGCCGGGTTTCCCGCGGCATCCGTCAGAGTTGCCGACACGTCCTGCGTCCCATTTTGGTAGGTGAGAGAGCCGGACGCGGTCGTTCCATTCACAGTGAGAGCGCCGCGAGTTCCACCAAGCGACGACGAAACCGTGACCAATCGAGTGTCTGCGTCGGTGACGTTGAGGGACGTCGTGATGCTGACTGTACCGTACTGCATCGTCGTTCCCGGAACGGGAGCAGTGAAGGTGCAAGTCGGGGCGACGAGGTCGATGGTGAGTGTTCGCGCAGGCAGGTTGGCCTGGTTCCCCGAGCCGTCTCGACAAGTTGCGCTCAGCGCCCACGACCCAGCACCGCTGATGCCAGAGAGGGCGACGGCGGCCTGATGTTGTGCCCCTGAAGGCGTTGCGGTGCCAGTGATGGTGCTCGTGCCGACGAGCGAAGCAGCAACCCCGCCTGTACCGACGTCGGCCGAGGTGGTGACGAGCGCTGTGAGCACGCCTCCGGGCACGTCAGCGATGTTGAGGGTCGTCGCCGTCGGCGATGCAAGCGTGCACGTCGGGAGGACCTTGTCATAGCGCACGTTGATCGCGGCCGGATCGGCGGCACCAGAATAGACGTTCTTGTTACCCGCTCGGTCGGTGAGTTCGACGAAGAACGAGTAGTCCGTCTCATCGATCAGACCCTGTGTGAGATTCACCGTCACGAGCCCTGCCGTGAAAGAGACGTCTGCAAGTTGGTTGACGGCGTTCTGAGGCACTCCACCAACAACGGGCCTGACAAGCACTGGAGTCGTCGATGAGAGGGTCGACAGGTCTACATCGCGGCAGGCAGGGTTGAGCGCGAACTGGATACGAGGTGGGCTGGTGCCGAGCTCGCTCGCGTTGAGTTTTCCGTCCATGTTCGAGTCTTGCGGGAATCGAAGCGAGCCGGCGGTGAGGCACGGGCGAACCCCATCGACAGAGACGGCGACCGGAGGTGACTCGTTCGTTGTGCTGCCTGAGATGACGACAACCTTGATGCTGTACGTGCCGTTCGGGAAGGTGAAGCTGGAGACGGGGCTCACGACGCCAGAGGGTGGCAAGCGGTACCAACCGGTTCCGCACTCAGCCGTTGCTTGATGCTGCGCCATGGGCGGATCGATCTCGGTCGCCTGCGTCGTGCAGACATCAACACGACCACCCATCGGTACTCGCGCGTTGAAAGTGAGGATTCGCTGAACACCAGCTGTGTTGGGATCGAGATCGGATGCGGAGGTGATTGACGCCTGCGTCTGACCCGTTGGAACTGTTGGGTTGGTGATGACTGGACCATCGAGGTCAATCGTCGTGGAGACCTCTGTCCAGTCCGTGCCAGCGTCATTTCGGTTGTCGAGCTCGGCACGGAAGATCCAATCACCGCTCATGACCGGAGTGTTGAACGTCGCAGTGCCTTGGCTCTGCAGAACAGAGGTCGACAGCAGGGAGTATGCGCCGACACCTCCATCAGCTCCAACGGGCGCGCGGAGCAGCCGCGCCGAAAGACCGCTGCAGAACGCACGGCTCGCTGTCTCGAATGAGTAGAGGCCCGAAGTCGTCTGCGGCGCCGTGATCAGCGTCGGGTTCGAGCTGGGCCGAGTGAAGGCGATTCCGCAGGTCGCGCTGGTCACCACCACATCGATTCGTGCACTGCCGACGTTGCCGGCAGCGTCAGCAACCTCGACGATGACTCCGTATGAACCGTCGGTCGCAAAGGGGACGGTGAGCATCGCGGACCCGTTCGTGACGGGCGCGCAGTCGACCTGAGTTCGTGAGGTTCCGACGACGCGGAACGCACAGGCCGTTTGCCCGCCGCCGGTCACGGACACCGTGACGTCAAGACTGCTTCTGTTGACAGCGACAGGCCCGCCGTCGGCAGACGCGGTCGGCGACGTGATGGTCACCACGGGAGGATCGAAGTCGACCGGCACCGTTCGCGTTCCGTTCGTGACGATGCACGGGTTCCCGTTCGAGTCGGTGCCCTCGAGGATGATCGGGTACGACTGCGTTCCGGTGGCTGGAACGGTGAAGTCGGCCGACGCGTTGGCCATCGCGTTCAGGTCGATCGTTCGCGTCTCGTTCCCCAAGCGGAAGCGGGCGGTCTGCGCCATGCCCGCCGTTCGCGTCGCCGTCGCACGAATCTGGAAACCGGCGGTCGCGCTGTCGGCGTCATCGGCGAGCCCACGCGGTGCTTCCGAGGTGGTGTTCTCGATGGTGCAATTGGCCACCCGCGCGATGCTGATCGAAGGAGGCGTCGGGCACATCGCCGTCTGCGTCCCACGCGTGACCACCACGCCCGCGACCGTGAAGGTTCCGTCCGCCGTCGGACCAGGCACTGCGATCGTCGCCGTCTCGTTCATGATCGGGGCGCTCGCGGGGTTCGAGTTCGTCGCTGACAACGCCGCGCCCGTACCGTTCATCGTCGTCACTGTGAGCTGAACCGGGGTTCCCGGGGGCAGTTCGGCCGCGGTGAGTTTGAAGTCGTTGTTCGTGTCCTGCGGGAAGGTGCACGCCATCACGGTCGGCGGCGGCGTCACGTTGCTCTTCGCCGTCACCACGATCGTCGCGGGCGCCGCATTCCCGGCGCAGTTCGCCTCCGCCACCGTCACTCGCAGCGCGTTCTCTCCGGCGGCGAGCATCACGTTCATGAACGTCGCCTTGTCGGCGTCGGCCGTTCCGTTCAGCGCGCCACCAAACTCGGTCGCGCCCGGCCCGCGGATCTCGAGCCGCGCGGTCCCGATGTTCACCGGCATGCCGCTGCGCGACAGGCTCACCTGCACGTTCGAGCTCTGCTCCACCATCGCCCCATCGACCGGCGCGACGTAGGTGACGACGAGGTTGCTCGTGTCACACTCCTTGCCAGGGCACTGACAGCCCTGCACCGACATCGCCGCCGCCGCCAGCACCACTCCCGCTCGAAACGAAACCCACCGATTCATGCGCACATCTCCCTTGGTGCTCCACACCCCGGGTCGGATTCACCCGACCGTCAGCACCTGCTTGCCCAACAGCAACTCGATGAACTGCCTCGTGTCCGCCTCTGCAACCTCGCGAGACACCTCGAACTCTTGAACCAAGACCTCGACGATGGCGCCGAGGCTTCGCGACCCGTCAACCAGCTCGATGATCCGCTCCCCAACCTCCGACACCGACCCGTCGGAGGCTTCGAACGTATGCAAGCGGTCGTCCGGAGTCGCCGCCATGTACCGGCCACCCACCCGCTGGACGGCGGTCTCGGGGTTCACGCGAACCACGCTGCTCAGGGTCAAACCGACCGTCACGTCCATGCTCCCCGCTCAACGAACTTCCGAGGGTTGTTGGCTCGCCCAGGACCACTCCCGGCAGAGCGTCGGCCTCGCATCCGTGTAGTCCGATGGGCTGGGTGGGGCAAGCCCCGGGTCTCGCCGCCTCCCAGGGTGTTCCTCGACCCGCGTCAGGGACGCGGCGACCCAGCTCAGCGCAAGCCGCCGGCGTCGACCGCGAGCGCCGCGAACAAGCCCGTCAGGTAGAGGAGCGAGACGCCGAAGAGCTTCCGCGCCCACCGATCACCGAGCGCCTTCTGCCACCCCTCGACCGCGACCCAGAAGAAGCCGGCGCCGAGCACCAGCGCCACCACGAGGTAGAGCCAGCCCGCCACGCCGACCGCGACCGGCAGCACCGACGTCGGCAGCAGCCCGAGGAGATAGAGGACCGCCTGCCGCCGCGCGACGTGATCTCCTCTCTCCAGCGGCACCGAGGTGAGCCCGGCCGCGCGATACTCCGCCTTGCGGAACAGCGCGATCGCGAGGAAGTGGGGGAGCTGCCAGAAGAAGAGAATCCCGAAGAGGACCAGCCCCGGCGTCTCGATGCGGCCGGTCGCTGCCGTCCACCCCATCAACGGAGGCAACGCTCCGGGCACCGCGCCCGCCACCATCGCCCAACGCGTCCGCTTCTTCATCGGGGTGTACACGAGCACGTAGCTCGCGATCGCGATCGTCCCCAGCACGCCCGTGACCACGTTCACCGCGAGGAACAGCACCGGCAACGACACCACCGTCAGCACTCCGGCGAAGATGAGCGCGGTCAGTGGCTCGAGGCGCTGCTGGGGGAGCGGACGAACGGCAGTGCGCGCCATGTACCGGTCGGACTCGCGCTCCAAGAAGCAGTTGAACGCGTTCGCGGCCCCCACCGTGCCGGCGGTCGCCAGGAGCGCGACGACCCAGCGCCACACCGGCACCTCCGTCTGGCTCAGCCACAGCCCACCCGCAACCGTGAACATCACCTGCGCCGAGAGCCGAGGCTTGGTGAGCGAGAGGAGGTCCTTCAGAAAGCCCGTCAGTGACCGCTCGCCCTTGCTGGCGCCGACGACGAGCGGCTGGGACGAGGACATCGGGCGCTCCAAAGGGAGAAGACCGCGGGGCTCATAGCGACGCTTGCTCGGCCTGACAAGCCGTCCCTCCTCCCGGAGGGAGCGCCGTCGATCTCCTGCTCGATGGAGAGGCGACCGAGCTCGCTCGGCTCAGGTCCCCGAGAGCGGCTTCAGCTCAGCGAAGCACTCGCGCGAGAGATCGCCCTTCGGGTCGAGCTTCACGTACTCGGCGGCGATGCGCTTGATCAGTTCCTTGTCGGCGGGCTGGTTTTCCTTCACCAGGAAGCGCCCGTAGTGGCAGTAGGCCTGCGCGAACTCCTTGTCGGCGTTGAGCGCCTTCTCGTACGAGGTGCGGGCCTTGTCCTTCACGCCCATCTGCTCGAAGGTGATGGCGAGGTCGTCGTACGCAATGGCCGACATCGCGGGCTCGGAGAAGTAGTCAGCCGCGGCGCGATCGAACAGCTCCGCCGCGCGCTTGGGGTCCTTCTTGTCGTCGCGGTAGATGCGCGCGAGGAGGTAGCGGGCCTCGCCGTTCTTCTGCTTCTGATCTTCCGACGCCTTCTCCAGGGTCTGCCGCGCGTCTTCGACCTTCTTCTGGCGGTACTGGGCCTGACCCAACATCGAGAGCAGCTTGGGCGACCCCGGAACGAGCCCGAGCGCCTTCTTGAGCGCGTCCTCTGCCTGCGGCTCGCCGCCCTTCTTCTTGAGGTAAATCTTGGCGAGTTCGACGTGGTAGGTCGCGACCGTGTTTTCGATCTCGATCGCCTTCTTCATCTCACCGGCGGCCTCGTCGTACTTCGTCTGAGCAGCTGGCTCTTCCTGGTTCATCACGCTGGCTTCCCAGAACAGGCGCTTGCCCTTGATGAGGTAGAGCTCAGGGTTCGTCTTGTCCTTGTCGAAGGCCTCGCGTTCCTGGTTCGAGACGTCCTTCGCGGCCTTCGCCTTGTCGGCGGTGACGCCGGTGCCTTCCTCGAGCTCCTTGCGGAACTTCTCGTCGGTGTAGAGCGGGATGTCGGCCGAGGCGCGGGAGATGAGAAGGGCACGCACCATGTTCGCCTGGGCGAGCTGGCGAGGTGAGGCGGGTGGGCTGAGGTCTTCGAGGCTCTTGATGTACTTCGCGGCGTTGACGTACCCGCGGGCCGGCTCGGGCTGATCGAGGATCAGCAGCGCGGTGCCGAGGAGCGCGTCGGGGTGCGAGTTCTTCGTGTAGCGCAGCGCGCTGTTGAAGTGGCCGAGCGCCGAGGCGGTGTTCCCACGCCGCCGCTGGAGGTTGCCGAGGCCGATGTACACGCGCGGATCGTCGGGCGAGACGTTCTGCGCCTTCTCGTAGGACTCTCGAGCGCGCTCGAGATCGCCCTGCGACATCTGGAGGAGGCCGAGCGTCATGTACAGCTGCGCCGACCGCCGGTTCTCGGCTTCAGCCTTCTTCACTCGATCTTCGATGAGGCGGAGCCCCTCGGCGCCCTTGCCCGAGTAGTACTGGAGGAGCGACTCGGCGGAGTACTGGTACGAGAGGTTCTCCTCGTCACCCGACTCCTTGCCTTCCTTGAGGTGCTCCTCGGCGCGCCGCTTGATGTCGTCGTCGTGTTGATGCTCGCCCCAACGCACCGTGTACGCATAGGCGAGGATGCGATGCGCGAGCCCGGAGCTCGGATCCTGATCGAGCGCCTGTTCGGCCGCCTTGCACGCTTCCGTGTACGAGGCGAAGGTGTCGGTCTTGAGCAGGTCCTTCGCGGTGGTGACCAGCCGCTTGACCTCCCGCTTCTGCCGAGCGCGCCACTGACCCACGCCGTAGTAGGCGCCCGCGGCGATCGGCACCGCGAAGATGAGCATGAAGAAGAGCGCCTTCGCGAGGCCGTGCGGGTCCTTCTTCTTCTTCTTCCGGCTCGAGGGAATCGACGAGAGCTCGGAGGAGATCTCGTTGACCTCACTCACCTCGGAGATGGACGACTCCTCGGGCTCGAATGCTGGCCGGCGCTGCTGGGCGGCGGGCCGCTGCTGAGTCGGCTGGGTGCGGCGGGTCGGCTGAGCGGTTCGCGGCGGGAGCTGATTCGGGGCCGTGTCGTGCCCGACCTGCACCGAAGGGGCTTGAGGAACGCCGTTGGTGGGGACCTGCTGAACGACGACGGGCTGCTGCACCACCACGGGCGGAGGCGGAGGGGCCGCGGGCTTGGGCGCCTCGACGCCCAGCTCCTTCATGACCTGCGCGGTGTCTCCGTCGGCTGGGTCGGCGTCGAACGCCTTGAGGATCGTGCCCTTCGCCGTCTCTCGTTCGCCGCCCTTCCACTGCAGCTGGGCGGTGAGTCGGAGCGCGAACTTATCGGTCGGCACCACCTGCAACGCACCCTGGAGCTCTTCGAGGGCCTTCTTGTCTTTCCCCTGATCCGCGTAGACGCGGGCGAGCAGGACGCGTGGGTCGGCGAGGGTGGGGTGGGCCTTGACGCCCTTCTTGCACACCACCATCGCTTCCATGTACCGGCCCATCGCGAGGTAGGCCTCGGCCAGCGGCTTGTAGGCCTGCGACGCCGGATCAGTAGCGAAGGCTGCTTCAAGCTTCGCGAGCTCGGCCGGGCTCAACGTCTTCGTCGAAGGAGGCATCTGGAGAGCGGCAGTTTCTGGCACCCGACCTTGGGTCAGTCAAATGCCAAAGTCAGGCGTGAGGGGTGACGTTCAGCGAGGGCGGAAGTGTAGCGGACTGCGCGCGACTTGCGTGGACTGAATCACGCGCTTCGTTCGCGGTGGGACGTTGCTTGACACCTTGGGGAGCGTCACATAGTCAGCCCCGCGCCGCGGCGTCGTCAGAGAGTTCATCTGGGGGCGTAGCTCAGTTGGGAGAGCGTCGCGTTCGCAATGCGAAGGTCAGCGGTTCGATCCCGCTCGCCTCCACAGCCACGGCACGAAGAAGCCCCGCCGGTCGAGAGACCGAGCGGGGCTTCGAGTTTCCAGAGACGTCTCAGGTGGCTGCAGGCGCGGGCGGAGCGGCCTCGAGCGCGGGCGCCTCGTGACCGTCGTCGTGGGTCTCGTGAGCGTCGACGGCTGGGGTCTCGACGGTGGGCGACGACTCGTCCGTCTTGGGCTTCTTGGTCCCGGCGCCGGAGCGACAGCCGCGGCACCACGGCTGATTGCGAATGGCTCCGTCGGCCATCTTGCGCAGCCCGAACATGGTGAGTGGCTTCATCGCCTTGCACTTGAGGCACATCATCGTGATGAGCACCTCGTTGCCCTCGGCGTCGTAGACCGCCGACTTGCGGCGCTTGCGAGGTTCCTTCGGAGCGTTCGGGTCCTTCGCCTTCTTCTCGGCCTTCGCATCGCCTGGCAGCGCCGGCGTCACTTTGTAGAGCACTGCACCCTCCTCGATTGGCCGTGTGGCCAGCGCCTCGAACGACGCACCAACACCATAGCGTGTCCGAGTGACGTGGTGATCACTCGTCGCATCCGAGGCCGGAAAATCGGCTTCTGGACCCGATGCGCGAACGCCGCGAGTGGATCACGGATTCCCGTGGCTGTCACCTGCCCCTGGGCAGTCCTTCGCGTCACCGACGATGCTGACGCGCCCCTGCTCGGGAGCGACGAAGGACTCCTGGTTGCGAACCCAGAAGTCGACCAATTCGTCGCGCAGGTTCGAGCCGCGGGTCTCTCCGAGATCGACCTGGCGGGGATCGATGGTCGCGAGCACCGGACCGAGCCCGTCACCTCCGCGCGCGAGGAAGTCGGGCATCGCCACCCGATAGCGCACGTTGGGATCGACGCCGTGGCCGCCGGGCAAGTGCACGCTCTTGAGCCGGTTGGGGCCAGGGCAGCGATCGAGCACGACCTCGAGGCCCGACACCTGGAACACGCCCTTCTTCGCCGAGTACGCCGCGCGCACCAGGCTCACCAGCTGATCACCGGTGATGTCGAGCGTCGCGACCGCGTTGTCGAAGGGCAGCACCTCGTAGACGGCGCCGTAGTTGAGCGGGCCCTGGTTCAGATCGGCGCGGAGGCCGCCTGGGTTGAGGAGCGCGACGTCGGCCTTGCACATCGTTCGCAGCGCGTCGGCGAGGAAGCTGCCCAGCGCGCTTTCCCGCTCGTAGTTGCGGCCCAGCGTCTTCGGCACCGAGAGGCCCAGGCCCTTCGACTGGAGCGCGGCGACCCGCTCGTAGGCCGGCTGGAGGAGCGCAGCGACGGCTTCGTCGGCCTTCACCGGCTTTCCGTTCCAGGTGGCGGTCACCGGCGTCACCTGGGCGGCTCGGGAGCGCAGCTTGCGTGGGTCGCAGCTCTGGGTCCCCTCGTCGGCGGTCTCGCAGACCTCGAGCGCGCTGCGAATGCGGGTGCGATCGCGCACGAGCTTCTTGGTCGAGGGGTCGACGAAGAGATCGATGACGCCGAAGGCGCGGCCGAGCGCGTTGCTCTCGATGATGGGCGTGCCGTTCACGAAGTGGCCGACCTGCGCGTGGGTATGGCCGGCGACGACCGCGTCGAGGGTGCCGTAGGGGAAGCCCTTCATCATCTCGAAGACCTCGCCGGTCTCGGTGTCGCAGGTGTGGAGATCGGTCGGGTCCTTCGCTTCGCCGCACTTGCCGCCCGCGTGCACCACCGCGATCACCACGTCGGCGCCGCGCTCCCGCAGGTTCTTCGCGCTGGCGAGCGCCTCGGGCCCCAGCGCGGCGAACCGGAGCGTCGAGACGTTCAGCGGCAGGGTGGTGGTCGGTGTCTGCGGCGTGGTGAGCCCGAGAATGCCGATGCGAACGCCCTTGCGCTCGATGATGACGGTGCCATCTCCAGGCAGCCACTTCGGGCGGAGGTGGGACTTGGCCTCGTAGATGTTGGTCGAGAGCAGCGGGAACTTCGCCTGGGCGATGCGGGCCTTGAGCGCACCGAACGGATCCTGATCGGGCGTCTTGGCGTGGCTGTCGGGGCCGACGGGGCCGTAATCGAACTCGTGGTTCCCCACCGCCGCTGCGTCGTAGCCGAGCGCGTTGAAGGCCTCGATCACCACCTGACCTTCGGTGAGGTTCGAGAGGAGCGTGCCCTGGAAGAGATCGCCGCCGTCGACGAGCACGACGCCGCCCGGGTTCTCTTCGCGCAAGAGCTTGAGGTAGCCAGCCAGCGCGGCGACGCCACCGAAGCGCACGCTGCCCTTCGGGTACTTCTCTTCCTGCGGCATCACCCAGCCGTGAACGTCGTTCGTTCCGACGATGGTGAGGTGGAGCGAGCCATCGGCGTCGGGGCGCAGCGCGTCCTGGCCCGTCTTGCAGGAGGCGACCCACGAGGCGAGCAGGACGAGGAGAGCTCGAGTGAAAGAGTTCATGGCGGAGTTCACGGCAGGTCGCTTTCGAGTCACGAGCGTCACATTGTGCGGCGACGGAAGGACCGAAGCCAGAGGACAAATGCGAGGGCGGGAATCAGCGCGTCAGCTGGGCCGCCGTTGCAGCACCCAGGAGGCGGTTCTTCGATGACGCCGCCGCCGCCTCGACCGCCGCCCGTCGGGTTGGTGTTTCCGCCGCCAGCGCCACCGGCCATCGGAGCGCCCCCGGCACTGCCTCCGCCCGTCGTGGTCGTGCGGCCCGGAGCGTCGATGGGCAGCGGCGGCGTTGCGGCTCGGGCGATCGCGCCCCAATCGAACAGCGAGAGAACGCCCGCGTCGGCGGCGGTGGTGGCGACGGCGAGCACTCCATCGGGCCAGGCGGCGCCTCCATCACGCCGGCCCATCGGCAGCACGCTCACGTCGAGGTGCACGGCCGCGGTGAGGAGCCTGCCTCCGTCGGCGGTCACCAGCGAGTACTCAGCGAGCAGGCGCGGGGCGAGATCGAAGACGAGCAGCCGATCGATGGAGGGAACGGCCGCGACGATCAACGCGCCTCCGTCGGCCTGCGCGTAGAGCGTGATGGCGGGAGCGCCAGCGTCGACGAGCCACGTGGGGGTCGGTGAGGCCGCGAGCGGGTCGAGGCGATAGAGGCCGGCCGCCGCCGAGAAGTAGAGCGTGCGCGCCTTCGCGTGAACGGCGAGGGTCGAGGGCGCCGACGGCAGACGCACGTCGCCCCCACGCAGGGCCACGAGCGTTCCGGCATCACTCGGGCTGAGCTGCCAGCGGGTCAGCGTGTCCTGGCTGGCGGTGAAGAGCTGAAGGCCCGCGTCGGAGAAGTCGGCGAGCGCGACCGGGCCCGAGCGCGGGGCGGGGACGGAGAGGACGATGGCGTGCCCGCCGTCTGGAAGTGGGCTCACGAAGGCGAGCCCTCCGTCGGCCGAGGTGACGGTCACGACCGCGAGCGCGTCGGTCACCCGCTCGACTGGGTCGATCGCGTCGACTCCTTGGGCGGTGCCGCCGTCGACGACGAGCTGCTCGACGAGCCCAGCGTCGACTGGAGAGCGCAGCGAGACGCCGTCGATGGTGGTGAGGAGGACGTCTCGGCTCGGCCACCAGGCGAGATCGAAGGGCGTCGGGCTGGCGAGCCTCACGTTCAGGCCGGCGCGCATGAGCGGCGGAGCGAGCGGCATGACCGTCTCTCTGGCGCGCGGAGGATCGATCGGCAGCGGGGGCGTGGCGGCGCTGGCGAAGTCCTCCCAGCGCACGAGCTTGTAGTTGGCGCCCGCGAGGTTGGCTCGATCGGCGATCGAGAGCGCCCCGAAGGGAAAGGCCGACGCGTCGGGGTTGCCGAACGGGGCCGAGGTGACGTCGAGGAACTGGGCTCCACGAACGACTCGGCCTCCGTCGGGGCCGGTCACCACGAAGTCGGCGAGCAGCTCGACGGGCGGCGGAGCGACCCGAAACACCCGGAAGAGATCCTGCGCCTGGAGCGCCGCGATCAACAGGGCGCCACCGTCACCTTGCGCGTAGACCGCCAGACCGCCGGCGATGTCGAGCGGTGTGCCGGCGTCGATGAGGTGCGTCGCGGTCGCGGGCTGTGCGAGCACGTCGATCTCCCAGACGCCACCGATGCCCGTGGAGGCGTACACGCGCCGACGCTGCTGGTGCACCGCGAGCGCCTGGGGAGCGAAGGGGAGCGTCACCGGGGGCTCCACGAAGACGGCGATCGAGCCCCCGTCTTCCTCCATTCGGGCGTGGCTCAGCTGCGAGTTCCCCGTGGCGTAGAAGAGCCGCGCGCCCGCGTCACCGAAGTCACCGAGCGCCACCGCGCGTGGCCCGAGGACGGGAAAGTTCGGAGCGAGGGCCTGGGTGCCCCCGTCTGGCCGGGTGGTGAAGAAGACGATGCCGCCCGCGGTGGTGGCGCTCGCGGCGATGAGTCCACCCAGGGCGTGCGTGGGCAGCCCGGCGAGCGAGGGCAGCGCGTCGACGCCGCCGATGGCACCGACCGGCGCCGACACGGCCGTGCCGCCATCGAGGAAGAAGGCGTAGAGGCCGTTGTTCACCGAATCGGACCCGAAGACGTAGTCGCGCTCGAGGCCGAACCGATCGGAGAGGAACGCCGTGTCACCCGCCTGGTTCCCGGGGATGATCGCGGTCTCGCTGGTGAACGGGGCTCTCCACGGTTGGGCGAAGGCCCCCAGAGGAATCAGCACCAGCGCGAAGACGAGCCGCATTCGAACGAGAGAATCTCGCGTCGCGACGAGGGGCGCAATCATCCTGGGCCTGGGCACATCCTCATCGTGCAGGTCGTGCCCGAGAAGCAGGTGCGGCCGTCGCAGTCGGGGTCGGCACAGTCAGCGAGGCCGTCTCCGTCGTCATCGAAGCCGTCGTTGCACGAGGTCTCGGGTCGGAAGCACCCGCGCACGAAGCCACCGTCGATCGCGCCGCCGTCGGCGCCTCCGTCCGCGCCGGCATCGGGAGCCCCACCGTCGACCTCGCCGCCGTCGCTGCCACCGTCGAGTCCGCCTGCGTCGGGGATGAGCGGCGCGAAGCCGCAGCGGCTCGCTGGGAGAATCGTGGTGTCGCAGTCGAAGCCGAAGCAGACGGGATCGAGACAGTCGGCGAGCCCGTTGGAGTCGTTGTCCATCGAGTCGTCGCACCGCGCCTCGATGCAGACCGAGCCCTGACACCTCGTTCCGCTCGCGCACCGCCGGCCACAGGCGCCGCAGTTCTGGGAGTCGGTGGTGAGATCGAACGTCTCGTCGGTCGTTCCGTTGCAGTCGTCGTCGAGCGTGTTGCAGGTCTCGCTCGAGGGCATCACGGTGGCCTCGCAGGTGATGGCGCCGGCAGTGCACACCTTCTTCCCGGCCGAGCAGACGCCGCGCCTGCCCGAGTCGCAGGGCTCACCCATCGCCGCGAAGGACTCGTCGACCCGGCCATCGCAGTTGTCGTCGACGCCGTTGCACGACTCTTGGTCGACGCAGAGCCCGTCCGCGAAACAGCGACCTCCGCCGGCGAACTGCGGCCAACACTGGAAACCGGAGCCACAGTCTTCGGCCTTCTCGCAGGAAAAGGTGCCCTTGTTCGGGTCGACGTTGCGGCAGGCGAGGCCGATGAAGAAGCCGACGGCGGTGACGGCGGCGAGCCGGTTCATGGCGCGCTCCCAGCCGGAGCAGGCGCCGGTGCGTCGTGGCCGCTCACCAGATCGATGATCAGGAAGACGGCGGTGGCGAGCGCGGTGACGCCGGTCGCGATGAAGGCGACGTTGGCGATGAGGGCGTTGCGGTTCTGCTCGAGCGCCTGGGCGCGGGTGCCGGCGTAGACCCCGGTCGTCTCGTCGAGCCCGGCGAGCAGGGAGCGCTCCTGGCTCCCGGCGAGGAGCCCGAAGATGGTGGCGGTGACTCCGGAGGCGACGGTGAGGCCGCCGAAGACCCAGGTGGGTCTCGAGAGGCTCACTGCGTGATCGGCCTCCGCGCCCGGCTTCTTCGTCACCAGAGAGGGATCTTGATCGGCGGTCTCGCCCGGAATCAGCAGCAGCTTGACCGCCTCGACGGTCTTCTGGTTCGCCTCCACCGTCGCGAGTCGAGTGACGGGCAGGTACTTCGGCTTGGTCACCTTCACCTCGTACTTGCCGGGCTTCACCGTCAGCGTCACTGGAGGCGTGCCGATGAAGTCGCCGTTCACGGTGATCTGCGCGTTCGGCACGTTGCACTCCACGACGAGGGTGCCGCGCGCTTCGCGTTCTCCGCGGAGCAAGGGAGGCACGGCCTGCTCGACGTCTTTCTGGAAGCGGCGCGCGGCGATCAAGATCGCGCGGTCGACGTCGCAGACGAGCGAGTTGTTGCCGAGATCGTGGTGCCAGAGCTTGAGCAGGTAGTTGCGCTCGTCCTTGGTGAGCGAGCCGGTGATCACTCTCGTGACCGGCGTGCCGGAGAGGGCCTGCGCCACGCACGCGGTGCTGTCGTGGCACTTCTTGAGCCCGGCGTACTTGTCTGGAGTCAGCATGGTGCGGAGCTGATCGGGCGTCAGCACCTGGAGCTTCTGTGCCGCGGCGCCGTCGAGCACGCGCTGGGTCACCTGCGCGCCCAGGCCCATGAGCGCATCGGCGGCATCGACGTCGACGATGGCGAACGAGGGCGCGGACGGCGCAGCCAGGACGACGAGCAGCGCTGGTACGGCGGCGAGCATCCGTGGAACATAGCGTTCCGATGGCGTCAGTCGAGCAAGAGGACGAACCCACCGCGTCGAGCGACGAGATCGTGCTCATCCCGTACACGGTGGAGCCGAACTACGCGGGCTGGCGGCTCGATCGGTACCTCTGCGAAAAGCTGCGCCGGGCGTCGCGGGAACGAGTGCAGGAGATCATCGAGAACGATCTCGTCTGCGAGAAGCCGCTCAAGGCCTCGAGTCCGGTGTGGCCGGGGCTCCAGTTCCAGCTGCGCCGACGGGTTCGCGCCGAACCAGACGCGCCGGGCCTCGAAGCGCTCGAGGAGGTCCACTCCGACGACTGGCTCATCGTGGTGAACAAGCCGGCTGGGCTGCCGATGCACCCGACGGCCCGGTACCACGCCAAGACCTTGGTGGCGCAGCTCGACGAACGCTACGGCAAGGGCAAGGCGTCGCCCGCGCACCGGCTCGATCGCGAGACCTCGGGGCTCGTCGTCTGCGGCCGCACGCTGGAGGCGACCCAGTGGCTCAACCGCGGCTTTCACGACGGGAAGGTCGACAAGGAATACCTGGCGCTCGTCGAAGGCCAACCGACCGACGACGCGTTCGACATCGACGCGCCCATCGCCGAGGGCACCGAGCTGATCCGCATCGCGGTGCGCATCGATCGGGAGGCCGGTCGTCCTGCGCAGACGCACTTCCGGGTGGTGGCGCGCTTCGAGCGTCGAGGGGAGCCGTTCGCCTTGCTCCGCGCCTTCCCCCGCACGGGGCGACAACACCAGATTCGCATTCACGCCCAGCTCGCCGGCTTTCCCCTCGTGGGCGACAAGATGTACGGGCCCGATCCCGGCTACTTCGATCGCTTCTCGAAGCACCAGCTCGAGCCCGAGGCCTGGGAGCGGTTGCGGCTGCCCCGGCACGCGCTCCACGCCGCGCGAATCAGCCTGCGTCACCCCGGCACGCGGGAGATCATCTCGTTCGACTCGGCCCTGCCCGACGATCTCAAGGCCTTCATGCAGTCCTAGGTGGCGGGTCGCGACCCCGGCGAGAGGTCGGGCTCGCCCCAGGGCGTTTGGAATGACCCACCCCGGGTCGAACTGATCCGCAGAGGCAGCGTTGGCACCCCGCGTGCTGTCTGACCCAGGCATGCGAGGGGTGGCAATCGCGACGATGTTCGGGGGGCCGCTGGTATGGGCGGTCGCTCACTTCAGTTTCGACGCGTCGCTCGTGCTCGCGATCGGCTCGGTGCTGATCAGCGTGCTGATCCTCCTGATCACGACCCGGCTGGGCCACGAGCGCGACGATCGACGCACTGCGGAGACGTTGACCAGCCGCCATGTCTCCTTCGACTCACTCTCTCAGCTCCAGGCGGCGATCGGGCAGGTGGCGGCGGCGGAGGTGGCGCTCGAGCTCGAGCACGCCCGTGCCCAGTCCCTCGAGCAGCAGCTGACCGCCTGTCAGGCCGACCTCGACGAAGCGCGCGCCAGCCGCGGGGCCTTCCTCGCGACCGTCTCTCACGAGCTCCGCACTCCCCTGCACGCCATCGTCGGCTTCACCGAGTTGGTGAGCGACGGCTCGGCGGGGCCGGTCAACGAGGCCCAGAAGGAGTACCTCACCGACGCGCGCGCGGCTGGCCAGCACCTCATGCGGCTCATCTCCGACGTGTTGGACTTCGCCAAGGCCGAGGCGGGGCGGCTGCCCTTCGTGAGCGACCCCGTCGCGGTCGGGCCGGTGGTGGAAGAGGTGCTCTCGCTCGTTCAGGCGCTCGCGGCCAAGAAGGAGCTGCTCGTCGAGGCCTCGGTCGAGGAGGGGCTGGTGCTCACCGGCGACGCGCTCCGGCTCAAGCAGGTGCTGCTGAACCTCGTGGCGAACGCGGTGAAGTTCACCCCTCGTCGAGGGAAGGTGGCGGTGACCGCGAGGGCCGAGGGCGACGAGTGTGTCCTCTCCGTCGTCGACACCGGGCCGGGCATCGCCCTGGAAGATCGCGATCGCATCTTCGAGCCGTTCCATCACGGCGACAGCACGGCGCGAGTGCAAGGCGGCACCGGGCTCGGGCTCGCCCTGGTGAAGCGCTGGACCCAGGCGATGCGGGGGTCGGTGAGGTTGGTGAGCGAGCTCGGGCAGGGCGCGTCGTTCTCGGTGCACCTTCCGCGTCACTCGAACGTGGCCGCGCTGCGGAAGATCGAGCTCGAGCCCACGCCGCAGGTGGACGTGCTGGTGGCCGAAGACGACGACGCCACGCGGGTGATGGTGGCCCGGGTGCTCGAGTCACGCGGGTGCTCGGTGCGCCAGGCTCCGAATGGCCAGCGGGCGCTCGAGGCGCTGATGGAGCGGCTCCCCTCGGTGCTGGTGCTCGATCTGATGATGCCCGAGCTCGACGGCTTCGACCTGCTCAAGAAGCTGCGTGCGCTGGCGGGCGGTGAGCGCGTCGCGGTGATGGTGTTCTCGGCGTCGGCCATCGAGGGCGCCGAGCGCTCGCGGCTCGAGGCGTTGGGTGCAGAGGTCCTCCTCAAGGGCTCGTTGAGCCCGACCGAGCTGGCGAACCGGGTGTTGGCCGGCCGCGCGGTGAGGGCGGCCGCGTGAGCGCACCGCCTCGGCCTCCGAAGGGAGACGGACGCTACGACTACGCGCCGCGCCGCTCGTCGCCGGATCGAAAGCACGTGGTGCTGGCGGTCGACGACGATCTCAACAACCTCAAGCTGGTCAGCGCGACCCTCACCCTCGAGGGCTACGAGGTGGTGTGTGCGGCCTCTGGAGAAGAGGCGCTCGAGCTCTTGCCGACGCGGGCGATCGATCTCCTCCTCCTCGACGTGCGCATGCCGGGCCTCGACGGCCTCGACGTCTGCCGCCGGGTACGCGCCGACGCCACCTTCGCCCGAATGCCGATCGTCTTCCTCACCGCCGATCAGTCCGACAACGAGCGCATGCAGGCGGGCCTCGATGCCGGCGGAGACGAGTATCTCCACAAGCCGATCTCGCGGCGCATGCTCTCGGCGCGGGTTCGCAACCTCATTCGGCTGGCGAACGCCGATCGCGAGCGCCAGCTGCTCGTGCAGATCGCCCAGAGCGAGAAGCTCGCCGCGGTGGGACAGATCGCGGCGGGAATCGCGCACGAGGTGAACAACCCGCTCTCCTTCATTCTCTCGAACCTCGAGAGCCTGCGCGGCTACGTGAACGATCTGGTCAAGGCGCTCCATGGCTACCGGCAGGGGTGCGAGCTGGGGCGTCGGCTGGACGAGTCACTCGATCTCGACGCCGTGATGAACGATCTGACGCCGCTGCTCGACGAGACGGTGCAGGGCGGCCGTCGGGTGCGCGCCATCGTGCAGGAGCTCAAGACCTTCAGCCGGCAGGACGTGGAGACGCTCGAGACCGTCGATCTGGCCGAGGTGGTTCGGTCGACGCTCCTGCTCACCGAGCGCGAGCTCGCCTCACGGGCGACGGTGGTGAAGGAGCTGACCGCGGTGCACGTGTTCGCGCCGCGCCAGAAGATGCACCAGGTCATGCTCAACCTGCTCGTCAACGCGATTCACGCCATCGACGCGCGTGCGCTCGGAGCCGGCGAGCGGCACACCCTGACCGTCGCGACGAGAGCGGAGGGCGACGACGCGGTGCTCGAGGTCTCCGACACCGGCTGCGGCATGACCGAGGCCGTGCAGAAGCGCATCTTCGAGCCGTTCTTCACCACCAAGCCGGTCGGCGTGGGAACGGGCCTGGGCTTGTCGGTGTGCGCGATGGCGATCGAGCGGCTCGGCGGTCACATCGACGTGAGGAGCGCGCTGGGGAAGGGAACGACCTTCACGATTCGCGTGCCCAACGGCGTCGGCGCGGCGCGCGTGGCGAGCTGACGCTCAGGGAATTCCCGAGCAGGGGAGGCTCCCGCTCACGCACACCTGGATCGTCTGACTGCCTTGGGTGAAGGCGCAGCACTTCTGGGCCGAGGGACAGTCGGTGGCGTGGCTGCACACGCGCGCGTTCCCTCCGGTGGGGCAGGTGAGGCCGACGTTGGTGGTGCAGGTCGCGCGGCAGCTCGAGGAGAGGGACTGCGCAGGGCACACCGGGAAGGAGCCGGGCCCGAGATCCATCACTGCGCAGCAAAACGGAGTGCCCGCGTCGCCGTTGCAGTCGGCTGGCTCGTCGCATTCCCAAGCCGCTCCCGCGTCGGGGCACGCGCTCTGACAGCTGAAGCCCAAGATGCCTCCCATGAGCGACCCGCAGCAGGTCGGCGTGGCGCCGCTGCAGGTGGAGCTTCCACAGACGACCCCAGGCATTCCGGTCGAGCCGCCCGCGCTGCCGCCCGCCGTCGAGCCACCGCCTGCCGAACCGCCCGAGGTCGAACCGCCGCCCGTCGCGCCGCCCGCGGTCGAGCCACCGGCGCTCGAACCACCCGCAGCGCCGCCTCCGCTCGAGCCGCCCGCGCTGGAGCCGCCACCGCTGCCGATGAACCCACCGCCAGTGCCCGAGAGCCCGCCGCCGCTGCCCCCGTCCTTTCCGGACGTGGAGCCGCAGGAGAAGACGATCAACGTCGCGGAGAGCAGGAGCGTTCGCATGGTTCGCTCCTTAGTCGAAGGCGCAGGTGGGACGAGGCTTCTCGTCGAGCCGTGACGCGCCTCGCCGTGGCCTGCTCACTTCGAAGGCTGCGGCGCCGCGGCGAGCAGCTCGTGCTCGATGAACTCGCGATGGTAGTGGCCAGCGCGGTAGCCGACGACGCGCTCCACCTCGCGGCCCTTCGAGAAGTAGACGACGGTCGGGGTCCCCGAGATGCCGAGGCGCGCGGCGGTCTTCGGGGCCGTCGCCACGTCGAACTCCGCCACCTTCACCCGGCCCTGGTACTCGCGCGAGAGCTGCATGACGACGGGCTCGAGGAGCTTGCACGGCCCGCAGTTCTGCCCCCACACGTCGAGCAGCACGGGCACCGAGCTGTGGAGCACTTCCTTCTTGAAGTTGTCGTCGGAGATCGCGACCACTTGATGCGGCTCGGTCTCGAGGCCGAGCAGACGAGAGAACCAACCCATGGGCGATGAGAGCCGCGAGCCGTCGCGAGGGTTCAGCTCGTCGGGCTCAGGGGCGTCGGGTACTTCCCGGTGAAGCAGGCGGTGCAGAACGAGGCGCCAGTCGCGTCGCCCGCGGCGGTGACGAGGCCCTTCGTCGAGAGGTAGCCGAGCGAGTCGGCGGTCACATAGCGGGCGATCTCTTCGTTCGAGTGCGAGGCCGCGATCAGCTCCTGCCGGCTCGGGGTGTCGATGCCGTAGTAGCAAGGCCAGGCGGTGGGCGGGCTCGAGATGCGCAGGTGCACCTCCTTCGCGCCCGCGTCCTTCAGCATCTTGACGATCTTCCGCGAGGTCGTGCCACGCACGATCGAGTCGTCGACCGCGACCACGCGCTTGCCCTCGAGCGTCGAGCGAACTGGCGCGAGCTTGAGCTTCACTCCGAAGTGCCGAATCGACTGCTGCGGCTCGATGAAGGTGCGGCCGACGTAGTGGCTGCGAATGAGCCCCACGTCATAGGGGATCTTCGCCTGCTCCGCGTACCCGATGGCCGCCGCGACGCCGCTGTCCGGCACCGCGATGACGACGTCGGCCTCGGTGGGCTGCTCGAGCGCGAGCTGCATGCCCAGCTTCTTTCGCACCGAGAAGACCGACTCGCCGAACACGCGGGAGTCGGGTCGGGCGAAGTACACCAGCTCGAACACGCAGCGGCCGTGGCCCTTCTTCTCGAAGGGAAAGCTGCTCTTGAGCCCGTTCTCGTCGATCACCACCATCTCGCCGGGTTCGACCTCGCGCAGGAACTCGGCCTCGATGAGGTTGAGCGCCGTCGTCTCGCTCGCGAGCACGTAGGCTTCCTTGAGCCGACCGAGCACCAGCGGCCGAAACCCGATCGGGTCGCGCACGCCGATGAGCTGCTTGTCGCTCAAGAAGAGGAGCGAGAACGCGCCGGTCGTCTTCTTGAGCGCCTCGACCACCTTCGCCTCGAGGTTGGGCGCCTTCGAGCGGGCGATGAAGTGGATGATGTTCTCGGTGTCGGCATCGGACTGGAAGATGGCGCCCTCGTTCTCGAGGTTCTTCCGGGTGCTGTCGGCGTCGACGAAGTTGCCGTTGTGGGCGACCGCGAGCTGCCCTCCGGCGAACGAGACCTGCAGCGGCTGGGCGTTCTTGAGGTGGCTGCCGCCCGCCGTCGAGTAGCGCACGTGGCCGATGGCGACTGATCCCGGCAGCTGCTCGAGCACCGGCTCGGTGAAGGTGTCGGCGACGAGCCCCATGCCGCGAAAACTGCGCAGCCGTTGGCCGTCGCTGGTGACGATGCCGCCCGACTCCTGCCCGCGATGCTGGAGCGCGTGCAGGCCGAGGTACGTCAGGTTGGCGGCCTCTTCATGCCCGTAAATCCCGAAAATTCCGCACATGGGCGCGCTTTCACCAGACTTCGCCGACCGGCTCAATCAGTGTAAGGGGAGGTCGGCCAAGCCTGTGTGGGGGCTCGCAATTTTCCTTTCCGAGAAAGGTTGCACACGGTGCCGCCAGCCGGGGTCCAGTCATCAGGACGGGTCAGTGACCTGTACCGGAAGTTTGGACCGGCGATCTATTCCCGATGTCGTCGTCTCTTGAAGGACGACGCCCTCGCCGAAGACGCCACGCAGGAGGTCTTCGTGCGAGTCATGCGACACATCGAGGCGGCTCCCGACGACTCAGCGGCGTTGGCGTGGATCTACCGCATCTCGACCAACTACTGCCTCAACCAGATTCGCGACCGGAGCCGGCAGGCCGAGCCGACCGCGCCCGAGGAGCTGCCCGAAGCCGAAGGGGAAGCCGTCGAGCCGCAGATGCTCGATCGCGAGCTGGCCCTCAAGCTGGTGTCGCGCACGCCCGAGAAGCTGCGCGAGACCGTTGTGCTCTACTACGTCGACGGGCTCGAGCAGGAGCAGGTCGCCAAGGCGCTCGGCATCTCTCGACGCACCGTCATCAACCGGCTGCAGGAGTTCCAGGAGCGCAGCCGCAAGTTCCTCACTCGCGAAGGAGGTGTCGCGTGACCATCACCAACACCCGCGGGCATCTTTCCAGCGAGACCATCGACCTGTTGTTGTTGTCGGCGCTCTCGGCCAACGAAGCCAACGAAGCGAAGAGCCACCTCGACGGCTGCGCGAGCTGCAAGCAGCGCTGCGTCGAGCTCAACGCAGACAGCCAGAAGTTCACGCAGTACGTCTTCGCGCGCACCCTGCCGCAGGTCGAGCAGCGGCTCCAGGCGTCGCAGGAGTCGATCTTCGAGCGCTTCCGTCTCAAGTTCGTTCTGCCGGCGCTCGGGCTCGCCAGCGCGGCAGCGATTGCCCTCGCGGTCGGTGGGCCGGGCACGCAGACCGAAGACGATCTCTACATCGGGCTCAAGGGCATCGAGTCCACCTTCGAGGTCTTCGCCCAGCGCGCGCAGGGCAACGTCTTCGTGGTGAAGCAGAACGCCGAGCTCAAGCCGAAGGATCGCATCCGCTTCGTGGTGAACCCCGGCCAGGCCAAGTACGTGATGGTCGTGTCGGTCGACGGGAAGGGCGCCTTCAGCGTCTACCACCCGATCGGCGGCACCGAGTCGGAGAAGGTCGACAAGCCCACCAAGCGGCTCGAGCTGGGCAGCACCGTCGAGCTGGACGACACGGTGGGGACCGAGAAGCTGCTGGTGGTGCTGTCCGAGTCGCCGGTGAAGGCCGAGGTCGTCAAGCAGGCCGTCGCCGCCAACCCCGCCGCGCCGAAGATCGAGGGTGCGAAGGTGCTGACCCAGGAGTTCGTGAAGGTCGCGCCGTGAGCTGGGCCTCGCTGCGAGGTGCTGGGCTGAGCGCCCTGGTGGTGTTCGCGTCGCTCGCGCCCCTCGAGGTGCGGGCGGAGACGCGCCGGGTGGCGATCGTCGTCGGAAACAACGCCGGCAGCGCCGCGATGCCGCCCTTGCGGTTCGCCGAGTCCGACGCGGGGAAGATGGCGCGGGTGCTGGTCGAGCTGGGTGACGTGAACCCCGACGACGTGCTGCTGCTCCAGGGCCGCAAGGCTGCAGACGTGGAGCGGGCGATCACCGACGCGCGTGAGCGCATCACCATGTTCAAGCGCTCGCCCGACGTGCGCACCGTGCTGGTGTTCTTCTTCTCCGGTCACTCCGATGGCGAGGCGATGGAGCTGGGAGACGAGAAGCTGCCGTACCCTCGGCTCAAGGCGCTGCTCGCGGGCTCTGGCGCCGACGTGCGGGTCTCCATCGTCGACGCGTGCCGCTCCGGCGCAGGGCTTCGAGAGAAGGGTGGCAAGGCCGCCGACGCCTTCGTGATCAAGCTCGCCGACACCCTCCAGCAGACGGGAGAGGCCTTCATCACTTCCAGCGCTGCCGACGAGGCCGCGCTCGAGTCGAACGAGGTGATGGGCAGCTACTTCACCCACAACCTCATCTCGGGCCTTCGCGGCGCGGCGGACATGTCGGGCGACAAGCTGGTGACCCTCGCCGAGGCCTACCGCTACGCGTACGACCGCACGGTGAGCGCGACGGCGGCGCTGACCGTTGGTGCACAGCACCCCTCCTACGACTTCAAGCTCTCGGGGCAAGGCGAGCTGGTGCTGGCGTCGCTCCTCAAGCCGTCGTCGGTGCTCGTGCTGCCCGATGGCGCGGATCGCTCGTTGGTGACCGACGTGCTCCGCGATCAAGTCGTCGTCGAAGCTCCGGCCAACACCGCTCGCGAGTTCGCGCTGTCGCCGGGCGAGTACGCGCTCAGGCTCTTCAAGGAAGGGCAGTCGTACGCGGGGCGGGTGAAGCTGGGCGACGGGCAGAAGCGCACCATCGCCTGGGCCGAGCTCACTCCAGTGAAGTCGTCGGTCATCGTGGCCGCGAAGGGTGGCATCGAGATCTCGCAGCAGATGGACGCGAAGGAAGACACCGCGCCGATCGGCCTCTCGGTCGCGCTGGGCCTCACCGGTCGCGTGACCGAGTGGGCACCAGAGGACTCGAGCGGGCTCAAGTACCAGCTGCGCGTCGGCCTCGAGCCGCTCACGACCCAGTTCGGCAGCTTCAACCTCTTCGGTCGCCCGCGGCTCGGCCGGGTGCGAGTGCAGGGCGAGCTGACGCTCCATCTCCTCGGCGAGGCGACGACCGAGGCGTTCCGTCGCAACGAGTACGGCCTGCAGCTACGGGCAGGCTATCGGCTGGCGTTCGAGTGGTGGCGGCTCAACCTCGGCGTCGGGCTCGAGGCGGGCGGTGGGCTGCTGGCGACGTCGGACAACGTGCTGAGCACGACTGGTGTGCTGGTGGCTGCGCCGAGAGTGACGCTGCGGGCGCGCATCGCGGGGCCGGTGTGGCTGCTCGTCGAGGGCGACTTCCCGGTGATCGGTGCGCCGTTCTCGCCCGACGGCCGGCCTGAGAACGTCTTCCTCCGTCCCTACGCGTTCGCGGCGGCCTCGGCGGGCTTCCTGATCACGTTCTGACGAGCAGTCGAGCCGAACGCTTGAGCGTCGCGAGGTGCGCTGCAAGAAGCGTCTCTCCATGCTCTCCCTCGCGCTCGCTCTGGTGCTGACGGTCGATGGAGGTGTCGCGTTCTCCGCGGCCGCAACGACCGGTGTCATCACCGAGGCGCACGACCAGCC
Organism: Myxococcota bacterium; assembly: GCA_052034585.1. Taxonomy (GTDB): domain Bacteria; phylum Myxococcota; class Myxococcia; order Myxococcales; family Myxococcaceae; genus Xiheimicrobium. The sequence continues at coordinate 157,930 of JBPOIJ010000035.1, forward strand.
TGCGTCGGTCACCGCGGTGCTCGCCGTCGAGGCCAGCGCGTCGGTCGCCACGCCCGTCGGGACGGTGAGCGGGCGCGCTGCTCCACTGGTGCAGCCAGACGGGCTGCGAGATCTTGGGAGCTTCATCGAGCTCGAGCGCTCCTGGGCAGCCGATCGCTCCGTGGCCGTGAGAGTCGAGCCGTTCAACCCCAACCTGCACCTCGTCACCTTCGACTGGGCGAACGCCATTGGGCGGAGGTTTCCCGAGACGACCGGAGTCGCGCCAGTCGCTTCGTCGCGGCTGCGCTTGGGTGACGTCGGGGCTTCGCTCGCCCTTCGTGCGTCTCGGGGCTTCGACGTGCTCTTGGTCGACGTCGTGGGGGGCGCCTCGTTCCAAGTCGGGCGCTGGTCCTTCGAGGCACGCGGCGCGCGGTTGAGCCACGGTGAGTCCGACCTGCTGCAGCTGCTCGGGCGTCACGAGTCGATGTGGACGGCGTTCGGCGCCGGGAGAATCTCCTGGGCGTCTGGAGTCGTCGATCCTCCACTCGATCTCGTCGTCTACGGCTCCGACCCTCGGCGCTTCGAGCGCTTCTTTCGGGTCCCCACGTTCGAGTCGACGACGCTGGCGGTCGCGGTCTCGCTCGAGGGAGGTGCTGGAGGACAACGGCTCCGCGACGGCTCGACCTTCAGTACGATGAAGATCGCCGCACTCCTCTACGCCGATGCGCAGCTTCGAGTCCGGTTGGGCCACACCCGGTTTTCCCTCGTCGCGCGCACTGCGAACGCTGAGTTTCTCCTCGCCGACGTGCTGGGGTTTCCGCGGCAGATGGCGGTTCCGTCGGACAGCTCGCCGTGGCTCGTCGCCATCGCCGCCCTCGAACACACCTTCCTCGGCCCGAGCCTCACTCCCGGAGTCGTGGTGCGGGTGTGGCGGCCTGCGTACCTCACGCGCACGATCGACTTCGGTGGTGCACCTCCGCCTCAGTTCATCGGCGCACGTCTGCTGATCATCGAGGGCCGCTTCGTCTCCCCGCTCCTGCCCGATATGAACGTCGACACCTTGGTGGCGATGAAGTTCTCGCTCCGATGGACACCCGTCGAGCAGTTCGGGCTCTTCAGTGAGCTCGAGGTGAAGCGCGATCAGCGCGTCTCGTTGGTGAGCACTGCTGCGACGTGGAGCTGGACTGGGCGCGGTTCTGACGCTGGAGGAACGAACGAGGGGGCGGAGCGGTCGGCCTACACCAGCGCTCGGAGCTCGGACTCGGCGAGCGCGCCGTTCATCGTGCGGACCGAGAGTCGAGCCCGTTCGCGCACCGTCGCTTCGTCGACCGGCCGGTTCCACACGAGGCTCGCTTGGCGGTTCGGCTGCACCTCGCCCTGCGCGACCACCTCGCCGTCGATGACGACGTCCACCAAGGTGACTTCCGAGTGGTGTGGGCTCGGCGACGACGACGTCTGGGCATGACCGCCGCCGCGGTAGATGCAGCCGGTGGTGAAGTCGACGATGAGACAGATGGCGCCCGGCAGCAGTCCGGGGATCAGCCAGAGCAGGTCGATGATCAGCACCGGAACGTCGATCTGCCCTCCGTTTCGTCCGCGTCGACCGGGGTAGAGGATGAAGCCGCAGCCGGAGGTGGCGGCGCCCAGTCCGAGAACGACGGAACGTCTGCTGATGGGAGTGGACATGGGAGTGTCTCCCCCTTCAGGTCGCTTTGCACGTGCGCTCCAGCGCCGACGCGTGGGCTCAGAACCTGATGCCGAACACGCCGCGGAAGGCCTGGGCGTTCGTCAGCGGAACCGTCGTGCTCGTCATCCCCTCCTGCTTCGAGAAGCCCCCGAGCGGAAACAGAATGCCGTACTGGGCCTGCGCGTAGAACCCGTCTTCCGTCTCGTAACGCGCGCCCGCGTTGAGCTCGAGGCCGAGGTTCGGGTCGACCGGCGCGGTGTCGTTGCTGCCAGAGAGCGTCGACTGGGCATAGATGGCTCGTGAGTAGATGACGCCGCCGTACACGTTGAGCCCTTGGGTGATGCGGTAGTTCACCTTCGGCTTCACGTAGAGGCTGTCGGTGACGCCGCCCAGGATCTCCCGGTAGAGGATCATGTCCATTCGGTAGTCGCGGTTGAACCGGAAGTTGCGAATGGTGTTGTCCGAGCAGCCCCCGGTGTCCGAGCAGCTGTACTGGGCGCCATCGATCACCCCTTTGGCGGCGTTGGTCTTGCGGCGCGGCGCGTTCCCGAGCCCAGGCGCGTCGTCGCCCGAGGCGAAGCCGATCTCTCCGCCGATCTCGAGGTCGCCGTTGAGCAGCCTGTACTCGCCCTGGACCACCGCCGCGAACTGCCACACGTCGAGGCGCTGGTTCTGGCCGGGCTGGGTGGCGAGCGCGCCGGAGAGCGCCCGGTTGCCGATGCTGCCGAGAATGGCGGCGAACTCGCCCTCGATGCGGAAGGTCTTTCGCTCGAGCTTGGCCCACACGTCGGGGATGAAGAGGTTCGCCTCGCGACGCACGTAGGCCTGAGCGTCGGGCGCCTTCGGGAGGTTCACTCCGTCGGAGCCCTGCGGCTGGCTCAGGTAGTCCACCGAGTCGGTGCGCTGGTTGCGGTAGCTGAAGTGCAGGCCGTAGTTGAAGACCGTCTGGCCGGAGTCGAGCTTCGCGCGCGCCTCGGTCTCGGTGTCACGCCGGGCGACCGCGATGATGTAGTTGAGCCCGTCATCGGCGTTCGAGAGGTTGAACGGTTGGCCACCCTCGGGGAGCCGCAGCGAGGTCGTGCCGACGATGTTCACGTCCAGCATCGGGGTCACGTAGAAGCCGGCGAGCGGCTCGGCGGTGAAGCTGATGCGATCGACGGTGTCGCCCCAGTCGTTGTCGATGCCGTTGCCGTCGTTGTGCAGCATGCCGAGGCCCCAGTGGCTGCCCATGCGGCCGAACCGGAGGATGCCCACCGGCGTCGAGACCTCGCCCCACACGCGCTTGAGCATGAGCGAGTCGTTGAGCGAGTTGATGCCCGCCCGCGGGGCCGTCTGGGACTGACTGAAGATGGAGAACTCGTTGCGATCGTTCCAATAGTTGGCGCCGCCGTTGCGCGAGAAGGCGTAGTCGGGCGTCGAGCCCCAGACGAGGTTGTCGAGCGCGTCGATCTGGGTGCGAATGCGCACCTCTTCCGAGACGTTGATGGTGGGCTCGAAGCGGAAGCGCATGTTGACGCCGACGTTCGTCTTGTCGCCCGACGAGTTCGGGTTGGCGGGCCAGAGGCTGTAGCCAGCCGGATCGACACCGGTGCCCATGTCGAAGCGCCAGAAGAGGTCGGGCCGCATGCGCAGGTAGCCGTCGAAGGTGACGAGCTCGAGCTTGCGCTTCTCGTCGACCCAGTCCTCCTGCCAGCCTTGGGCGACCGACTGGGTGGCGAGCTGGGCGCGCATCTCCTTGCGGAGATCGTCGACCTCCCGGCGCGCTGCCTCGAGCTTCTGCTCGAAGTCATGGCGGAGGCTGTCGGCATCACTGCTCGCGACTGGCGCGGGCGAACCACCATCGACTTGGGCCGCCGCCGTCGAACCGACCAACAGCACCAGCGTGGAAAGACTCGCGCGCAGCATCGTCACTCTCGAAGGAATGGGGAACCTCAAAACCGGCGCGGCAGATAAGCCGCCCCTCCCGGGGTGGTCAAAGGAAAACCCCGGTACTCACGAGGGAAGCCGCGGGCGATTGCGTGACATCACCGAGGCGGGCGTCGTCTCGAAGTTGCCGGGGCGGCCACCAGCCGTCACCTGGGCTGGCCATGGTGAGGCCATGCGACAACCGATTCCAGCGCAGTGGGACGTTCCCTCGAAGTTCAGGGCCCGTATGGGTGAGGCGGCAGGCAAGCAGCGTGCGATGGTGGATTCCGGGCATCTGCTGCTCGTGCTCCACGCGGTTCCTTCGGCGGGGACGTCGGCCCGTGAGCCTCGGCTCTTCTGGCGTTCGCCGGAGGGGAGCTGGCGAAGCCTGCAGGGCACCGGCACAGGGGCGCTCAAGGAGCACCTCGCCGAGTTCGAGCTGCACGTCGAAGCGCTCGAGGAACGGCTGTCCTCCGCGACCTCGGCGAAGGAGTGGTTCGCGATGCTGAAGCAGGCGACCCCGCTCCATCGAACCGTGCACCAGTTGGCGGCGACGCTGCAGGCGGCGCGCGAGGCCATCGACGACCGGGAGCTGATCAACTTGCGGGACCGGGCGCTCGAGCTGGAGCGCACGCTCGAGCTCCTCACCGTCGAAGCCCGCGACGCCCTCGACTTCGTCGCCGCCCAGAAGGCCGAGGCCCAGGCGGCGGTGAGCCTGGAGCTGGCTCGGGAGAGTCACCGCCTCAACGTGGTGACGGCCGTGTTTCTGCCGATCACCGCGCTGGCCTCGGTCTTCAGCATGACGATGCGCAGCGGGCTGGAGGCGTGGGGCGCGCCGTGGACGTTCTGGAGCGTGGTGCTCGCCGGCGTGCTCCTGGGGCTCTTCATGCGCGGCCGGCTCAAGGCCCCGGCGCAGCCGCTCGACGCCGAGCACGAGAAGGACATGCGGACGAGGTCGTTCGCAGAGCGATCGACGGTCTGACCGTCAGTGCCCGGTCGGCCCCTGCCGGAGCTCGGTGAGGACGCCGTGCGCGCCCTTGGGGTGAACGAAGGCGATCTTCGCTCCGCCGGCGCCGATGCGAGGAGTCGCGTCGATGAGCTGAGCGCCCTTCTGCTTCAGTGACGCCAACGTCGCCTCGAGGTCGCCGACTTCGACGCAGATGTGGTGCAGCCCCTCGCCGCGCTTCTCGAGGAACTTGGCGACGCTCCCGTTCGGGTTGGTCGGGCAGATGAGCTCGATGCGCCCCATGCCGTGGCCGAAGATGGCGGTGGTG
>JBPOIJ010000147.1:0-20958 GCA_052034585.1 Myxococcota bacterium
GGGGATTGCGGGCGGGTCTGCGAGCGCGGGCGGTTCGGCGTGCGGGGGCGGATCGGCGAACGCAGGCGGTACGGCGAGCGCGGGCGGAACGGCGAACGCGGGCGGACGTGCTGGGGGCCAAAGTGGCGGGCGCGCTGGCGGACAGGCAGGAGGGAGCGGCGGCGCATCGGGCGGGAGCGGCGGCTCAGGAACGGTGACGATCTCGACCGTGACGGGGCCGATTCAGACCGGGCAGCTCGCCACGATCTCCGGCTTCGGCTTCATCCAAGAAGACCGCTCGGCATGGGACCCACTCTTCATCTCGCACCCCACCGCATCGAGCTTCGAAGGCCAGAGCCTCTCGAGCGACGGGTACGGCACCAGCGGCTGCCCGACCTACACCACCGCGATGAAGCTGATGGGCACGCAGTCGGTGAACATGCACGACATGGGACAGCACATTCGAATGCCGAACGGCTCCGGCCTCGGGTCCTGCAACTGGCAGTGGGACGTGCAGGCATCGCACGCGAGCTCGAGCTGGACCGACGTGTACCTCCGCACGTACTCGCGCTGGCACAACACCTCGTGGCCGACCATCGACACCAAGTACTGGTGGATCGCCGGCGGCGCGAACTACGCCTTCTTCAACCTGATCAACTACGCCGACGGGCGCGCTCCGACCGAGTTCGGCGTCTACACGAGCGGCGTCGGGAGCTGGGTCAACGGGCCGATTCCCGGAGGTCCAATCGTGAACGACCGCTGGTACCTCTTCGAGGCGCACTTCCGGCTGCAAGGCAGCGGCGGCTACGTCATCGAGGCGTGGATCGACAACCAGGCGGTCTTCAGTCGAACGGTTCCAGACGGCCCGAGCCCGAATCCGTCGAACTGGGGCTGGGAGAGCAACACGAACTACTTCGACACTCCGGCGGGCTGGGTGAGCGACCACTGGCAGGATGGCTTCGCGGTCTCGCGCAACAGGATCGGGCCGGCATCCCTCATCGAACTCGCGAACGGTTCGACGTACGCGACCGCGACCAAGGTCTACCAGGAGCCCGTCTTCCTCTCGGACACCTCTGTGCAGTTCAAGGTGAACCTCACGGGCCTGGGCGCAGGGCCCTCCTTCTTGTTCGTGACCAACAACCGGGGCCAGCGAAGCGCTGCGTTCCCGCTTCCCTGAGTGAGGGCTGATGGCGAACTCGAGCCTGACCAGGCGGATCGTCTTTCTCATCGCGAGCACGGCGATTGGCTGCGGCACTCCCGTCGGTGAAGAAGATGGAGGAACAGTCGGCGGAGGAACAGTCGGCGGAGGAACAGTCGGCGGAGGCACCGTCGGCGGAGGCACAACCGGCGGAGGAACAGCCGGCGGAGGCACTTCAGGCGGCACATCCGGCGGGAGTTCAGGCGGCGCGGCGGGTGGTTCAGTGCTGCTTCCCGACGGAGGCTGCAACACCTCCGCGTTCCTTCGACTCGCCTGGCCGCTCCCGGGCAGCAACGGTACGAACTGGGTCATCCAGAACTACGTCGACCTCGACATGGCGACCGGGCCGATGCGCGACTGGACGGGCGCGACCACGACAGCCAAGACGTACGACAACCATCGCGGCATCGACATCGACATTCCCAGCTTCCGAGAGATGGACGCCGACTTCGCCGTCCTCGCTGTCGCGCCAGGAGTCGTCACTCAGGTCATCGATGGGTTCGCCGATCGCCACCTCGCCTGCGTCAACAACGACGCGAACCTCGTCCGCGTCCGTCAAGACGATTGCTCCATCGCCCAGTACCTGCACTTCAAGCGCAACTCGATCGCCGTCGCGGTGGGCCAGCGCGTCTCCACCGGCCAACGCCTCGGCTCGGTCGGGAGCTCCGGCTGCTCGACGCAAGCGCACCTCCACTTCGAGCTGAACTCGGCCAACGGCTCGCTCGAAGAACCTTTCGCCACCAATCGGTGGCTCGCGCCGCCGCCGTACTCGACGACTGCCGGCATCATGGGGGCGTTCTTCAGGCAGGGCTCCTACGCGACCATCGACGAGCTCAAGGACCCACCAGCCGACCCGACGAGCCTCGCCGCTGGATCGATCGGGCTCGCCGTCACCGTCGGCAATGGCCGCGTGGGTGACGTGCTCTCGATGCGCCTCGTCGCCCCCAACGGAACCACCAACGCGACCGGCAACACCACCTTCACTCAGGAATGGCGTCACTCCTGGTGGTGGTGGAATCGCAACCTGCCCGCGACACCCGGCACGTGGACGGTGGAGTTCCGAGTGAACAACGGCACGCCAACGACCCGCCAGTTCGTCGTGCCGTGACGCGCACGAGTCTTCGACCACCTTGAGCTAGAACTCGGCGCCCATGCGCGCGCTCCTCTGCTGCCTCCTCGCCCTCCCCGCCCTCGCCGCTCGACCGTACCGAGGCGGAGTCGTCGCCGCTGCGCATCCACTCGGGAGCGCCGCCGGTGAAGAGATGCTGTCCAAGGGCGGCAACGCGATCGATGCAGTGGTCGCGGCCGCCTTCACCATGGCCGTCGTCGGGCCGTACCACTCGGGCCTCGGAGGCGGTGGCTTCGCCGTCTTCAAAGTCCCCGCCGGCGAGTTCGCCTTCGACTTCCGCGAGGTCGCTCCCGCCGGCGCGAGCCGCGACATGTTCGTGAAAGAGGGTGTCGTGCCTCCGGGCGCCTCGACCGACGGTGCCCTCTCCGTCGCCGTGCCCGGTGCCGTGCGCGGCTACCTCGAGCTTCACGCGAAATACGGGAAGCTCCCACGCGCCACCGTCCTTGGGCCCGCGATTCGGGTCGCGACCAACGGGTTCCCGGTCACTCCCAAGTACCGTGACCTCGCGACCATGCGTGAGACGTGCCTGAGAAAGGACCCGGAAGCGGCGAAGATCTTCCTCCGCCCGAACGCCGAGAAGGTGCCTTCGGTGCCCTCCCTCGGCACCCTCATCACCCAGCCCGAGCTCGCCAAGACGCTCCAGCTCCTCGCCGCCAAGGGCTTCGCCCCGTTCTACGAGGGCGCGCTGGCGAAGTCGGTGGTGGCGACGGTGCAGCGCAACGGAGGCGTGCTGACCGAGGCCGATCTCAAGAGCTACCAGCCCAAGTGGCGAGCGCCCCTCGAGGGCCAGTACCGCGGCCACCGAATCCTCACCATGCCGCCCCCCAGCGGAGGCGGCATCATGCTCCTCCAGACCCTCGGCGTCCTCGAGGCGAAGGGCCCGAAGGGACCGGCGAACCGCGAAGTGGAGACGCTCCATGTCTTCATCGAGACCCTTCGGCGCGCAGCCGTCGATCGCGGGCGCCTCGTCGGAGATCCCGATCTGCAAGCCGTGCCGACCGCCGAGCTCGTCTCCAGGCAGTGGGTCGACAAGACGATCGCGAGCATCGACCCCAAGCGCGCGAGCCGATCGATCGCCCTCATGCCCGTCGGGCTCCAGCGCCCGGTCGACGGCGGGCTGCCTCCGAAGAACACGACCCACGTCTCGGTCATCGACAAGGACGGCAACGCGGCCGCCCTCACCACCACCGTCAACTATGCCTTCGGCAGCTGCCTCGTCGCCAAGGGCACCGGCGTCTTGCTCAACGACGAGATGGACGACTTCGCCGCCCAGCCGGGAACCCCGAACGCCTACGGGCTCGTCTCCGGCGAAGCGAACGCCATCGCGCCCGGCAAACGGCCGCTCTCGTCGATGACCCCGACCCTCGTCTTCCAGAAAGACGACCCGACCAGCGTCTTCATGGCCGTCGGCTCACCAGGTGGGTCGACGATTCCCACCACCGTCGTGCAGGTCGTCTCCAACGTCATCGATGGCAAGCTCGACGCCGTGCGCGCGGTCGGCCAGGGCCGCATTCACCACCAATGGCTGCCCGACGAGGTGATGGTGGACAAGACGGGCCTCGAGCCAGCCACCCAGGCCGCGCTCGAGGCGCTGGGGCACGTCTTCAAGCGCGTCGACGGCTGGGGTGACGCCGAGCTGGTGGTGGCAGATCCACTCACCCACCTGCGCTTTGGCGGGAGCGACCCACGAAACGAAGGCTCGCCCGCCGGCCAGGAGTGACTCGCGGTTGAGCGGTGCGAGCAGGCGAGCTTGAATCAGCCCATGCGCCGAGTCGCGATCATCGCCTGTGCGCTCGTCGCTTGTACGCCCGAGCCCGGCCCCACCTCGCGCACCGACCCGATCCTCGGCGGCACCGCCGACCCCTCGACCACCACCGTCTTCCTCGTCATCGCGACCTTCAACAACGCGCGACAGGGCTTCTGCACCGGCACCCTCATCAGCCCACGCACGATCCTCACCGCTGGTCACTGCGTCGATCCGGCCCGTGAAGGCGCGTCCTCGGTGATGGTGCGGGTGATGAACGAGCCCGACGACACGATGTTGGTGATGAACGATCTCCTCAACGTGGTGGGCCTTCGACGGCACCCCGCCTACTCGGGAGACGGCGCCCACGATCTCGCCGTGCTCCAACTCGAGAACCCGGTGACGACGGTGGCGCCCCAGCCGCTCGTTCGAACGCCACCGACCTCGTGGGTCGGCCAGCCGATTCGGGTGGTGGGCTATGGGCGAACGTCGGCCTCGGTGAGCGACACCGGCACCCGCCGCTCGGTGAACGCCTCCATCGCGTCGGCCGACGCCGACACCTTCGACTTCGGCCAGGCGGGCGCGCTCGGCATCTGCTCCGGCGACTCGGGTGGGCCTTCGCTCTGGCGCGGCCCCGATCAACGCGATCGCGTCGCCGGCGTTCATTCCTACGGCACCTCGTCTCAGTGCGGCGTCGGAGCGGACGTGCGGGTCGATGCCGAGCTCACCTTCATCGACGCGGCCCTCGCGGCCTACGACCCGCCCAGCTGCTCGGCCGACGGGCGCTGCCAGCTCGCGTGCACTCCCGCTGACCCCGACTGTCGCTGCGTCGCGGACGGGCGGTGCGAGGCGTGCGCCGGCGGCCCCGTCGACCCCGACTGCCCTGCCAACTGCACCGCCAACGGCGTCTGTCAGAACGCCGGCTGCGCCACCCCCGATCAAGACTGCCTCGGCGACGGCGACGTCTGCCTGCTCGCCTCGGAGTGCGACGGCGCGCGCTGCCTCACCGACACCCGTGGCTTCTCGTTCTGCTCTCGCCCCTGCACCGACGACACCAGCTGCACCCGCGAGATGGTGTGCGTCGAGGGCGTCTGCCGGCCACCAGCGACGATGGTTCCCATGCCGAGCGCGGTCGAGGGGGTGCGTGGCGGCTGCGCGAGCGTTCCCTTGGAGCCGGCCCTCCTTCTCTTCCTCGCGTCTCGGTGGCTTCGCCGATGTTCGACGCGCGGCTGACCCCGGCAGGCCTCACCGACGCCGACCTCGACACCCTCGAGGCCTTCGGCGTTCGGGGCGGGCTCCTCGTCCCCTCCTCCGCCACCTCGCTCGACGGCCTGACGGAGGCCCACCACGCGGCGCTGGAGCAACGCGAGCGCCTGGCCCGGCGCGGGCTCGAGGTCGTCACCTGCGCGACCATTCCCCTCGCCCTCGCCGCCGAGAAGGGAGCCCGCGCCGCGCTCGCCGAACTCCCCCGCCGCCTCGCCCAGGCCGGAGTGACGGTCATCGGCCCCCTCATGCTCCACCGCGCGACCGACGCCGAGCACCGGCTCTTCCTCTCGCTCGCCGGCCTCGCCAAGGAGCTCGCGCGGCCGCTGCTCGTCACCGCGCCGATCGCCCGCCATCAGGCGCTGACGACCAAGACGCTCGCGCTGCTCCACGAATCGCGCCTCGATCCCGCTCGGGTGCTCTTCGACGGGCTCACCGACCAGACGGTGCGCGCCGTGCTCGCCCGAGGCTTCCATGCCGGCCTCACGCTCCACCCCGATCGGCTCGACGTCGACGTGGCCGAAGCCCTGGTCCACGCGCTCGGCCCGGAGCGGCTGGTCCTCGGCAGCGGCGCCGGCGACGGCCCCAGCGATCTACTCGCGCTCCCCCGGCTCGTGTCGCGGCTGAAGAAGGCCAAGCTCTCGCAAGGAGTGGTGAACCGAGTCTCGGCGCGAAACCTGGTGGGGTTCCTGGGAAGCAACTTCGAAAGTTGGCTACAAAGGCGCTGAGTGGTCTCTCCGAGCTCCGAACACACCGTCGTGCTGCACGTGACGCCGGGCGAGGTGCTCGACGAGCGCTGGCGCATCGAGGAACGCATCGGCCAGGGCGCGATGGGCAGCGTCTTCCGCGGGAGGGAGCTGAAGTCGGGCTCGGCGGTGGCGGTGAAGGTGCTGGCGCCCGAGCACTGCCGCAAGCCGAAGGTGCTCGCTCGCTTCGAGCGCGAGGCCGATCTGATGGTGCAGCTGCGCCACCCGAACATCGTGCAGCTGCTCGGGCATGGCCGGCTCCGCGCCCTGCCCTACCTGGTGATGGAATACCTCGAAGGCATGACCCTCTCGGAGGTGCTCGAGGCCAAGGGCGGGCGGCTGCCGGTCGCCGACACCATCGCCCTCGTCAAGCCGATCGCCTCGGGCCTCGCCTTCCTCCACCGCAACGGCTTGGTCCACCGCGACATCAAGCCGCAGAACATCTTCCTCACCTCGAAGGGGCGAGTGACGATCCTCGACTTGGGCGTGGTGCGCGATCAACACAACCCTGGCCTCACCAAGCCGGGCGCGATGGTGGGCACGCCCTACTACATGTCACCCGAGCAGATCGCCGGCCTGGAGGACGTCGATCGCCGCACCGACGTCTACGCCCTGGCCGCCATGTCCTTCGAGCTGCTCACCGGGCGGCCGCCCTTCCTCGGCTCCAACAACTTCGAAGTGCTCTACGGGCACAAGAACTCCGCGGTGCCCGACGCGGCCGCGCTCGTGCGCAGCATCACCAAGCCGGTCGCGAACGCCCTCATTCACGGCATGGCGAAGCGGCGCGAGGAGCGACCGGAGACGGCCTCGGAGTTCGCCGCCGAGCTCGAAGCCGCTGCCGGCGCGAAGAAGATCGAGCTCGCGACCGCGTTCTCCTTCATCGCCGACAGGCTGGCGGAGCGCTCGAAGAAGAAGGCTCCTGACGAGGGCGAGGGGACCCGGCTCATCTCGAAGCTGCCCCCGCGCAAGCCGAGCGAAGAGATCCCGCTGGCGGCCAACGAAGACGTGGTGAGCGTCGCCAACGCGCTCTCCGATTCGAGCCCCGACATCAAGACGGTGATCTTCTCGACCGAGAAGACCTACGTCGGCCCGCTCACCGACGACAGCACCGGGCCCACCATGGCGCTCACGCCGCTCAAGACCGGCCAGGTGCGCATCGTCGCGTCCCACAAGGGCCGCGCGGTGATGGCCTCGTTCACCTGCGCAGGCACCAAGGGCCTCACCCCGAAGACCCTCACCCTCCCGCCGGGGCGGTACACCTTGAAGGCCGAGCTCACCGGCTCGCGATCGCTCGAGCGCAAGGTGGAGATCACCGTCGGCGCGATCGTCAACGTGCGCCTCGACTTCTGAGCCGACGTCGGGGGAGCGCTCAGGGCAGCGGGCCGAAGCCTGCGTCTCGCGTCTGGTTCGCGACGAAGTTGCTGTTCAACGTTCGGCCGAAGCCGATGTCACCACCGGTGTCTTCGAAGCGCATCGAGAACGAGCCGGAGGTCAGCCCTCCCGACTTGCCGCCACGGCTGATCTGCAGATCTCCAGAGCGGATGCGCGGGAGGTTGCGGGTCGGCTCGCCGCCGGGCGCGTGGGCCACCGTCGTGCGTGGATTCCCGGGGCGCCAGTCTCCCTGCAGCACGATTCGGGTGCCCGGCTCGGGTTCGATCGCCGTCAGCGTGCCGTCCTCCGCGGCCGTCTGGAGCGAGACGGTGACGCGAATGACGATGTCGAGAAAGACGCCGCGGTTGCGGGTGAAGATGAGCTGGAGCGCCTCGCTGTTCCGGTACGCCACCACCTCGGTCACGGTGAGATCGATGACCTCACCCAGGCTGCCACCGAGCGCGTTCTCGGGCGTGCACCCGGCCGCACCACTCAGCATCGCGAAGAGGAGGACGCGCTTCATCACGGAGAGCGACGCTACTACACGCCGCGGGGCGCGCTTCACTTCTCGATCGCCAACTTGATCGCCCCCGTCGTCGGCTCGACGCCGCCGCTCGGCCGAATCGCCCCGGGCACGCGGTAGGCAACCACCCGCTTCCCGTTGGGGAGGAAGGCCAGCTGAGGCGCGTAGCCACCTTCCTTGTCGACGACGGACTCGCGCCACACGCCCGCGCTCCGCCGCGCGATTCGCAGCTCGTCTTGATCTTGCGGGCAGTCGGTCGAGGGCACGTTGTCGCGGCTCGAGCACACGTAGTAGGCGATCGACGGCTCACCCGCGTACATCGGGCCGTTGTCCATCGCGAGCGACGGGTACCACCCACCACTGCCCGTGGCGAAGACCTCCTGGGCCATCTCCCAGGCGCCCGTCGCTGCGTCGGGGTCGGGGTTTCTGCGGTAGAGCAGCTTGCTGCTCGATCGATCGGTGATCGCGACGCCCCAGCCCTCGTTCGCCTGATACGCGAGCGAGCCACCAGTCATCGTGTCGCCGATGCTCGCCAGGAAGGCGGGCTCGGTCCAGGCGCCGCTCGCCTGGCGACGCTGCATGAAGAGGTCGCTGCCCTTCGCCTCCGCGCCGCCGAAGGCCTTGTCGTAGATGATCGCCGGTTGATCGCCCGCGCCGATCACCATCTTCATTCGGCCGCCCCAGGCCTGCTTGTTGTTGCCGCCCTCCTTCGCGCACACCATGCGTCGGGCACCCAACACGTCCTCGACGACCTCGACGTCGGAGGCTGCCCAGTCTTGCTGCGGGAACTGCCCGTTGTGCCCGTCGCGATAGGCCAGGTACAGCTTACCGCTGCTGTCGAAGGCGATCGCCGGGAAGAGGCCGACGAGGAAGCCGATGTCGGACGGCCCGTTGCCACAGACGACGTTGTTGCTGTCGGTGGTGATCACCGTCTCGACCCAGCTCCCCGGCCCGTTGCGCACGGAGATCGCCGAGTCACTCTGGAACCAGAAGATCGACTGCCCCATCACGAAGCCCGAGGCGCCCCCGAGATAGGACACGACGGCGCGCCCCATGGGATCGAAGGCGATCGCCACGCCTGGTTTGCGCTGCACGTACCGAATCACCTCCGGCGTGCTCGGGGTGCCGTTGACGACCTCCACGTACTTGAGATCGAAGTCGTCGGTGCCCTGCATCGTCTGGGTGCCGCGCGGGGTGACGTAGATGATGCCGATCTTCCCCGACGGGGCCACCGCCATCGCGAGGTAGTCCTCTCCGCGCGCCGCCGGGTCGAGCGTGATGATGTCGAAGGTCGCCGCGAGCGTGCCGCCATCGCCCTGGCTCGAGCTGCTGGCCTCTCCCACGAAGCCCATCGAGAAGTGGTTCACCTTCGCCGACACCTTCGAGCCGCTCACCGTCGACGGCTGCTTCTCGAAGACCGCGGTGCCCTTCTTCGTCCAGTAGACGACCGGGTTCTTCACCGTCTTGCCGGTGATGTCGAACTCGACCGTCACCGGGGTGCCGAAGTCGGCCTTGTCGGGCGCGAAGACGTAGATCGGCGAGTGCGCCGTGTAGTTCGCTGCCGCAGGGTTCGGCGACGAGGTGATGGTGAACATCGTGTCGGTCGACACCGTGTTGGCGTCCACGGTGAGGGTCACCTGCTCGAGGGTGATCGCCCCTCCCGCCGAGCCGATGCTCTTGCTCGCCGACTTTCCCGTGCCCGCCGGGTTCGTTCCCGCAGGCGGAGAACACGCCACCATCATCAGAGCGAGCCCGCTCGCTACCCACGCTCGTCGCGTCATCGATCCACCCTTCACAAAGGACCCCGGCCGAGCCCGGGCGCCATGTCGGTGAAGCGAGTCTATCGAAGCAGCGCGAGCGGGGGGATGACCGGGATGAAGACAGGGTGTGGGGAAGAGTCCACCCCAGCCCGAGAGTGTTGCGCAGGACGGGGCACGGGAGAATGCTCCGCGCCCCATGGCGCCCGATCGCGAAGACGACCTCCCCACTCCTGAGCCCCACGATGGCGAAGTGGCGCTCGACGATCCCGAGCGGCGCGTCTTCGTGCGACGAATGACCTTCATGGGAGGCGGGGTCGTGCTCCTCGGCAGCGCCTGCCGCGACAAGGGGGGGCCCGACGCTGGAGTGACGGCCGTCGCGGCTCAGCCTGGCCCGCCCAAGGCCCTCACCACCTCCCACCTCACCTTCACCAACGACGACTTCGTCACCTTGATCGCGGCCTGCGATCGAGTGCTCCCGAAGGACGAGGACCCCGGCGCGCTCGACGCCAACGTGCCCGAGTACATCGACCGGATCCTCCAGACCCCGCAGCTCGACACCATGAAGCGCAACTTCCCTGGTGGGCTGGCCGCGCTCTCTCGCCGCTGCGAGCGCATGTTCAAGGTGCCCTTTCACCAGGCGACCCCCGAGCAACAAGACGAGGTGCTCACGGTCTTCAAGAACAGCCCCGACAACTCGGGTGAGGCTCGCTGGTACGAGATGCTGATCGTCCTCACCCTCGAGGGGTTCCTCGGCGACCCGAGCTACGGGGGCAACCGCGATCAGGTCGGGTGGAAGTTGCTCGGCTTCGAGCTCGTCGATCACACCAAGGCCGATCCGGGCGCCGGCTACGACGGGCGAAAGAAGCTCGACGCGCTCCGCTGTGGGACTGGGAAGGGGTGTTGACGGTGGCGATGGACTCGGTCGACGTGGTGATCGTGGGGAGCGGTGCGGGTGGCGCGCCGATGGCGCTCGAGCTCGGCCGCGCGGGCTTCAAGGTCGTCGTCCTCGAGAAGGGGCCTTGGTACAAACGCGAGGAGTTCGCGCACGACGAGATCCTCAACTCGCGGCGCAACTTCTTCATGCCCCTGCCGTGGGACGAGCCGCACCTGTGGCGCTCCGCTCCCGACAAGCCCTT
This sequence comes from Myxococcota bacterium, assembly GCA_052034585.1. Classification (GTDB taxonomy): domain Bacteria; phylum Myxococcota; class Myxococcia; order Myxococcales; family Myxococcaceae; genus Xiheimicrobium. The sequence goes on from JBPOIJ010000147.1 coordinate 10,850, forward strand.
CACCCGCAGCAACGAGGCGTGGACGGCCAACTGCGTCGGCGGCGGCACGGTGCACATGAGCGGCTACTTCTACCGGCTCAAGCCGGTCGACTTCCGGCTCAAGAGCGAGCTCGGGCCGATCAAGGGCGCCAACATCGCCGACTGGCCCATCAGCTACGAGGAGTTCGCGCCGTTCTACGATCGCGCCGAAGAAGAGCTGGGCGTGTCGGGCAACGCGGTGCCCCACCCCTTCCTCGAGCCGCGCAAGAAGAACTTCCCCCTGCCGCCGCTCGCCGAGCACCCGGTGTCGCTCGAGATCGACAAGGCCGCCAAGTCGCTCGGCTACCACCCGTTTCCCACGGCCCGCGCGATCGCGAGCACCGAGTACAAGGGCCGCAGCGCCTGCGTGTACTGCGCGCTCTGTGGCAGCTACGGCTGCGAGAACGACGCGAAGAGCTCGACCCTCGCGGCGCTCATTCCCCAGGCCGTCGCCACCGGGAACGTCGAGGTGCGGCCGCGCTGCATGGCGGTGGAGATCACCAGCGACAAGAACGGCGTCGCGAAGAGCGTGATCTACCTCGACCCCGAGGGCGTTCGACAGGAACAGCCCGCGAAGGTGATCGTCGTCTCCGCGACCGCGGTCGAGTCGGCGCGGCTGCTCCTCGCGTCACAGTCCGCCCGCTTTCCGAAGGGCCTCGCCAACAACAACGGCCTCGTCGGCAAGAACCTGCTGTTCTCCAGCTTCGGCCAATCGAAGGCCACCTTCCGCGTCTCGAAGCAGCGCTCGACCCACGGGTGGCTCGAGGCGAAGGCCCCCTTCGTCAACCGCTCCCTGCAGGACTTCTACGTGATGCCCGACGACAAGTTCGGCTTCCGCAAAGGCGGCACGCTCGGCTTCATGTGGGCGCACCCCAACCCGATCTTCGCCGCGGTGGGGCTGGCCAAGAAGGGCGAGAGCGGCGTCTTCGGCAAGGCGCTCAAGGACAAGCTCCGCGAGTACCGCGACAGCCGCATCCTCGAGTTCGAGATCTACGGCGAGTTCCTGCCCACCGACGAGACCGCGGTCGCGCTCGACACCAACGTGAAGGACAAGTACGGCAACCCGGTCGCCGCCATCACCATGAAGCGGCACCCCACCGACTTCGTGATGACCCGCTTCCTCGTCGAGCGCGGCGAAGAGGTGCTGGCCGCCCTCAAGCCCGATCGCCTCGATCGCGTCGGCACCTCGGGAGAGACGACGATCCTCCAGGGAGGCACCTGCCGCTTCGGCAAGGACGAGCTGTCGAGCGTGCTGAACAAGGACTGCCGTACCCACGCGGTGAAGAACCTCTACGTCGTCGACGGCAGCTTCATGCCGACCTCGGGCGCCGTTCCGGTCACCCTCACCATCGTCGCCAACTCCTTCCGGGTGGCGAAGGGCCTCGTGGAACGGATGAAGAAAGGCGGAACCTGAGGCAGGCTGCGTGCTGATGCGTGCTCGGCCGGCCCTCGACGTGGTGATCCTCTCGGCGCTCCTCTCGGGCTGCCCCAAGGACGACCCGCGGCCACCACCCGGTCGCGAGGCGAAGCTCGGCGCCCAACGCTGCTCGGGTCAACCGGGGCCCAAGAACCAGGTGCTCCCGGTGCTCCAGCGGCCGTTCGACGGGCACTACCCGGTGCTCAACCTCTTCGATCACGATCTCCCGCTGGTCTCCGATCTGAAGCCGGTGCTCGAGGGCGATCGCGAGCTGTCGTACTGCGGCATCGACGCGCTCGGGCTCGCCGAGGGCTTCTCCGGCTACGCCTACGCGATGCCCGAGGGCACCCCCATCTTCGCCGCCGCCGACGGAGAAGTGCTCCGGGCCGGCGCTGCGCCCGCCTTCAACTGCGTGCTGACCCATCGAATGGTCGACGATCAGCTCTTCGTCGACGTCGAGCACTCGACGCTCGGGGAGATCGGCTTCCTCACTCGCTACGTCCACCTCGCCAAGCTGACGGTGAAGGCTGGCGACAAGGTGGTGGCCGGTCAGCGCCTGGGCGTCGCCGGCAAGTCAGGCTGCGCCACCACCACCGCCCTCTATTTCGAGGTGCGCCGGTTGACGGGAACGAACAACGGCCGGCCGGTGGTGGTCGACCCCTACGGGTGGGATGGCCCTCCAGCCGATCCCTGGGCGAGCCATGCCGAAGGTGCGCCGAGCCTCTACCTCTGGAAGCCGAACGAAGCGCCCACCCTCAAGTCGCGGTGAGGCGCAGCTGGCCGTTCGGGCGAGGCTGAAAGTCAGAGCGAGCAGACGCCGTACGCGCGAACGCCCTGGAGGCTGAGGTCGAGGCAGCTCTGCCCACCTCCACAGCCGGGCGACCCAGCGTCGCGGTTGCAGGCGGTGCGGCACTTCGACTCTGCCGCCGAGACACAGCTCCCGCCGTCGCGGCGATCGCACACCGACACGCACACGGAGCCCCTCACGCACGCCGCCGGCGCGTCGCACGCCTCGCCCACGGCCTTGGCGCCCGTCTCGAAGGAGCAGAAGGTCGCGCCCGACGGGCTCTGGTAGCAGGTGCGCGCTCCACCATCGACTTGCGGCGTGCAGCCCTGGGTGAGCACGTCACAGGCGTAGCAGTTCGACGCCCCGCCATCCGTCGGCACTCCGCAGCCCGAGAGCTGCACGGTGAAGTGGGGCATGTTCGAGGCGTTCGAGTCGACGGTGATGAGCCCGCTGTAGCCCTTGCCCGTCTTGGGAGCGAACTCGACCTGGAGGAACGCGCGCTGCCCTCCCTTGATGATCGTCGCCGGAATGTCACTGCCGACGGCCGTGTCCGACCAGCTCGCCTTCACCTTGAACTCGGGCTCGCCGTCGTAGGTCACCTTGGAGATCTGCAGGTCCTTCAGGCCGCGGTTGACGATGCTGATGGAGTCCACCGGCTTGGTGCCAACGAAGGTGCCCGAGCCGAACTCGGTCGAGAAGCCAAGCGCCGAACGATCGGGGCACAGCTCCGGCTCGTTGCCATAGGTGTCACCATCGCACACCTTCCTATTCGTGGGCCCACAGGCTACGAACGAGCCAGTGACCGCTCCGACGATGCCTGCGATCAGAATCGAGCGCTTCATGAGCCAACCTCGTGCGAAGAGAAGTGCTGCCTTTCTACTTCAACGTCTGACGACCGTCGCGTTTCTCGCGAGCGGCTTCCTCTCGTGCGGCAGCCTGCAGGAGCAGTTCCTGGGCACGAGGGTGCTCGACGCGTGCGACGGCGAATGGCCTGCGTGCCGAACGACGGTGGGCTGCATCCTCGGTGACCGGAGCTACGTGCAGGGCCGTTTCCCCGGCACCAACAAGTTCAACGTGCAGCTCTTCGAGCCGTCGACCGTCACCTTGTCCTTCTTCCTCACCGAGGTCGCCGGGACGGGCGAAGAGACTCGCATCAACTTTCACGAGGCCGAGTGCCGCAGCCGGGTTCGCCGGGTGCTGACCGGCCGCGGCCTCATCGGTGAAGCAGAGAGCCGCGGCTGGGTGAGTCGTGAGGCCGATCTGTCGGACGTGGGAGATCACTTGATCGAGTTCGAGTCTGATGCCCGCGCCAAGTACTTCGTGAAGGTCGACATCGTGCCGCTCCGGCTCAAAGACGCGTCGAGCATGTAGGCGCTCAGCGGAGGAGGAAGCCGCAGGGCATCGCCCCACCGTCTTGCACCGCGCCAGGGCAGCTGAAGGCCGGCGCCGACTGTCGAATGCTGTAGGGAATCGGATCGTTCGAGGTGCGGTCGACGGCCACCACCGACAGCAGGAAGCCTCCCGCGGCAGCGGTCGACGCCGGCACGCAGTAGCAGGCGACCGGCTCCGCCCGAATGACGACCGAGTTCCCCTGCTGCATCTGGGTGAAGTGCACCCGCTCGTTGCCCTGCACCAGCGGCAGGTACCAGGGCGCGAAGCTGCCGAAGTCTGGGTAGATGATGCCGCGCTGGCCCGGGCAGGCGTTGCCCGACACCGGCCCCTGACACATGGTGATCTCGAACGCGAGCGTGCCTGCCGGGCGCGACCCGCCGTCGGCGTACCCGACGGTGTACTCGAACTGCCAGTTGTGATCGCCCGCCCCGCCGACCGAGAAGAGATAGGTGTCGGAGTCCGTGTCGGTCGCGTCGTAGTCCTTCGGTCCGCGAATGCCGGGGGCCATGTTCAGATCGTCGAACTGGATCAGCTTGCCGTAGCCGAAGGTGATGGCGCCGTTCACGTTGCTGACGGCCATCGGCTGCGGCGCGCCGTTCGCGGGCCGGCCCGCCTCGTCGGGGTCGCTCTCGAGCGTCACCCGAATCGACCAGTCATTGTCGTCGGCGAACTTGAGGCGGCCCTTGCCGGTGTCTCCGTAGCTGAGGAGCATCGAGCTGACGCCGGCAGGCACGGGGATCGCGCCGACGAAGTTGCGCCGGCTTCGAAGCGAGGGAATCTGGTACTCCTCGTTGCGCTCGGCGAGGAGGCAGTGCGGCGGGTCGATGCCAGGTGACCTGCAGACCCCCGACACCAGCAGGCCGTCGCCCTTGTTCGGGTCGTCGAAGCTGCGCGGGCAAACCGTCGCGTTGTTGATGCAGTTGTTCTGACGGTCCTGGTTGTTGGCGCCCAGGGTGACCTCCTGCGCGACGCGGATCTGGCGGGTCGCCACGGTGGTGAGCGGAGGGAACCGCCCGCCGCCCCCAGGAGGCAACAGCTCGTAGCGCAGCGTGCGCGGCGAGCCGCTCGCGGGGAAGGTGAGCCGGAACCACTCCATGTCGGGCACGTAGGAGATCTTCCCCGTCAAGGTGGTGGGCGAATCGACCGCGAGGTTGGTCGCGCGCGCGGTCGTCGGGCCGTCGTTGCCAGTCGACCCTTCGAGCATGTCGACGTCGGGCATCACCCGCACCTCGACGTCGTACTTGAGCCGAACGTCGCCCGGTGCCGGCGTCATCTGCTGGGGTAGCTTGTAGGCCGAGACCTCGAGCAGATAGGTGCCGTCGCCCGCGGTGAGCCGAGCGGTCGAGAGATCGACCTGCAAGAACTCGTTGTCCATCACGCCCTCGGAGATCACCCCGCCCATCGGGTTCTTGAGCACGTACGACATGCGGTACGCCAACGCCGGCATCAGGCTCGTCATCGCGCTGGTGATGTGCACGTAGATGATCTGCCGCGCGCCGCTCACCGGGAACGAATAGAGATCGACGTCGTTGGCAGTCGCCAGGTAGCCCGACTGGGTACCGCGCTGCACGCCGGCCGAAGCCATCAAGGTGATCGCGGTCGGGGTGGTGTCGTTCGGCTCGTTCATGTCGGGGTTCTCGAGCGTGCAGACCTTGATCCGATAGGCGTTGAGGTTGTCGACCCGCGGCTGCGAGACGCCGCCGATGTCGCTCACCCGCACGATGAGCGCCGCGTTGCTCTCGCTGAAGGGCTGCGAGATCTCGACGTTCTTCGGAGCCCCCGCACCAGAGCGCCGATCGACGCCGGTGGCGACCGCGCCAAACCCGCCGTCTGGGTTGGTGCGCAACACGTTGACGCTGAAGTTCACCGCCGTCTGGGGAACACCGCCGTAGCCGCCGCTCACCGTGAGCAGGCTCCGCGCGGTGAGGTTGCCGGGCAAGGTGACCGTGTAGAAGTCGATGTCGTCGCCGCCGTCGGCGAGCGTCGAGATGAAGGCCTCCTTGTCCTGACACAGGGTGAGCGCGCAGTTCGCCGTGTCCATGCGCGCCTGCTCGATCGAGTCGCAGGAGTCGGACGGCAGCGCGCCCGCGTCGCAGACCGGCTCGTCACCCTCGACGCACATCGGCGTCGGCGGAGTGCAGCCCACCAGCCCCGCCAACACCGCGACCATCGCCACACGAATCACTGTCTGCGTCATGTCGAACTCGAGGTTCCTCCCGAGGCGGCGCTCGAGAGGTCAGGGAGGAGGGAGTGTGCCCGCTTGAGCCGGGCAGCCTGCCACGAAATCGTCGTCGGTCACTCGAATGATGCCGTCGGGCGGAGACCGAATGCCGCCGACCGGATAGCGCGCGTCCTTGTAGCGGAAGACCCGTGGGATCGAACGACCGCTCGGGTCGTCGCCCGGCCGCATCGAGACGCTGACGAAGATGTCGTTGTAGCCACCACCACGGCCCGCGAGCGGTTGGCCTGCGTCGTCGAAGCCGCCGCCGCCGTCGCGAATGTCGGGCAGGGTGTTCGCGAGCAGCACGTTGTCGACCCGCAAGTCCCAGCACTGGCGACCCTGCTCGTCGAGCGCTCCGCGCTTCTTCACCTCGTAGCGGTAGCTGTTGACCGAGAGCTTGCTCGAGTCGGAGGTGTGCGGGTCGGTGTGGAGCTGCAGTTCGGTCGCGTTCGAGAGCCCGTCGTTGTCGGGATCTTCGTCGAGATCCTTCGAGGCAGGTTGGGTGCCCAGCTTGAACTCCATCGAGTCGGGTACGCCGTCGTCGTCGGAGTCGATGCGGCGCGCGTTGGTGCCCACCAACTGCTCGTCGCAGTCGAGCAGCCCGTCGCAGTCGTTGTCGATGCCGCGCAGCTCGGGCGGGCACCCTTGGTCGGCCCCGCCACCGTCGGGCAGGCGGCCGATGGGGTTGAAGGTGCCTCCGCGGGCGTTGAAGTACATCTCGATGCCGTCGGAGAAGCCGTCGTTGTCGCTGTCGACGACCCACGGCTCGGTGCGGGCGCGGAGCTCGTCGAGATCGTACAGCCCGTCACTGTCGGTGTCGGCGGGCTCGACGGGGCTCCCTGCGCCAGTGGAGAAGTTCGAGACCAACAGCCGATCGAACACGAAGGTGCGGCGCACCTGGCCGAACTTGAAGTTGAGGAAGTTGATCGGCTCGCCGTTGCGGAAGTCGCGGAAGTTGCCTCCGCCGAGCGCGGCCATCGCCTTCAACCGCTCCGCGTTCTGGTTCACGATGAGCAAGGGACACGCGCCTGGCGGCAACGTCGGGTAGGTCACGCACCCCGTCGTCGTCGTCGGAGGCGGGCTCCCGCCACCGTCGAGCGCGCAGAAGCTCGAGGCGATCGGCTGCACGGGCTGGAAGACGTGCACGGTGTTGACCCGAACGTCCTCCGCGAGATCCTTGAGCTGGCGCAGCCGCCTGATCACGTTCGACCCGCCGGTGTCGCAGAGCAACAGATCGTCTTGGTTGTTCGTCGGCTGCCCGTCGGAGAGGAAGATCACCGAGTACTTGGCGCGCGTCTCTTCGCCTCGCCGCCCGAGCCGGGTGTTGGCGATGTCGCGGTTCACCACCGCGTAGATGTCGGAGAGGGGTTTGACGAAATCGGTCGAGTCACGGTTCGCCATGTTCCCCGGCGCCGCGAAGTTGAGGATCTTCTGCCGCAAGATGTCTCGATCGCCCTGGTCGAAGTCCATCACCGACTCGAACTGCTGCAGGCCGGTCTTCGAGAGGAAGGCGGTGGTGCTGCCGGCGAAGAGCATCACGAGGATGTAGACCTCTCGCTCCTGCGGCAACGCGTCGAGCAGCTCGACGACCGCTCTCGCGCGCGAGCCGTCGGGGTCGGTCACCGACATGGACTGCGAGGCGTCCATCGCGATCAGGATCTTGATCGGCCGGAGCACCTGGTCGGACCCAGGCGTGCAGAACTCACCCTGAATCGACACCGACCGGTCGGCGGGGATCTCGCGCTCGCGGCGCTCGTCGTAGAGGTAGGTGTCCGTGCACGCAGCGAGAATGAGCCCAGCCGCCAACCCCAGGCAGAGAGCGACCCGCGCACTCTTCGTCATGGCACCGGTCCGGTCTGGCCTCGAGTCGGATTCACGCCGGCACAGTACACGTCGTAGTTCGACGGATCCACGAGCGAGGAGGGCGTGCGGAAGTCCATGTTGGTGAGCGGCGTTCCTTCCGGGCCGGCGGGCACGCGCACTCCGGGCGGATCGTACTGAGCCCACATGCACGCTGCCTTCCAGGTGCCGAAGTCGGTCGCCACGCCAGCCTCCGGCGATTCGGCGAACCAGACCTTGAAGAGGTTGAAGCCCTGGCGCGAGAACCCCGCTCGCAGCGGCGGAGTCACCAGCTGGAGGTTGCTCGCCGAGAAGTCGTAGCAGACCGATTCGTCGGCCTGCTTCTCTTCCTTGAAGGAATACTGAATGGCGTTCTTCTCACGGAACTCGCGATCGCGTTTGGTCGGGTGCGAGCCCATGCGAATCTCTTCGGTGTCGGGAATCGAGTCGCCGTCGGTGTCGAGATCGCGCTGAGGAACGACTGGATCGAGCCCGTAGCGAACCTCGACCCCGTTCGGCACGCCGTCGGCGTCGGCGTCGACCAGGTTGTTGTTCGCCATCCACTTGCTCAGGTAGGCCTCTGCAAAGTCGGAGAGACCGTCACCGTCGGTGTCGGTGGGACGGCAGCCTCGCGTCGCTGCCGAGCCCGGGTCGCAGCCACGGCCGTCGCGCGCGTCGGCGCGGAACCCGTCGGCGTTCCGATCGACCTCGAAGCGGTCGGTGAAGCCATCGCCGTCGGAGTCAGGATCGAAGGGGTTGGTGTTGAACGAGAAGGAGTTGTCGATCTCGTCGGGCAGGCCGTCACCGTCGCTGTCGACTTCGCGATCGAGCGCGCCCGGTTCGCTGGCGAGCGGCTGAACGAAGAGGGTCTTCATCACGTTGGGTGAGAAGAGCGAGGAATAGTCGAGCGCGCCGAGGTTGAGCTGCGCGATGCCGGAGAAGTTGTTGAACTCCTGGTAGACGCCATTTCCACGCTGCGCAAGCTGCTGGAGCGTCCACGAGGCGATCCGTTTTGCTGCCGCTGGCCCGTTCGCCACCGCTACTGGTCCGGGGTAACGAACGTAGAGACCGTAGAGATCCTGGCAGATCGGGCCGCACGCCCGCACCGCCTCTTCGTTGAACAACAAGACGGTGTGGAGGCGGAGATCGCCGATGTTGTACTGCTGGCGCAGCTCCATCAGCTGCTCGACGTAGGCGAAGAGCTGGTAGTTCTGGTTGCGGTCGGTGCCGCCGACGAAGTTGGTGATGATGGCCGGCGCGTCGGGATCGATCAGGTTGCAGAAGTCGCCCGCGCCCGACGAGTCGGCCCAGGTGAGGTCCGGGTTCAGGTCGTCGGCGTACTGCGTCAGGTTGTCGTTGGCGGCGCACTTGGGGAACGGCACACCGTCGGACAAGAAGACGACCATGTAGCGAGTGCGCGGCAGCATGTTCGGAGTGGTGCGGCGCACGTTGTCGATGTCGGCGGCGATGCGGTTGTAGGCCTCGGCGAGCGCTCCCTGGTAGTCGGTGCCCTTTCCGAGCTGTGACTGGAGGTCGTTGACCGCGCCGCGCAGGGCCGGGTCGGTCGCGCGCACGAAGCCGCTGGTTGGGTAGACGTTCTTGATGTTCGTCTCGAAGGGCACCAGCGCGACTTGCACGTTGGGTTGGTTGGCGAACCCGTCGAGGAGCCGATGGAGGGCGCGCACGCGCGCCGGCTGCGTCATTCCGGTCACGCCGATCGTCGCCGCCGCCATCTCGCAGAAGCCGGTCGATTCCTGAGAACCCGGCGGGTCGGACACGCACATCGAGCCCGACTGGTCGATGATGAAGACGACCTTCACCGGGAAGCCGCTCCGGTCGGGCCGCGCGGTGCAGACGCGCCCCGAGATGGTGAGGCGATCGTCGTAGTTCACCTGCTCCTTCGACTTCTTCTCGATGAAGGCGTCGGAACAGGCTCCGAGAGACGCTGCCAGGCCCACTGCTGCGATCAACCGTTTCATGAGACCTCCAACGATCTGAATTGCACGAACCCGGGAAACGGCTCACCGGAAGCGGCCTGCGACAGCGTACACAACGGCTCCGCCCCCCGTCAGCAAGCGCTGGCGAGGGGCGGTCTCGATCAATGCTGGAGTTGACTACACTTCGTCACATGCTCACCGACGGCGGCGGATGAGGGCCAGCATCGCGAGGCCGAGGCCGGCGATGGAGGCGTCGAAGGGAACCGCGCTGCAGCTGCCCGGCTTCTGGCTCGAGCCACCGTCAGGCGTCGCGGTCATCTTGAGGGTCGAGATGGAGTCCCGCTTCTCGGGGTACGCGCGGTCCGGGAACACCAGCTTCGCCTGCAGCTGCACCTCGTAGTCGCCGTCCACGTCGGTGGTGAACGTCGGCACCGAGTCGTCCGTGTAGGCGTAGGCGTAGTTGCGCGACATGGTGACGCTGCCCTGCGGGTTCTCGAT
>JBPOIJ010000179.1:0-14255 GCA_052034585.1 Myxococcota bacterium
TCTCGAACCACATCGGCGGTCCTTCTTCGGGCGCCTACGCCTCGACCGGCGGCATGATCAACGTCGGCGGCGGCACCGGCATCAACACCACCGTCGGCGGTGGCGGGGTGGGCGGCAGCGTGGTGACCGGCGGCGCGAGCCCTGGCGTGAACTTCTCGGCGGGCGTCTCGGCGAACGACGTCGGCATGGGCAACAACGCCATCTCGGGCATGAGCGGTGAGATGAGCAACATGCTCAAGCTGCAGTACCAGATGCAGCGCGAGAACATGACCTACACCTCGATCTCCAACGTCATGAAGGGCAAGCACGACACCGTGAAGAACACCATCCAGAACGCCCGCTAAGCCTCATCGAAGCGGAGTTCAGTGCACGAGGGCGGCCGGAAACGGTCGCCCTTTGTGCTATTCAGGGCCCCTCACTCCCACGCAAAGCTGAACCGGAAAGGACAGCGCCCTCATGGCCGAGACGAAGTCAGACATCGCCGGAAGCATTCTTCCCGTCACCAAGCAGCAGGCGATGCTCATGCTCGAGTCGGTGTACCTGTGGATGGATCTCGGCAAGTTCGATCATGCGCGTGAGCTCGCGAACGGCGCCGCCGCCTTGATGCCGAAGACCAAGCAGGTCCAGTTCGCGCTGGGGACGATCGAATTCAACCAGCAGAAGTACGACAAGGCGCTCCAGTTCTTCCGCGCCGCCCAGCGCCTCGACGCCAAGTCCGGCCTCGCCCGCGCGCACTGCGGCGAGGCCCTCATCTTCATGGGGAAGACGAGCGAGGCGCTCAAGGAACTCCAGCAGGCGCGTGATCTCGAAGACGACGGCGGCGTGCCCGACTTCGCCTACCGCCTGACCCTCTTCGCCGGCATCGCCGATCTCGAGCGCGCGCTCAAGGAGACGGCTGACAAGAAGCGAGGGGAGAAGTTCGACGCGGCCCTCAAGGCGTTTCAGTTGGCAGCGAAGTTCGAGCCGAAGCAAGCCGAGCCCAAGCTTCGAATGGCCGAGGTCTTCGTCCTCAGCGGGAAGAACGGCGAAGCGAAGGCGGAGCTCGACGCAGCCCTCAAGCTCGACCCGATCGACGAGGAGAAGGCGATGGCCGACAAGCTCCTCGAGCTGATCGGTGGTGGCGGGAAGGGCGGAAAGAAGAAGTAGAGGCGCTGTGCTACGCTGCCGCGACGCGGTGAGCGACGGAGCAGCCTCGGGTTTGCTGCGAACGAAGGTGGAGTCAGCGAGGAGCTATGTCAGTTCGTGGCGTCGGTCGTGGAGGCAAGTCGGGTGGCGCAGGCCGGGCAGGTGCCGCTGGTGGAGCGAGCGGTGCCTCCAAGGCAGGCGGCGCGTTCGGCGCGAAGGTCGATCGCACTGAGTCCCTCGTCGGGCCTTCAGGCCTCGTCGGCTCCTCGAACGTCGGCGCGACGGCGGCGACCAACCCTGTCGTCGCCCAGGTGCTCGACATCGCGCGCCAGATGAAGGCCGGCCAGATCAAGAGCCGCGACGAGGCCACCAAGAAGCTCGTCCAGGACATCCTCCGCGACAAGGTGCACACCCAGTCCAAGAAGCTCACCGAGAAGATCGTCGATCAGCTCAAGGACGATCCCCGGCTCGCCCAGACCCTCGACCGCCTGTGGAACAAGGCCGAGCAAGAGGAGTGACCGGCCCTTGCCTCTCGCCGAGACCAAAGCGCAGATCCTCGAGAAGTACGGAGCGTACGTGCGCTCTCTCGCGGGCCAGGTCCGCAAGCAGTTCAACTCCCAGTTCGAGATGGAAGAGCTCGTCGCCTGGGGCCAGGTGGGCCTGCTCGAGGCCGCCGAGCGCTTCGATGCCCGCGTCGGGGCGAACTTTCTGACCTTCGCGCATTACCGCATCAAGGGCGCCATCTACGACGGCCTCCGGAAGATGGGCGTGCTCAAGGGAGGCGGCGCGGCCTCGGAGCGGGCGAACGCCTACCTCGGCAACCTCGCCGATCGCGAAGGTGGCGGGGGGAGCTTCGAAGACGAAGTCGAGCGGATCTCCAGTGCGGTCACCGGCCTCGCCATGGTCTTCGGAACCGGCGTCGACGGCGCCGAGGGCCTCGGGGTGTCGGATGAAGCCCTACCCCCCGACGAGCGCATCGAGCTCGAGCAGATGCGGCGGCGGGTTCGCGGGGCGATTGAGAAGCTCCCCGAAAAAGAGCGAAAACTTCTGCAGGGTTACTACTTTCACAACAAGACCCTCGAAGAGGCTGGCGCGGAGATCGGCCAGTCGAAGAGCTGGGCCAGCCGGCTCCACGCCCGGGCGGTTGAGCGGCTCAAGCAACTTCTGGAAGATGAAGGCGATAACGAACCTGTAGACGACTTGAGGAGGCAGCATCATGGCGAGTCCATTGGCAGGCATCTCGGCGGCGCAAGTCGCGCAGCAGAAGTTGCCGGAGCAGGCTACCCAGCAGGCCAACAAGGCCGGCCCCAGCAAGTTCGATCAGGCGATGAAGGCTCAGGGTCCCGACAAGGCCCAGGGAGTCCAGGGAGCCCAGGGCACGCAGCAGGTCCAGCACGCCGATAAGGCGCGCCAGATCGAGCAGGCCGGCAAGATCGACAAGGCCGGGCTCAACAAGGTCAGTGACAAGCTGACCAACAAGGGCCTCGATCCCGTCACCCAGAAGAACGAGGTCTCCAAGGGCACCAGCCTCCTCAAGGGGCTCGTCGCCAACATGGAGAAGGGTCAGGCGTCGATCGACAAGCTCATCAACGGCGGCCTCAACGGCGCGAGCTTCTCCAACACCGAGATGCTCTCGATGCAGGCCGGCATGTACAAGTACACCCAGGAACTCGAGCTCACCGGCAAGGTCGTCGAGAAGGCCACCAGCGGCCTCAAGGACACCCTGAAGACCCAGGTCTGAGGTTCGACCGAAGGTCGGAGAAACGGGCGGTCACCGATGAGGTGACTGCCCTTTTTCGTTTCGAGGCGTAGTAGGGTCCCCGCTCCGATGCCCCGCTCGGCCCACAGAGTTCTGCTCCTGGTTGGTTCGTTCCTCCTCTCGGCGTGCACCATCGAGCTGCAGCACGATCTCACCGAGGACGACGCCAACGAGATCTACGTTCTCCTCCAGAACAACGCGATCAGCGCCGACAAGGTGAAGGAAGAGGGCGGCAACGAGCCTCGGTACATCATCACCGTGCCGAAGCAGAACATCGCCCGCGCCGCCCAGCTGCTCAAAGAGAACTCGCTGCCCCGGCCCAAGGCCGACGGGCTCGCGGTCTTCAAGAAGATGAAGGGCATGATCCCCACCCAGACGGAAGAGCGGGCCATGTTCATCGAGGCCGTGGCGGGCGAGATCTCCAACGCGCTCAACCAATACCCGGGTGTGCTCGAGGCGCGGACGATCTTGATGATCCCCGAGGTGAACGATCTCACCCAACCCGAGAAGCGGCCCATGCCGAGCGCCTCGGTCTTCATCAAGTACAAGCCGGCGGAGAGCGGCAAGACGCCCTTCGACCTCGACCAGGTCACCCAGTTCGTCGCCAACTCGGTGACCGACCTGAAGAAGGAGAACGTGCGCCTGCTCCTCGCCGAAGCCAAGGAGCTGCCCCAGTCGGGTGATCCGTCGCTCCAGCCCGACATGGTGATCGGGCTCCGCTTCATGGACAAGGGCAGCGCCAACAGCTTCCGAATGATGGTCGCGGTGAACGCCGTGCTCTTCCTCGCGCTGGCCGGTGTGGCGGCGTTTCTCGTGATCCGCAAGCCCGGGACGCAACGGCCCTCGCGCAAGACCCAGCCGTCCGACGCCTGATCCCTTCATCACCCTCGGCGATCAGCCGAACGCGACGGAGAAACGAGGTCGTTGAGTCGTGGAACAGTTCTTCGCCTCCCTCTCCAAGCGGCAGACGATGCTGCTGCTGACCTCCCTGGCGTTCGGCGGGTCGGAGTCGGCGGCGGCCTTCGAGCACCTCGCACCCGAAGAAGAAGAGCTGCTCAAGCACCGGGCGCAGAACCTGCTCCAGATCCCCCGAGACAAGCGCATTCCGCTGGTGATCCAGGAGATCAAGCGCATCTTCACCGCGCGTCGGCGCACCCTCGCGAACGCAGAGCCCAAGCGGCTGGCAGCGCTGCTCTCGAAGGAGCGCGGGGCGATGGTCGAGGTCGTGCTGCGCGCGCTCCCGTCCGATCTCGCCGATGCCTGTCGCGCCGAGCTGGGAGCCCGCCCGTCGGTGAAGCTCCGCCGCGAGGTGCGCCCCGACATCCTCTCGATCATTCGCTGGAGGCTCGAGGAGGGCCTCAAGCAGGGCGCTCCGCAGGTCGGCACCTTCCGCTTCACCGATCTGCTGATGATGCCTCAGCGCGAGGTGATCTCGATCTGCGATCGCATGGGGGCGCGGGTGCTCGCCACGGCCGTCGCGGGGCTGAGCGACGCCGATCGGGAGACGCTGTTGGGCAAGCTCCCGCCCGATCAGAAGGCCCTCGCGATCAAGGCTGCCGAAGCGGGCCGCGCGCGGAGGCTCTCGGAGGCCGACTCGAAGACCGTGCTCGAGATCCACGGCGGGGTCGATCACCCTTCGACCGCGATGCGGTCTGCTGGTGCCCAACGCCTCATGCGCGCCGCGATCGCCCAGTCACCGGAGTTCGCCCAGCGCTTCGCCGAACGGCACCAGGGCGCCGAGCTGGGCAAGCTGATGCAGCGCTGGTTCCGTGAGGAGAAGAACAAGCCGGTGAAGGGCGACGGCGGGCGGCTCGACATCGTCGAGCAGATGGAGCGGCTCGCGCAGAAGGGCGTGATCGATCGCCCGCTCCGGCTCCCACCGCCGATGCGCCCACCGATCGTCGGAGGCCAGCCAGTGGCGGTGCCGGCGCCCGCGCGGCGAAGCGTGGCGAACCTCCCCCAGGTGCCTTCGCGTGGGCAGTCGTCGGCCCAGCTGCCCGAGCTGCGCAGCCGGGTCGAACCGCGCGCCTCGCAGCCGACCGCGCAGCCGCCGCCACGCCGCTCCGATCCGCAGGCTCCCCGGCGAGATCCGATCGCCGAGCGCAACGCCCGCCGCGCCGGGGTTGCGTCCTCCCGTGCACCCGCCGGCTCCACCGGGCAGAACCGCGCCCTCCAGGAGCCGCCGTCGTCGTCGAACATCAAGCGCATCATGCGCGATGGAAAGCCGCTCTCACGTGATCCGAACGAGAGCGTCGGGCCGAAGCCGAGCGCCCAGCCGCCCAAGCGTCGGGCGATGACCTCGCCTGCCGTGCAGGCCCCGCCGAAGCGTCGCGAGCGCAACACCGACGGCTCCCCAGTCGTGCCGGGATCAGGCCGTGGACCAAACGGGCGTTCGAGCTAAGCTGCGAGCCGCCTCATGGAAGACGATCGCCGGCCGCCACCTCGGGTGTTGGGAAAAGTCATCAAGAGTGATGCTGGCGAGGCTGCGGCCGAGAAGCCGATCTTGCCACCCCCCCGCCGCGGCGGAGTCGTCAACGCCGAGGAGTTCGAAGCGATGACGACCGCCAAGCAGATCGTCGCCGAAGCCCAGCGCAAGGCCGACGAGATCAAGGCCGAGGCCCTGCGCTTCAAGGAAGAAGTGTTCGCCAAGGCGCGCGAAGAGGCGAAGGCCGACGTTCAGGCGCGCCAGGCCGAGGAGCTCGCCCGCGCCAAGATGCAGGCCGGGCAGATCGTCGCCGAGGCCGAGAAGGACGTGCTCGAGCTCGCTCTCAAGATGGCCGCGAAGATCATCGGTCGCGACATCGAGCGTGATCCGGTCGTCGTCGCCGAGATCTGCGCCAGCGCGATCGAAGCGGCCCGTGGCTCGAAGGCCATGGTGCTCAAGGTGCACCCCGAGGACGGGAAGGTGCTGCGTGAGAAGCGCCCGCGCCTCATGGAGCTCATCGGCCGTGCCGTCGACATCGCGATCCGTGACGACTCCGAAGTCGAGCGGGGCGGCTGCGTGATCCAGACCGAGTTCGGGGTGATCGACGGGCAGATCCGCACCCAGTTCGAGATGTTGCGCAACGTGCTCATGCCCGACGGCCAGAAGAAGGAGTCGAAGTAGCCATGGCCATCGATCTCCGCCGCTACCACGAGCTGCTCAAGACGACCCAGACGGTGCGGGTGCGCGGCCGGGTGACCGAGCTGACCGGCCTGGTGATCAAGGCGGCGGTGCCAAACGTTCGTGTCGGCGAGGTCTGCATCATCAAGCGTGGCGGGCAGTCGGTGCGCGCCGAGGTCGTCGGCTTCCAAGGCGAGCAGGTCATGCTCATGCCGCTCGGCGAGCTCTCCGGCATCGGCCCCGACAGCGAAGTGATCCCCACCGGCCGGCCGCTGACGATTCGTGCGGGCGATGGGCTCCTTGGCCGCGTCCTCAACGGGCTGGGAGAGCCGATCGACGGCAAGCCGCTCCCGGTCGAAGGCATGCAGGACTGGGCGGTGGATCGCGACTGCCCCGACCCCTTCAAGCGAATGCGCATTCAGCGGCCGCTCCCGCTCGGGGTGCGCTGCATCGACGGCCTCCTCACGGTCGGAGAGGGGCAGCGCATCGGGCTCTTCGCCGGTTCCGGCGTCGGTAAGTCGACCCTCATGGGGCAGATCGCCCGCAACACCGCCGCCGAGCTCTCCGTCATCGCCCTCATCGGCGAGCGTGGTCGCGAGGTGCTCGAGTTCATCGAAGACGCGCTCGGCCACGAAGGCATGAAGCGCTCGGTGGTGGTCTGCGCGACGTCCGACCAGCCTTCACTCGTGCGTCTGCGCGCCGGCTACGTCGCCACCTCGATCGCCGAGTACTTTCGAGAGCGGGGCGGCAACGTGCTCTTCATGCTCGACACGGTGACGCGGCTCGCGCGCGCCCAACGCGAGATCGGCCTCGCGATCGGTGAGCCTCCGGCGCGCCAAGGCTACCCGCCGAGCGTCTTCTCGATGCTCCCACGCATGCTCGAGCGCACCGGCAACAGCGACAAGGGCAAGTGCACCGCCATCTACACCTGCCTCGTCGCCGGCGGTGACATGGAAGAGCCGATCGCCGACGAGGTGCGCGGTATTCTCGACGGCCACTTCATCTTGAACCGCGCCATCGGCGAGCGAAACCAGTGGCCCGCGATGGACGTGCTGGCGTCGCTGTCTCGTGTGATGAGCCAGATCGCCAGCAAGGAGCACAAGAAGGCCGCCGGTCTGCTCCGGCAGACCCTGTCGACCTACGAGAAGCAGCGCGATCTCATCCTCCTCGGCGCCTACCAGTACGGCACCGATCCGCGCACCGACTACGCGATCGACAAGTACGACCAGATCATCGGGTTCCTCAAGCAGGACACCCACGACAACACGCCCTTCGACGAGACCGTTCAGCGCGTGATCGACATGTTCCAAGACGCGCCCTCCACCTGACCGGCTGGGCGTCCGAAGGGCCCGAAATCAGTCGAGGTGTGTGCTAGCCTCTCCAGGCTCCCATGCCTCCGTACCGACTCCAGGCGCTGCTCGACATTCGCACCAAGGCCGAAGACGACGCCAAGGACGCGTTCTCCGCGGCGGTGAAGGCGCACGAGGCCGAGAAGAAGAAGCTCGTCTCGATGCAGGCCGAGCTCGAGAAGAAGAAGGTCGAGCGCAAGGCGAAGGTGCAGGCCTTCCTCGAAGACGTCACCAAGAAGGGCGGCGGGATCACCGGCTTTCAGCAAATGAGCCGGTTCGAGGAGCGGCTGAAAGACGAAGAAGCCCAGATGGCGCTCGAGATCGAGCGGCAGAAGGAGGCCGTCATGCAGGCCGAGAAGCTCGTCGAGCAACGGCGGCAAGAGATGGCCGAGGCCGCGATGGAGAAGAAGGCCATCGAGAAGCACAAGGACACCTGGAAGAAGCAGGTCCGCTTCGAGATGCAGCAGAAGGAAGAGATGAACCAGGAAGAGATCGGCAACACGCTCCATCTCGCCCGGGTTCGCGCCGCGGAGAAGAAGTCATCATGAGCCGAGTCGACGACGACCGCCAGGCAGCCCGTGCCGCCGAACGCCAGATGGAGGCGCGGCGCAACGAGGAGCTCCAGAAGAACAAGCGCACCACCGAGGGCAACGCCTTCAAGAAGCTCGTCGGCCAGCAGCAGGCGCAGGGGCAGGCGATGGCGCAGAAGGCCCAGGAGAAGGACGCCGATCTGGGCAAGAGCGCGATCGCGTCGCTCCTCGAGGCCGCCGAAGGCAAGGCGTCGGAAGAGACCAAGGGCAAGAAGGAGTCGGCCAACGCCTTCACCTCGCGGCTCAAGTCCAAGACGGCCGGAGAGAATCAGTCGCAGGTCTCTCGCGACGAGGGCAAGCACCAGGAGGGCGTCGCCGAGAGCGGTCGGCAGGTCTCCGAGCAGGGCTCGAGCCTCGCGCAGGCCGACAAGGGCAGCCTTTCTCGCGGCCTCGAGGGCCGAAAGGCCGACGCGAAGTCCTCTCGAGAGGCGCTCTCCGAAGCGCACGAGTCTTCCGAGCTCAACGCGACCAACGCGAGCGCCGGAGCTGGTGGCGCCCGAGGCGAGAAGGGTGATCTCAAGGCCGACGCGGACAAGGGCGGCGGACAAGGGCAGGGCGGCAACCAGAAGGACGGCAAGGACGGCGCCCAGGCGATGCAGCCGGGCTTCCGCTTCAACCCTGCCTTGATGGCGCCAGTGCCGGTCGCCAAGCAGAAGGATCTCTCGGGTTCGGAGCGCCTGCGCAAGGTGGCCAACGAGCTCGCCCAGAAGATCGTCGAGCGCGTTCGCGTGGGCACCAACGCCGCGGGGAAGGTCGAGTTCCAAATCGATCTCCGCTCCGACGTGCTCAAGGGCCTCTCGGTCAAGGTGTCGAGCCACAACGGGAAGATCAAGGCGGTCTTCCAGGGCTCCGATCGTGACGTGCTCAAGATGATCGAAGAGCAGAAGGAAGCGCTCACCCAGGCGCTGTCGTCTCGTGGCTTGTCGCTCGAGGACTTCAAGGTCGAGGGTCGATGAGCGACAAGACCGGCGAACGGACGATGATGATCGACGTCTCGAAGATCCGGCCGCCGAAGCCGGGCTCGGGTGCGCCGCCTCCGCCCAAGCGCGCTCCTCCGCCGCACACGAAGCGCGAATGGAAGCCCGTCACCTTCGCCAACCTCGAGAAGATCTCGAAGACCCACGCGGTGCTGGCGCGCAACCTGGAGTGGATGCTGCCGAACGTCAGCTCGACGGGCGAGGTGAGCGAGACGGTGCAGAACCGGCTCCAGGAGATGCTCGAGGAGCGCATCTCGTTGCAGGCCGAGTACCTGCACTTCATTCACCCCTCGAAGCTGCGCAAGTACGTCGCCGATCCCACCTTCCTCGGCGTGCTGGCGCCCATTCCCAACAAGGCGCGGGCGCTCCTCGAGGTCGACATCGGCCTGGCGCACTGGGCGATCGACACCCTGCTCGGCGGCACGGGCGAGGCGGTTGGGCTGCGACCCCTCACCGACATCGAAGAAGGGGTGATGACCTTCGTGGTGCTCGAGACGCTCAAGGCGCTCTCGCCCGCGTTGGACACGGCGCTGCCCAAGCTGCGGCTCGAGACGGTGGCGCCCTCGCTCGACGAGGCGCTGAGCGTGATGCACGAGGAAGAAGCGCTCGCGGTCGTTCAGCTGAAGGCGATCTTCGGCGGTCACACCGGCTTCGTGCGGCTCTTCCTCCCCGAGAGCGTGCTCGCCGTGTCCGAGCCCCCCGAGGACGCGCCGGTTCGCCGCAAGCGCCGCGCTCAAGACGCCGCCGCGCACGCGCACTGGCTGTCGAACGCGAAGGTGTGGCTGCGCGCGGAGATCGGCGCGGTCGAGATCTCGTCTGGCGATCTCGCCCAGCTCCGCGAGCGCGACGTGGTGCTCGTCGACGGGCTGAGTGCGCGGCCCGACAAGCACGAGGGGGGCACTGCGAAGCTCAAGCTCGGCTTCGCGCGCGCGGGCTACGTCGCGGCCGACATCGCGATCGAGTCCGATCGGTATGTCGCGAAGGTGACGGGCGTGGTGCTGGGCGCTGGGCCGCCACCAGGTGCCCCGATCGAAGGTGGCGAAGAGCCCCCGCCCGACGCCGCGGCCGCGGAAGGCGAAGGCGCAGGGGAGGGTGCCGCGGAAGGTGACGCGCCGCCCGCGCTCGGCGAAGGTCACGAAGAGTCCACGAATCCAGGAGCGAGGGGACACATGGAAGAAGGCCAGGCGGAGGGCGCCGATCTGTTGAACGACGTCCCGCTGCAGATTGCCGTCGAGGTGGGCCGCCTGCCGATCACCGCCGAGGAGGTGGTGGGGCTCAAGGTGGGCCACGTCTTCGATCTGAACCGCGCCCTCGGCGAGCCGCTCGATCTCTCGGTCAACGGGAAGATCGTCGCTCGGGGAGAGCTGGTGGAGATCGAAGGCAACCTCGGCATTCGCATCGTCTCCCTCGCGGGCTGAGCCTCGATGCGACGGTGGCTCCTCTGCAGCGTGCTGTTGGTTCCGGTGGTGAGCCGCGGCGAAGACGCAGGGGCGAGCGCCGTGGTGAGCGGGGCGACCGTCGTCACCGAGCCGGAGCTCCCGACCTCCGAGCCCCCCGAGTTCATGCGCGAGGGGTCGGACGCCGATCTCGGCTGGTCGCTCGTTCGAATGCTCGTGGTGCTCGGCCTGGTGGTCGCGATCGCCTACCTGACCCTCAACGTCGGCCTTCGAAAGCTGCTCGGGTTGCCCGCGGCCGGGCGCAAGGGGCTGGTCTCGGTGGTCGAGCGCCTGCCGCTCGATCAGAAACGGACGCTCTACGTCGTGAAGGCCGGCGACGACTTGTTGCTCCTCGGGGGCACCGATCTGGGCGTCAGCTTCATCGCCAAGCTCGATCCCAAGCTCGGCGAGACGCTCGCCGCCTCGCCGCCACCAGGACAGGTGATTTCAAGCCCGTTCTTGCAGAAACTGTTGGGGAAGAAGGAAGCTCCCCCCCCACCTCCCGCAACCTGACCGCGAGGAACCCCGCTCGATGCTGCGACGACTCTCATGGCTGAGTGTGCTGGCGACGGTGACGCTCGCGCCGGCGGTGGCATTGGCGGCCAAGCGCTCCGACATCGTCGAGGCGGCGACGGGCGGAGACGCGACCTTCGCCAACCGCCCGCTGGTGTTGATGATCACCCTCGGGGCGCTCGGCTTCGCGCCCTTCGTGCTGTTGATGGTGACGAGCTTCGTGAAGATCTCGGTCGTGCTCTCGGTCGTGCGCTCGGCGCTCGGGACGCAGCAGATCCCGCCGACGCAGGTGATCACCGGGCTGGCGATCATCCTCACGGTCTACATCATGGCGCCGGTCGGCCAGGAGATGTTCCAGCAAGCCGACAACGGTGAGGTGGCCGAGGGGCGAGGGCTCCTCGACGCCAAGAACGTCGACACCCTGTTGGGCGCCGCGAACCGCGCGAAGGAGCCGCTGCGCAACTTCCTCAACAAGAAGGTGACCAAGAAGGAGCGCACCCTCTTCTACGGCTTGGCGCTCAAGCTGCGAAAGCCCGATCAGCGGGTCGACTCGGAAGGCAAGCAGCTCATCACCGAGAACGACTTCCTGATCCTCGTGCCGGCCTTCGTGGTGAGCGAGCTCAAGGAGGCGTTCCAGATCGGCTTCCTGCTCTTCGTGCCTTTCCTCGTCATCGACATGGTGGTGGCGAACATCTTGCTCGCCCTCGGCATGCAGATGTTGTCTCCCACGACGATCTCGATGCCGTTCAAGCTGCTGCTCTTCGTGCTCGTCGACGGCTGGTACATGATCGCGAAGGGCTTGGTCGTCGGGTACCTGTGAACTGAAAGATCGCCATGCACCAACTCACCTACGTCACCCAGCAGGCGCTCATCCTCGTGTTGGTCTCCTCGGGCCCGCCGATCGTGATGAGCCTCATCGTGGGGTTCGCGGTTTCGGTCTTCCAGGCCGCGACCCAGATCCAGGAACAGACGCTCTCGTTCGCGCCGAAGCTGGTGATCGTCTTCGGCGTGCTCGGCCTCGCCGGCCCGTGGATCGGCTCGCAGCTCTTGCGCTTCACCTTCAACATCTTCGACCGTTTCCCCGCGCTCATCGCGCAGTGACGCTCCCCCGATGGAACTGCAGCCACTCCTCGAAGAGCTGAGAAGCCAGCTCGGCCTGCAGACCGACCTCACCCAGGTGATGTTGGCGTTCGCCTTGCTGATGGGGCGGATCCTCCCGGTGATCCTGCTCACCCCGTTCCTCGGTGGTGAGAGCGTGCCCTCGGAGGTGAAGCTGGGCCTGGGCGTGCTGATGGGCCTGGTGCTCTACCCGCTGCTCATCGCCCAGACGAAGGACGTGCCGATCTCCCCGTTCATCTTCATCGCCTTGATGCTCAAGGAGCTCTTCATCGGGCTCGCGTTGACGATGGTGGTGAACATCATCTTCGACGCCGCCAACGTCGCTGGTGGGCTCATCGACATCATGTCGGGCACCAACCAGGCGCAGCTGTTCGTGCCCCAGATCGGTCAGCAGGTGACGCTCTTCGCCAACCTGAACCTGCAGCTCACCACCGTGGTGTTCCTCACCCTGGGCGGTCACCACCTCATCATCGGTGCCTTCGCCGACAGCCTCGCGATGATTCGGCTCGATCAGGTGCCCAAGTTCCACATGGGGTTCTGGCCCTTCTTCGACACGATGATCCGCATCTCTGGCGACATGCTGCGCATCGCGCTGGCGATCTCGTCTCCGGTGCTCCTCGCGACCTTCCTCACCGACCTCGCGCTCGGCATGATCAACCGGGTTGCACCGCAGGTGCAGGTCTTCTTCGTCGCCATGCAGATCAAGCCGGCGGTGACGATCATGATCATGCTCACCGCGCTCCACCTCATCCTCAACCGCTCGGTCGACGAGTTCGGGGTGATGTTCAAGTGGCTGCGCACGACGATTCAGCTGCTGTCGTGACCCAGGAGAACACGAGATGGGTGACGACAAGACGGAAGAACCCACCCAGAAGAAGCTCGACGACGCACGCAAGGAAGGCAGCGTCTGGAAGTCGAAGGATCTCTCCGGTGTGATCGCCTTCGCGGTGGGCATGGGGGTGGTGAAGGCGAGCTGGGCGTCGGTCGAGGTGAAGGTCACCAACCTCTTCTCCTTCGCGGTCGATCACATCGCCCACCCGGAAGAGCTGAACATGGCGATCTTCCACATGCTCGCCCTGGCGCTCACCACGTTGCTGACGCTCTGCATTCCGATCGCCTTCGCGACCGCGATCTCGGGCGGGCTGCTCGAGTTCCTCCAGGTCGGCCCGCTGCTCGCCATCAAGGCGTTGATGCCGAAGTTCGAGAAGCTGAACCCGCTCTCGGGCATCAAGAACATGTTCAGCAAGAAGCAGATCGTCGAGCTGCTCAAGTCGATGTTCAAGCTCGGGGTCACCGGCTACGTCGTCTACGGCGTGGTGCGCGACGCGATGGCGCTGGTGGTGGCGACGATCGGCGGTGACGCCAACATGACGATGACGGTGCTGGGAGAGCTCGTCTCGCGCGTCGTGATCAAGGTGACGATGCTCTTCATCGGCTTCGCGATCTTCGACGTCTGGTGGCAGCACAAGAGCTACATGAAGGACCAGATGATGTCGAAGGACGACATCAAGAAGGAATACAAGGAATCGGAAGGCGACCCGCACCACAAGGCGCACCGGAAGCAGATGCACCAGGAGATCATGGAGGGCGCCCAGATGGAGGCGGTGAAGGGCGCCGACGTCGTGGTGACCAACCCGGATCACGTCGCGGTGGCGCTCCGGTACGATCGCGACAAGGACGGCGCGCCCCGGGTGATCGCGAAGGGCATGGAGTTCAAGGCCGAGAAGATCAAGGCGCTCGCGCGCGAGTCAGACGTGCCGATGCTCCGCAACGTGCCGCTCGCCCACGCGCTGTTGCGCACCGAGGTGAACCAGGAGATCCCCGAGGATCTCTACGACGCGGTCGCCGAGGTGTTGAACTTCGTCTACCAGCTCAAGACCGCTGCCGAGGCTCCGGCTCGGGTGTCGTGAGCGGGGGAGGGGCTGTCGGTCGCATCGGCTGTGGTACGGTCGAGGGGTGGCTGACGATCCCGACATGGCGATTGCCATCAAGTACGATCGCGAGAAAGACGGCGCGCCGCGAGTCGTCGCCAAGGGCATGCGGCTCAAGGCCGAGAAGATTCGCGAGCTCGCCAAAGCGGCGGGCGTGCCGTTCATGAAGAACACCACCCTCGCCGCCGCGCTCTACCGCGTCGACGTGTGGCAGGAGATGCCCGAAGAGCTCTATGACGCGGTCGCCGAGGTGCTGAACTTCGTGTACGCGCTGCAGCAAGAACAACAGAAGAAGTAGCCGCCTGAAGGAGCGACGAGATGGCGAAGGTTGGACAACAACCCAAAGCACCGCT
>JBPOIJ010000115.1:0-78352 GCA_052034585.1 Myxococcota bacterium
CCCTGGCGCCGCCCGCTACGTGCGGTTCGACGGCGCGAACTTGGGGCTCACCTACGGCATGCTCGACGTCGACGCCTACGCGGGCCTGGTCGCCTTGCCGCGGTGGAACCAGCCACGCGGCGTGTGGATGCTGGGCTTCGTCGGCGACGCGCTCGAAGATCCGCGCGTGAAGGAAGCCCAGAACCGCGCTGGGCACTTCACCCTGGGCGCGCGCGTGGGGCTCCGGCCGCTCCACTGGATCCGTGGGTCGCTCGCCTTTCACGAGCAGCACGACGCCGTCGGCGCCTCGGTTCGGGTCGCCAGCGCAGACCTCAGCTCCGAGCCTTTCACCTGGCTCGCGGTCGGCGGTCGAGCCACCCTCGATCTCCGCGCCGCTGCCTTCTCGGAGGCGAAGGTCTGGGCCGATCTCGTCGGCTGGGATCCCGGCACCGCGTCGATCGACTACGCCTACCAGAGCCCGTCGCTCCTGTTGCCGCAGACCTCGATCCTCGCCGCGTTTGGTGGCGCCAACTGGCACGAGGCAGGAGGCGAAGTCACCGTTCGCCTGCCAGGGCGGCTGCGCCTGACGGGACGCGGCGCTGCCCAGCTGTACGAAGGCGATCGCCCCGGTGGTCGTGGGCTGGGTCGGCTGCGCTGGGAGCCTGGCTTCGAGGGCCGGTGGATGGTGCTCGCAGAGGGCGGCCGAGTGCTGGTGTCGAACAACGGGCTGACCCAGTTCCGTCTGGCTGCGCGACTTCGCGCCACCAAGGAACTCTCTGCGGCGGTCGACACCTCTCTCTTCCTCTACGATCGCCCGATCGCCGGGGTGCGTGAATCGCTGACGGGCAGCCTCACCGGTGAGTGGGCCGCGACCAGGCACCTCCGCTTCATGGTGTCGGCGACCGCGCTGCGCACGCCCTGGGCGGCGGTCGAGTTCCAGGGGCTCGCGCGCGTCGTCTTCCTCTGGGATCCGGTGAGCACCGGAGGGCTTCCGTGAACACCGTGACGCGGGCACTCCTCATTGGCCTGGGCTTCGGGCTCCTCACCGCCGCGTGCACGAAGGGGCTGCTCACCAACTTCCCTCACCGCGCTCACCTCGCGGGCCTCGACTGCGGCAAGCCCGGCAAGCCCGACTGTCTCAACTGCGGCAGCTGCCACCGCGGCGCGCACGACGCGAAGACGCCGGGCACCGCCGAAAACTGGATCCAGCCGAAGGTCGACCGCTGCTCCTCGTGTCACAAGGACGACTCCGATGAGGTGTACGGCCGCTCGATTCGGCCGGCCCTCGCCGTCGTGCCTGCCGGCAAGTCGATTCTCTTCGAGCACGATCGGCACCTGAAGATGAAGACGGTGCGTGGCCAGTGTGTCGGCTGTCACGCCGGCGCGGTGGGTGACGAGCTCGGCGCGCCCCTCTTTCCGCCGATGTCGACCTGCCTCGCCTGCCACGAGCACCGCGAGGAGTTCGATCGCGGCGAGTGCAAGTCCTGTCACCGCGTCGACGACCTCCGCACCCTCAAGCCCGTCTCCTTCCTCTCTCACGACAGCGCGTGGATGAAGCGGCATGGGTTGGTCGCGCGCACCAACGGGCCTGCCTGTGAGACCTGCCATGCGCAGACGAGCTGCGACTCCTGCCACGACGCGACGAGGCCCTCGAGCCCGGCCATTCGGAACCCTGACGCCATCGAGCGCGAGCTGGTGCACCGCTTCGACTTCGTCGCCCGGCACGCGATCGAGGCCCAGTCCCAGCCGGGCTCGTGCGTGAGCTGCCACCAGGTGCAGGACTGTGACGCCTGCCATGCCGTTCGCGGCGTCTCGCCCACCAACAAGAACGCCGGCAGTCCGCACCCGGCCGGTTGGGGCAGCGGCCTCGGCTCGGCCAGGAACGCACACGGCCCCGCCGCTCGCCGAGACATCGCCTCGTGCGCCGCCTGTCACGATCAAGGCCCGGCGAGCGTGTGCGTGCGCTGCCACCGCGTCGGCGGAACCGGCGGGTCTCCCCACGGCCCAGGCTGGCGGTCGAGCGAACCCGTCACCAGCCCTCAGTGCCAGGCCTGCCACGGAGCGATGCAATGAGAGCGCTCGTTCTCTTCGCAGCCGTCGCGACGGTGGGGTGCTTCGTTCCGCGCGACACCGAGCCGCGGGCCGATCGCACCTGCACCCACTGCCACGGCGATTCCGCGCGCGAGACGTCGAACCTGCTCAAGGCGGCGCCTCCCTCCGACACCTTTGGCAACACCGAGCAGCGCTTTCCCAGCGTCGGAGCCCATGCGCTGCACCTCACCGCCAACGCGCGCCACGAGATCGTCAGCTGCAGCGAGTGCCATCGGGTGCCCACCGATCCCAACGATGACGGCCACAACGACGGCGTCACCCAGATCGTCTTCGGGCCCATCGCGAAGGGCGATGGAGGGCAACCGAAGTACGACCCGGCGAGCCGCACCTGCACGAACTCGGGATGCCACGGTGCCGTCTCCGGCGTGTGGACGCGCCCTCGGCTCGACGAGCAGCTCTGCGGCACCTGCCACTCCCTGCCCCCACCGGCGCCTCACCCGCGGGCTGGTTCGTGCGCGGCCTGCCACGGTGAGGTCGTCGGAGCCGGCAACGTCATCACCGTGCCGGCGCTGCACGTCAACGGTGTCGTCGACGTCGTCGAGGCGAGCTGCAACGCCTGTCACGGCAGCACCGACGGGGGCGCACCTCCACGCGCGGTCGACGGCGGCACCGAGCGAACGCACCCAGGCGTCGGCGCCCACACGGCCCACCTGAGCGGTGGAACCGCCAGCAAGCCGGTCGCCTGTGACGCCTGTCACCTCGTTCCTCAGCGTGCGGTGACGATGAGCCACCCGAACGGCGGCCCTGCCGAGGTCCTCTCGACGGTGGGCTGGAATCGAACGAGCGAGCAGTGCACCAACGCCTGTCACGGGCTCCCCGATGCTGGTGGGGGAACGTCTCCGCGGTGGACGGCGCTCGACGCAGGCGTCGGCTGCTCCTCCTGTCATGCCGCGCCACCGCCTGCGCCGCACCCCTCCGTGAGCCGGTGCGCGCTCTGTCATCCCTCCGAGACTGACGGCACGCCTTCACGCACCTCGCACGTCAATGGGCGGCTCGACGTCACCCAGCCGGTGCTCTGCAACGCCTGTCACGGCAGCTCGACGAACGAGGCCCCGCCGCGCGATCTGAGCGGGAGCCAGGACACCACCCGAATCGGGGTCGGCGCCCACCAGAGCCACCTCGTCGGTCGCGGAATGGCCCGTCGGGTCGCCTGTGACGAGTGCCACGTGATCCCCGCGACGGTGGTCGCGCCTGGGCACCTCAATGGGGTGAACGACATTCGCTTCCAGGGAGTCGCGCGAGCGAACCAGGCGGTGCCGAGTTACACCCAGCCGACCTGCCGCAACACTGCGTGCCACGACATCTCGAACTACACGGTGACCCCGGGTGGAGGCACCGCGACGGCCCCCAGTTGGACGGTGGTCGATGGCTCCCAGCGGCAGTGCACCTCCTGCCACGCGATGCCACCGCCGATGCCGCACGTCGCTCGCCAAGACTGCTGGGCCTGCCACCTGAACGCAGCGCCTGACGGTGGCTTCGTTCGCGCCGATCTCCACGTGAACGGGCGCGTCGACTTCTTCCTGCAGTGAGCGCCTCAGCTCACTGAACGCTCGTGGCGCCTTCGAGGGCCACCGGCCAGGCGCCGATGCCGACGTCCTTGTTCAGCACCACGCGGCCCTGGAGGGTGACGGTCTGCTCGGGCTGGAGCGCCGTCGAGGTGAGCACCACGAGGTCGTCGTCCTTCGAGGCCGCGCTCCCGCTGCCATCGACGAGGTGGGCGTAGTGCATGCCCTGCACCTCGGTCACCCGCTTCACCGTGCCGTGCACCTTCACCAGGTGGCCTTCCAAGGCCTGCCGCTCGGCGAACACGTCCATCACCCGGAGCGAGAGGGCCGGCTCGTTCTGCTTCGCCGAGTCGAGCACCTTCGCGATCGGTGGCACGGCTGCCGCTCCCGACGTCGTGGGGTGGCCGGGTGGCATCGCGCTCCCCTGCGTCGGTGGAGCCGCTGCGCCGCCTTGCGCGAGCTCACCGAAGACGATGCTGGGGAAGGTCTTGCCGAGCGACTTGCTGGTGAAGTCCGTCATTCGCGTCGACTCGATGACGTTGACCTGCTGCCCGACGCTGAGCGACGAATTGCTGGTGATCGCGGCCCACACCTCGCCCTCGGTCGTCGAGAGCCGGAGGTAGGTGTAGTTCGGCACCTGCTGCACCTCGGCGATCACTCCCGTCAGCGCGCCGCTCGGTGCGCTGGGCGCGGGCTGCATGGGGCGGCTCGGCGCGGGGGCGGTGGGCATCGCAGTCGGCGCTGGCGCGGGCGCTGCGCTCGAGGGAGCCGACCAACGGCCCGTCATGAACCCGACGACGAAGAGGGCGACGGCGAACACTGGCATCACGGGGAACTTCATGGTGCAGGTGACCTAGCACAGCTCGGTTCGATCACGCGTTCGTCGAAACTCAGTCGGCTCCCGAGAAGTGCCGCATCACCTTGGCGACGTAGATCTCGGTCTCACCATTCTTGGGGATCGCGCCGTGCACCGCGCCGGGTCCGGCGTTGTAGGCCGCGACCGCGAGCTTGACGTCACGAAAGGTGTCGAGCTGCGCCTTCAGGTAGCGAGCGCCCGCGTCGATCGACTGCGCTGGATCGAAGGGGTCGCTCACGCCCAGACGCGCTGCCGTTCCAGGCATCAGCTGCGCCGGCCCCATCGCGCCCGCAAAGGAGATGCGGTGGGCACGCGCGCCAGACTCGGTCCGCACGATCGCCCACATCAGCCCGCGCGGCAGCCCGTGCGCGCGCTCGGCCTTCGCCGCCAGCGCCTCGAGCTCCCCGTGACCGCTGAGCAGGCAGCGCGGCCGATGCTTCGCGTACGCCTCGAGCGCGTCGACTTTCTCGCTGAGGAAGAAGGGCGAGAGCGGAAACACCACGGAGCTGCCGAAGAACGCCACCGCGCCGTTGATGGCGAGCAGCGGCGCACACACCAACGCGACCAGCTTCTGGGCGAAGGAGAGCTTCCAGAAGAGCCGAAAGGGCAGGGTGAGCAACCAGCGCACGGTACTGCCTTGAACGCGCTGGGCGACAAAACGATTCACGCTGCAACCCATTGAAAGTGCATGACAATTGGGCGCTCGACGATGCGGCGCACGTCTTGTCGGTGCGGGCGTGCAGTCGGCAGCACGAACTGCCGGTCCGCTCCAGGCACGACTCGAGCGTCCTCGGCCAGGAGCACGATTGCTCCCGTGAGCCGCTCTTCGTCACCGCGTCGCCCCGAAGTGTCTGACCAGATCCCTACTGGCAGCGGAGGATTCCACCACTGCCGGGCTGACAGGTGAGACCGGGCGCGCAGTCGTTCGTCGACGCGCAGCCCGTCATCGACACGCAGTCGCGAGCCCGCCCGCCGCTCATCCCAGTGACCGTCATTCCGGCGAGGGTGGTGGTGATGGCGTTGTTTCCGAAGCTCCCCTGCGCGTCGTTGGTGAGCGTCACCGTCGCGGTGGTGCCGCCCGCGGTGATCGCCAGGCCCGCGCCGACTCCGGTGATCGCCAGACGAATGGCGTCGGCCACGGTCGTCGAGTTGTTGGTGCCGGTGAGATCGACCGGCACGTTCCCCGGCGTGGTGGTGGCGTCGTCGTCGAACTCGAACACGGTTGGTGGGTTCACGCCGTCATCGAGGGTGAAGGTCGTCGCGTCGGTCGTGGAGGCCTTGTTGAGCGCGACGATCGTTCCGGTGGCGGCAGCGAGCGCCTGCGTCGCCTCGCAGCGGCTCCCAGACGGCCCGCCGCAGGTCCCGCAGGTGTCGGTGTTGCCGTCGTCGCAGAGTTCGTTGGAGGTGTCTCGCACGCCGTCGCCGCAGACGTTTCCGCGCAGCCCGGGGACCTGGTGGCAGGACGAATCGCAGCCGGTGCAGGTCGCGAACCCGTACGCACAGGCCGTCTCGGTCACCGTGTTGCCGTCGTCGCACGTCTCGTTCGGCGCGTTCGTGGTCAAGTCACCACACACGCCTCCGCCAGCGAGCGTGATCGTCGCGGTGCAGGTCGCATTGCACGCAGGACACGTCGTCTGACCGTAGGGGCAGCTGCCCGACTCGGTCACCGTGTTGCCGTCGTCGCACGTCTCGCCAGCTTCCTGAGTGCCGTCGCCGCAGTAGTGGCCGGTGAGGGTGAGCACGGCGGTGCAGGTCCCGTTGCAGCGGGTGCAGGTCGCCTGGCCGTAAGGACAATCGGGCTCGGTGGAGGTGTTGCCGTCGTCACAGGCCTCGATGCCCGGCATCTGGCTGTCGATGAAGCCGTCGCCACAGGCCGCGTTGCGGCAGGTCGGCAGGCAGTTTGCGGTGTTGCCGTTGGAGGCGCCGTTGTCGCACTGCTCACTCGCGGCGGCGTTGAGGGTGCCGTCTCCGCAGCGGCTCGAGGTGCAGCTCGGCGGCCCGTTGCACGAGGCGGTCGCCATCATGCCCTGATCGCACTGCTCACCCGCCACGGTGTTGAGGAAGCCGTCGCCGCACGACCGAGGCGTGCAGTCGGAGTCGCAGGTCATCGAGCTCGCCGGACCTGGATCGCACAGCTCGCCGCGAAGCCCATTCGTCGTGCCGTCTCCGCAGAAGGCCACCGTGCAGTCGGTGTCACAGGCCGCGGTCGCCGTCGTGTTGACCCCCACCGTGTCGCACTGCTCGCCCGCAGTGCGGTTCAAGATGCCGTCGCCGCACGCCCGGGTGGTGCAGTTGAGGTTGCAGCCGCTCGTCTCGCCCATGCCGTCGCACTGCTCGCCCGCCGCGCCGTTGATGACGCCGTCTCCACAGCGCGCGACGGTGCAGCTCGGCGCTCCATTGCAGCGCGCGGTCGCCGTCATGCCCTCGTCGCACTGCTCGCCGGCGGTGCGGTTCAAGATCCCGTCGCCGCAGGAGCGGTTGGTGCAGTTGAGGTTGCAGCCGATCGTCTCGCCCATGCCGTCGCACTGCTCGCCGGCCGCCGAGTTCGTCACTCCGTCGCCGCAGCGGCTCACCGTGCACGAGGGCGGGCCGTTGCAGCGCGCCGTCGCGGAGTTGCCCTCGTCGCATTGCTCGCTCGCGAGCCGGTTGAGCAGGCCGTCTCCGCACACCGGCAAGGAGCAGTCCAGATCGCAGCCGTTGGTGTTCACTCCGGAGGAGTCGCAGGCCTCGCCCCGCGCCGGGTTGCGCAGGCCGTCGCCGCAGAACGCGATGGTGCAGTCGGTGTCGCAGAGCATCGTCCCCGCGTCCTGCACCCCGACGCTGTCGCACTGCTCGCCCGCGGTGGCGTTCACGATGCCGTCGCCGCAGCGCCGGCTGGTGCAGTTCGCGTTGCAGCCGGCCGTCTCGCCCATGCCGTCACACTGCTCGGGCCGGTTGGGGCCGGTGTTGGTGGTGCCATCGCCGCACACGGTGAAGCGGCAGGTCGCGCTGCAGTCGTCGGTGCCCAGCATGTTGCCGTCGTCGCAGTCCTCGGTCGGGTCGCGGGTGCCGTTGCCGCAGCCCAGGCCCGAGCGGCAGTCGGGGCTGCAGGAGTCGTTGGGCAAGGTGTTGCCGTCGTCGCACTGCTCGTTGAGCACCGGGTTCGAGAAGAGGTTGTCGAGCACGCCGTTGCCGCAGGTCTCGTTCGAGCGGCAGGTGGCCGAGCAGCCGTCTCCGTTGGTGGTGTTGCCGTCGTCGCAGACCTCCTTGAAGCCTCCGTCTGGGAAGACGTCGCGCACCCGGTTGCCGCAGGTCTCGTTCGAGCGGCAGTCGGCCGAACAGCCGTCACCCGCCACCGTGTTGCCGTCGTCGCAGACCTCTCCGCGCACCGTGTCGACGACGCGGTTGCCGCAGAACTCGGTCGACTGGCAGTCGCTCGAGCAGCCATCGCCCGAGACGTTGTTCCCGTCGTCGCAGACCTCGTTGCGCATCGTCCCGCCGTCGAACTGGGCGTCGAGCACGTTGTTTCCGCAGGTCTCCTGGGAGCGGCAGTTCGACGAGCAGCCGTCGCCCGACACGGTGTTGCCGTCGTCGCAGACCTCTCCCGGGCCTTGATCGATGATGCGGTTGCCGCAGAACTCGGTGGACTTGCAGTCGGCCGAGCAGCCGTCGCCGTTGCGGTTGTTGCCGTCGTCGCAGATCTCGTTGGTGCCGCCGTCGGCGAAGCGCTCGTCGAGGTAGCGGTTGCCGCAGAACTCGGTCGAGAGGCAGTCGCGCGAGCACCCGTCACCCGACGCCGTGTTCGAGTCGTCGCACTTCTCGCCGATCGAGTCGTCGCGCTTGCCGTTGCCACAGCGCTCGGTCGACTGACAGTTGGCCGAGCAGCCGTCGCCGTCGCGGGTGTTGCCGTCGTCGCAGACCTCGTTGGGAATGCCCGAGTCCACGCTGAACATGTTGTCGACCTTGCCGTTCCCGCACTGCTCCGACGAGAGGCAGTCGCTCGAGCAGCCGTCACCCGACACCGTGTTGCCGTCGTCACAGGCTTCCTGCGGCCGGGTCCCGGTGGGGAAGGCGTTGTCCACGACGTGGTTGCCGCAGACCTCGGTCGAGCGGCAGGTCGAGCTGCAGCCGTCGCCTTCGATCGTGTTGTTGTCGTCGCAGACCTCGCCCGCCGCCGAGTCGACGACGCCGTTGGGGCAGGCCTCGTTCGACTTGCAGTCGGCCGCGCAACCGTCGCCGGCGCGCGTGTCGCCCATGTCGCAGACCTCGCCCTTGAGCGGATCGATCACCCGGTTGCCGCAGGTCTCGTCCGAGCCGCAGTCGCCGCGGCAGCCGTCGTTGTTGGTGACGTTGCCGTCGTCGCACTTCTCGTTCTCGTCGACGACGCCGTTGCCGCAGGCGGTTCGCGTGCAGGTGGTGCCGTCGGCCGAGCAGCGGCTCCCCGCAGGGCAGACGATGCCGCTCTTGCAGGGCGTGCTGGCTGGCTCGAAGCAGGCAGAGAGCCACGCGGCGAGGAGCGCGAGGCAGGGCAGGAAACGAAGGCGAGCGGAGGGCATCATCGCGAGGTCTCTCGACGACTAGAAGGTGGTGAAGAGGACCGCACCGGCGCCGTGGGGCCCGACGGTGGGGAGGAGGTGGAGGGCGGTCTCGACCTTCACGTCGGCGCGGTAGGGCTGGGGCCGGTTGACGTAGAGGAGCACCGCGCCCGCTGCGATCGCCGCGCCGCCCACCCCGTAGAGCACCATCGCTCCGGCTTGCTGGCCCTGGCCGGCGCTCTTGAGGGCGGCGAGATCGAGCGAGGGCACGCAGCCGCCGGTGGTCTGATCGACGCAGCCCTCGATGCCGCGATCGTACGCCGCGAACTGGTTGCGCGCCGAGAGGTGGAGCCCGACGCCGCCGGCCGCGAGCGCCGCGCCAGCGCCCAGCACCGCGAAGGGAATCCACGCTGGGAAGAGCCGGCGGTACTCGACGGCCTGCTCCGCCGCGACGAGGGCGAGATCGATCGTGCGGGTCTCCCCGCCGAGCAAGGTGGGGCTCTGCTCGTTGGTGAGGAAGCCTTCCTTCGCGGCGACGATGGTGATCGCGCCGGCCCGCACCATCGCCGAGTGAGAGCCGGGCCCGACGAAGACCTGGCTGCCGTTGAGCTTCACCACCGCGCCGTCGACGTCACAGCGAATCACCACCCGCGCGACCTGCTTCTCGACGAGCGCCTTGTAGCGCTGGGCCTGCTCGAACTTGTCCGAGTCGAGCGGCGCGGCGCCATACTTCAGCGCGGCGTCGAGCCGCTGGTAGGTCTCGATCGGCTGGTCGAGCTGGAGGAGCGCGAGGGCGAGGTTGTAGTTGATGGCCGGGTGATCCCAGAGCTTGAGGGCCTCTCGGTAGCGATCGGCGGCGATGCGCCACTGTGACTCCTTGAGCGCCGCGTTGCCGAGCCGGAAGATCTCGAGCGCCTGCTTCTGGGTCGACGGCGCGACGCCCTTCGCCCACGGACGCTCGCCTTCCTGCGCGAGCGTGACGCCCGCCGACAGCGCGATCACCACGACTGCCCATCGCCAATGCGTCATGCCCGTTCCCTCGTTCGTCCGCTCGTCGAGCGGCCACGCTCCATCACTTCAGGACGTCGATGACACCGCCGCCCAGCTGTTCCTCGAGCCGGCGCGCGCGCTCCTGCTCCTTCGCGTACGCCCCCTGGAGTTCTCTCCGTGCGTCTTCCACTGCGCGCCGTGCCCGATCCGACGTCTGCCGTGCCTTCTCGGCCTCGACTGCGTTGCGCTGGGCGTTGCGCTCGCTCGACTCGGCCGCACCGCGCGCGTCCTCCGCGGCCTTGAGCGCGGCTTCGAGCTTCTTGCCCTTCTCCTCGAGCTCGGAGGCGAATTGTCGCGCCTCGCTCTCCTTCTCGGTGGCCTTGTTCGCGTTCTCGACGGCCTTCTGTTCGCTCGCCTTCGCCGCCGCCTCCGCGTTCTTCGCCGCCTCGGCCTGGGTCTGCGCTTCCTGTCGCGCGCCTTGAATGACGACGAGCGCCACCGCCGAGGCCGCGACGAGGAGGCTGAGGAACGCGACCGCGCCCACCAACAGCGTACGCCGCCGCCTCGCCGCCGCGCCCATCTGCTCGACGACCGCCTCGAGGAACTCCTTCTGCTGATCGCCGAGCGGCCCCTTGAACCGCCGCTGGAAGCGCTGCGCCTCTTCGGCGAGCTCACCTCGCCAGAGGAGATCGGCCGGTCGGTGCTTGTGGCTCCACGCCCGGGCGGCTTGCCGCACCTGCTCGAGGAAGGCCGCGTCTTCACCGCTCTCTTCCAGCCAGCGCTTGAGGGTGGGCCAGCCCGAGATGAGTGACTCGTGCACGATCTCGACCGTGGCGACGCCGCCGCCGGTCTGCACCACCAGCAGCCGCGCCTGCACCAGCTCGTCGATCACCGCCTGGAGCTCGTTGGCGTTGAGCCCCTCCTTGAGCTCGTCGGTCGAGACGATCGCGCGGGTGCGATCGCTGGTGACGAGCCGGAGGAAGATGTTGCGGGTGAGCGCCACCTTCTGCGGCGACATCTTCTGGAGCACCGAGTCGGCGTGGCTGGCGAGCGCGCCACCGACCCCGCCGATGGCCTCGTAGGCGAACTTGGTGAGCTGCTTGCGCGCAGGGTCGCGGTTCTCCCAGAGCATCGAGGCGGCGAACTGGAGCAGCGGCAGCGCGCCCTGGGTGTTCTGGAGGTGCGCGATCATGTCGTCGACGATCGCGGGCGACTCGAACTTGTACCCGGCGAGCTCGGCCGGCTGAATGATCGCCTCCCGCAGGCCTTCCGGTCCGGGTGAGGAGAGGAAGACGAGGCCCTGCGACAGCTCGGCCATGAAGCGCGGATCCTCGGCGACCCGATCGAGGAAGTCGGAGCGCACCGAGAGCACCAGGCGAATCGGCGAGGTGGGATCGTCGGCGAGGCCGGCGAGCGCGGCGGTGAAGGCCTTCCGCTCGGCGGCGTCGGGCACCAGCGTGTAGAGCTCCTCGAACTGGTCGACGAAGACGAGGAGGTTCTTCTTGTCGCGTCGGGCGAGCGCTCGGAGGATCGTGCCCGTGTAGCCGGGCTCGGACGTGATCTTCTGCGCCAGCTTCTTCTGCTCGGCCACGTCGTCGGCGACCGAGGTCGCGGTGCCCATGATCGGCGAGAGCAGCGCCGCCAGCGCCGCGATCGGCGAACGCCCCGGCCGCATCACCAGGCTCTCCCAGGCTTCACCCGAGCGCTTGAGCGCGGGCACCAGACCGGCGCGCACGAAGGACGACTTGCCCGCACCCGACGGCCCCACGATGCCGAGCAGCGGTCGTTCTCGCGTGCGGTTCACCACCGCCGCGATCTCGTGCCGCCGACCGAAGAAGCGCGCCGCGTCGGTCTCCTGGAACGAGGACAAGCCCGCGTACGGGCTCTCGTCGATCTTGATCTCCTGGGTGTAGCGGCCGGGGAGGAACGGCTCGAGCGCGCGCAAGAGGCTCACCGCGTCGGGCCAGCGCTCTTCTTTGCGCTTCATCAGGCACTTGTCGACGATCTGCGCGAGCGGCACCGGAAGCTCGGGCGCCTTCGAGTGCAGCGTCGGCATCGGCTTGTCGAGCATGCCGGTCACCATCAGCTGATGCCCCTTGAGGGGATCGAGCGGGTGTTTCCCGGTGAGCATCTTGAAGAGCATGATCCCCACGGCCCAGATGTCGGCGCGGTGATCGATCGACACCCCGATGCCCCACTGCTCGGGCGCCATGTACGACATGGTGCCCATCATCGCGCCCTTCTGAGTCAGCTCGCTGTCGTCCTCGTCCTCGAGGCTGGTGCGCGGCGCGCGGGGCCGGGTCATTTCCTCCACCGCCTTCTCGTCGCCCTGCAGCACCTTGGCGATGCCGAAGTCGAGCACCTTGGTGATGCCCGCGTCGGTGAGGAAGATGTTGTCGGGCTTGAGATCGCGGTGAACGATGCCCTGGCTGTGCGCCGAGGCGAGCGCGCGAACGACCGGCACCATCAGCTCGACCGCCCGGCCCTGCGGCATCGGCTTGCCCTCGGGCACCACCTTCGTGAGCGGCTTGCCTTGCAGGTACTCGAACACCATGAAGGGCGAGCCCTGCCAGGCGTCGACCTCGAAGATGACGACGATGTTCTCGTGAGCGACGGCGGCGGTCGTGCGCGCCTCGAGGATGAAGCGCTTGGTGAGATCGGCCGAGTGGGTGCGGAGGAACTTGATGGCCACGCGCCGGCCGAGCCGGAGATCGCGGGCGAGGTACACGCTGCCCATGCCGCCGCGGCCGATCAGCTTGATGATCTCGTAGTGGTGGAGCCGGGTGCCCGGCTCGGGATCGGTGACGGCCTGCAGATCGGGCGAGGTGTAGCCGCTCTTCCCGCTCCCGCTCCCGCTGTTCGCGCTCGTGATGGGGGTGAGGTGCGAGTTGCTCTTGCCGGTTCCAGTGGGCGCGAGGTTGGGGCTCGACTTGCTGCTGGTGACGGGTGGGAGGCTCGAGTTGCTGGGCGGTCGCGGCGCCGAGACGGCCGGCTGCACGCCCGAGCCAGTCGAGGGAAGGGGAGGGTTCGTCACTCCACTGCCGCTCGAGCTCATCGGCGCCACCGTGGGGGGCTTCGGCGCGTCGACGGTGGGGCTCACATAGCCCTCGGGTTTGACCACCGTCTCGAGCCCCGCTTGGGTGTCGTCGGAAGAATCCGTCACGGGTGGTCCTCGGGGAAACGGGGGAAACGACGGGTCGAGTCTAGCGTGTTGGCGGCCTCAGTCTTCGCCGCGCTTGATGTCGTCGAGGCTCTTCCGAGCGTCGAGGTACTCGCCGAACTTCCGGGTGAGGTACTTCTGCGCCTGGCCACGCAGGAGCATGCCTGGGTCCGAGGCCTCTCCCGAGATCTTCGTGGGCAGCACCTCGAGGTTCCCATCGATGGTGACGCCCACCGCCTTGCCCTTCATCTGCGCCTTGAGCCCATTCCACGACGAGGTGATGCCGTACTTGCGGTTCCAGTAATCGAGCAGCGCCTCGACGCGCTTCTTGGCGTCCTCGATCGAGAGGGTCGACGGCACTTCGAACTTCAGCATTCCCATGGTGGTCCTCGTCCTCGGTGGTCAGTTGCGGCGCGCGGTCTGGTGGAGCTCGAGCACGATGTTTCCGTCCTTGAAGAGGCGAACCGCGCCCGAGGTTTGGCTCACCACCATCGCGATGCACTTGGTGGTGGCGGTGATGCTCGCGGCAGCCGCGTGACGCGCACCGAGCCCGAGCGGGATCTTCACGTCGTCGTCCTTCGCGGACAAGTAGCGCCCGGCGGCGAGCACCACCCCGTCCTCGCGAATGACGAAGGCGCCGTCGAGCACCGAGAAGTTCTTGATCGCCTCGC
Source organism: Myxococcota bacterium (assembly GCA_052034585.1). Classification (GTDB taxonomy): domain Bacteria; phylum Myxococcota; class Myxococcia; order Myxococcales; family Myxococcaceae; genus Xiheimicrobium. Next base: position 13,788 of record JBPOIJ010000115.1, read on the forward strand.
GGATCTTCGGGTCGAGCACGTTGCGCTCCGCCTCGGAGAGCCCCTGGAACGGGTTGATGGTGAGCTGCCGGCTCGTCTCGAGCACCGCGGTGTGATCGCCGATGCAGATGATGGTGCCGATCGGGTGGCCTTCGAAGCCCTCCTGGCCGATCTGCAGCGCGAGCTGGATGAGGGCGTCGATCACCTGGGAGTTGAACTCGTCTCCCAGCTTCACCCCTTCGATCGCGACCCGATCGTCGAGCGAGCCGCCGATGCGCATCTGCATGATGGTGTCGACCTGCCGGCCGATGCGCCCCGTCATGCACAGCACGAGATCGCCTTCCTTGAAGAACCCCTGGCTGAGCGCCGAGACGACCGCCATCTTCACCCGCTCGGTGCGCGAGTAGTCGTAGGCGGGGATCAGCACGACCCGTTCCTTCTTCGCGGTCAGCTCGGCGGCCACGGTGTCGCTCGTCACCGCGTAGACCAACTTCTTGCGCGCCTTGCGCCCGCGGAGATCGGCCGCGGCCAACGGCACGTCGCTGATCGACAACAAGTGCGTGACGTCCGAGTGGTTCGCCAACGCGAGCACCGTCTTGAGGAACTCTCGGTCGAAGCGCGACTGATCCGACATGGCGTCGCAGTCTACCCGCCCGGTCTGATTTCAAAGGGTTATTTCGACAGTGCTTGACAGTTCGTGATCGCGGCCCCACACTGCCGCGCCTTTTTTCCCCGCAGTCGGAGGGCGTCGGGTCATGTCTGAACGTGGATCGCTGAGCGCGAAAGACTTGAAGCGCTTCAAGAAGATGTTGGAGGACAGCCGCACCGCGATCCTCGCGAAGGCGCGCAAGACGATGGAGGAGGAGTCGAACTTCGACACCGACGACCTCCCCGACGAGATCGATCAGGCCTCGAGCGAGTACGCCCAGTCGATGGCGTTCCGGTTGCTCGATCGCGAGAAGCTGTTGCTCGCGAAGATCAACAAGGCGATCCAGCGCATCGACGACGGCAGCTTCGGCCTCTGCGAGCGCTGCGAGGAGCCGATCAGCCTGAAGCGCCTCGAGGCGCGGCCGGTCACGACGCTCTGCATCCGCTGCAAGGAAGAGCAGGAGAAGAAGGAAAAGTCGTACGGCTGAGCGTCACCGCGCCTCGATCGCGCTGCCCACCGAGCCTCGCTGCCGCAGCCGTGGCAGGCGAGGCCTCGGGTCGCGGTGTTCATCTTTCACTCGACGGCCTGTCCTCGCGAGCGGAGCGTCAGGCTGAACGAGCCGGTCCACGCGCATCCCCGCTCTTGCTTGCGCTGCCGGCTCAGCTCATCTCGACGCGCACGAGCTGACGACCGATGAGGAATTGATCGCCGTTCTCGACGAACGCCGGCGCGGTGAGGCGAAGGAACGTGCCGTTCGACGAGTGCTTGTCGCGAATGCCGTCGCGAATGAGCACCCGATCGGGCGCCACGTGCAGGGTGGCGTGACTCGAAGAGACGAACCCGTCGGTGGGGAACACGATGTCGCCGGCTTCTCGCCCGACGAAGTTGTCGCCTTCCTTGAGCGGGAAGGCCGCGCCGCGAATGCCGCCCTCCATCAGCTGCACCATTCGGTAGCGGAAGCCCGAGTCCGGAGAGCCCCAGGCGGTCGCGCCGTCGTCTCCCGGGGTCAAGGCAGGCAACGGCTCGATCACCAGGCGCTGGCGGCCGAGCCGCACTTCTCCGCCGCTCGCCACTTCGCGCTCCACGCCGGGAGCGAGCCGTGCGAACACGCCGTTCCCACCGCCCACGTCTTCCACCGCGAGCCGGTTGCCCGAGAAGAACAGGCGCATCTGCGCGTCGGCGACGAACGGGTCGTCGGGCAGCGAGAGGTCGCCACCACGCCCACACAGCATCACGTCCGCCCGCATCGGGATCACCGACTCCGGGCCACCGTCTGCCCGCACCACCCGCACTGCGACTCGAGGCCGATTCGCCATGACGGTGGAAAGGTGTACCACGCCTGTTTCGATTCCGTGAATCGTCTGGCGCGGGTGCTTCAAAGATGGAAAATTCTCGGCTGCCCGTGCCACCCGTCGACGACACCCTCGGCAGGACCATCGCGGGCAAGTACCGCGTCGAGCAGATGATCGGCGAGGGAGGCATGGGCAAGGTCTACAAGGCCACCCAGCTCGCGCTCGACAAGCCAGTCGTCCTCAAGGTGCTGCGCCAGGCGCTGCTGGGCGACGAGCGCACGGTGGCCCGGTTCCAGCGGGAGGCGAAGGCCGCCAGCCGGCTCAACCACCCCAACTCGATCTCGGTGCTCGACTTCGGCCAGGCCGACGACGGCGCGATGTACATCGCGATGGAGTACGTGCAGGGCAAGGACCTGCACCAGATCCTCTCCCGCGAGTGGCCGCTGCCCGAGTCGCGCGTGGTGCGGGTGATGGGCCAGGTGCTCTCGGCGCTCGCCGACGCCCACTCGGTCGGCGTCATTCACCGCGATCTGAAGCCCGAGAACATCATGGTCTCCCAGGGCCGCAGCGAGCCCGACTTCGTCAAGGTGCTCGACTTCGGCATCGCGAAGATCGTCGACGGCAGCGAAGACGACGGCCCCGCGCTCACCCGCGCCGGCTTCGTCTGCGGAACGCCCGAGTACATGTCGCCCGAGCAGGCGAGGGGCGCCAAGCTCGATCACCGCTCCGATCTCTACGCGGTCGGCGTGATCCTCTACCAACTCGTCACCGGCATGCTGCCGTTCGACTCCGACTCGGCGGTGGGCTTCGCCACCAAGCACCTCACCGAGATTCCGCCGCCGCCGACGAAGCGCCGCCCCGACGCACGGGTCAGCCCGACGATGGAGCGCCTCATCATGAAGGCGCTCAGCAAGAACCCCGACGAGCGCCCGCAGACGGCCGAGCAGTTTCGCGCCGAGCTGCTCGCGATCGACAAGGAGCGCCGCGCTGCGGTGGGGCGACGCACCGGCCCTCACTCCGCGCCCTCGCTCGCGCCGATTCCGCACCGCAAGGTGACCCCGCTCGATCAGCAAGAGACGAAGGTGAACCCCCCGGGCGGTGCGCCAAAGGGCGTCTCGCCGTGGTCGGCGCGCGAAGACACCGTCAAACACGTGGCCGAGCCACAGACCTCTCCTGGCGTCGGTCAGCTCACCGTGCCCACCACCATGCCGCCCAACGTGGCGCGCACGACGGTCGAAGGCACCGGCGCGCTCGTCTTCAAGGTCGCCACCGTGTTGCTGGTGCTCCTCGCCCTCCTCCTCGCCGGCGCCTACGCGCTCCAGGTGATGAACCAGAGCAAGGAGCACTACGTTCCCAGCGAGCCACCGCCCAACGCGCCCATTCCCGGAAAGGCGGCGATGGGCAACCTCTGGGACCAGGTGCGCGATCGCGCCGAGCGCCGTCCCAAGGACGCGCAGCAACGAATCGTGGCGGGTGACGAGGCCTTCGCGAAGGGCCGAGTCTCGAAGGCCATCGAAGAGTACGAGGCGGCCTGGCGGTACGACCCACGCCCCGAGGTCGCGCTCCGCCTCGGAGAGCTCGCCCGCCTCGAAGGGCGTGCGCCCGACGCGAAGGGGTGGTGGGGCGCGTACAAGGCCCTCACTCCCTCGATGAATCGGCTCGTGAACGACTACTTCGACGAGCGGCTGGCGCACTGAAGCTCGACCCACTGCTCCGCGGTGGCCGAGGTGGAGTTGGCTGCGCGCGAGTCGCCGAAGCGAAGACGAAACAAGCGGAGGGTGATCAGCTCAGCAGCTCGACCTGCAAGGTCTGCTGCCCGATGCGAATGCGATCGCCCGCCTTGAGGGGCCGCTCGTTGGTGATGCGCACGAAGGTGCCGAGCCCGCCGGAGAGATCGCGGATCATCGCGCCGGTCGGCAACGGGGCGACCTCGCAGTGGCGCGGCGCGAGGCCCTCGTCGTTCGGGAAGCTGAAGTCGCAGCGGCCTTGGCCGATGGTGAGGACCGGCCCCGGAGTGATGATGCACCGGCCGGGGCGATCGCCGAGGAGCACTTCCTCGATCGCGTAGTGCACGACCGCGTTCGGCACCGGCGCCCCGTAGACCAGCACGTCCACCCGGTTCCATGCCTCGGCAGGCTCGATCGCGCCCACGTAGCGGAAGAGCCGCAGCCCGGTGCAGAACAACCCTCCAGCAGGAACGGTCTCTTGCCCCGAGATGCTGGCGAAGACGCCCGAGGTGCTCCCGTCGTCGCGCACGAAGAGCTTGCCGTCGCGAACGCTCATCGTCGCGTGGAGCGGCGAGACGAAGGGATCTTCAGGGAAGAGGATGACGCCCTTCTGCCGACCGACCTGCGCGCCGTTCGCCCCGAGCCGGAAGCGCTGACCTCGCGCAGGCCCGGCCAACACGGTGAGACCGAACTTCGGGCCGGTGGCTGGCTGGGTCGGAGGCGCAGCGGACGACTGGAACGTCGGACGAGCAGGAACTCCGCGGCCCTGAGACGGTGGCGGTGGGGTGGTTCCGAGCTCGGGTGGCGTGGTGGTGTTCCGCCGCAACCCCGGAGGCGCCTCGGCGCGCGCCGGCTCGGAAGGAGGCTGGTGTCTGGGCGACTGATCGGTCTTCGCCGAGGAGCCGTCGGTCGCGTTCCCGCACGACATGCACCGCACCGCTCCCACGACATTGAGGAAGTCGCAGCTCGGGCAGACGACGCCAAGCGATTTGGTCAGGAAGGCCGTCATGTCGGGCGCGGGATACTGAGACTTTCCAAGTGTTTGCGCAAGAGAATGCGGTGGGGTGACGCGTTGCAGCACCTGGTGAGGGTGTTAGCATCCGCTTGTTTGATTCGGCTGAACGACATTCTGACTCGGGTGTCCTCGTACCACCCCGCACCCGATCTCGACATCATCAAGAAGGCCTACGTCTACTCGGCGAAGGTGCACCAGGGGCAGGTTCGCAAGTCCGGCGAGCCGTACCTCGTTCATCCGCTCGAGGTCGCCGGGCTCTTGGCGCAGCTGCGTCTCGATGAGGCCTCGATCGTCGCTGGGCTCCTTCATGACACCGTCGAAGACACCTTGGCCACGGTGGAGGAAATCCAGGAGCTCTTCGGGCCCGAGGTCGCGCTCATCGTCGACGGGGTGACCAAGCTCTCGAAGTTCTCGGCGCCGCAGCAGCTCTCGCAGGAAGAGAAGCAGGCGGAGAACTTCCGCAAGATGTTGGTGGCGATGGCGCAGGACATTCGGGTGATCCTGGTGAAGCTCGCCGATCGCACCCACAACATGCGCACCCTCGAGCACATGAGCGAAGAGAAGCAGGCGCGCATCGCTCAGGAGACGCTCGACATCTACGCCCCGCTCGCGAACCGGCTCGGCATCTCGTGGGTGAAGACCGAGCTCGAGGATCTCTCGTTTCGCTACACCCGCCCGAAGGACTTCTTCGAGCTCGAGGCGCGGATCGTCAGGAAGAAGAAGGATCGCGAGAAGTACATCGACGACGTCTGCTCGCTCATCTCCGGCAAGCTGAAGGAGGCGGGGATCGCGGCGGAGGTCTCGGGCCGCTTCAAGCACATGTATTCGATTCACAAGAAGATGCGCTCGCAGGGCATCGACTTCGAGCAGGTGCCCGACGTGATCGCGTTCCGGGTGATCACCAGCGAGATCGGCCAGTGCTACGCCGCCCTCGGGCTCATGCACCAGGCGTGGAAGCCGGTGCCCGGCCGCTTCAAGGACTTCATCGCCATTCCGAAGGCGAACATGTACCAGTCGCTCCACACGACGGTGATCGGCCCGCTCTCGGAGCGCATCGAGATTCAGATCCGCACCGCGGAGATGCACCGGGTCGCCGAAGAAGGCATCGCCGCGCACTGGGCCTACAAGGAAGGCAAGGCCGCCCTCGCCTCGAAGGACGACGAGAAGTTCGCCTGGCTGCGGCAGCTGCTCGAGTGGCAGCAGGATCTGAAGGACCCCAAGGAGTTCCTCGACACGGTGAAGGTCGATCTCTTCACCGACGAGGTCTTCGTCTTCACTCCGCGCGGTGACGTGAAGAGCCTGCCGCGCGACGCGACCCCGGTCGACTTCGCCTACGCGGTGCACTCGGCCGTCGGCGAGAAGTGCGTCGGCGCCAAGGTGAACGGGAAGATCGTGCCGCTGCGGTACAAGCTGAAGAACGGCGATCAGATCGAGATCCTCACCAGCCCGCAGGCCCACCCCTCGAAGGACTGGCTCACCTTCGTCAAGACGAGCCGGGCGCAGCAGAAGATCCGCGCCTTCATCAAGGAGCAGCAGCGCGAGAAGTCGATGCAGCTCGGCCGCGAGCTCGTCGATCGCGAGTTCAAGCGCTTCGGCCTCAACCTGAACAAGGTGATCAAGAGCGGCGAGCTCAAGCCGCACCTCGAAGGCTACGGCCTGCGCACCGAGGAAGACGTGCTCGTCGCCGTCGGCTACGGGAAGATCCAGCCGGCGCAGTTGGTCGAGCTGCTCCTGCCCGCCGAGAAGGTCGCCGAGGTTCGCGAAGCGCCGCCGCCCAGCCCCTCGAGCCCGTCTGGCCTGTTCTCGACCGTCACCGATCTCGCCAAGCGGGTGGTGGGCCGGAAGACCGGCGGCGTCACGATCGGCGGCATCGACGACGTGCTGGTGCGCTTCGCCCGCTGCTGCAACCCGGTGCCCGGAGACGCGATCGTCGGCTTCATCACCCGCGGCCGCGGCGTGGCGGTGCACCAGGCTGGCTGCGAGAAGGCGAAGGCCACCGACCCCGAGCGGAAGGTGGAGGTCGCTTGGGACGTGAAGGGCGACTTCAAGCGCGCAGTGACCCTGCGAGTGATGACCGTCGATCGACCGGGGCTGCTCGCCGACATGTCGCAGATCTTCTCGAAGAAGGGCGTCAACATCTCGCAGGCGAACTGCCGGGTGACCGGCGACGACCGCGCGGTGAACACCTTCGAGTGCGTGATCAGCGATCTCAAACAGCTCAACGATCTGATCCGCAGCATCGAGAAGCTCACCGGCGTTCATTCGGTCGAGCGGGTGTGAGCGAACCACGAGGGAGGGCAGGGCATGCGTGAGGTGATTCAGACGGACGGGGCTCCAGCGGCGATCGGGCCGTACTCGCAGGCGATCGCGGTGCCGGCGGGGCGAATGGTGTTCCTCTCGGGGCAGATCCCGCTCGATCCCAAGACCGGGCAGTTGGTCGAGGGCGACGTCACTGCTCAGACCGAGCGGGTGATGAAGAACCTCGAGGCGGTGCTCCAGAAAGCCGGCGCGTCGTTCGGGAGCGTGGTGCGCTGCGGCATCTTCCTCACCGATCTGGGAGACTTCGCGAAGGTGAACGAGGTCTACGCTCGCAGCTTCCCCTCGAACCCACCCGCCCGGGCGACCGTTCAGGTGTCTGCCTTGCCACGAGGGGCGAAGGTCGAGATTGATGCGATCGCAGTGATCTGAAGGGCCGTTGCCGGCGACGGCCTTGGAGTGAACGATGAAGCGCCTTTCCTTCGTGCTGGTCGCGCTCTTGGTGCCGATGCTGGCGCAGGCCCAGACCCCGTCGGGCTGGTCTCCGCCGCCGTTGGTGCCCGCACCCGAGCAGAGCCCGTCGACCGCTCCGCCGCCAACTCCTCCGGTGGAGCAGCAGCCGTATGGCACCCCGGCGCCCCCGACGAATGCCCAGCCCTACTTGCCCTATGGCCCGCAGCAACCGAAGGAGGCGCCTGGGCCCGAGGTCGGTCTGATGGTGAGCGAGTCGCTCTTCGGCATGCTCACCGCCGCGGGCATTCTCGTGCTGCCGTTCTTCCTCCTCGGCTTCTCCAATGGAGGTCTCTTGAGCAGCGACCCGGTCGTCGGCACCGTCATCGCTGCGCTGCTCTTCGGCGCCGCTCCGCTGGCGGTCGCCCAGACGCAGGTGTCGATCGCCAACGGGAGCCGTCACTACAGCTCCGAGGTCTGGCCTGCTGCGCTCGCGGGCCTGGCCGCTCAAGCCGCGGTGCTGGGCATCACCTACCTCACTGGCGGCGGCGCGATCGTTCGCAACTCGAACACCTGCCCGGTCGGCACGCCGACGGGAGGCGCCTCCGTGCCTTCTGGCTGCGGCAACGACGTGCTCCTCCTGGTCGGCTCGATCGTCGCAGTGCCGCTCATCCAGATGGCGGTGATCAACATCTTCAAGCAGCCGCGCTTCCGAAACGCCCTGGCCTCTCGTGATGCGAAGACCGGCGCGCTCGCCTTCGGAGTGCCGACGCCCTCACCGATCCTCGGGCCGACACCGAGCGGGTTCGCGGTCGGCGCCCAGGTGTCGCTGGTCGACTTCCGCTTCTAAGGGTTCAGCTCGATCACGTTGACGGTGAACGTCGAACTCCGTGAGAGGTCGCCGCGGAGCACCTGCACCTGGCTCGAGGTGGTGAAGTTGAAGGCCGCCATCGCCGGCGTGTAGTTGCGCGGGTCGGCGAGCTCGGTTTCGCCCGACCCCTGCCCGACGCTCTGGCTCGACGTCATCAGCAGGGTTCGCGACACATCGACCGCCCGAATCGGGAGCGGATTGGTGAAGACCCCGGCGACCGTCCTCACCTCGAGCTGCTGAACGTTCGCCCGGCTGCCGAAGTCGATTCGCTCGAAGACGAGGCCAGGAAACGGCGTCAGTCCGCAGCCTCCGTCGGCTCCTGCGCCACGGGTGATGCGCAGCGAGGTGGGAGAGGTGAGGGTGGGGCGAAGGAAGACTGCGCAGGCGTCGTTGACCGCGTCGGGCGTCTGGGTCTGTGACGAGAGGATCGTGTTGGGGCCGGTCGCCGGGAGTCCGGTGACGTCGGCCTGAAACCCGTCGACGCCGGCGTCCCAGAGGCCTTGGGTCACCGTGACGCCGGTCCACTCGAGGAGCTGGGTGTGCAAGATGCCGCAGGTGAGAGGCGCGCTCTTCACCTGGTCGGGCGCCTCGAAGGTGATCACCGGACTGTCGTCGTCGTCGAAGAAGTTCGAGACCGAGGCGCTGGTGCGGAGCAGCATCGTTCGTGATGGGTCGAGGCCCGCGTCGAGCCGGTGCGGTTGACCACAGTCGGTCCGCGGCCCTTGCACGACGCGGAGGCCCTCCAGCAGCTCGGCGACCTGGAAGTAGACGGTGATCGGATCGGAGTCTTGCGCCCGGAGGCACGTCAGCGAGTCGTTCCCCGAGAGGCGGCAGGTGATCGCGGCCGCTCCGCTGAGCTGCGGTGCCGAGGCAGTGGGCTGAATGATCAGGAACGAGTGGCCGAGGTCGGTCACCGGGGGCGCGAACGAGCAGAGCTTCGAGAGGCCGATCCCGTCGCTCCCACCATCGGGGAGCACTCGGCTCGCAGGCAGCGAACAGACGCCTCGGCGCACGACCGGCGTCGTCTCGAGCGTCGCCAGCGCAGCCCCCAAAGCCCCGCTCGCCGACAGCTGGGTCTGGCCTCCGCTGATCGCCTTCACGAAGAATGAGGCCGACGACGCGCCTTGCGCGAATCGGACCGACTGGATCGTGTCGGAGCAGCCGGCTTGGGAGGAGAAGCGAGCCGCCGCCGCCGGCGTCACCGAGAGGCTGACGTCGAGGGCTGCGGTCGCAGGGCTCACCGCGCGCAACGAGATCGGTACGCACGCGCCCGCCAGGGAACTCCGGGGAACGTTCTCGAACTGCAAGCCTCCATCGCTCGCCCCTCCATCGTTCACGCCGCCGTCGAGGCCAGCGTCTGACAGTCCGGCGTCGTTCGCCCCTGCATCAACCCCTCCATCGCCGACGCCGCCATCGATCGTCGCCACGACACATTCCCGCCCGCGGCCCACGTCCCGGCAGAGGAAGCCGTCGAGGCACTCGTCGTCGCTGGTACAGGCGAAGTGGCGGTCCTCGAGCCCAAGCGTCCCGCAGTCGCAGTTGCTCAGGAGCGCGCTGATGAGCAGCAGGGCGGGGGACCGCATGGTGCGCGCCGACCCTAACTCAAAGCCGGTTCGAGGACCGCTGCCGAACGAGTTGCGCCCACGCGGCGCCCGCCCGATGGTCTCGATCGATGCTCGAGCGTCTCGCGTGTGGGGCCTGCGGAAGCCCAGTACCCTTGTCGGTGGCCTCGGCGGTCGCGTGCCCGGCGTGTCAGGCGAAGGTCGAGATCCCCGAGAAGCATCGAGACGCGCGGCGGGCCACCGAGGAGATCGTCTCCAAGGAGAAGACCGCGCGAGGTTGGCTCGAGCGCGCGGGCCGTCCGCCTTCGGCGTTCTTGAGCTGGCTCACCTTCCTCGACGGCGGGCTCTTCTGGGGCGTGGTGTTGCCGGTCCTGCTGCCGATCGGCGTCTGCCTGGGAACGGTCATTCCTCCCCAGATCGCGCTCGCCGTGGCCCACGTTCGCCTCGACGACGTTCTCGCGGACACGCACCTCGCCGCGCTCGGCATCGGCTTGCCGTTCGTCGTTCTCGCCCTCGGGCTGCTGCTCGCCGGCTTTGGGCGAAAGCGCACGCTCACGGTCTCTGGGCTCCAGGCCGCGCTCGCGGCGCGCTCGATCAACCCGACTCAATCGGCGCCGGGCCTGGTGGGGAAGGGCATCTGGGGCTGCCGGACCTGTGCCGCGCCCTTGGCCGTGGCTGCTGACGCGGTCAGCGCTCGTTGCGATTACTGCAGCGCGGACAACCTGGTGTCGCTGCCCGAAGCCCAGCTCGCCGCCGTGCGCTCGAGACGCGATCGGCTGGGAGAGGTGATTCGCTCGGCAGAAAAGGACTGGCACACCTTGCGGTCGGACCTCCGCGCGAGTCTCTTCTGGCGGCTCGGGTTCGGTGGCGGCCTGGTCGCGCTGATGACCGTGCCGATCCTGGGGTCCAAGCCGAGCTACGCGAGCCCCTCGACGCTCGATCTCGCCAAGCCACCCAACGAGATGCCGTCCTTCTGGCAGCACCGGGCTCAGGCGAAGCAGGACGCGTGCGATCCTTCTCGATGGACCGTTTCAGCGGTCGGCCACGAGCCGTGCGACGAGGGCTGCCAGTTCGACGCGCTGGTGAGCCCGCTCGCGGGTGAGCAGATCGAAGTCGTCGGGAACGCCCTGCCGATCGGAACGACCATCGCGCTCCAGCCTCGACTCGTTCGTTTCGCCGACGTCGTCTGGGGCGATCGCGCGGTCGCGCACACCGTGGAGGCGGTCGGCCGGCCGGTCGCGCTTCCCGTCGAGGTGGGCGGTTGGTATCGCGTTCGGCTCGGCATTCCAGACACCGAGGCCGGCTCGATCGTGCGGTTCTGCGTGCGTCAGGCGCCCAAGCGGTGAGATCAGGCTCGGCCCGGCTTCACCTTCCACTGCTTCTGGGTCGGCCTCACGTAGCCCGCGCGGTTGTTCCAGCGGAGATCGTTCACCTGGCCGACGCCCTGCGTTCCCTCGACGCGAACGGCGGGCGTGTCGCACATCGGCGTCATGTCCAACGTCATCACCCAATCGTCTCCTTGTGGCTTCAAGGTCATCACCGAGTGCAGCGACTGGGTGGAGACGTCGACCGCACACTCGACCGGCTGCGGCAAGGGTGGCGGCTTGGCGAGGGGTCGCTTCGGGGGCAGGCAGAACTGCACCGGAATGCCCTGAATCTGAACGGGTTCGCGGTCTTCGCTCACGAAGAAGAGCAGGCTGGCGACCAACGTGATTCCGCTCGAAGCGAGGACGAGGAGGACGTCTGGCGGCATGGTCACCTCTGACAGCCAGCCCGAAATTCCGGTTCCCTGACGAGGCCGCTGCGGGTTGCCCTCGGGAACGCGGGTGGGTGGCCGCGGTTGTTCATCGACAGCGCAGCGAGTCGCAGGGACAATGCGACGCCCATGCCGCGCGTGAAGCTGGTCCTCGAGTACGACGGCAGCAACTACGTGGGCTGGCAGATTCAGCAGAACGGGCCGTCGGTGCAGGGCCGGGTGCAGCGGGCGCTCCAGGAGCTGCTCGATGCGCCGATCTCCGTCGTGGCCGCCGGGCGAACCGATGCGGGCGTGCACGCGACCGGCCAGGTGATCGCCTTCGACTCCCCGAAGCAGCTACCGATGAAGGCGTACTGGATGGGTCTCAACGGGTTGTTGCCCGACGACATCGCGGTGGTGACCGCCGAGGAGATCGACCCCGCCTTCGACCCTCGCCGCTGGGCGCGCGGGAAACGGTACCGCTATCGCATCGGCAATCGACGCGCTCGTTCTCCGATGCGTCGCCACACCCACTGGGAGATCTTCCAGCCGCTCAACCTGGCCGCGATGCAGCAGGCCACGCCGCCGCTGCTGGGCCGCCACGACTTCTCGGGGTTTCGCGCCGCCGACTGTCAGGCCGCGCACGCCCGCCGCGAGCTCACCAAGCTCGAGGTGACCGGCACGGTGGGAGACGAGATCGTCGTCGTGGTGGAGGGCACCGCGTTCCTCAAGCACATGGTGCGCAACATCGTCGGCAGCCTCGCCGAAGTGGGTCGCGCGAAGGAGCCGCCGAGCTTCCTCGCCACCGTCCTCGAGGGGCGTGATCGAACGCGCGCTGGTCAGACCGCGCCTCCGCAGGGCCTGACGCTCGAGGCCGTGTTCTATGGCGACGGCCCGAGAGAGGACGCCGATGACGACGAGTGAAACGCCGAAGCCGCGGCCCATTCTCGAGGCGTACGGGCGCGCCGAGACCGCGAGCCGGCGTGGGCTGTTGATCGTCTGCGTCGGAGCCCTCGCCTGGGGCGTGGGCGCGCTGCTGTCGGTCAGCCTTCACGAGGCGCTCGCGGGTGCGCTCTCGGTGTTCGACACCGGCCTCTCGGCGATCATCGAGCACTGGTTCTTTCAGCACCTCTGGCTCTTGGTCACCTTCACGCCGGCGTGCTGGCTGTTTGGTCGTTTCCTGGGTGGGCGCCTCCCAGGGGTCGTGTTCCCTGCGGCGTTCACCGGCGAGGCGCTCAACCTCGCGCTGCCGTTCCTCCAAGACGGCACTCCTTTCGAGTCCACCGAGGACGTGGTGGGGTGGGCGGTCACCCTGGTGCTCTTCCTCGTCCCTGCCGCGCTCGCGTTCTCGAAGGGAGAAGCGGCGTACGAGCGCGCGAAGGCGCAGTCACTCACCGACGCCGCCGCTCGGCGGGCCGAATACGATTCGTTCGTGAAGGCCGCGCTCGGACCAGACGCGCCGCAGCCGACGTCCCTCGAGGCACCCAAGGCGGCGACGGCCGAGGCCGCGAAGCCGGAGGCGTCATCGGCCGGCTCCACGCCAGAGCCCCCGAAGTCCTCGTCGTAGCCGCGACAGTTCGCGCCTCGATTCAGGCGCTCCGCGGGACGGAAGGGAGCGCCCCGACTTGCCCGGGCCCGTCCTGCTTCGATTCGACGAGCCCGCCACCGTCGACTCAGTCGAGCAGGGCGTCAGGCGCGCGCGCCGGCAGAGAAGCGGAGCCCCTCGCCACTCGCTTCGGCGGTGATCTGATCACCGGGAGTGAACTCGCCGGCGAGGATCTTGAGGGCCAGGGGATCTTGCAGGTGCCGTTGGATGGCGCGCTTGAGGGGCCGGGCGCCGTACACCGGGTCGTACCCTTCCTTCGCGAGGAAGGCGCGGGCGGACTCGGACAACGACAGGGTGAGCCGCTTGTCAGCGAGCAGCTTGCTGAGCCGCCCGAGCTGCAGATCGACGACCGAGGCGATGTGCGACTGCTGGAGCGGCTCGAAGAGCACGATCTCGTCCACCCGGTTGAGGAACTCGGGCCGGAAGTTCGCGCGCAGCTGGTTCATCACTTCGCCGCGGGTCGCCGTGTCGAGCGACGACTTGCCGGCGAGCCCTTCCTGAATCGCCTGGGCGCCGATGTTCGAGGTCATGATCAGCACGGTGTTCTTGAAGTCCACGGTGCGGCCCTGGCTGTCGGTGAGCCGGCCCTCGTCGAGGATCTGGAGCAGCACGTTGAAGACGTCGGGGTGGGCCTTCTCGATCTCGTCGAAGAGCACCACCGCGTACGGCCGGCGACGGATCGCCTCGGTGAGCTGCCCGCCTTCGTCGTAGCCCACGTAGCCGGGAGGCGCGCCGATGAGCCGGGCCACCGCGTGCTTCTCCATGTACTCGCTCATGTCGATGCGAACGATCGCCTGGTCGGAGTCGAACAAGAACTCGGCCAGCGCCTTCGCGGTCTCGGTCTTCCCGACGCCGGTGGGCCCCAGGAAGATGAAGGAGCCGATCGGCCGATTGGGATCTTGCAGCCCCGATCGCGCCCGGCGCACCGCGTTCGACACCGCCTCGATCGCCGGCTTCTGGCCGACGACGCGCTCGGCGAGCCGGTTCTCCATCTTGACCAACTTCTGGAGCTCGCCCTCGAGGAGCTTGGACACGGGAATGCCAGTCCACTTGCCGACGACCTCGGCGATGTCCTCGCTGTCGACCTCTTCCTTGAGGAAGCGCTGACGCTTCTGCAGCTCCGCGAGGCGGGCGTTCTGCTGGGCGAGCTCCTTCTCGAACGACGGCAACACCCCGAACTTGATCTCGGCGGCCTTGTTGAGATCGCCGCGCCGCTCGGCCGAGGCCTGATCGTTGCGGGCCTGCTCGACCTTCTCCTTCACCCCACGAATGACGGTGATGATCTGCTTCTCGGCCTCCCAGTGCGACTTGAGGGCGGCGAAGGACTCGTTGAGCTGCGCGATCTCCTTCTCGAGCTTCTCGAGGCGCTCCTTGGAGTGAACGTCGGACTCCTTCTTGAGGCCCTCACGCTCGATCTCGAGCTGCACGAGCTTGCGCCGCACGTCGTCGACCTCGGTCGGCATCGAGTCGATCTCGATCCGCAGCCGAGACGCGGCCTCGTCGACGAGATCGATCGCCTTGTCCGGCAGGAAGCGGTCGGAGATGTACCGGTTCGAGAGCGTCGCCGCGGCCACCAGCGCGGTGTCCTGAATGTGCACGCCGTGGTGAACCTCGTAGCGCTCCTTGAGCCCGCGGAGGATCGAGATGGTGTCCTGCACCGAGGGCTCGCCGACGAAGACTGGCTGGAAGCGCCGCTCGAGGGCCGCGTCCTTCTCGATGTGCTTGCGGTACTCGTCGAGGGTCGTGGCGCCGATGCAGTGCAGCTCTCCGCGCGCGAGCGCCGGCTTGAGCATGTTGCCCGCGTCCATCGAGCCTTCCGCCTTGCCCGCGCCGACGAGGGTGTGCATCTCGTCGATGAAGAGAATGACGTCACCGTTCGACGACGAGACCTCCTTGAGGACCGCCTTGAGCCGCTCCTCGAATTCACCGCGGAACTTGGCGCCCGCCACCATCGCGCCGAGATCGAGGGCCACCAGTCGCTTCCGCTTGAGGCTCTCGGGCACGTCGCCGTCGACGATGCGTCGGGCGAGGCCTTCGGCGATCGCGGTCTTGCCCACGCCCGGTTCACCGATCAGCACCGGGTTGTTCTTGGTGCGACGGGAGAGGACCTGGATCGATCGGCGGATCTCCTCGTCCCGGCCGATCACCGGGTCGAGCTTTCCGGCGCGTGCGCTCTCGGTGAGATCGCGCCCGTACTTCTCGAGCGCGCGGTAGGTGCCCTCGGGATCCTGGCTGGTGACGCGGCCCGAGCCGCGAATGTCCTTCAGCACCGCGGTGACCCGGTCCTTCTTCACGCCCGACGAGCCCAGCACCTCGCCCGCGGCGCCCTTGTCCTGCGAGAGCGCGAGCAGGAGATGCTCGGACGAGACGAACTCGTCCTTCATCGCTTTGGCTTCGTCCTCGGCCTTGTCGAACAGCGACATGAGGCGGTTCGAGATCGACGTCTGCCCGCCCTTGATCGTCGACTGGCGCGCGAGCGCCTCGTCGATGCGGCTCGTCACCAACTTCACGTCGGCGCCGATCTTCTGGAGCATCGGCACCACCACGCCGTCTTGCTGCGAGAGCAACGCCTTGAGCAGGTGCTCCGGCTCGTAGTTGGGGTGGTTCGCGCGCCGGGCGAGCGACTGGCCCTCTTGAATCGCCTCCTGCGCCTTCACCGTGAACTTGTCGATTCGCATGCACCCACCGTAAGGGTCGATCGACCGCGCGCAAGGCACGTGCCGGAGCCCCAGCCCTCGCCGCTCGGCGAAGTCGGCCCAGGTCGACGCCTCGCGTCAAAGCCCGGAAAAGAACTGACGATTCCGCTCCGTCGGGCCTTGTTCGGTCCGATCGCTTCCGGTAGGTGCGGCCCGATTTTGACAGTGAAGTCAGTTTCTTGCTGCACCGGTTGGGGGGCTTCGTGGAAGCGCACGGCGGGTACTTGTGCCGGTTCGAAGACGTCGACGTCGCGTGGCTCCAGCAGGTGGCCGCGCAGGCGCTCGAGGAAGACGGCCAGCACGCCGTCGACGTTGGGCTGCAGGTGACGATCCTCGGTGGGCGGTTGGTGCGCTTCGCGTGGGACGCGCCCTTCACTTACGGGCGCAGCGGTGCGCGCTGGTACCTCACCCATCACTCCCTGGCGCGGCGGCTCTCGGAGCACCTCAAGACGGCGCTGCACGTCTACGTGTTCGATCCCGACGAGCTCGAGCAGGTGATGGCCTACGGCAACGGCCGGCGGGTCGGTGGCGAGCTGCTGCGCTACGTCGACGTCGAGCTCGATGACGACGACGACGAGGCGGCCTTCGAGCGGCTCAAGAACAAGTGGCCCCTGGGGCACCTGGCCCGCGTGTTGGGGGTCGAGCGCGAGGAGCTCATTCGGCTCCCGCGCCAGGCGAGCGCGCTCATTCAGCTCGATCGCACCTACCCACCGCAGCCGCTGTGGAAGCTCTTTCCCGAGTCGCTCCGTGGCGCGGCCATCGGGCTGCGCGCGGCGAGCTGATCACTCCTCGTCGACGGTGTTCCGATCGATGAGCTCGAAGGTCTGCTGAATGCGCTCCGAGCGGAAGTAGTTCGACACGACGACGAAGAGCGCGACGACCGCCACGGTGGTGACGATGCTCGCGCCGGTGAAGACCTCGAGGCTCGGTCCTGCGAGCTGCGGGTCGACCTGCTGCTCGAGGAGCGACTTTTCGAAGGCGCGGGCCGCAGCGCGAACGATCACCAGCTCCTGGGCGCCGTCGAGGGTTCGGGTGACCGCCGCGACCAGCGCTGCACGCGAGAGGAAGAGGGCGAGCCGGGCGCGCACGATGCCAGCCGGCCAGCGCAGGCGCAGCGCCGAGACGAACACCGCCGCCGCCGTGCTCGACAGCGCGAGCAGCACCAGCACCCGAGGCCAGCGCATGCCCTCGATCGCGTTACGAAAGGCGACGGCTTGGGCGCGCTGCGCGACCCCCCAGGCGACGGGGTTCGGAGTGAGCTTGTTGAGGGTGGGCGACTCGGCCAGGCTGACGTCGAACTCCTCGATCGAGATCGCCAGCCGCAGGTTGTTCACCGCGCCGAACGAGACGATCGCGCCCAGGGCCAAGGTGGCCAGCGTCGCGTAGCGGAGCGGGTTGGGCAGCACGGCGCCTCAGGGCCCCTTTTCACGCTGAACGAAGCGCAGCCTCAGATCGGTGAGCAGGGTGGTGAAGAGCTGCTCTTCCTCGAGGGTGAGGTTGCCGCGGGTCTTCTGGCGCAGCAGATCGAGCAGGTCGAGCGACTGCCGGGCGAGCACCAGGTTGACGCTCGCCGTGCCCGTCTCGGGGTTGGGAGCCTCGCCGAGGTGGATCAGCGCGGACGAAGCCAGGCCCAGCACGAAGGTGCTGAACGACACGGCCTCGGTGTCTTCCATGACGAACGTCTCGCCGCGACGCTCGGTCATCGGTTCACTCCTCGTCGTCGATCGGATCGTCTTCGGAGACCGTCTCGACGCGGGTCGCCTTCTCGGCGACGTCGGGCAGGTTCTTGAGGTGGCTGCCGAACGACTTCTCGTCCACCAGGCCCATCTTCACGTAGCGCTGCACCGTTCGTTTATCGAGGTAGCGCGGATCCAGGTCGGTCTTCTCGCTCATGGAGGCGGCGTCTAGAACAGGCGGCCATGCCGCTCAAGCTCCCGAGAGGGGTCTATGCGTTGGTCGACGATGGCCTCCTGCCCGAGGTGCCGGTGCCCGAGAAGGCACGGTGGGCGCTCGAGGGGGGCGCGGCGGTGCTGCAGCTGCGCATGGAGCACACCGACGATCGAACGGCCCTCGGCTGGGTGCGCGAGGTGGTGGCGATGGCCGGCACGACGCCCGTGATCGTCAACGACCGCACCGATCTCTGCCTCGCGGGTCGGGCTGCCGGCGTTCACCTCGGCGACGACGATCTCCCGGTCGAGGCCGCCCGCGCGCTGCTCGGTGACGACGCGCTGATCGGGCGGACGGTTCGTTCGCTCGCCGACGTCGAGGTGGCGAAAGGGCAGGGGGCCGATCACGTCGGCTTGGGGCCGATCTTCGCGACCTCGACGAAGGCGGTGAGCGCGCCAGTCTTGGGCCTCGAGGGCTTCGGGGCGATCGTTCGGGCAAGTCCGCTCCCGGTCGTGGGCATCGCGGGCATCACCCTCGAGACGATCGGCGCGGTGATCGCGGCAGGGGCTCACTGCGCCGCGGTGGCGGGCGACTGGCTTCGGGCCGGGTCTCCACCCGCGCGCATGAAGCAGCTCGTGGACGCGGTCCGCACGCGGGCTCCGTGAAGGGAGGCTGGAAGCTCGCGCTCGAGCGTCGCAACGGGCATTGTGGCGGCCATGAAGTCTCATCACGGCCACCATCACCCCCGTCGGCCGAACATCGCCATCACTCCCGACTACGTTCCCTCGAGCGCCGAGAGGGCTCAGCCTCGGTACGACCTGAAGACGTCGTACGCCGACGCGGTGCTGCGAGCCGGCGGGCTCCCCTTCATCATTCCGTACTCCGACGATCACTCGGTCATCGACAACTACCTGGAGCGGGTCTCTGGGGTGGTGATCTCCGGTGGCGCGTTCGACGTTCCGCCCGAGCTCTATGGCGAGACCGCGCGTGAGGGCATGGGCCCGACCAAGCCGAACCGGAGCTCCTTCGAGCTCTCGCTGATCAAGGCGGCGCTCCACCGGCGCCTCCCGTTGCTGGGCATCTGCGGCGGCATGCAGCTGATCAACGTCGCCTTCGGAGGCACCCTCATTCAGGACCTCAAGCTCGAGGTGCCGCAGGCGGGCTCGCACCAGCAGGATCACGATCGTTCGCAGCCGCTCCACCCGGTCGAGGTGCGCGAGGGCTCGATGCTGTCCGACTGCGTGGGGAAGGGGCAGCTGATGGTGAACTCGACGCACCACCAGGCGGTGAAGACGTTGGGTGCGGGGCTGCACGCGAGCGCGGTCGCGCCCGATGGAATCGTCGAGGGCATCGAGTCGAAGGACGGCGCCTTCGTGCTCGGCGTGCAGTGGCACCCGGAGCAGATGCTCGACACCGTTCCGCCCCACCTCGGCGTGTACAAGACGTTCGTCAACCGAGCGCGTGATCGTCGGCAGCACGGCTGAGCTGCAACAGGACTGTGCGCCTGATCAGCCGCGATGTGCGTGAAGGTGCGGGGCCAGAAAGTCCCCATTGGCGAGACGGCGTCTATACTCATTCCTCGTCTGGCCGATTCGCGTTGGCGGGAACTCGACTCATGCGCACATCTCTCTTTCTTCGAACCCTCGCGGTGACGCTCGTGGTGTCGGCGTGCGATTGCGGCAAGCCACCGGCGAATGGTGATGGAGGCAACACCGGCGGCGGCTCAGGGGCGAGCGGAACGGGCGGCGGCGACGGGAACGGCGGCGGCGCGGGCGGTGGAGAGTCCGACGCGGGCATGACGGTCGACCCGAACAACCCGAACAACGATCAGATCGACACCGACTGCGACGGGCTGAGCGACGCCGAGGAGTTCGGCAACCTCTACATCGGCGGAGCGCGCACCAACCCTGCGAACCCCGACACCGATGGCGACGGGATCGTCGATGGGCTGGAGGTCGGGAAGATGGCGTCGGTCGACGCGCGCTGCAGCTTCATGGGCGACGCTGACCCGATCTCCCGGACGATTCCCACCGCCGCCGATACCGACGGTGACGGGCTGACGGACGGCCAAGAGGACGCCAACCACAACGGGCGCGCCGAGCCGACCGAGACCGACCCGACGACCGGCGACACCGATCAAGACACCTTGGCGGACGGGACGGAGGACGCGAACCACAACGGGACCGTCGACATGGGCGAGACCGACCCCCGGCTGCGCGACACCGACATGGATCGCATCGCCGATGGGCTCGAGCTCAACGTCACCCACACCAACCCGACGAACCCCGACTCCGACGGTGACAGCTGCCGCGATGGCAACGAGGACTTCAACCAGAACGGCATGGTGGACACGGGCGAGACCAACCCCAACAACGCGATGGACTGCGGCGCGGCGAACAACCCCGACGCCGACAACGACGGGCTGCCGAACACCATCGAAGACAAGAACCGCAACGGCACCGTCGACCCGGGCGAGACGGACTCGATGAACCCCGACACCGACGGCGACGGCATCACCGACGGCACCGAGGACACGAACAAGAACGGCGTCTGGGACGCGTCCGAGACGAACCCGCTCCGCGTCGACAGTGACTGCGACGGGCTCCTCGATGGGCCGGCGCGTGCGCGCGGCGACGGCGGCATGGTGCGCGGGGAAGATCTCAACGCGAACGGCATGGTCGACATGGGCGAGACGGACCCGCGCCGGCGCGACACCGACGGCGACGGCATCACCGACGGAGTCGAGAGCGGGCTCACCACCGCGCTGATCGCCGATGCGACGAACTGCCCTGCCGTGCCGGTCGATCTCGATCCCGCGACCACCACCAACCCCACCAACCGCGACTCCGATGGCGACGGCATCGACGACGGCGCGGAAGACGCGAACCAGAACGGCCGCGTCGACCCAGGCGAGCTGAACCCGAACGACGGCACCGACGGCATGGGCCCCGCTGGCCAGGCGTGCGCCGCCACCAACCTCCGGCCGGTGACCTTCAGCGCCGAGGTCGATCCGGATCTCCAGCTCGGCCTGCCGAACTCGTTCACCGAGATCGCCCCGATGACGGTGATGGGACAACGGCGCGGCATCATCGGCTTCGACCCGACCAACCAGGTCGCCTTCGTGGTCTGGAAAGAGGCGGCCAGGAGCGGGTCGACCACCCCGGTCACCGACGAGACCGCCCTGCGTCCGCTCTTCAATGGTGTGGGCGCCGTCAGCAACGTCACCACCCAGACGTTCACCAGCTGGGACGCCATTCCTTCGCTGCAGGCCTTCTACGACATGGCCGGCACCACCGACGTGAAGAGCCGCGCCAACGCGATCGCCAACGCGCTGGTCGGCACCAACGCCGGCTCGCTTATGGGCGCCGGGACGGGCATGGGGCCCTTCCGGGTGCAGGTGCAGATCCTCCACCGCACGAACTCGGCCGTGGTGGTGATGGCCGCGCTGACGCCGATCGCGAACTTCACCGGGACGCCGCTGTTCAAGGTGAGCGATACGGCCGGCGGCTCGGCGATCGCCCAGTTCGGCGACGACAAGGCCAACCAGTGCGAGGTCTTCTCGCCCGGCAACTCGAAGGTCGACTTCCTCTTCGTCGTCGACGATTCCTGCTCGATGGCGAGCTCGCAGAACGCGCTCGGCGCGACCGCGACCCAGATGACCGCGCAGCTGTCGAACTCCTCACTCGACTGGCGGCTCGCGATCGTGACCACCTCGTTCTTCAACGGCGGGTCGGTCAGCGGCAACAACAACAACACCGCGCTCCGAGGCTTCACCCGCGACGTCGATCAGTTCCGCTCCTGGCTCACCCAGAACAGCGCCTGCACGAACATGCGGTGCACCAACGTCATGGCGACGCCTCCAGCGACGATGGCCCCGCTCTGCAGCGGCGCGGGCACCAACGGCGGCTGCTGGGTCGGCACCGGAGGCACGAGCCCCGAACGTTCTCTCGAGTCCGCCGCGCGCGCGGTGAACCAGCTCACTCCGGCGACGGTGATGGAGCAGGCCGGCAAGCTGCGAGACGGCGCGCAGTTGGTGATCGTACTCCTCGGCGACGCCGACGATCAGTCGGGCCTCTCCGCGGCGCAGTACATCACCTTCTTCACCACCGCGAACGCGACGGTGACCGCGAACGGCAACACCTACACCAACCGCACTGGCGGCCGAATCACCGTGCACGGCATCGTCTGCCCGCAGGGCAGCACCTGCAACGGTGAGCCGAACAACAACAAGCACGGCCAGGTGATCTCGGCGACGGGTGGCGTGCGCGGCGATCTCTGCAACGCGCGCGTGGGCAACACCGCCGCCGACTGCTCGATGTACCCGTCGATCGCCACCTCGGTGCCGAACATCGTGACCTCGGCCATCGCCTCGGCCGGCTACCGCATGCAGAAGCCGCCCATCGGCGCCTCGGTGAAGGTGGCGATGTCGGGCGTGGTGGACATGGCGATGTGCAACCCGGCCGATCTGCCGCGGGCGCGCACGAACGGCTTCGACTTCGACGGCATCAACCGCACGATCTCGTTCTTCGGCGCCTGCCGGCCCTCTGGCGCGATGAACCGCGCGGCGGTCAGTTACAAGTACTGGATCGACGTGACGCCCCAGCCTGGAGGCAACCCGCCGCCCTGCGTGAACGATCCAAACTACGATCCGACGCAGCCCGACTTCTGCCGCGGCCGGCTCTCGTGCAACCGCACCAACGGGGTCTGCGAGTGCCCTGCCGACTGCGGAGGCGGCGGGCCGCCGGGCACCATCTGCAACACCAACCCGCAAGTGTGTGACTTCGTCTGCACGGCCGATTGCGGAGGCACCTGCTCCAACTTCCAGCAGTGCAACACCACCAGCTGCGGGTGCGAGTGCCGGCAGACGTTCACCTGTCCCGCCGGCTTCGTGTTCGCGAACTCGGGAGGCCAGTGCGGCTGCGTCTGCGACACCGCGGCGCTCAACTGCGGCGCGACGTACCAACCCGATCCGATGACCTGCTCGTGCGTGTGCAAGCCCGACTGCGGAGGCATCTGCACGATGAACCAGACTTGCAACCGCTCGACCTGCGCCTGTTCCGGCGGCATCAACTGAGCCACCGCGCCGAGTGGGACATTCCTGGCTGGTTCTGGACCGCGATCGAGCAGGCCGGTGGTGAGCTGCAGCAGCTCGTCGATTGGCTCGAGAAGATCTCCCGCGAGCTGCTGATCGAGTTCGCGGCGAACGCCCAGCTGGCGGCCGAGGCGGTGTGCGACCCGTGGGCCGGGCCGACGATCGACGGGACGACGCTCTCGGAAGACGACGTGCAGGACTTCGCGACCTGGGTGGTGAGCCGCGGCCGGGCGTTCTGGGAAGAGGTGTGCGCCAGCGCCGACCTCGAGCCCTTCGTTCGGCGGTCCTGGGCACACGAAGGCACCTGGAGCGACGAGGTCTCCGAGCCGGCGTACCGTGGGTACCAATCGGTCACCCAGATCGCCTTCGCGGTCTTCGAGCGGCGGTTCGGCGGCGATCTCTTCGAGGCGCTCGACGAGTTCTTTGCCGAGCGAGGTTGAGGGAAGTCGCCGCGGCGGATCGCTTCGCGTACCATGCGCACGCTCTCGGGAGGCCTCATGCGAATCCTATCGTGGTGCTTGGTGGTGTCGGCGCTGTCGGCGTGCCCTGGTGGAGGGACGGGCGGGACTGGCGGCGGAACGGCTGGCGGCCTCGGGGTGACGGGCGGCGGCTTCTCCTCCTCCGGGGGCGGCGTGGGGAGCGGCGGTGGTGGGGCGACCCCGGGTGGGGGAACGGCCGGCTCGAGCGGCGGCTCGGGAACTGGCGGCGGCGCGAGTCAGCAAGGCGGGGCGCTCACCATCACGAGCTTCGTCTTCTCGCCCAAGGTGGTGGCAGGGCCCGATGGCGTCTTCCATCACGT
Source organism: Myxococcota bacterium (assembly GCA_052034585.1). Lineage (GTDB taxonomy): Bacteria > Myxococcota > Myxococcia > Myxococcales > Myxococcaceae > Xiheimicrobium. The sequence continues at coordinate 37,404 of JBPOIJ010000115.1, forward strand.
GCACCGCACCCAGTCTCCCGACACCATCGTCTACGGGCGCTGCTCGGCGAACTGCGCGACGACCCAGGGCTGGTCCTTCGTCACCCTCGACTCGGCCAACGGCTCACTCTCGGCCTCGCGGCTGGCGGTCGGGGCGGACAACCGGGTGCACGTCGTCTACTCGGCCTCTGGCCCGACGCGGAACCTCTACGCGACGTGCGCCTCGAACTGCACCGCGGCGGCGAGCTGGACGAAGGTCGAGCTGCCGACCGACTCGAGCTGCGCCTTCGAGGATCAAGGCACCAACCTCTTCATCGACGCGCAGGGGCGCCTCACCTTCCTCAACAGCGACTTCAACACCTCGGCGATCTGCGTGAACACCTGTGCTCAGAGCTGCACCACGCCTTCGAACTGGTCGACCGGCACGATCCTCGACATTCGGGTCTCCGGGCGCCGCATCGACCACGCGCTCGCCTTGGGAGGCTCGACGCTCCATCTGCTCTACGACGATCTCACCGCGGGGCTGCGCTACGGCTCCTGTTCGAGCAACTGCACCCAACCCGGCAGCTGGACGATGTCGGCGCCGCTCTTCTGGCACGTCGACCGGCCCGTCGCGATCGCCTCGACCGCCGGCGGCCGGCTGCTGATCGCCTACAACCAGGGCGTGACCGACGCCTCGGCCCCGATGGACGTGAAGGCCTTCGATCGCAAGCTGCTCGCCTTCACCTGTGCCGGGAACTGCAGCGTGCGCTCGTCGTGGAACGGCGTCTCGCTGGGCTCCGATGACGACGGCTCGTCAGGCATCGCGACCATCTCGGACACGACCGGTGGGCTCGTCGTCACCACCGAGGCGAGCGGCACGCGGCTGTTCCTCTGTCAGAGCGGCTGTGAGAACGGCGCGTCGTGGCAGGGCGGCGAGGTCGAGACGGCGGCCGGGCTGTTGATGGCGCTGCCCGACCCCTACAACGTGCTCGGCTGCACCGATCAGAACGGAGCCGAGGTGCGCGCGGCGTACGCGGCGTGGCTGCCCGAGCGGCCATGGGCCGCGGTGAACCAGGCGGGCGGGCTCTTGATCTCGACGATGACGGGCGGCCTGCGGCGGTGTCCGGGGCTGACGACCTCGGCGGCGTTCCCGGGCTACGGGCGGCTCATCTACTCGCCTCCCTGAGCTCAGGCGTCGAAGAGGAACTTCGGCGTCTCCGCCGCCTGGAGCGCCCTGAAGCTCTTGTTCGCCTCTCGCAGGAGGTCCTCGCTCGAGTGCACCCGCTCGGAGGGAAAGACGGCGCCGCCGAACCGCGTCACCGCCTTGATTCGCCCATTCGGTCCCTCGATGGGCACCGCGTGAATGAGGGTGAGCATGCGATCGGCGACGATGCGGGCGCCCGCGAGATCGGTCTCGGGCAAGAGCGCGACGAACTCGTCGGTGTCGATGCGGAAGAGCCGGTCGGCGCCGCGCATCGCGCCCCGCACCTCCTGCACGGCCTTGGCGAGGTAGGCGTCACAGGCATCGCGGCCCAGCTGGTAGCGGAGGCCCTGGTAGTCGTCGAAGCCGAACATCAGACAGGCGGCGGGGCGGCCGTAGCGGCGGCTGCGGGCGAGCTCGGAGTCGAGGCTGGCCTTGAGCTGCGAGTAGGTGCCTGCGCCGGTGACGGGATCGACGGCGCGGAACTGGGCGAGCTCGTCTTCGGCGTCCATCAGCCGGCGGCGATACTCTCGAACGGTGAGGGCGGAGTTGATGCGGGTCTGCAGCTCGATGAGCTTGAAGGGCTTGGTGATGTAGTCGTCGGCGCCGAGCTCCATGCCTCGGATCTTCCCGTCCATGTCGCCCATGGCGGTCAGCACGATCACCGGCAGCTCGGCCAGCTCGGCGGTCTCGCGCACGGCCTTGAGCACCGAGAAGCCGTCGCGGCGCGGCATCATGAGATCGAGGAGCACGAGGTCGGGCTTGGCCTTCGCGATGTGCTCCATCGCCTCGACGCCGTCCTCCGCCATCACCACCCGGAAGCCCGTCGTCTCGCAGAGATCCTTGAGGAGGGCGCGCGTGTGCTCGTCGTCGTCCACCACCAGGACGAGGCGATTGCTGAAGTCGGGCGCCTGACGACTCATCGAGGTGCAAAGTGTAGCGCAACCGACGGCGCGCGCTCCTCGGATTACACCGTCAGCCCTGCCAGTCTCGGGCGCGGCTCTCGAAGCGGGTGTATTCGGGGAGGAAGATCAGATCGATCGAGCCGACCGGGCCGTTTCGCTGCTTGGCGATGATCAGCTCGACCGGCATCGCGGTGCGCCCGGGCGGAGGAGGGGCCCCGTCCTCGTCTTCCTCGCGGTGGATGAACATCACCACGTCGGCGTCCTGCTCGATGGCGCCGGACTCGCGGAGGTCGGAGAGCATCGGCTTGCCCCCCTTGCGCTCCTCGACCTTTCGGTTGAGCTGGCTGAGGGCGATGATCGGCACGTCGAGTTCCTTGGCGAGCTGTTTGAGGCCACGGGAGATCTCGGCGACCTCGAGCTGGCGGCTCTCGACCTTCCCCTTCTGGTGCATCAGCTGGAGGTAGTCGATGACGATCAGTCCGAGCGTCGGTTCCTTCTGCTTGAGCCGGCGGGCCTTCGCGCGCAGGTCGAACGACGAGAGGCCACCCGTGTCGTCGACGAACAACTTGCATTGGAAGAGCTCGTTGGCCGCTTGTTGAATGCGCTCTTCGTCGGCCGCGCTGAGCCGCCCACCGCGGAGCTTCTTCATGTCGACGCGCGCGTGCGTCGCGAGCATGCGGGTGACGAGCTGCACCGAGGGCATTTCGAGCGAGAAGACGGCGGCGGCGCGCTTCTCCTTGTCGGCGACGTGAATGGCGATGTTCATCGCGAGCGACGTCTTGCCGATGCCGGGGCGGGCAGCGAGCACGATGAGCTCTCCGCCGTGCAGGCCGGTGAGCTGGTTGTCGAGATCGAGGAACCCGGTGGCGGTGCCGGTGATGCCCGAGGTGTTCTTCTTCATCGTGTCGAGGAGCGTGAGCGCCTCGTCCATCAGCTCCATCATCGGTCGCAGGTCGCCCTGCTGCCGCATCTCGGCGATCTGGAACACCTTGCGGCCGGCCTCGTCGACCAACTCGAGGACGTTGCCGGTCTCCTGGCTGGCGAGCTCGAAGATCTCCCGGCCGGCCTTGGCGAGCCCGCGCCGCGTCGACTGATCCTTGATGATCTTCGCGTACTCGACGGCGTTGGCGGAGAAGGGGACGAGCTGATCGAGCGTCTGGAGGTAGCTCGGGCCGCCGACGTTGGCGAGCTGGCCGCGCGTCTTGAGCTCCTCGGAGACGGTGAGCCAGTCGACCTTCGAGTTGCGGCCGTCGAGGGCCACCATCGCGTCGAAGATCTCGGCGTGCGCGGGGTTGGCGAAGTCGTCTTTGGTGACCTGCTCGGCGACGTTGGGCAGCACCGAGTTGTCCATCACGATCGCGCCCAGCACCGCGCGCTCGGCGGCGAGATCTTCGTGCACTCGTTGGGGGAGGCTCACAGGGGCTTCATAGCTCCGCTCCCCGGCGCGACTGTCGGAGAATCAGCGCTCGGCGAGGTACTCGAGCTCGACCTCGAACGGCGCGATCGGCGTCTCGGCGTACCAGTTCTGCGCGAGGGTGGTGGTGCGCGAGACGCGGAGGCGACCGAGCTGGCGATCGCCGCGACGAACGAGGGCGCTGACGCCGACGAACTCGCCACGGCTGCCACCGGCTTCGAAGGACGAGCTCCAGAAGCAGCTGTCGGTCGAAGGGTTCGGGTCGTTCACCGCCGCGTTGGGGCGCACGCAGAACTCGAGCCCGCTCGCCGAGCGAATCTCGACCCACCGGCCACGCGCGCCGCAGTCCCAGGAACTGAGGTGCAGCTCGGCCTGCGCGACCGGCACGCGCTCCACTGGGTCGAGCCGCCACCCCAGCGCCGAGTCGCCGTCACGGGTCTCGAGTCGCAAGGCGAGGGTGTGCACGGAGGGGCTGGTCGCGACCTGCGTGAACACCTGCTGGCGTTCGGGAGCGATGGCCGCGGCGACGGGCGCCTCGGTCTCGAGGGGACCACCACAGCCAGTGAGGACCACGACGGCGAGGAGCGAGCGCATGTCGACCGGTATGCAGGCCCGCGAAGAAGGGACAATTCGGTGCAGCGGAGCCTTTGCGACGATCTCAGAGCAGCAGAGGTTTCTTCGAAGGATGCGCGGAGACGGGACTTTTCGCGGCGCCGTGGCAGAGTGCGCGCACCCCCGTATGCGAAAACTCCTCTTGGTGGCCTTGGTCGCTGTTGGCTGTGGACCCGTTTCGTCCGAGATGGACGCAGGTGCCGGTGGTGGCCGTGCCGGTGGAAGCGTGGGCGGCGGGACGTCTGGGGGAGGGAGTGCCGGTGGTGGGAGCTCGGGCGGTGGAATGTCGGGCGGTGGAACGTCCGGCGGTGGAACGTCCGGCGGTAGCACGGCGGGCGGAAGCACGGCTGGCGGAAGCACGGCTGGCGGAAGCACGGCTGGCGGAAGCGCGGCTGGCGGAAGCACGGCTGGCGGAAGCGCGGCTGGCGGAAGCGCGGCTGGCGGAAGGGCGGCCGGTGGAAGCGCGGCCGGTGGAAGCGCGGCCGGCGGAAGCGCGGCCGGTGGAAGCGCGGCCGGCGGAAGCGCGGCCGGTGGAAGCGCGGCCGGTGGAAGGGCCGGTGGAAACGCAGCTGGTGGAAGCGCTGGCCCGAGCTTCGCCGCGACGGTCCTCCCCATCTTCTCCGTGAAGTGTGCACCCTGTCACACGGGCTTGGGTTCGGGCGGTTCGAACCACGGCTCGGCGGCGCCGACCGGCTACGCCAGCACCCAACTCCCTGGCTCGGGCTTCAACGGCTGCCTCAGCACGGCGACGAAGGGTGCCTGCACGATCATTCGTATCCAGAACGGCAGCATGCCGGCGGGAGCGCTGTGCACGGGCAACCCTGCGACGGATGCGAACAACGGCGCCTGCCTCACCGCGCCGGAACAGACGGCCGTTCAGAACTGGATCTCCGGCGGTCAGCTCCCCTGATGGCGCGGGCGTGAGCCCTCGGCTTCAACTCCCGACGGCCTTCACGGCAAAGCTGCTCGGCGGCTTTCAGGCTCGGTGAGCCTCCGGAGGTTCGCCTGCACGAGGGCGACGACCGAGAGCCTTGCAGAGGCCGCCAGTGGCTTTCCTCGGCGTGCTCCGACCACCCAGCGTGTCAGGCGACAGCCGCGTCAGAAACAATCGAGCCGTGCCCACTCATCGCGGACACGGCTCGGAAATACTCAAACCGGCACGGGCTCAGGCCTGTGCGGCGGCCTCACCCTGCACGTGCACCATCACCTTCGTGTGCACGTCGCGGTGCAGCCGCAGCTCGACCTCGAAGCTGCCGATGGTGCGAATGGGCTCGGGCAGGTGGATCAACCGGCGATCGAACTTGTGACCCTGGGCGGCGAGCGCCTCGGCCACGTCGAGCGCGGTGACGGAGCCGAACAGCTTCTCCTGATCACCGACCTTGCGGGTGATGGTGACCGAGACGTTGCCCAGCTTCTTGGCGGACTCCTCGGCGACCGACTTCATCTTCGCGTGGCGAACGGCGATCACGGCCTTCTCGTGCTCGAGCTGCCGAATGTTGGCGGCCGAGGCGAGCATCGCGAGGTTGCGCGGCAACAGGTAGTTGCGCGCGTACCCGTCCTTCACGTTCACGACCTCGCCGGAGTTGCCGAGGTTGTACACATCTTCACGGAGAATGACCTTCATGGCTTAGCTCGCGAGGACCAGGTAGGGGATGAGCGCCAAGCCACGGGCCTGCTTGACCGCCTTCGCGATCGCCCGCTGGTGCTTGGAGCAGTTGCCGGAGATGCGGCGGGGAATGATCTTGCCGCGCTCGGTGACGAAGTACTTGAGGGTCGATTGGTCCTTGAAGTCGACGATGATCTTCTTGTCGGCGCAGAACCGGCACACCTTGCGGCGCGCAAAGCCCCGGCCTCCACGCTTCTCGTCGCCATCTCCACCGCGATCGCCACGATCTCCGCGGTCGCCACCCTTGCCACTCTTCTCGTAGTTCTTTTCCATGGTCGTGTTTCCTTTCCTCAGCCGACCATCTCGTCGTCGTAGCTACCGTCGACGTCGGAGTTGAAGTCTTCACGCTCGGCGCCACCGAACGGCTTGTTGTCGTCCACGTCGCCCGCGAGCTTCAGATCTTCCTGAGGCTGCCGGCTCTCGGGATCGATCGCGTCGGCGAGGCGCTTGGACATGTAGCGCGACACCTCGTCGAGGATGCGCAGGTTGCGCTCGACCTCGGCCACCAGGTTCGACTTCCCGAGGTAGTGCGCGTGCAGGTAGATCGCGCGCGGCTGCTTCGCCACCGGGTACATCGTCTTCTTCTTGCCCCAGATGGTGAAGCGCAGGAACTTGCCGCCCTCACGGTTGACGATGTCGCGGACCTTGCCCTTCACCACGTCCACGTTCTCGTCGGTGAGATCCGGCTTCACGAGGAAGACGGTCTCGTACTCGCGCAAGAAGCTTGCGCTCTTCGATGCTTCGGCCATGTGTTCTCTCCCCTTGGGTTCTGCCCACCGGGAAGCCCGATGAGCGGGGAAACGGTCTGACTCTCGAAAGACCGGGACAGGGAACCGCGTGCCTGCGCCCTCACGCTACGACCCGCCGGGAATCGACGGAGCCGGTGCGCTTACGTGGCTGGCCCCACCCTGTCAACTCCGGCTCGGCACCGCGCCTCTCGCGCGCGAGGGGAACCATTCAAGAGGAGATGGAGTGCGAGCGTCGTTTCGCGGCGCCCAGGCGCGTGCTATCGGCCAGCACCTTTTCACGGGAGGGATCGTCTCCATGATGGGAACTCGAGTCGTCGCGGTGGGCCTCGCGCTGGTGGGGTGGAGCAGCCTGGCGCAGACCTCCTCGCCAGAGGTGAAGCCGGCCACCGCCGAGCCAGGGAACGAGGCCCCGGCCGAGATCATTCGCCAGGACTTCTCGGTCGCCGACGCGGGTGAGGTCGCGCAGCCGTGGCAGCAGACGCCAGCGACGCCGACGCCGACCCCCACGCCCGCCGAGCCCGAGAAGAAGGAAGAGACCGGCAACGGCCTCGACATCACCGCGGCCCTCGCCGCCTCCGCCCGGCTCTCGTACCAGGGCGCGACGCCCTTCGCGCTCGACGATCGCAGCCAGCCCGTCACCATCGCGCCGTTGATGACGCGAGTGCGCGTGACGCCCGAGATTCACCTCAAGGGCTTCGGCCTCATCGGCGAGGCTGACACCGCGAGCGGTGCCATCGTCGGCTACCCACCCGTCTCGCTCGTCGGCGATCGGGTGCCGTACCCAGCCATCTCCGCCCTCGATCTGCGCAAGCTGTACCTCGAGTACAAGTGGGAGTCGGGCGCCTTCCGGGTCGGTCTCCAGACCCAGTCGTGGGGCCTCGGCATGCTGGCGAACGACGGCTCGAAGGATCCCGAGGCGGGCGACTTCGGCCAGCAGCAGTTCGGCAACACGACCTACCGGGCGCTCCTCGCGGCGCGTCCACTCTACGGCCTGGGAGGCGCCGCGCGTGCCTTCGAGACCGCCTTCGCCGCCGATCTCATCAACCGCGACAACTTCGGTGAGTTCGCCAAGGGCGATCGCGCGTTCCAGGGCGTGCTGGCGCTGCGCTTCGCCAAGGACACCGAGAACACCGTCGGCGTCTACGGCGTCTACCGGAACCAGACGAACATCAACGTCAAGGACGGCGGCAAGTCGACGAGCGTCTTCGTGCTCGACGCCGCCGGCAAGTGGGAGTTCTTCAAGCGGCGCAACCGGGTGCTCAAGGTGGGCTTCGAGGTCGTGACGATCAACGGCACCACCACCCAGGCGCGGAACGAGAACGCGGCGCTCCTGCAGGTGCACCAGTTCGGAGCGGCGGCGAAGGTGCAGTACAAGCTCCACCACCTCACCTTCCTCGCCGACTGGGGCTACATGTCGGGCGATCAGAACCCGGCCGACGATCAGGTGCAGAACTTCCGCACCGACCGCGACTTCAAGGTGGGCCTGGTGCTCTTCGATCAGGTGATGGCGTACCAGTCGGCCCGGTCCGGCGTTCGCGCGTCCGATCCGAACCTGGTGGGCATCGCGCCGGAGGGCGCCGATCTCCTCGGCACCGCGGGCAGCATCACCGGCGTCTGGTACCTCTTCCCCCGCATCAAGTACGGCCTGTTCGACTGGCTCGATCTCTACGGCGGCCCGCTCTTCGCGTTCGGCACCGCGCGGCTGGCCGACCCCTTCAACACCCGGCTGGGAGGCGGCGCGGCGGTCAACCCGGTGGGTGGGCGGCCCGGGCTCTACATGGGCACGGAGGTCGATCTCGGCGTGCAGGCCCGCTACCGCCCGATTCCGGAGCTCCTCATCACCGCGACGGGAGAGGGGGGCTTGTTCCTTCCCGGAGATGCGTACACGCTCCCGGCGGGCGGCGTGATGGGGCCGGTCGGGTTTGGTCGTCTCCGCGTCGCAATCGCCCTCTGATCCAGGAGCCTCATTCATGCGCTCAGCGTTCCTCTGCTTCGTCGTCCTCGGAGTTTCGTGCGCCGCGCCGGAAGGGAAGGGCTTGATGGCCACTCCCGAGGGCACGGGAGGCCAGGTGCGGTTCGATCCCTTCGCGCGGCCGCTCCCCGATCTGCCCCTGCCGAACGACTTCGCGACCCGCTTCGACGCGACCTCGCCCACGAAGCGCCGGGTCAACGCCTCGATGCTCGCGCCGACCAAGTGGGAGATGGGCACGCGTGCCGAGCTCGATCGGCTCGACGGCTGGGGCACCTACCAGACGATCACCGTCGCCTTTCAGAAGCCGCTCGATCTCCAGAACATCGTCAAGCACCACCAGGGTGACGACTACGACCCTTCCGACGATCTCGCCTACCTGCTCGACATCACCCCCGATTCGCCAGACTTCTGCGAGCGCGTTCCGCTCGATCTCGGCGAGGGCAACTTCCCCACGGTGCTCGAGCGACGGGAGTACTTCGGCAACGATCGCCCCTCGGAGCAGCTGCCCTTCGAGGACACCGAAGAAGACGCCAACCGCAACGGCGTGCTCGATCTCGGTGAGGACCTCGACATGGACGGGGTGCTCGATCACCCGAACGTGCTGACGCCCGGGCAGAGCGGCTTCGAGACGATGGAGTGGTACGAGCGCGAGACCAACACGCTCCTCCTCAAGCCGGTGATGCCGCTGCGGCAGAACACGACCTACGCGGTGGTGCTCACCAAGCGGCTCGTCGACGAAGACGGGCGGCCGGTGCGCTCGCCGTTCCCGTACATCAACCACGCCTCGCAGACCGCGCAGCTGCAGCCGCTCGGTCAGTGTCTGCCCAAGTTCGGGCTCGGCATGGAGGACGTCGCCTTCACCTGGTCGTACGGCACGATGTCGATCGACCGCGACTTCAAGGCGATTCGTGACGGCCTCTACGGCCACGGGGTGATGGAGCGGCTTTCGACCCAGTTCCCCGCGAAGGTGACCGACTTCTTCTCGCTGCGCGAAGGCGATCGGCAGACGAACACCCGCATCGTGAGCAGCGAGCAGTTCCTCCAGGTGCTCCCGGACGTGCTGCGGGCGCTCAACGGCCGCATTCGCCCTGCGGATCAGGCCGTGCTCGACGCGCACAAGTTCATCGACTTCCACTCGGTGTGGAGCTTCGAGTCGCCGCAGTTCTTCCGCCGGGTGGACTCCGAGGAGAATCCGTTGCCGCTGTACAAGCAGACCTTCGAGCTCGATCCCCTCACCGGCGCGGCCTTCGTTCGCGGCGAGAAGTCCTACGTGTGGCTCACCGTGCCGAAGAACCGGAAGGGCCCGGCGCCGGTAGTGATCCTCGGGCACGGGTACACCGGCAACAAGCTCGACCCGCTCATCTACGGCGGCTTCTTCGCGCGGCTCGGCCTGGCCTGCATCGGCGTGGAGAACGTGAGCCACGGCGTCTCGTTGCCCGAGCTCGAGGGCGCGGCGGTGAACGGCTTCTTCAAGGCCAAGGGCCTCGAGGGCATGTTCAAGGCGATCGCCGAGAAGGATCGCGCGCTCGATCAGAACGGGGACAAGCTCAAGGACTCGGGTGCCGACTTCTGGACCAGCTACATCTCGCACACCCGCGACGTCGTGCGGCAGTCGGCCGTCGACTACATGCAGCTCGTTCGCGTGCTCAAGACGTTCGATGGCTCGACGAAGTGGGACTACGACGTGAACCGCGACGGCGACAAGACGAACGATCTCGCGGGCGACTTCGATGGCGACGGCGTGGTGGACATCGGCGGCGTCGGCTCGATCAACATCACCGGTGGCTCGCTCGGCGGCATCATGAGCGCGCTGATGGCCGGCCTCGAGCCGCAGATCGACGTGGCGATTCCCGTCTCGGGAGGCGCGGGCTTGCCCGACATCGGCGTTCGGTCGATCCAGGGTGGGGTCCGTGAGGCGGTCAACCTGCGCATGCTCGGGCCCCTCCTCGTCACCAAGAAGAACGCGTCGACGAACAAGCTCGAGCTGTGGCAGCAGCTGCCCGATCTGAACGACTTGGGCGAGGTGAAGGTCGCCGACGTGCCGGTCGAGCTGAAGGACTCCGACACGGTGGTGCTCCACAACCTCACCAGCGGTGAGAAGCGGTGCTTCCGGGTCGGCACCAACGGGGCCTTCCGCACTGCGCTCAGCTCGGACAAGGGTGACGGCTGGCGCCTCGAGGTCTACGCGGGCGTGTTGCCCCCGAAGGATCGCGACGGCTGCACGATTCCCAGCGACGCGATGCCCAAGTGGACCCAGAAGACCTTCGACGTCGACTTCAAGTGGGAAGGTGTCGAGCGGAAGGCGGGCGAGGCGCTCTCGGCGCTCGGTGACGGCTTCGGCTTGCGGCGCAACAGCCCCGAGCTCCGCCGGTTCATGGGCCTGGCTCAGCTGGCGATCGATCAGGCCGACCCGGTGAACTACCTGCCGAACGTCGAGCGGCACCGGGTGCTGCGTTTCGCGACCGGAGAAGAGGTCTCGACGCGGCTGTTGGTGGTGAACACCATTGGCGACATGAACGTGCCGGTTGCGACGGGCACCGCGATCGCTCGCGCGGCCGGCTTCATCAGCCTCACCGAGAAGGATCCGCGCTACGGCAAGACCCCGAACCGGGTGCTGATCGACAACGGCGTCATCAAGGCGGTCGAGCGCGCCGAGCCGTATCGCAACTCGGCGGGCAACCCGGTGCTGATGGACATCGATCACTTCTCGGCGGTCACCGGCGCGAACGATGGCTTCGACGTGCCCCGGCTCAACCCGCCGTTCCGGCTGGTGAAGAAGAGCGAGCGCGTGGGCGGCATGTCGGGGGTGATCTTCCCGATGGTGGTTCCGACCGGAAAGCATGGCTTCAACCCGCCTGATCCGTCGTCGACGTGGGATCTCGGGTCGTTCCTCATGTACGGCCTGGGCCGGTACATGGCGTCGGGTGGCACCGAGTTCCCGATGGAGGCCTGCCAGGTTCGCAACGACTGCAGCTGGATTCCGCCGATTCCGCAGTGACGATCACCAATTGAGTCGGGTTGATCAGGCTCGGCGCCGACTGAGTCGGGTTGATCAGGCTCGGCGCCGACTGAGTCGGGTTGATCAGTCGCCGCCTTCCCACGGGGAGGGCGGCTCGGCGAGCGCGCGGGTGATCGATCGTGCGCCGGCGTCCATCGCGTGAGCGCCGGCCTCCATCGAGCGCGGCGTCACCGGAGGCAGGTGTGACGTCACCACGTAGGTGGGCATCTTCCGGTGCTCGAGGATCTCGAGCTGGAGCTTGAAGTGTTCGCGCCGCACCGCCGCGAAGCCGCTCGCCATGCCCGAGGCGTACGCGAGGGCGCCCGACGGATCCTTGGGCCCTCCACGGCTCGGGAGGTAGTGCACGAGCAACGCGTCGAGGTGGGTGAGCTTCGCGTCGAGCAACGCGACCGCGGGGGCCTTGTCGACGATGCCGCCATCCCAGAGGAGCTGGCCGTCGCGCCGCACGGCTTGGAAGAGGCCCGGGTAGGCGCAGGTGGCGTGAACGGCCGAGGCGAGCTCGCCCTTCGTCATCGAGAGCGCCGACTGGGTCGACAGGTTCGTCGCGACCAACATGAGCGGCGCGAGGGTGTCTTCGAAGCGCTTCGCGGGCAGGGCGCGTTCGAGGAGCGCGCGAAATCGTTCTCCCTTGAGCAGCCCGCTCGGCCGGTGGCCCTTCTTCACGGTGTCGAGCGCGATGCCGAGCCAGTCCGGATCCCAGAAGTGCTCACGCCGCTGCGAGAGGATGAGGGCGCGCATGTCGACTGGCGCCATGCCCGCCGCCGAGAACGCCGCCACCATGCCGCCAGCCGAGGTGCCTGCCCAGGCCGCGGGGACGAGCCCGTTCGCGAGCAGTCCGTCGACGAAGCCAGCGTGGCCGTAGAACCCGAAGTAGCCAGCCGAGAGGACGAGTCCGAAGCGTTTGCCTTCGAGTCGCTGACGCAGAGTCACGTGCGGCGCTCTACCCACTCGGCGACGAGCCGCAGGCACTCCGGGAGGTTCGATCGCCCCAGCCCGACGCGCACGTGGGTGTCCGTCCACCCGAAGAGCACCGACGGCGCAAAGAGGACGCCGGTGTCACTCAACAGCCGCATCGCCCACCCCTCGGCCGGCTCGTGGAGGACTCGGAGGAACCCGGTGGTGCCCGCGGTCGGTCTCACCCAACTGAGTCGATCGGGGAAGCGGGCGATCAGCGCGTCGACCTCATCGACGTTGCGGCGAACGATCGTCTTGTTCCGCTCCCGGAAGGTCGCAGCGTGCCGGAGCGCGATGGCTGCGAGCAGCTCACTCGGTCCGGGCGCGCAGATGCTGAGGTAGTCCTTCACCGTCTCCATCTCGGCGAGGCGGACGTGGTTGTGGCTCACCGCCCAGCCGATGCGGAGCCCGGCGAGCCCGTACACCTTCGCCATCGCGCCGATCGCCACCGAGCGCTCCACCTTCTCGACGACCGACGGCAGCGCCGGCTGGGCGTGCTCGAGTCCGCGATAGACCTCGTCTCCGAACAGCCAGAGCCCGTGCTTCTCGGCGAGCCGGCACACCGCGTCGAACCGATCGGCGCTCAGCAGCGCGCCAGTCGGGTTCTGCGGAGCGTTGATCACCACCGCCTTGGTCTTCGGGGTGATCAGCCGCGCCAGCTCGTCGACGTCGGGTTGCCAGGCATCGGCCTCGCGCGCGTTCCAGCGAGTGACGGTCGCGCCGCACGCTTCCCCGAGGCTCACCAGCGACTGGTAGGTGGGGCAGAGGGTGATCACGTGATCGCCCGCGCCGATGGTCGATCGAAAGAAGGTGAAGATCGGCTCCTCAGCGCCCACGTGAACGAGCACGTCTTCGGGCGCGACGCCCTGAAAGAGGCTGGCGATCGCCGCTCTCAGCTCGGGCGAGCCCTTGGTGTCGGTGTAGCCGAGGGGCAGGGCGTGGAGCCGTTCCGCGGCCGAGGGCTCGAGGTCGAGCACGTCTTGCAGGCGCACCGTGTCGGGATCGCTCGCGCAGGCGTAGTGGCGAACCGAGAACTCGTGCTTGGACAGGAAGCGCTCGAGCGCGAAGGGTTGCATGGCGCCAGGATAGGCGGCGCCGGGGAAGGGTGCTCAACTCGGGACCGAGATGGCCACGCTCAACCGTGCCGTACGTGAGCACCTGCGCGCGATCGTTCAGGAAGAGCGGGGCCGCACCGCGCGGGTGTTGTCCTGGCTACGGGTTGGCGGTGCATCGATCTACTTCGTCGTCACCCTCGTCTTCGCGAAGATCGAGGGCCTCGCCGACTGGAACGCAACGCTGCCCTTCATCACGGTGTACACGGTGCTGAGCGTCGCGCTCCTCGTCCTCACCTGGAAGTGGTCGGCGCTGCTGCCGTACTCTGGGCTGGCGGTTGGCCTCTTCGACATGCCGGCGATGACGCTGGTCTCGCTCGACGCGATCGGGTCGATGGAGCGGCCCGAGTACCTGCTGGGTACCCTCGCGCCGATGCTCACCGCGGCGATCGTTCTGGCGGCCGCCTCGCTCGACCTCGCCTCGATCGCGCTCGCCACCGGTTCGGCGCTCGTGTGCATCACGGTCTTGCTCCAGAGCCTGCACGCGCCGTGGTCGGAGCTCGCCGGGCCCGCGGTCACCACGATCCTCGCGGGGGTCGGCTCCGGCTCCCTCGTCATGCGGCTGCGCCGGCTCGTCGAGGAGTCACGCCGCAAGGACTTCGCCGGCAAGTACGTGCTGGGCGAGCGGATCGGCGCTGGCGGCATGGCGGAGGTCTTCGTGGCCACCTACTCGCCCGAGGGCGGCTTCGAGCGCAAGGTGGCGGTCAAGCGCGTGCTGCCGGCCTTCGCGCACGACGAGCAGTTCGTCGCCCTCTTTCGCCGTGAGGCCGAGCTCGGCGCGCGGCTCGCCCACCCCAACCTCGTTCAGATCCTCGACTTCGGGCGACACCTCGACTCCTGGTTCCTCGCGATGGAGTACGTCGACGGGGTGACGCTCGCCGGGCTGCTTCGTGCCTTCGTGGGGCGGGGCGAGCAGCTCCCGTTGGCAGCGCGGCTCTTCGTCGTCGCCGAGCTGGCGGAAGGGCTCGCCTATCTCCACGAGAAGCCCTCGCCCGATGGGACGTCGGTGGGGCTCGTACACCGCGATCTGAACCCTCCCAACGTCCTCCTCTCTCGGAGCGGCGAGGTGAAGATCGCCGACTTCGGGGTCGCGCGCTGGCAAGGCTCGGGCGGCCTCACCGCGACTGGGGCCGTTCGCGGAAAGCTGGCCTACATGGCGCCGGAGCAACTCGGCGGAGGCGCGCCCAGCCCTTCGTGGGATCTGTTCTCACTCGGGGTGACGGCGTACGAGGTGCTGACGGTGACCCGGCTCTTCGCGGCGGAGAACGACGTCGCCCTCGTCAACGCGTTGCTGGAGCAGCCGATCGCCGCGCCCTCGAAGGTGAGGGCAGGGATCCCGGAGGCCATCGACCCGCTCGTGCTGGGGCTGCTCGAGCGCGATGTGCACCGCCGCGTCACCTCTGCCCGACAGGTGGCCCATCAGCTGCGGCAGCTCACCGGCCCAGACGCTCCCTATCCCCATGGCCAACGTGCCTTGGCCGAGGCGCTCGCGACCGTCGGTCCCGCCGCTCCTGCGCAGGCTCCGTCCGATCCGTCGATGAGCGCTGGCGGTGTCACCATCACCGTCAACTCGCCGCGCTGAAGTCGCTCAGGCGAGCTGGGCACGCAGCCTGGCGTCGTCTTCCTGGCTCAGGCCGGCGAGGGTGATGCGCTCCGACGAGCCCGCGCCGACGTTCAGCTCGGCCGCGCGCTTCATCACCGGGAGCTGCCAGATCGAGCCCGCGCTGAGCGCTGCGTTGGCGCCGGCGAGCCGCAAGAAGCCCAGGCCGACCGCGTCGATCGCGAGGGGATCTTCACTGGCCGCGAGGAAGTCGAGTTGCGCGAGCGCGCCCGTGTCCGGCCCGCCATCTGTGAAGCCTGCGCGCCCGTCCATGACGACGAGCGAGGGAGGCACCGCCAAGGTGAGCTCGGCCAGCCGCTCCTTGAAGCCCGACGGCCAGTGCATGCCCAGGCGCGCACCGCCGTCGACGACGCCCACCAGGTTCTTCAGCGCCATCGTGAAGTCGCCCAGCTTGTGCGTTCTCGGCGTGCAGAGGTTGATGACGTGATCGGCCTCGGACACGGGTCGATAGATGGGGATCTGGGCGTCGCTCCAGTGCGCTGCGAGGGGGTGCGACACCTTCACCACTGCAGCCTCGTCGAGCGGCAGCAACCGGCACTTCGCTTCGGCGGCGGCCCCGTCGAGCCCGAGCTTGCGGAAGGTGTCCTTGGTCGAGCGCATGAACATGGTGCGATCGGCGATGAACGGCTCTCCGCCCGCCTCGGTCACCAGCTTCGCGATCGTCATCACCACTTCGGGGTCGCTCGTCGCCGGGTAGGCATGGGTGCTGTTCACCGCCGGCTTGAGCAGCACCTTCTGGCCTGGGCGAATGAAGGTGAGGCCGCCGGCCTGGGTGACGAGGTGCTTCACCGCATCGACGAGCGAGGGGAACTGGGAGGGCCGCGCGAGGTGAACGGTGCTGGCCTTGAGCACGGGCTCCGTCGGCAACTTCTGCGCGTCGGTGCCTCCACTGGCGCCAGTCGTGCGGCACCCTGCGAGGCCTCTCGCGCAGAGCGCTCCGACAAGACCTTGGAGGACCACGCGTCGAGCGTTCATGCCTCCGGCCCCTGCATGCGACGGGCTTGCCGGTCGAGTTGACCCCACGAGGCGCGCTCAATACATGAGACGCCGTCATGGCCACTCCGAACCGCTTCCCGCTGCCGCTCGCGACCTCGAAGGGCAAGCCCGACTGGCTCAAGGTGAAGCTCCCGCGCGGCGAAGGCTACGAGCGGATCAAGCACCTGGTGAAGGAGCTCAAGCTCGCCACCGTCTGCGAAGAGGCGCGCTGCCCGAACATCGCCGAGTGCTGGGGTGGTGGCACCGCGACGGTGATGTTGATGGGCGAGGTCTGCACCCGCGCCTGCCGGTTCTGTCACGTGAAGGTGGGCTCGCCTCCGCCGCTCGATCCCGAAGAGCCCGAGAACCTCGCGCGCGCGGTGCGGGAGATGGAGCTCGAGTACATCGTCGTCACTTCGGTGAACCGCGACGAGCTGGCTGACGGAGGCGCGTCGCACTTCGCGGCCGCGATCACCGCGCTCAAGCGGGAGTCTCCCAAGACGACGGTGGAGGTCCTCATCCCCGACTTTCAAGGCTCGCACCCGGCGCTCGAGACGGTGGCCAAGGCGCGGCCGCACGTGGTGGCGCACAACGTCGAGACGGTGGAGCGGCTCACCCCGACCGTTCGCGATCGGCGCGCGAGCTGGAAGCAGTCGCTCGAGGTGCTCGCCTACCTGAAGCAGCGCCCCGAGCGGCTCTACACGAAGACCTCCATCATGGTGGGGCTCGGCGAGACCGACGAGGAGCTCGATCAGGCCTTCCGCCAGCTGCGCGAGGTGGGCGTCGACGTGCTGACGCTCGGCCAGTACCTCCAGCCGTCGCAGTTCCACCTGCGGGTCGAGCGCTTCGCCAGCCCCGAGGACTTCGCCCGGCTGCAGAAGCTGGCCGAGGCCTACGGCTTTCTCTACGTCGCTTCGGGACCGCTGGTGCGCTCGAGCTACCGCGCCGCCGAGTTCTTCATGCGCGGCCTGATGGAGAAGGAACGGACCGCCCAGGCCGTACCCTGAGGCCGCGAAGCCCTTCGTCTGGGAGACGAGCGGTGGTACAGCGACCCCCGCCATGGCCATTTTCGAGTTCAAGCTGCCGGACTTGGGTGAGGGCGTCCTCGAGGGCGAGATCGTCAAGTGGCTGGTGAAGCCGGGCGACGTCGTCAAGGAAGACCAGACCGTCGTCGAGGTGATGACCGACAAGGCCACCATCGGCGTGCCGACGCCGAAGGGCGGCAAGGTGCTCAAGACGCACGGGAAGGAAGGCGAGATCGCCCGCGTGCACCACCCGCTGGTCGACTTCGAGGTCGAAGGCGCGGTGCCAGTGCAGGCCGCTCCGCACACGGGGGGCGCTCACCCGGTCGCTCCCAAGCCCGTCGCCGCGGTGCAAGCGGTTTCGGTCTCGAACGAGAAGGTGCTGGCGACGCCGGTGACGAGGCGAATGGCGCGGGAGCACGGGCTCGATCTCTCGCAGATCGCCGGCTCCGGGCCGCAGGGCAGGGTGCTGAAGACCGACGTCGAGGCCTTCATCTCCTCTGGAGCACGGCCAGGCAACGGCGCGTCGGTGCCGGCGCGAGCCCAACCCAGCTGGCAGCCGCTCGGCGCGACCGCGGTCGATCAGCGGATCCCCTTCAAGGGGCTTCGAAAGAAGATCGCCGAGAAGATGGTGCGCTCGAAGTTCACCGCGCCCCATTACGCCTTCGTCGAGGAAGTCGACGTCACCGAGTTGGTGTCGGTGCGCGCCCGCCTCAACGAGCAACTCGCCAAGGAGAAGGACCCGCTGAAGATCAGCTTCCTGCCCTTCTTCGTCAAAGCGGCGATCAACGCGTTCAAGAAGTTCCCCACCGTGAACTCGAACATGGACGAAGCGGCCCAGGAGCTGATCGTCCGCGGCGAGTACAACATCGGCATCGCCGCGATGACCGATCAGGGCCTCACCGTGCCCGTCGTGCGCAACGCCGATCGCTACACGATCAAGGCGCTCGGCAAGGAGATCAACCGGCTCGGCCTGGCGGCGCGTGACAACAAGCTCAAGCTCGAGGAACTCTCGGGCGGCACCTTCACCATCACCTCTCTCGGGCAGACCGGCGGGCTCTTCGCGACGCCGATCATCAATCACCCCGAGACGGCGATCATGGGCGTGCACCGGATGCGCAAGCGGCCGATCGTGAACGACGAAGACGAGATCGTGATCCGCCAGATGGCGCTCTTCTCGTTCTGCTTCGATCACCGGGTGATCGACGGCGCGCTCGGAGCCGAGTTCGCCTACGAGTTCATCAAGTACGTCGAGAAGCCCGAGCTGCTCTTCCTCGAGCTGGCGTGAGCCTCGCATGACGAGGCTCTGGGGGTGGGGCGCGCAGCGGCGAGTCGAGTGCGACGAGCGCCTCCCCGAGACCGTGGCCGAGCTCGTCTCGTCGATCGATCGTTCGGGCACCATCGCGCGTGGGTTGGGGCGCAGCTACGGCGATCAGGCGCTCAACGAGCACCGTCGGGTGCTGACCCTCACCCGGCTCAACCGCTACCTCTCGTTCGACGAGGCGACCGGCCGGCTCCGCTGCGAAGCCGGCGTCACCCTCTCCGAGATCGTTCGGGACTTCGCCCCGCGCGGCTTCTTTCCGGCGATCACTCCGGGGACCAAGCTCGTCACCGTCGGCGGCTGCATCGCGAACGACGTGCACGGGAAGGCGCACCACTCGCAGGGCAGCTTCGTGACCAGCGTCGAGTCGATGCGGGTGTCGATCGCCGACGGCTCGATCGTGCAGGCGAGCCGAACCGAGAACGCCGACCTCTTCTGGGCCAGCTTCGGTGGCCTCGGGCTGCTGGGCATCGTCGTCGACGCGACGATCGTGCTGCGGAAGATCGAGACGACGTACTTTCGTCAGAGGAGCTTCGCCGCGAAGGATCTGACGCAGCTGCTCGATCTCCTCGCCGAGCATGACGGCAGCTCGCCCTACAGCCTGGCGACCCTCGACTCGACGGCGACCGGTCACCGCCTCGGCGCGGGCGTGGTGACGGTGGGAGATCACGCCCGTCGAGACGAGCTGCCAGCCAAGCTCGCTCGCACACCGCTGCGGCTGGCCTCGTCGCGGAGCATCTCGGTGCCGCTCGAGCTCCCGGAAGCGCTGGTGAACCCGCTCACCATTCGCACCGCGAACGCGGCCATCGCGGCGCTCCTGCGGAACAAGGGCGACTTCGAGCTCTACGAGGGCTTCGTCTACCCGCTCGACATGTTTCACGCCTGGAACCGCGCCTTCGGCAAGCGCGGGTTCATTCAGTACCAGTTCGTGATTCCCTTCGACGGAACCGGCGCGACGATGCGGCGGCTGCTCGAGACGATCGTGACCTCCGGACAGCTGCCGTGGCTCAACGTGCTCAAGCGCATGGGCAGGGCGAACGAGGCCCCGCTGTCGTTCCCGATGGAAGGCACCACCTTCGCGATCGACTTCCCGGTGCGCGCGGGGCTGTACGAGCTGACCGCGCGGCTGGACGAGATGGTGATCGACGCGGGCGGGCGCATCTACCTGGGCAAGGACTCGTGCGTGAGCGCCTCGACGATTCGGCGCATGTACCCGCGGCTGGCCGAGTGGGCCGCCGTCAAGACGAAGTGGGATCCGCAGAGCGTGTTCACCTCCGATCTCGGGCGGCGGCTGGAGCTGTCACGGTGAACGTGCTCGAGACGCCGAGGCTTTTGCTTCGTGAGCTCACCATCGCCGACGCCACCTTCATTCACGGGCTGCTGAACGAGCCCTCGTACCTCGCGAACATCGGCGATCGCGGCGTGCGAACGATCGAGCAGGCCGAGCGCTTCATCGAGGAACGCTTCGTCGCCAGCTACCGCGCCCACGGCTACGGACACTGGCTGGTGAGCTCACGATCGGGCACGCCGATGGGGTGCTGTGGGCTGATCAAGCGCGAGGCGATCGGCGAGATCGACGTGGGCTACGTCTTCCGCCCTGCGTTCTGGAAGCAGGGCTTCGCGTTCGAGGCCGCGTCGGCCGTGATGGAGTGGGGACGCGCGAAGGGGCTGACTCGGATCGTCGCGGTGGTGTCACCCGGAAATCACGCGTCGATTCGAGTGCTCGAGAAGCTCGGGCTTCGGTACGAGCGACTGGTGCAGCTCGCTGAAGACGCGGAGTGGATTCACCTCTACTCGTGACGAGCGCACCGCGAAGGCGCGCCGGCCCTCGCCTCAGGCAGCGTCGCCGCTGAAGATGCCGCACCGGCTGGGGAGCGGACGCGCTGGTGGCTCGAGTGGCACTTCGGCCCAGGGCGCGTCGGCATGTACCCAGTCGAACCAGGTCAACTGATCGACGACAGGGTCTCCAGTGCGGGGCGTCGACCGCCGAGCCGAGGTCGAGAGGTCCTTCACCTTGGTGTGGGCGATCTCGAAGTAGCGCTGTCGCTCCGCTCGGATCTGCGCGTTGGACATCGGCTGCTCGTGATCGCCCGCCGCGAAGCTCTGGGCGGCCTCCCGCAGCGCCTCGACGGTGAGCTCGATCGGCCGCAGATCGATCGTCGAGCCCGAGAGGTGGCGCCAGACGCCGTCGCGCCAGCCCAGCCGATACTCGGAGAGGAAGTGGTGCCCGTGCTCGGCGACGAACTCGATCGCCGAGAGGAGGAACTCGATGTCCTCGTCGCTCGCGTAGTAGGGGAGGGTGACCCGCACCCAGCCGGGCTTCACCCCCGAGATGCCGCGCGCGATCTGCTGCCGCATCGCCTCGGAGGTCGGGCGATCGAGGCCGAGCAGCCTGTGGCCGTAGGGGCCCGCGCACGAGCAGCCTGCCCGGTTCTGAATGCCGAAGAGATGATCGAGGAGCGCCGAGACGAAGTCGTGGTGAAGCCGCTTCACGTTGAAGCTGATGATCGGGAGCCGCGGCACGTCGGTCGGCCCGAGCAGCGAGATGTTGGGGTGCTTGCCGAGGCGGGCGAGCGCCGACGCGGCGAGGGCGAGATCGTGCTCGAAGATGCGCTCCGGCCCGATCATCTCCTTCACGCAGAAGGCGATGCCGGCGCGGACGTCTCCAAGGATCGCCGGCGTGCCGCCCTCTTCACGCTCGTCCAGGCGGGTCGCGTAGTCGACGGAGGTGCGCTCGAACGAGGCGACGAACTCCACCGTGCCGCCGCCGGGCCGCTCGGGGCTGCGGGTGCGGAAGAAGTCGCGGTGAGCGACCAGCACGCCCGAGCCCTCGGGGCCGCCGATGAACTTGTGGGTCGAGAGGAAGATCGCGTCGATGCGCTCCGCCTGATCGGCCGGGTGCATGTCGATCGGCATGTACGGGCCGCCCGCCGCGTAGTCGATCACCACGTGCCCGTCGTAGCGGTGCATGATCTTCGCGAGCGCGCTCACGTCGCTCACCACGCCGGTGACGTTCGACGCGGCGGAGAAGGCGCCCAGCCGCATCGGCCGACCGGGAAACGAGGCGACCTTCTTCTCGAGATCGTCGAGATCGATCTGGCCCTTGGGGGTCAGCCCAACGGCGACCACCTCGGCGATCGACTCGAGCCACGGCAGCTCGTTCGAGTGGTGCTCGTAGGGGCCGACGAAGACGACGGGGCGGTCCTCCCGGGGGATCGCGGCGGAGAGGGTGTAGGCGCGCTCGAGCGGCTCCGAGATGCGCCAGCCCAAGAGGCCCACCAGCTTGTTCACCGCCGCGGTCGCGCCGCTGCCGACGAAGAGCACCTCGTCGTGCGGGCCCGAGTGGACGGCGCGCTTGATGACGCGGCGTGCCTCCTCGCGGAGCTCGGTCATGATCCGGCCGGTCGAGGAGATGACGGTGTGCGAGTTCGCGTAGAAGGGCCTCACCCGCCGCAGCCACGCCTCGACGAAGTGGAGGTACCGGCCCGTCGCCGTGAGATCGGCGTAGGTGACCAGCTTTCGGCCGTAGGGGGTGTCGAGCCAGGCGCGGCGGCCGACCTCGTTCTGCCGAATGAAGGACGCGACTTCTTCGAAGCTCTG
The DNA here is from genome assembly GCA_052034585.1 of Myxococcota bacterium. Taxonomy (GTDB): domain Bacteria; phylum Myxococcota; class Myxococcia; order Myxococcales; family Myxococcaceae; genus Xiheimicrobium. The sequence goes on from JBPOIJ010000115.1 coordinate 59,508, forward strand.
CATTCGGGCGGCCCTAGCACGGGCTCCCGCTCGGCGAGCAGGGAGCGCATGGCACAGAGCGTCAGCCCTTCACGGCGCCGGCGGGAATCTCGCCTCGAGCTCACCGATCACGTTCGCCGTCTCGTTGATCGTGCGCTGGGCAACGAGCGGCGATCTCCCGAAGTAGCCGAGCCCGCGGAGCGTACGGAACCGAACGGCTGGATCTCCCAGCGCGGTGAGGTCGAACGCGGTCGAGGTGTAGCGATTGCCGAGCGACGTCAGCGGCACGCCGGCGGTCGACGTGCGATCGACGTAGAGCGTGGTCGTCACGTGGCAACTCGTGCACTGCACCGTGTCCGACGTGTTCATGAGCGGGTTGTCGACGGCCGCCATCGCCTCGAGCGACTCCCGCTGTTGCATGGGCGGCGCCATGTTGAACGACGACAGGCTCATCGCGCGAACGAAGCCCGTCGGGTTGTCGGCGAGCGGTCGAGCGCTGAACTCCACTGAAGACGCCGCGAGCACCACCTGATCGATCTCCTGGATGTCGGCAATCTCGATGCGAACGAATGACGGGCCTTGCTTCTGGATCCCCCGGAACGCCCACATCACGACGGGCCGATTCGTCAGCTGACCCAAGAGCGTCAGGCGGAAGATGCGCGAGGTCGACGCATAGGTTCGGATCAGCTCGACGAGCTTCTGGCTGAACTCCGGGTTCGTCTCGATGGCGCGGTTGACGGCGAGCCGGCCGTTCGTCGGTACGTCCTGCAGTCGGGCGAGCGCCCGAAGCGTGTCGACGACCTGCGGCACTTCGGTTCGCGGCACTGGGAAGAAGGAGTGGAAGGCGATGTCTTCGGTGCTCCCGTCACTGAACACCGGTTGGTGCACGAGCCGGAACACGCCGTCGGCGTTCGGGTCGCACGGCATCGGCTTGGCTCGATCGCAGACGTCGAAGCGAATGCCGACGAGCCGCAGCTTCGAGAGATCGGTGAGCACGTCGCCCGGCGTGGTGGTGAGCCGATCGAACAGCGCCCGCGGGATCATCGTGTCGGCGGCGGGGAAGGGGCTCGGGGTGCCTCCATCGGCCCCGAGCGGGAGCAGGTAGGTGAGGTCGTTCAACCCGAGCAGCCGCTTCTCGATCGGCGTGTACGTGCCCGCATCGGCCTCGGTCGTGCCCCCGTCGACCGTCATCATCGGGCTGCACCCCACCATCACCATCGCTGCTGCGATCGAACGAAGCACCGCCGCCTCACAGTCTGCCGCGCGTCGACTCCGGCGCTCGCAACTTGCCATAGAGCGTGTCGGTGAGGAGGAACCAATACTGCACCTCCCCGAAGCTCAAGATGTCGCCATTCTTGAGCGTGGTCTCTCGGCGAATGCGCACGCTCGCGTTCAAGAAGGTGCCGTTGGTCGACCCCAGATCCTGCACCGTGCAGCGGTTGTTCGCCGCGTCCCAGCGGAGCACGGCGTGCTTCTTCGACGCAGAGGGGTCGTCGATCACCAGCTCGTTGTCGGGGCTCCTGCCGACCGAGAGCTCGTCGACGCCCTCCATGGGCGGCACGGTCGCCACCATCAGCTCCTCGAACTGGAAGAGCAGACTCAGGGCGCCGGTCGAGACGACCTCCGGCCGTGCCATCGAGGTGCGCTGCGCATTGGGCGGCACGCCCATCTTGTTGGTGTCGTGGCCCGCCTGCCCGGGCGGCCGCTGGATGAGCACGAACGGGCCCAGCTGCTTGCGGAACTCCTTCTCGCTCAGCCGATGGACGAAGAGCTTGAGCTCCTTCACCGAGAGCATGTCACTTCGCCTTCCGGCTGTTCACCAGCCGCGCATGGAGACTCTTGGTGCGCAGAAAGAGAAACGAGGCGTCACCGAAGGTCACCTCGTCGCCGTCGTTGATCGCGCGGCTCGCCTTGAGCTCGATGCCGTTCACCAAGGTGCCGTTCGAGGAGCCCTCGTCGCTCACGTTCGCCTGGGTCGTCGCTTGATCCCACGAGAGCGTCGCGTGGTGCTTGGAGACCGAGGGGTCGTCGATCACCACGTCGCAGTCCGGCAGCCGGCCGACTCGGAGTGCTTCGTGCGAGTCGAGCGGTGGCAGCGTGGTGACGAGCAGCTCGTCGAGATCGAGCAGCATCGACATCGGATCGCGCGGCGCCGTTCGGCTGAGCGAGATGGTGCGCTTGGTGCCGAGCTGGAGCGCCCGCTGTTGCGTCATCTCGTTGGGCGGCCGCTGCACCAGCACGAACGGGCCGAGCTGCTTCTCGAAGTCTTCGACCTTCATCGATGCGGCGATGCGGTGCAGCTCACGAACCGAAAGCACGCGTTCACGATACCACCCGGCGCCCGGTGTTCCCTGATTGAGTCGCTCCGGCTGCGAGGGTACTGTGCGCGCTTTCCGCACGCGGCCCGAGTGGGCCTTTTCGAAGAGAAACGGTGGGTTCGATGAGCGATCGCATGCCGATGACGGCTTCGGGGCTGCGCAAGCTGCAGGACGAGCTCAAGCAGTTGATCTCGGTCGAACGGCCGAAGATCGCTGCTGAGATCGAGGTGGCGCGCGCACACGGTGATCTCAAGGAGAACGCCGAGTACCACGCGGCCAAGGAGAAGCAGGGCCACATCGAGGGCCGCATCAACGACATCAACGGGTGGATCGCGCGCGCCGAGGTGATCGACGTTGCGAAGTTCAAGGGCTCGACCGACGTGAAGTTCGGGGCGCAGGTCGAGTTGCTCGATCTCGAGTCGGACAAGAAGGTCGGCTACCGGATCGTCGGCGAGATCGAGTCCGATCTGAAGAAGCGGTGGATCTCGGTGACCTCTCCCGTCGCGCGCGGCCTCATCGGCAAGAAGGTCGGAGACGCCGTCACCATTCAGAGCCCGGGTGGCACCAAGGAGTTCGAGGTGCTCAAGGTGATCTACGAGGATGTCGCCGAGTAGCGCGCACCCACTGCAGACCCTCGTCGGCCCGCTGCGCTTCGCGGCCACGCGGAACTTCGCGAATCTGCCGAACGTGAAGCAGCTCGCCCCGCCGCTGGTCGCCGCGATCGATCGGGCGAAGGGCTCGGTGACGGCGGAGTTGATCGCCGAGCTCTCGCGCGAGGTGAAGGAGATCGACGCACCGCAGCTCGATCGGCGAAAGGCGTCGATCACCCGCGTGCTGAGCGTGCTCACGAGGGCGGGTGTCGAGACCGGAGTCCCGCAGGCGACGGTCGCGCCTCCTGCGCCGGCTCAGAAGCCGTCACCTCCTGCCGAGGCCGTCGAGGAGATCGTGCCCTCGAAGAAAGGCGGGAAGAAGAAGGACGACGATCCCGAGGCGCGCGCGCCGACGCGGATTCTCTCGATCGCGCCGCAGAGTGGACCGCTGTCACTGCCCGTCAATCGGGTCGGGTGGCGGCTCAACCCGCGGCTCCTCACCGCGCTCAAGCGCAAGGGCGTGCAGCGCATCGGTGACGTGCTGTTCCTGTTGCCGCGCGTCTACGAAGATCGGCGGAGCCTCAAGCGCATCGCGCAGCTCCGTGGCGGCGAGCGCGGCACCATCATCGCCACCGTGCGCGACACCGAAGAGACCTTCGGACGTGGCCGACGCTTCTTCCGCGCGGTCCTCGTCGACGCCTCGGGGTCGATCGCAGCGACGTATTTCCAGACGGGCCCGTGGCTCAAGGCGCGCTTTCCGATCGGGAAACGGCTCGTGGTCTCTGGAGAGGTTCGCCAGTCGCTCCGTGGTTGGGAGATGCCGCACCCGGAGATCGAGCCCGCCGACGACGTCGAGACGTCTCCAATCCACTTCAACCGAATCGTGCCGATCTACCCGGGCTTCGAGCGTCACGAGCAGCGGTCGTTGCGCGAGCTCGCGTACAAGGTGGCGGAGCAGTTCGCCGACGCGATCGAGGAGCCGTTGCCCGAGCCGCTCCGCGCGCGAGTGGGGGTGATGCCGCTCGCCGAGGCGCTCAAGGTGCTCCACTTTCCGCCAGCCGAGTCGTCGCTGCCGACGCTCGATTCGCATCAGTCACCAGCGCATCGGCGGCTCGCCTTCGACGAGCTCTTCTTCCTCCAGCTCGGAATGGCGCTGAAGCGGCAGGGCGTGAAGGTGACGCCGGGCATCGCGTTCGAGGTGGGCGAGGCGAAGATCGCCGCCGCGAAGTCGCTCCTGCCGTTCACGATGACCGGCGCGCAGGAGCGGGTGGTGCAGCAGCTCTCGCGCGACATGGCCCGGCCCGAGCCGATGAACCGGCTGGTGCAGGGCGATGTGGGATCCGGGAAGACGGCGGTCGCGATGGTGGCAGCCTCGATCGCGGTCCAGAACGGCTACCAGGTGGCGGTGATGGCGCCGACCGAGATCCTCGCCGAGCAGCACTTCAAGAACTTCTCGCGAACGTTCGCGAGGGCGGGCGTCGAAGTGACGCTGGTGACGGGCTCGGGCGGCGCGAAGGTGAAGCGGGAACGTCGGGAGCGGGTCGCCTCGGGGAACGCGCAGATCGCCGTCGGCACGCACGCGCTGATCGAAGAGAAGGTCGAGTTCGCGAAGCTCGGGCTGGTGATCGTCGACGAGCAGCATCGCTTCGGCGTGATGCAGCGGCATCAGCTCATGGCGAAGGGCGTTCGGCCCGACGTGTTGGTGATGACCGCGACGCCGATTCCGCGAACGCTGGCGATGACGATGTACGGAGATCTCGACGTCTCGGTGATCGACGAGCTCCCGCCGGGCCGCACGCCGATCGAGACGCGGGTGTTCACCGACAAAGGGCGGACGAAAGCCTACGACGCGGTGCGCGCCGAGCTCGAGGCCGGACACCAGGCCTACGTCGTCTATCCACTCGTCGAGGAGAGCGAGAAGCTCGACCTCGCCGATGCGACCCAGGGCGCCGAGCAGCTCAAGACGGTGTTCCCGAAGGCGAGGGTGGGGCTGCTCCACGGGCGGATGAAGCAGGACGAGAAGGACGCGGTGATGACGGCGTTTCGCGCGCACCAGCTCGATCTGCTCGTCTCCACCACGGTGATCGAGGTCGGCGTCGACGTGCCGAACGCGTCGGTGATGGTGATCGAGCACTCCGAGCGGTTCGGGCTCTCGCAGCTCCACCAGCTTCGTGGACGCGTGGGACGCGGTGCTGCGAAGTCGTTCTGCTTCCTGATCGCCGGGTACGCGCGGAGTGAGGACGGGCAGGCGCGCCTCGAGGTGATGGCGGAGACGAATGACGGCTTCGAGATCGCCGAGCGGGACCTCGAGATCCGCGGGCCGGGTGAGTTCCTCGGCACGCGCCAGAGCGGAATGCCGGAGCTCGCCGTCGCCAACCTCGCCCGTGATCAGGATCTGCTCTCGGTCGCGCAGGTCGAGGCGCGCGCGATCGTCGAGAAAGATCCCGAGCTCGCGCAGCCGGAGAACGAGCGGCTCCGGAAGGCGCTCGAAGAACGGTGGGAAGGTCGGCTCAAGCTCGCGCGAGTGGGTTGACTCACCGAACCACGAGGTCTTCGCGCCGACCGTTCGAATCGAAGCGATCACGAAAGAGCACGCCGCCGTCGTTGGTCATCTCGCGTACCTCGAGGACGCCATCGTGATCGCGATCGATGGACTCGAGGGTCGCGCCACTTGGAAGGGAGTCGACGGCTCGCTCCGCCAGGCCATCATGGTCTTCGTCGAACCAGACTGCGAGCACCGCTCCATCTCGCGCAAGCCGTCGTCCTGCGCTGCTTCGTCGGCCACTCGGGTCTCGGACGCTCTCGGTGACCGTGCCGTCGCCGGCGAAGGCCCTGGCCGTGTCGAACATGCCATCGCGATCGACGTCGAGGTCCTCGCGCACCCGAACGCCGGCCGAGTCGAACGCCACTTCGGTCTCGGGAAGCCCGTTCTCGTCCGCGTCTGTCCACTGGCTGACGAGCGACCCTTTGAAGTGGACGTTGCCGCGCTCCCAGATGCCATTGTGATCGGTGTCGCAGAACTCGCGAGTCATCGAACCGAGCTGCTCGGTGTAGCAGTGGCCGCGCGCGTCCCACGAGCCCGCGACGGCGCTGGGTCTCGACAGTTGATACACCCGCGCCCACCCTGCGACCGCGAGGAAGAGGAGCGCCGAGATGACGAGCGTGGTCTTCCCTTTCGCCTGGGCCTTGGGTGGAGCCGCTGGCTCTTCGCCCCGCGCGAGTTCGGTTCTCGCGCGCTCGAGTTGGCCGCGTTCGCACCACAGCTCGATCGGCCCGCTCGGCGGCGCTTCGAGGACGCCGCCCAACGACAGGTGACGAAGCTCGCTCTCGATTCCGGCCGACTCGAGCACGCCCTTGGCGAGATGCGCGCGGGTCAGATCGGGGAAGGTCGTGACGAGCGCCGGATCGGTGAGGCTCATGCACGCATCATCGTCGAGGACCGCTTCGTCGTCTTCAGCGAGGAGGGCTGACGGCCCGGCGTTCCAGCACCTTCGCCCAGATCGCGCGCGCGGCTCCGGCGATGAGGAGGGCGGGCGTCATCACCACGCAGAGCGGACAGACCGCGCCGATCAACGCGCCCAAGGCTCCGATGGCGCCGACGCCTGCGCCCGCCGCGAGCCACTGCTTCCCTTGATCCTTCGCGAGCTGGCTGCGTCGCATCAGCTCGGCCGGATTCTCGATCTTCGCATCCATGCCGCCTGTGAGCCTCGCCAGCCGCCCGGCGATTCGGCAAGGTGTGAACCCTCGTCACGGCCGCCTGGCTCTCGTGCTCGCTCTCGCAAGGACTCTCGACATGAAGAAGCTCGCTCCCATTCTCCTCGTGGCCTCGGTCGCGATCGTCCTCGGCCTGTCTGCCTTCGCCGACGGCTCCTACCTTCCGCCGGAAGAAGCCAAGGCGCTGGTGAAGAAGGGCGCGATGCTGGTCGACGTGCGCACGCCCGAAGAGTTCGCCGGCAAACACCTCGACGGCGCGATCAACATCCCCGTCGACGACCTCGACGCTCGCATGGGTGAGCTCAAGAAGGACGCCGACATCGTCCTCTATTGCCGGAGCGGCGCGCGCAGTGGCCGGGCGCTCGGCATGCTCAAGGCGGCGGGCTTCACCAAGGTCTACAACCTGGGCGGGATCGGGAACTGGAAGTGACCCAGCGGGTCCTCTTCTTCGCGCTCGCGGCCGGGTCGCTCGTTCCCTTCGTTCCGACGTGGGTCGCGCTCGTCGCCGGCATCGGCTTCGGGCTCTTCGTCGTCCACCCGTTTCCGGCGCAGACGAAGCAGGCCGCGACGTATCTGCTCCAAGGCTCGGTCGTCGGCCTCGGCGCGGCGATGAACCTCGAGGTCGTGCTGCGCGTCGGAGCCTCGGGCATCGGGCAGACGCTGGCGGCGATCGTGATCACCCTGGGGGCGTCGGTGGGGCTCGCCAAGCTCCTCGGCACCGAGCGGATCACCTCGTTGCTCATCGGCGTCGGCACGGCGATCTGCGGAGGCTCGGCGATCGCCGCGGTCGCTCCGGTCATCGGCGCCAAGTCGCATCAGACCTCGGTCTCGCTCGCGGTCGTCTTCCTCCTCAATGCGCTCGCGCTGGTGATCTTCCCGCCGATCGGTCACCTCGTCGGCCTCGAGCCTGCGCCGTTCGGCCTCTGGAGCGCGCTGGCGATCCACGACACCAGCTCGGTCGTCGGCGCGTCGATGCAGTTCGGTGAGACGGCGCTCCAGGTCGGCACCACGGTGAAGCTCGCGCGCGCGCTGTGGATCGTTCCACTCACCCTCGTGCTCGCTCGCGTCGTGAAGTCGGAGGATGGCGCGAAGTCGGCGAAGAAGCCGTGGTTCATCCTGGGCTTCCTCGCGATGGCCGCGCTCGTCACCTGGGTCCCCGGGCTCGCCGAACCAGGGCAGCTGATCGCTCGCGTCGCGCGTCAGGTGTTGGTCCTCACGCTCTTCCTCATCGGCACCGGGGTGAACCGCGAAGCCCTCAAAGCAGTCGGGCTCAAACCGTTGCTGCTCGGTGTCATTCTCTGGGCGGCGGTCGGCGGCACGACGCTCTGGCTCATCAGCCGCGGGCTCCTCACGACCTGACGAAAATCATGCAAAGTGGCCGGAGCCGCTGCTGGAACTCGCTGAAATCAGTGTCGTTATGAGTCTGCTGAATCGATTTCAGCAGCGCTGGCTCTGAGCGGCGAAGTCCCACCTCTGGAGCCATGCCCATGTCGCGACTCGTGTTGCTCGGCGGTCTGATTGCTTCCGCCGCCTTCGCCCAAGACGTCTTCATCAGCGCCGATGACGCGGTGAAGCTCGCTGGAAAAGACGGCGTTCGATTCATCGCCGCCGACAACGAGAAGGACTTCGAGAAGGGCCACCTGCCCGGCGCGGTCGAGGCCTTCGCGCACGATCTCCAGCTCCTCGATGACGTGCGCAAGTGCAAGGGCCTGCCGATGTGCGAGGCCACTGCGTTCGAGTTCATCGGCAAGACGCTCGGCGTCGACGCTGCCACCCAGGTCGTCGTCTACGACGCGGGCATGGGCGTGAACGCCAGCGGGGTGTGGTTCTTCCTCGCGCTCTACGGCCACAAGAACGTGAAGGTGCTCGATGGCGGCCTCGCGGCGTGGAAGGCGAAGGGCGGAGCGATCGAAGAGGGCAAGGGCAAGCCGCCGCCGGCGAAGTCGTTCAAGGGCGAGGTGCAGTGGTCGATGATCGCGAGTCGCGCCGACGTCGAGGCGGTGGTGAAGGACCCGTCGAAGGCGCTCATCCTCGACTCGCGGCACAAGCTCGAGGAGTACACCGGCAAGGAGCTGCTCGCCGGCCTCAGCGCTCCCGGCAAGGAGGTCACCGTCGCGCGCGGTGGCTTCATCCCCGGCGCGGTCTTCTCTCCCTGGACCAAGTACGCCGGCAACAAGGACGCGGAAGCCGGCAAGCCGACGCTCAAGGATCAGAAGGAGCTCCAGAAGCAGCTCGAGAAGCTCAAGAAGAATGGGTACGACGCGAGCAAGCCGGTGATCACCTACTGCCACGTCGGGCTCGGCCGCGGCTCGTTCCAGTACCTGGCGCTGCTCAAGGCTGGCCACGCGAACGCGAAGCTCTACGTCGGCGGCTGGAGTGAGTGGGGCAACACGGCCGAGCTTCCTCTCGGCACCCAGCAGTGAGGAGGTCACCATGATCGCGGCCCTCGGCGGACTTCTCACCGGCGCAGCCTTTGGCGTCGTGCTCTACAAGGTTGGCGCGAGTCGGTTCTCGCGGGTGATCGGCATGCTCACCCTGCGCGACACCAAGGTGATGAAGTTCGCCTTCACCGCGATCGCGACGGCCTCGACGCTCTACGGACTCGCGTCGCTCTTCGGAGTCGCCGAGCCGCTCCACCTGGTGCCTCGGGTGATGCCGTACCTCGGCTGGGCGCACCTGCTCGGCGGCGCGATCTTCGGCATTGCGATGGGAACGACCGGCACCTGTCCCGGCACCTGCGTCGCGAAGGCCGGCGGCATGGGAGGCGACAAGCGCTTCGCGACCCTCTTCAGCATCATCGGGTTGGCGCTCGGCATTCTCGTCTACTCGGCGCTGAAGACGCCGCTCACCGACGCGGGCGTGATCGCGGCCAACCAGAAGCCGATCACCCTCCACGGGCTCCTCGGCCTGCCGTACGGCGTGGTGGCGCTCTCGTTCGGAGCGCTCTTCTTCCTCATCACCGTGCTGGTCGATCGGTTCCTCGGCGAGAAGATCTACGCACCCGCGAAGCCGGCGCAGTCGATCGTCGATCGCATTCGTGGCGAGTGGAGCTGGCTGGCGGGCGGCGTCCTCGGCGGAACGATCATCGTCCTGGCGACGGCGCAGAACGGGTACCTCGGCTTCTCCGGCGCGGCGCTCGCGGTGGTCGGCGGTACGGCGCACCTCGTCGGCCACCCGCTCGATCTCGTCCCCAAGATCAACGACGACATCATCTGGCGCGCGATGCTGATCGTCGGCGTCTTCCCCGGCGGGTTCCTCGCCAAGCTCTTCTCGACCAAGTCCGAAGCCGCGTCGCACAGCACGGTGAAGCCGGTCTTCAGCGCGAAGGCCTCGGCGAAGTCGTTGGTCGGCGGAATGGGGCTCTCGCTCGGCGCGATGATCGGCGGCGGCTGCACGACCGGCGCCTTCATCGCCGCGTGGCCCACGCTCTCGGTCGGCAGCTTCGCGATGGGCGGCACGTTCTTCATCGCCTCGATGGCGACCTCGAACCTGCTCCTCGCGGCTCGGCGGCTCGACTTCGGCAAGGCACAGCAGGTCGGTGACGAGGTGTACGACTGATGAAGCCCTCGGTGCGCATCGCATTTCTCGTGATCATCGCCGCGATGATCGCCGGGCTGATCGCCTTGAAGGTGCGCAACTCGGAGCGCGAAAGCCGGGCCCAACCCACCACGACGGAGACCACGCCATGAAGAAGCTCGAACAGGCCATCTACGTCGCCGCGATGGTGATCGTGAGCGTGCTCCTCTTCGCGGAGGGCCGACGGAGTGCGGCGCTGGACGAGAAGGAAGCGGTCGCTCCGAAGGGGCTCTACGCCCTGCTCTCGAACCCGCAGGTGAAGCTGCAGATCGTCGACCTGCGCGCGTACGACGACGACGGCTACCTCGACACCCACGTGCCCGGCGCGATCCCGATGCCCGAGTGCGACCCGGCGAAGGGGCCTGCGGCAGCGGCCGATCGCATCTACCCGTACGTCACCACGATCCTCATCACCCAGGACGGCACTGGCGCGGCGCTGGAGGCCTGTCGCGGCCGCTTCGCCCTCGCGCGCGTGCTCGCAGGTGGACAAGACGCCTGGAGCGAAGCGCTCCTGCCCGAAGACACCGGTGACTACGCGCCTCCGAAGAGCGCGGCCGGTGGCGGTTGTCTCTGAGGTCTTCCTCCGCTCAGCCCCGAGAGCCCCATGTCCGTTTCTCGTCGTGATGCCCTGAAGAATCTGGTCGCCGCCGGTGTGGCCGCGAAGGCCGCGAGCGCGCTGGAAGCGAAGGCCGAGGTGAAGCCGGTGCGGGTCGACGACGCCCGAAAGGCTTACCCGGATCAGAAGAGCACCGAGGACTTCTACCGCGCCGAGTTCCGCGCCGTGCGTGGCGCCGGAGAAGAGCGCGGCTTCGCCTACCACTGCGTCAACTGCCAGGGGAACTGCGCCTGGGAGGTCTGGGCCAAGGACGGGAAGGTGACCCGCGAGAACCAATCGTCGGGTTACCCGCAGCTCGCGCCGAACCTCCCCGACGCGAACCCGCGCGGCTGCAACAAGGGCGTGCAGCACAGCCAGGTGATGTACGAGAAGGATCGGCTGCTCTACCCGATGAAGCGGGTCGGTCCGCGTGGCTCCGGCCAGTGGCAACGCATCACCTGGGACGAAGCGATCACCGAGGTCGCGCAGCACCTCTACGACGGGATGCGAGAGAAGGGCCCGGCGTCGAACTACGTACACGTCGGCGCCGGCGTGCTCACCGAAGCGCGGGCCGCGTCGATCAAGCGGCTCGGCTCGTTGCTCGGCGCGGTTCGTCCGTACATCGCCAGCTACGTCGGCGACATGTTCCCTGGCGTCAGCGCCGTCTACGGCGAGGGCAACATCGGCTGCACCTACGACTTCGTCTTCACCACCAACGTCTCGGTGTTCTGGGGCTGCAACCCGAACGTCTCGCGCATTCCCGACGCGCACTACCTCTGGGAGGGCAAGTACAACGGCTCGAAGATCATCGTCATCACGCCGGAGTACAACGCGACCTGCATCCACGCCGATCTCTGGGTGCCGGTGAAGGTCGGCTACGACGGCCACCTCGCGCTCTCGATCATCCAGCGCATCGTCGCGAAGAAGCTCTTCAAGCCGGAGTTCCTCAAGGAGTACACCGATCTCCCGCTGCTCGTACGGACGGACACCAAGGAGCTCGTCCGTCTCTCGGAGATCGATCAGTCAGCGAAGAACGTCGACGCCGAGTCGGCCAAACGCTTCGCCAAGCCCGAGCACCCGCACGACAACTTCCTCGCCTTCGACACCAGCTCGAAGAAGTTCGTCGTGATGCCGGGGAGCGAAGGGAGCACGGTGGAGACGCTCCGCCTCTCCGACATGGACTGGCAGATCGATCCCGCGCTCAACGGGCGCTGGCAGCTCACCCTGAAGGACGGGAAGAAGGTGCAGGTCACCACCGTCTTCGAGCTGTTCAAGAAGGAGCTCGACGCGTTCTCCGCCGAGAAGGTGAAGGATCTCACCGGCGTTCACCCCTCGATCGTCGACGAGCTCGCGAAGGATCTCACCCAGGCGAAGGTCGCGCTCATCACCATGGGCTTCGCGGTGGGCAAACACTTCAACGGCATGCTCTCGCAGCGGGCGATCGCGGTGCTCGCGGCGATCATCGGCAAGCTCGGCCCGAACGGCGGGATGAACACCGAGAACGAGTGGAACATCACCGGCCTCGAGGGACTGTCGGGGTTCTCGGGCAAGTACCTCCACCGCTTCGCCTCGGGCTTCGTGAGCGAGTTCATGCTCGGCGACGGCTTGGGCGATGCCGAGACGCTCTACTCCGACGAGGACATTCAGCGCGGCACCGGCCTCACCAAGGCGCAGTACCTCGAGCAGATGAAGGCGCTGCTCGAGAAGGGGAAGAACGACGAGCACTACAAGGAAGGCAAGCCGTACTGGACGACGGTCGAGAACTTCCTGCTCTTCGCCGACTCGCGCTTCCGCCGGAACAAGGGCCACTACCAGAAGGGCTTCCTCGAGAAGGCGAAGTTCATCGCGTACGGCGACTTCCGAATGAGCGACTTCGGGGTGTTCGCCGACGTGCTGCTCCCGTGCAAGACGCCCTACGAGAGCTGGGATCTGCGAACGAACCCCGGCTACCACCGCTACGCCAACATCGCGTACCCGTCTCCGAACCTGAAGCCGGTGGGTGAGTCGAAGAGCGAGTGGGAGATCGCCACCCTCGTCGTCGAGAAGCTCGAGGCGCTCGCCAAGGCGCGCTACGCGAAGTCGAAGAACGAAGCCGACCTCGCGATCGTCGACAAGACGCACACCCAGACGGGCACCCGCCGCCTCGACGAGTTGGTGAAGGAGTTCACCAAGGGCGGCACCCTGCGCACCGACAAAGACGCGGTCGAGTACGCGCTCGAGCACGTCGAGCAGTTCCGGCCGAACACGCTCAAGACGATGTACGAGCGCGGCGGCTTCCTGCAGCTCAACGAGAAGGCGGGGAAGAGCTCTCCGCTGTACCCAGATCGGCCGTACAACACCTTCGAGAACCAGCTGTACCTGCACCAGCGCTTCGACACCCTGACGGGCCGGCTGACCTTCTACGTCGATCACCCGCTGTGGATCGCCGCGGGCGCGAACGTGCCCACCGCCAAGCAGCCGATCCGGCCGAAGCGGCACCCGTTCGTGTTGGTGACGCCGCACGCGCGCTGGTCGATCCACTCGACGTACAAGACCTCGCCGATCCTCTTGCGGCTCCAGCGTGGTCAGCCCGCGGTGATGGTGAACCCCGAGGCGGCGAAGGCGCGCGGCATCGTCGATGGCGACATGGTGAAGATGTTCAACGAGCTGGGCGAGGTGCAGCTCATGGCGAAGGTGTCTCCCTCGGCGCCGCCCGACGCGCTGGTGCTCGAGCACGGCTGGGAACCGTTCATGTACGCGGGCCGCAAGGGCCACAACCGGCTGGTGGGCGACATGCTCAACCTGCTCGAACTCTCCGACGGCTGGGGCCACCTCAGGTTCGGCACCAACTGGGACGGCAACCAGCACGCGTACGAAACCACCGTCGAACTGGCGAAGGTCTGAGGAGCCACCATGTCGACCCGTCAACTCGCGATGGTGCTGGACCTCAACAAGTGCATCGGCTGCCAGACGTGCACGGTCGCCTGCAAGACGCAGTGGACCAACCGCAACGGCCGCGAAGGCATGTACTGGAACAACGTCGAGACCAAGCCTGGCGCCGGCTTCCCGAAGAAGTGGGAAGAGCTGGGAGGCGGCTTCGACGACAAGGGCAACTTGCGCGAAGGCGTCGTGCCCTCCCGCGCGGGCGACTACGGCGTGCCCTGGGACTACAACGCGGACGAGATCCTCAAGGGCGCCGAGGTTCACGCGAAGAGCGAGCCGCGCGTCGGGCCGAACTGGGACGAAGACGTCGGCGCCGGCGATTTTCCGAACTCGCACTTCTTCTACCTGCCGCGCATCTGCAACCACTGCTCGAACCCGAGCTGTCTGGCAGCGTGTCCCCGGCAGGCGATCTTCAAGCGCGATCAAGACGGCATCGTGCTGGTCGATCTCAACCGCTGCGAAGGCAACCGCATGTGCATCGCGGCGTGCCCGTACAAGAAGATCTATTTCAACCCGAAGATCTCGAAGTCCGAGAAGTGCATCTTCTGCTTCCCGCGCATCGAGCAGGGCCTGCCTCCGGCGTGCGCCGATCAGTGCGTCGGGCGGATTCGTTTCGTCGGCTACCTCGACGACGTCGACAGCCAGGTGCACAAGCTGGTGGTGAAGTACCAGGTCGCGATTCCACTGCACCCCGAGTACGGCACCCAGCCGAACGTCTATTACGTGCCGCCGATGCCGGGCCCGCGCCGCTTCGACAAGGCCGGCAAGCCGATCGAAGGCAGCGAGCGCATTCCGAAGGCGTACCTCGAGAGCCTGTTCGGGCCGTCGGTCGATGGAGTGCTGAAGACGCTCGAGGCCGAGATGGAGAAGCGGAAGAAGGGCCAGCCCTCGGAGCTCCTCGATCTCCTCATCGCCTACAAACACTCGGACATGTTCCGGCTGGGCAAGCCGCGTCCTGGGTTCTCGCTCCCGGTGCTGAAATGATCGGCCGATCTCTCGTCGCCGTCCTCGTCGCGGCCACTGCGCAGGCGAACGAAGCCTTCTTCGAGAAGGAGGCCGTCGACGCGCCGGTGGTGAAGCAGGCTCCCGCGGGACCGAACGACGCGGCCTGGGCGGCGGTGAAGGCGAAGAGCTTCACTCTCGCGCCGCAGCGCACGCTCAAGCTCCACGACAAGCAGGCGAACGCGATCCTTCAGACGCCGGGAGTCATCGAGCTCAGCGTGAAGGCCGTCGCCGCGCCGTCGACGCTCGCGCTCCTGCTCGAGTGGCTGGACCAGACGCCGGAGCTCGTTCGCGAAGACGAGACGAATACCTACGCGGACTCGGTCGCGCTCCAGATGCCGATCACCTTTGGTCCTGGGGTGCGGCTGCCGGCGATCTCGATGGGAGACGAGGACCAGCCGGTGCGCATTCGGCTGCTCCGCGCGGCCAAGGACGGAGCGCTGCTCAGTGAGCTCGAGGCGGCCGGCTTCGGGAGCTCGATGCGTCAGGCTCCTGCCGCGGTCGTCCGCGACGCGCTGAGCTACGACGGCGCCTCGAAGCGATGGCGCGCCCAGTTCTCGGTGCCGCTCGACGCGAAGGCCGCGCTGGTGCCGGTCTCCTTCGCGCTCTGGGACGGCAGCCGGCTCGAACGCGCAGGCAACAAGCGCCTCTCCTCCTGGCACTTCGTGAAGATCGCCGGACGCCAGCCCGACGCCGAGTACGTGAAGGCGCTCTCGTGGGGCTTCTCGCCGGGAGAGCTCGGGGATGCGCAGCGCGGCAAGGTGCTCGCGGAGGCAGTCTGCGCGGCCTGTCATTGGTTGCCTGGACGAACCACCGCCGCCGAGGCGCTCGCCCCCAGCTTCTTCGACATCGGCGCGATCGCGACGCCGGCCTACCTGCGGGAGTCGATCGTCAACCCGAGCGCGGTCGTCCTCTGGGGCCCGAACCCGAACCAGCACTACGACAAGAGCCAGCCGCAGGATCGCTACCGCGCGTTCCCGAACAGCGACACCATGCGCTGGTTCACCGTCGGCGCCGACGGCAAGCGCACCTCGAAGATGCCGCCCTTCGCTGGCTTCTCCCCCGAGCAGCTCGGCGATCTCGTCGCCTTCTTGAAGTCCCTCGATGGACGAGGACCCCCGCCATGATGACCACCGCCTTGATTCTGTTCACCCTCGCTGCCGAGCCCGGAGAAGAAGTCGAGCTCTCCAGCGCGCCGGTCACCGGCCTCTCCTGCGCGAAGAAGGCGATCGAGACCGGGAAGCTCGAGCTGCTCAACTCCTGCCCGCTCGAGGAAGCGCCGAAGGGCCTCGTCGTCTTCGACGTCGCGGAGATGCAGTACTACCAGCTCGATCCCAAGACGATTCGCACCTCAGCGCTGGAGCGCGCCTACGGTGGTGGCTCGATCGACGTCACCGGGAAGGTGAAGGCGGTCGACAAGAAGTCGGGGCTGGCCACCGTCACCGTCACCGAGTTCCGCATCACGCCGAAGCCGAAAGCCGGCGCCTTCAAGGGGTGTCTGTGATCGTCTCAGCCGCCAGTCATCTTGCGAACGAGCTTCTCGATCCGGTCGGTCGTGCCGGCGGGATCGTCGAGCGAGATGCGCGGGCGGCCGAGTGGAAAGCCGGCCTGATCGATGAGGATCAACGTGGGCGTGACCTCGACGCCGTAGCGCGCCACCGCGTCGGGCCGGAACTCGATCTCGAGCGTCTCGACGCGAAGGCGAGGGACGCGCGTGCGCACCGTCTCGAGCACCTTCTGCGACTCGAAGCGTTTGCAGGAGCCGCAGTCGGGCGAAGTGAAGAGCAGGAGCGACACGTCGGAGATCGTTCTGCGGCCGCCATCTTGAGCCAAGGCGGTGCTGGCGACGAGCAGGGCGAGAACGAAACGCATCGAGGCATTGGAGCCTACCGGCCGACGGCCGATTCAAGAAGGAGCGCCTGACATGCGTCTGGGCTTCCTGGTCGATCTGGGCAACTGCATGGGCTGCAAGGCCTGTGAAGTCGCCTGCAAATCCGAGAACGACGTGCCGGTGAACTCGTGGCGGCTGCGAGTGAAGTACGTCGACTCCGGGCTCTATCCCGAGGTGAAGCGCTCCTTCACTCCGATGCGCTGCAACCACTGCGAGAACGCGCCCTGCGAGCGGGTGTGTCCGGTGAGCGCGCTCCACTACCTGCCGAACGGCATCGTCAACATCGACAAGGATCGCTGCATCGGCTGCGCGGCCTGCATGATGGCCTGCCCCTACGGCGCCATCTACATGGACCCGGAGAGCAACACGGCCGACAAGTGCACCTACTGCGCTCACCGGGTCGAAGGCGGCCTCGAACCCGCGTGCGTCGTTGCCTGTCCGACCGAGGCAAACATTTTCGGAGATCTCGACGAGCCGGCTTCGAAGATCAGCCAGTACATCGCGAGCCACCGCGACGTTCGCGTTCGCAAGCCCGAGAAGGGCACCAAGCCCAAACACTTCTACACGAACGGAGGCTCGACCCATCTCGAGCCGCTCGCCAGCAAACGCGAAGAAGGGCTGTCGCTCTTCAACCGCATCGGCACGCTCGACAAAGTGGGAGGTGAGTGATGGACCCGCTCGTCGCAGACGCACCCACGCTCCAGTCCTCGGTCGTCACCCTCGACGTGCTCCACAGCGGGGTGATCTGGGGCTGGTACGTGACGATGAACATGTGGGCGAAGAGCATCGGCACCGGCGTGCTGTTGGTCGGCGTCGCCATGATGCAGCGCTACGGCCAGAGCCGCGCCTTCTACCGCCGGTGGATGCCGCTCGTCGGGCTGGCCTTCATCGGGCTCACCTTGCTCTTCACCGTGCTCGACCTGCACCAGATGTTCCGCTTCTGGCACATGTTCGTCTGGCCCCACACGACGTCGGCCATCAACATCGGAGCCTGGCTCTTGAGCGCCTACTCGGGGCTGCTCACGCTGATGGTCTTCGCCTGGTGGAAGGACAAGGACGCACTCTTCGATCGGCTGCTCGTTCCCACGGTGGTGCTCGCCTTCTTCGCCACCATCTACACCGCCGCGCTGATGGGGCAGGCGAACGCGCGTGAAGTGTGGAGCATGCCGACCGAGACGGCGCAGATGCTGCTCGCGGCCACGCTCTCGGGGAGCTCGGTGTTCCTCTTGCTCGGCTCGCCCTCGAAGGAAGAGTCGATCTCCCTCGGCTGGGTCCTCTCGCTCTCCGCCGCCGTCGCGTTGCTGATCTTCCTGGGCGAGGTCGTCTTCGCGCCGCAGAAGTCGGAAGAGGCCGAGTACGTCGTGCACACCTTGATCTCGGGTCGAATCGGGCTGCTCTTCGCCAGCGGTCTCACCTTGGGCTTCGTGATCCCCGCGACGCTGGGCTTCCTCTCCGCCAAGGCCGATCGCCCGATCGCGCTCCGGCTCGCCGCGGTCTCGGCGCTGGTCGGGCTGTGGATGGTGAAGCACGCCTGGCTGATCGCTCCGCAACTGTTGCCGCTCTCCTGAGGTTCCCATGAGCATCAATCGACGAGACTTCGTCAAAGCGGCGACCGTCACCTCCGGCGCCACCGCGCTCACCCTCGGCGCCGTTCGCTCCTTCATTCCCGAGGCGAAGGCCGGCCAACCGCTCTCGAAGACCTTCGACGTGGTGCCGGTGAAGGACGGCAACTTCGCGAGCTACCCGCCGTTCGAGAAGTGGGGCGGCTGGAAGGAACTCTCGGGCGCCGACTGGAAGCGCGGAGGCATCGGCCGTCACGACGTTCGAGTGCACGAGCACGTGCTGGTGCCGACGATCTGCAACAACTGCGAGGCCGTCTGCGGCCTGACCGCGTGGGTCGACAAAGAGACGATGGTGGTGCGGAAGTTCATGGGCAATCCGCTCCACACCGGCAGCCTCGGCCGCAACTGCGCCAAGGGCTACGCGGTGCAGAGCCAGATGTACGATCCCGATCGCATTCCGTTTCCGCTCAAGCGGGCGCCGGGCTCCAAGCGCGGTGAAGGGAAGTGGGTTCGCACCACCTGGGACGAAGCCCTCGCGGCGATCGGCAAGAAGATGCGCGAGACGTTGCAGCGTGGGGACGACGCCTCGAAGAAGGCGATCATGCATCACGTCGGGAGGCCCAACGAGTCGGGCTTCACTCCGCGCGTCTGGGCCAGCCTCGGCCAGGACTGTCAGAACTCGCACACGAACAACTG
>JBPOIJ010000046.1:0-56491 GCA_052034585.1 Myxococcota bacterium
GGCAGCGATGAACGACTCCCGCCGGGCCAGTTCGACGTGCTGCTCGTCCGCGATTCGTCACCTGTCGATCTCCAGGCGGTGACGGCTCGCGCCCAACGCTCAGTACTTGCCCTTCGCCTTGCGGGAGCGGACGCGACGGCGCTTGAGCGCTTGCTTCTTGGTCTTCGCGCGGTTCTTCAGCTTCTTCTTCGAGCGGTTCGACTTCACGGCAGGCATCGGTGTTCCCTCCAAGTAGTGTGACGGCCCGCGTTCTCTCAGAATCCGCCCCGTTTCCCAAGGACGTTGCGCGATGAGCTTCTTCACGATCGCCGTCATCGCGCTCTGCGTGCTCTCGGGAGGCCTGGGGCTCCTCAGTCTCTTCACCAAGGATCGCCGGAGCGCCTGGCTCTCGGTGATCAGCGCGCTCGTCATTCCCGTGGCTGGATTCCTCTCGACCGTCCTTCAGCTGATCGCTGCCTTCCGGGTGGTCGGAGCGGCTGACCCCGCGTCGAAGGCCACGCTCCTCTCGGTTGCGATCGCCGAGGCGATGCGTTCGACGGCCATTGGCTTGGGCGGCTTCGTGCCCTGCCTGATCATCGGAATCGTCGCGCTCGCCCGTGCGCCCAAAGCCCCTCGCCCGCCACCGCCCGTCCGGTGACCGCGTCTTCGTCGTCTGACGAACGAACTGCGGTGCGGAACACAAAACCGTGTATGAGCGAGCTGCCGTGATCGACAAGCTGGACGAGGTCGAGCGCCACTTCGAGCGCCTCACCGCCGAACTCTCGAGCCCTGCCGTGCTGGGCGACTCCGCCAAGCTGCTCAAGCTCACGCGAGAGCGCGCCGGCCTGGAGAAGCTCGTCGACACCTACCGGCACTTCAAGAAGGTGCGCGCCGAGCTCACGAGCACCCGCGAGCTGTCGACGTCTGGAGAGCCCGAGCTCAAGGCGATGGCGAAGGACGAGCTGCCCGCCCTCGAGGCCGAGCACGCCAGGCTCGAGGAGGCGCTCAAGATCCTCCTCCTCCCCAAGGACCCGAACGACGAGAAGGACGTGATCGTCGAGATCCGGGCGGCGGCCGGTGGTGACGAGGCGGCCCTCTTCGCCGAAGAGGTGACCCAGATGTACCTGCGCTTCGCCGCGCGGCGCGGGTGGACGGCCGAGGTGATCGACTCGAGCGCCGGGAACCAGGGTGGCCTCAAGGACGCGACCCTCACCTTGTCCGGGCAGCACGTGTACTCGGTGCTGAAATACGAGTCGGGCGTGCATCGGGTGCAGCGGGTGCCGGCGACCGAAGCGCAGGGCCGCATCCACACCAGCACGATCACCGTCGCGGTGATGCCCGAGGCCGAAGACGCCGACGTGCAGCTGAAGGAATCGGACATCGAGCTTCAGGTGATGCGCTCGACCGGCGCGGGCGGGCAGAGCGTCAACACCACCGACTCCGCAGTGCGCCTCATCCACAAGCCGACCGGCATCGTGGTGAAGTGCCAGCAGGAAAAGTCGCAGCTCAAGAACCGCGCGATGGCGATGAAGATGCTGCGCGCCCGGCTCTACGAGATCGAGCAGGAGAAGCTGAAGAACGAGCGCGACGCGATGCGGAAGGGCCACGTCGGCAGCGGCGATCGGAGCGAGAAGGTGCGCACCTACAACTTCCCGCAAGACCGGCTCACCGATCACCGCATCGGCTACACCCGGCACAACCTGCCCGCGGCGATGACTGGCGATCTCGACGACGTCTTCGAGGCGCTGCGTACGCACTTCCAGGCCGAGGCGCTCAAGCAACAAGGCGGTCAGCCGTGAACGCCGAGACCTGGACCGTTCGCAAGGTGATCGACTGGACGAAGGGGCACTTCGAGAAGCAGCAGCTCGACGCCCCGCGGCTCACCGCCGAGATCCTCCTCGCCCACGTGCTCGCCACCACCCGGGTGAAGTTGTTCATGGATCTCGATCGCCCGCTCTCGAAGGACGAGCTCGCGAGCTACCGCGCGCTCATTCAGCGGCGGCTGGCCTTCGAGCCGACCCAGTACCTCGTGGGCTCGAAGGAGTTCTACGGCCGGCGCTTCACCGTCGATCGGCGGGTGTTGATTCCCCGCTCCGAGACCGAGCTGCTCGTCGAGGCCGTGCTCCGCCTGCTCCCGAAAGACGCGCCTGCCCGGGTGCTCGACGTCTGCACTGGTTCGGGCTGCATCGCGATCTCCCTCGCCGCCGAGCGTCCACTCGCCTCGGTCTGGGCCACCGACCTGAGCGACGACGCCCTCACCGTCGCCAAGACGAACGCCGAAGCCCTGGGTGTGGCCGCGCGGGTGACCTTCTTCCTCGGAAACCTGCTCGAGCCCGTGCCCGCCGACGCCCGCTTCGACGTCATCGTCTCCAACCCGCCGTACGTCGCGAGTGGACAGCTCAAAGGGCTCCAGAAGGAAGTGCAGCAGGAGCCGAAGCTCGCCCTCGATGGAGGCGCCGATGGGCTCGCGGTCATCCGCCCTCTCGTCGCGGCCGCGCTGCCACGACTCAAGCCTGGCGGCACCCTTGCACTCGAGATCGCCGAGGACCAGGGAGCGCAGGTGAAGGCGCTCCTCGAAAGCCAGGGAGCGACCGACGTGCGCATCGAGAAGGACCTCGCCAAACACGATCGAATGGTGTTTGGCCGCGCCCCCTGAAGGAACCGACCGACCCATGGACGCCATCGTCATCACTGGAAACGGCCCGCTGAAGGGCGAGACCCACGCCTCGGGCGCGAAGAACGCCGCGCTGCCGATCATCGCCTCGGCCCTGCTCGCTCCCGGGACCAACACCTTCCGCAACGTGCCCGAGCTCGTCGACGTCAACACCATGTTCAAGGTGCTCGACACGATGGGCTGCGAGTCGCACCGCCTGCCCGCCAAGAAGAAGGACGTCGTCACCATCTCGGTGCCCACCAACGTGACGCCGGAAGCGCCCTACGAGCTGGTGAAGACGATGCGCGCCTCGGTGCTGGTGCTCGGCCCGCTCGTCGCCCGCTACGGCCGCGCCCGGGTCTCGATGCCCGGCGGCTGCGCGATCGGCGCCCGGCCGATCGATCAACACTTGAAGGGCCTGGAAGCGCTCGGCGCCGAGATCGAGCTGAACGAGGGCTACGTCGAGGCTCGGGCAAAACGGCTCAAGGGTGGCGTGGTGACGTTCGATCTGATCACCGTCACCGGCACCGAGAACGTGATGATGGCCGCGGTGCTCGCCAAGGGCCGAACGCTCATCGAGAACGCCGCCAAGGAGCCCGAGGTCGAAGAGCTCGCGCGGGTGCTGGTGAAGATGGGCGCGCAGATCTCCGGCGCGGGCAGTGACGTGATCACCATCGATGGCGTCGACGAGCTCCACCCGGTGGATCACGCGATCATCCCCGACCGGATCGAGGCGGGCACCCTGCTGGTCGCGGCGGCCATCACCGGCGGCGACGTGCTGGTGAAGAACGCCGTCCCCGAGCACCTCGAGCCCGTGCTCCAGAAGCTGCGCGCGACCGGCTGCCTCGTGACGGTCGAAGACGGCGGCATTCGCTGCAAGGGCCCGGCGCGCGTTCACCCGGTCGACATCAAGACCCAGGAACACCCTGGCTTCCCGACCGACATGCAGGCCCAGCTGATGGCGCTCCTCGCGACCTCGCAGGGCACCAGCGTCATCACCGAGAACATCTTCGAGAACCGCTTCATGCACGTCGCCGAGCTGCGCCGCATGGGCGCGGACATCGCCGTCGACGGCCACACCGCGGTGGTGCGCGGGAAGCCCAGGCTGTCGGGAGCCCCGGTGATGGCGACCGATCTGCGGGCGTCTGCGTCCCTCGTGCTCGCTGGCCTCCACGCCGAGGGCAAGACGAAGGTGAGCCGCGTGTACCACCTCGACCGGGGCTATGAGCGGCTCGAGAAGAAGCTCAAGGCGCTGGGCGCCAACATTCGGCGCGTCAAGGACTCTCCGTCGCCATGACCGACCTCTGACCACCCACTGACGAGTGAAGCTTCGAACGATGGCGGTTGCGTCGGGGGAACAGGCGTCAGTAGCATCACGATCAGTACTCACCCTCACAGGAGCTGAAAGTCACAATGGATTGCCCCGGCTGCGGCGTCGAAATGGTCGATCTGCAACATGACGATCTGACGCTTCGCAAGTGCGGCGAGTGTGGCGGGCTGTGGGTCGACGTCTCGGACCTCAACCGCATGCTGCTTCACAACAACCTCCCCGGCCTCGAAGCCCTGGGCGGGAAGGTCGACCCCGACGCGATGAGCGGTCAGTGCCCCGATTGCCTGGTGGACCTGCTGCGAGTGGTGGGAGGCGAAAAAGCCAACCCGATCTCCTACGACACCTGTGAATCGTGCGGAGGCGTGTTCCTCGAGTCGGAGTTCAAGGAAGTCACCGACGCGAAGGCCGCCGAGAAAGAGATCATCGAGTTCTTCCGCGCCTTCTCCGGCAAGGCGAAGAAGAAGGCCGCCGCAGGCGCCTGAACCGTGGCGGATTGGCGGGTCGAGATCGCGCCGCGCGCGAGCGCCTGTCACGAGTGTACGGGTCCGATCCGCAAGGGCGAGCACCGCTTCGGCGCCCGCTCGCCGAAACCCAAGTGGTTTCATCTCCGGTGCGCAAAACGTGGAGCGCCGGTCGTCTTTCGACCCTTCGAGGCGAAGGTCCAGGCGCTCCTCGCCCAGGCGAAGCGGCCCGGAGAGTCGCTCGCTGCCGATGATCGACCCTTCGCCGACGCCCTCGGTGAGGGATCCCTCGAGGTGCTCGCCGATCGGCTGCAGACGCGCGGCGATCCATGGGGCGAGCTGATCGCGCTGCGGCTCGCGAAGAAGCACGCGGCGGCGATCGAGCTGTACGACTCGAACGAAGCGTCCTTCACCGGCGATCTCCGAGCCTCCGAGCTCTTCTGGCGAGACGGGGTGATCGCCGCCGCGGTGGTCGAAGGACGGGAGCTCGCCAGCAAGCTCGAGGAGCTGCTCAGCCTGCGCACCGCGTCCCGGCTGGAGACGCTCGTCGTTCGGGGCGAGCTCACGGCGGAGGTGGCCAGTCTGCTCAACCGCCACGCACCGAAGACCTTCACGCACCTCTGGGTCCGCGGGCGCCTGACCGGGCTCGCGGGCCTCGAGCTGCCCCAGCTCGATCGACTGACGGTGCACACCTCGGCCAATCAGCTCGGCGGGCTGTTCACCTGTCGGCTTCCGTCGTTGCGAGAGCTTCGCCTCACCGCCCGGCCCGCGCTGACGACCGCGTTCCTCTCCGAGCTGCTGGAGTGGCCGACCTTCGCTCGCCTGCGGCGGCTCGACTTCGAAGACGACACAACCGCCTACCCGACCCTCGATCGCGCCGGGCTCGTCTGGCTCACCGAGCGAGCGCAGGCCCTGAAGCACCTGAAGGTCGTCTGGCTCGAGCTCGCCGGTCGGGACCTCGACGCGAAGGACCTCACGGCGGCGAAGGCGGCGTTCGCCGCGCGCACCACGAAGGCGGTGGCGGAGGACGAGCGACGACGCAAGGAACGCTTCGATCGTTTCGACCTCACCACTCCGTTCGCTCCGATCGGCCCGCGAGCCTGACCAGGTTCAACGGGTTGATCAGCGCATCAGCTTTCGGAACTCGGGGTACTCGCGAAGTGGAGCGAGGGCCGGTTCGTTCCGGTACTCACTGACCTTGATGCCTCGTCGCTTGGCCTTGGTGAGCCAGGCGATCGCGGTCTCGAAGTCGCCGAGCTCGCACCAGAGCTCCGCACCGTTCAGGTAGATGAACGGGTTCTTCTCGGCGAGGGGCGCCGTGGCGGCGAGGTACACCCGAGCGCGTTCGAGCTGAGGCGGCTGACCGTTGTTGGTGCTGCACGCTGCGTAGAGGAGCGAGGTGCAGATCCGCGGATCGAGCGAGCGCGCCTGCACCACGTCGTCATAGATCGCGAGCGCGTCGGGAAAGTTCCGCTCCATCACCACGACGTTGGCGACGTTCGCGATCCGAATCGTCAGCTGCCGGTGATCGAGCAGCCGGCGGCGGCGTGCCGAACCAAGCGCGAGGACGGTTCGTCGGTGTGGAGCCGCGTCGTGATCGAGCCCTTCATCGAGCTCCGCCCACGGCGGCTCCGCGGCGTCGATCGCGGCGATCACTGCTTCGAGGTTCGACCAGTCGAGCCCATTCGTCGGCCGGGCCGGCTTCCGCTGCTGAACGGCCTCGACCGTCGCCTCGCGATAGTGTGCTGGAACCGCGACCGCTTCGTGGCCGATCCCCAGGGCATTCGAGAGGAGCTCGACGAGCACGACGTCGAACGCGAAGCTCCGCCCGAGGAGCGCGGGCACCCGTTCTTGAACGGCGTGGCGAAAGACCTCTCGCTGCGGCGCCGACATCGTCCGGAGGACCAGCACGAAGGCGCGATGGAAGGCCCAAGCCGCCGGCGCCGCGAACTCGAGGCCCTGGAGGAGGTTCTGCACGAGGCTCGCCGTCGTGTCCCGCGCCGCCTTCACGCGCGGATCCCGGTACGACGGAGCGACGAGGAAAGGCTCGACCGCTCCGAGCAGCTCGACGGCCCTCGCCGCGCTGTCGCGATGCCACGCGCTCGGACTGTACCGGTTGTCTCGAAGGACGAATGCGATCGCGGCGCTCGATTCCTTCAGCACGGCTTCGAGCTTCAGCAGTGAGCTCCCGCTCGAAGGCCTCGCCGCGCGGGTGGTGAAGCGCAAGACGCCCAAGGGAGCACCGTCGAGTCCGCCCGCCTTGAGGCCGATGTGTTTGGCCCACGCTCCGAGCTCCGTCGCGAGCTCGGCAAAGAAGTGCTCGGGCGAACGCCCGACGATGGTGAGATCGTAGGTCGTCTCCGAGCCGTTCCCGTGCCCGAAGAAGAGGAAGGGAAACGTCACGGCACCGAACGGAACGGCCCTTTGAGCCCTTCCGGCACGTCGCCATCGAGGCCCAGCACCTCACCGGCCTTCTTGCCTGCGTCCTTGGTGAACTTGGGCGAGTACTTCTTGCCGCCCGCCTCGATCACCAGGTGATTGCCCTGCACGTCCCACTTGCCCTCGAGCACCTTCGGTTCCGCGCGCTTCTCGTCGAACGGCTCGAACGAATACCGGAAGGTGCCGTCGAAGTTCAGGTTGAGGAACCGGTCGGGCCCGCCCTCGTAGCCCGCGTACCAGGTGCCCATCAGCGTCTGCACGTTCTTGTCGTACTTCAGCTTGTTGGTGAGCCAGTTCCCGTTGAGCGGCTTGCCCTCGGAGACGAAGACGATGTCGGTGATGCAGACCGGCTGATCGGGATCGTCGGCGGGGAACTGATCGTGCACTTCGATCGACAGCCGCGTGGTGGTGAAGGGCTTCTCGAAGGTGAGCGACTGCGGGCCGCGCTTGTCCTCGAGCTTGAGGATCTGCTTCTGCTTGCCCACGGTGAACACCAGCTTCTGGGCGCGGGCGAACTCCGAGAAGGTGCTCTCGTTGAAGTTGTTGCCGGTGGTGATGCGGACCTCGTCGATGCGCACGGGCGCCGTGAAGCCGAAGGTGAGCAACTCGTTGAGCGGGTCGGAGCTGGTCGAGCACCACGCCGTGGCGTCGCGGCCGTCGAGGAGGTTGAGCGGTTGGTACAGCGTCGGCCGGGTGTCCTTCTTGAAGTAGCCGGTCGCCTGCGCGAAGCCCACCCCTGCCGCAAAGGCGTCGAGCGAGACGAGGCACAGCACCAGGAGCACGTTTCGCATGACCACACTCTCCTTCGATCGGCGGCATGAATCCACTTCGGCGGTCGGACGCGCGCGCCCCGCCCTTCTTCAGGGAACAACCGAGCGTTTGGGCTGTTCGATCTTTGTGGCATGACGCCGCCCAATGAACGCGCCTGGCCGAAACGCGACCGCCCTCCTCGCTGCGCTGCTGCTGGCAACGACCCTCGCGTGCTCCAAATGCACCGAGTCACCAGCCGTCGACGCAGGCGTCGTCGACGCGGGGCCACAGCAGCTCACCGAGACCGAGCCCAACGAGTCGGCCGAGAAGGCGCTCGTCATCGATCGCACCTCGCTCGTCGAAGCCACCCTGGGCGCCGAGACCGCGAAGCCCGATGAAGACTGGTACGCCCTCAAGGCGGCGCTGCCGCGCACCGTCGAACTCACGGTCACCGCGCCGATGGGTGGCGACGTCGCGCTCGAGGTGATCGACGCGACCAAGACGGTGCTCGCCCAGGTGAACGCCCAAGGCCCCGGCGGCACCGAGCGGCTCCCCAACCTCGACGTGTCCGGCACGGTGCTGGTGCGGGTGCTGAACATGAAGAAGGGCGTGGGCGGCGCGTACACCGTCAGCGCCGTCTTCCGCGATCGCCAGCCCGGCTACGAGCTCGAGCCCAACGAGCGGCGCGTCGACGCGACCCAGGTGCAGCTCGGACAGGCCGTGTCGGGCTACGTCGCGCACCCCAACGACGTCGATCTCTTCCGCTTCGAGCTGCCCTCGCCCACGGGAGAGGAGCCCCCCGCACCGGCTCCCCTCGATCCCGACGCTGGTTCACCTGAAGTCGACGGCGGCGCGGTCGACGCCGGTCAGGGCCCCGAGCTCAAGACGGCGCTGCGCATCGACGTGAGCGGCGTGGAGGGCGTCTCCTACGATCTCCAGCTGCTCACCGAAGCCGAGGCAGTGCTCTTCCAAGCCAAGTCGCGCGAGTCGTCTGGGTTGTCGCTGCGCAACGTCGGCGTCCGCCAGAGCGATCGGGTGCTCTTCCTCGCGCTGCGCAGCGCTCCGCTCACCGCCGCCAAGGACGCCAAGAAGGGCTTCAACCTCGACCGCACCTACACGCTCACCGTCGTCCCCGAGGAAGCCGGTGCCTCGGCCGAGTACGAGCCGAACGACGAGCTCGCCAAGGCGACCGATCTCCCGCCGAACAGCTACCGCGAGGGCTTCATCAACCCGCGCGGCGACGTCGATCACTTCAAGCTCACCACCGATGGGCCGTCGATCGTTCGCCTCACCCTCTCGGGCGTCGAGAAGGTCGATCTCCAGCTCTCGGTGGTGAAGCCGATCGAGGGCAAGCCCGACGAGGTGCTGCTCAAGGTGAACGAGGGCGGCACCAAGGAGCCCGAGCAACTCAACAACGTTCGCTGCGACGGCGTGTGCTGGTTCCGCGTCGAAGGCGCGGCGCGCAAGGTCGACGGCAAGTGGGTGAAGGAAGACGAGAACCCCGATCAGTCGTACCGGCTCTCCACCACGGTGGTGCCCGACGACGGCTCCGAGGAGCGCGAGCCCAACAACGCGCCCGACGCCGGAACGCCGCTCGCCTTCGGCCGCCCCGTGCGAGGCACCGTGTACCCGAAGAAGGACGTCGACTACTTCGCGCTCGATCTCCGCGAGCGACAGGTGAAGACGCCGATCAGCGCCCAGCTCATCGGGGTGCTCAAGGTCGACGTGGGCCTCTACCTGCACCGGGTGGAAGACGACGGGAAGCTCACCCTCGTGCAGACGAGCGACAGCGCGAAGGGCGACAAGCCCGAGTCGATTCGCTTCTCGGTCGAGCCCGGGCTGTACGTGTTCGAGGTGCGCGACGCGAAGAACCGCGAGTCGAACTTCCAGGACAGCTACCAGCTCACCGTCGACGAAGGAGACTGAGGAAGATCTCGAGCCCGGTGCGGCCGCCCGCGTGCAGGGTGTCGCGCTCGACGAAGTCGCTCGTCGACAGCCGCCGCATCTCGTTCGTCACTTGATGCTGGCGCTCGTCGACATCTGGCGGCTCCGCGGACTTGTTCTTGCTCCGCGCGTCTCACGGTTCGCTCGAGAGGCCAAGATGCAGATCGCACTGCAATCGCTGGCGCGAGTGACGAATACTCGAGCGTCCGGCCACTCATGCGCATGCGAACGAGCTTCATCGGTGTCTTCGGACTCCTCACTGCCTGCGTCGTACCCATCGACGTTCCCCGGTTCGTCGGGACGGTGGGTGGGGGAAGCGCGGCGGGTGGGCAAGCGGGCGGGTCGGCCGGCGGCGCGGTCGCGTGCACCGTTCCTTCGGACCTGGGGGCGTTCGTCGCTGGCACCTCGAGGACCATCGAGTTTCTCGGCTGCGCTCGCGCGACCTTCTCGTCCGAGCCTGGCGTCGTCGTCACCGCTCGAGCCAACACCGACGGGTCAGCGAGCGTGGAGATCGGTCCTTCTGCACTCGGTGTTTGGACCCTCACCATCGCCACCGAGGGCACGACCATCACCCGAGAGCTCTTGGTCGATGAGTTCGCGTTCGATGAGCGCGACCTCCTGAACGCGGGCGACGCGGGCCTTGCTCATCCGAAGTTCGGGTTCGTTCGGCGCTACGTCGATCGGGTCGACACCTGCACGCTCGTCACCCCAGCTGGTCGGGCACTGTGCTCCGCGAACCCCAACTCGCTCGGGTTTCTCTATGGGCTCGACGGCGGCATCGAGCAGGACTTCACGGGCCATCGTCAGGCCTTCAACCTCGGCGAAGAGCTCTGGGCCGTTCGGTCACCAGACACCCTCGAGCGCTACCTCGAGACGCCAACCGGACTCGTCCCAGCAGGTGCGCTCGACGTCCCAGGTTTCCGCTGGGCATCTCACGTCGAATCGGGCCGGGTCGTTACCGCGGTGGGCACGACCGTGTTCGACGTGGTCGCCGACGGCGGCGCCATCGAGCTCGGGCGTTTGAGAACGGAACACATGCAGTTTCCCCAAGGGCTGGGCATCTTGCTGGTCGACGGCCAAGACGCCCTCTGGAGCGGGAGGGCGTGCAGACTCGAGCCGGGCTGTACGACGACCCTGTGCGACGTCGTCGAGACCTGCGACGAAGCGAGCGGCAATCTCGTGGGAGCCACCGCGACGCATGCCATCGTGCACCAGTTCGCGAGCAATGGGCCGAGCACGACGCTGCTCCGCGCGCGTCCGCTCGACTCACGATCGGTTCTCCATTCACGCCTCACCTGGGACTTGGTGTCGAAGAACTGGCGTCCCGAAGCCGTCAGCTGGTCGCCCCTCGCCCTGTTCGACAAGTACGAGTGGACGCAGAACGGCCACGCTCACGTCGGCTACGTCGAGGCCATCGTGCGCAGCAACCGAATCCTCTTTCGCAGCTACCGCTTCTCGTTGGATTCGCTCGTTGCCTTCACCCCCGAGTGGCTCGTGCTCCGAGTCAGCCCCCGAGAGCTCCGCTTCATTCACCGATGATCCTCGCGCCCCTCGCCATTGCCTTGGTCTCCGCCGCTCCCTTCGAGCTCGAGTGGGAAGCGCCAGCGTCGTGCTCGAACCGACCCGATACCGTCGAGCTCGTCGGTGCCGCGACTGGGCGAGCCGAGGTGCAGCTTCGCGAGCGTGAAGCACAGTGGGTCGTCACGGTGATGTTCTTCGAGCCGACAGAAGGGCTGCGGCGGGTCGTCGTCGCGAGTTGTGAAGAAGCGATTCGCACCGCGGGGCTCATCGTCAAGCTGGGAAGCCGCGGTGAGTTCGCTACGAAGCACGTCGAGCCGACCGCCGCACCGCCGAGCGAACCTCGGCCCGCGATGATCGCCCACCACGACGAACCGACCGAACCATGGAAGCTCACCGTCGGCGCGGGCGCGGCGCTCGATGTGGGCACGCTCCCCCTCCCCGAGCCGAGACTCGCGCTGACCGGGCTGCTCAGCCGAGCGAGCTT
Source organism: Myxococcota bacterium (assembly GCA_052034585.1). GTDB lineage: Bacteria > Myxococcota > Myxococcia > Myxococcales > Myxococcaceae > Xiheimicrobium. The sequence continues at coordinate 11,562 of JBPOIJ010000046.1, forward strand.
GGGCGTCGCGGCGGACGTTCGGTTCGGCGCCGCGCAGCCAGTGGCCGACGCGCGCGTTCTTCATCTCGTCGAATTGCAGGCCGCGGTCTGCGTGCTGCCTTCGGTGGGCCAGGTGCGCATCGGCTCCTGTGTCTCGTCGTCTGTTGGCTCGTGGAGACTCTCGACGTTTTCGGGTGCGGCGAAGGGCTTGCTGGTCGCCTCGAGTGGACTGCAAGCGCGCGTGCTGATCCCACTGTCCGAGCACGTGGAAGCTGGGGCCCTCGCGGGAGTTCGACTCAACCTCATCAGGCCCATGCTCCGGGACGACACGGGCTCGCTCTTCGAGACGCCGCTCGCGGTCGGCGATCTTCAGCTCACGCTCGGGTGGCGCTGGTGAGCATCGACGTTCGAGCTGCCTATGACGCTCACGTCGACTTCGTGTGGCGGCTGTTGCTCAGGCTCGGAGTGCACCCCGCTCACGCCGAAGACGCCGCCCACGAGGTCTTCCTGGTGCTGCACCGGCGGCGCGACGAGTTCCGCGGTGCTTCGAATCTGCGAACCTGGCTCGGAGGAATCGCCGTACGAGTCGCGTCCGATCATCGACGGGGAGCGGCGCGCGCTCGGAACAACGTCGCCGAGCTGCGACGCCTGCCCCCGAGACCGCAGCCAGGGCCGCACCAGCACGCCGAAGAACGAGAAGCCTTCGCGCTCGTCCTCGAGCTGCTCGACCAGCTTCCTGACGAGCAACGCACCACCTTCGTCCTCTCGGAGTTCGAAGAGCTGACGCTGCGAGAGATCTCCGAGATGACTGGAATGAACGCCAACACCGTCGCGTCGCGCCTTCGACTGGCGCGGCGGCGCTTCGAGGAGCTGCTCACCCGAAGCCGCAGAGAGGAGACCGCATCGTGAGCGAGCTTGGAACCGAAGCACGGGACCTCATGCGCCGAGCGCGGCAGGGGACTCCGCCGCTGAGGGCCGAGGTGCGCAGCCGGCTCAGAGAGGCGCTCGTGCCCGCAGCCGCTCCTGGGATCGCGGGTTCGACCGTCGCGAAGCTCGTCGCGGTGAGCGTGGTCTCTGCATCGGCGGGCTCGACGCTGACCTGGTTCGCCACTCGCCCTGAGCCGCTCCCGAGCGTGCCGACGGGCCAGCCGGTCCTCCTCGTGCCGCCGCCGATCGTCGCGACGGCAGCCCCCGAGCGCGAGGCCAACCCACCCGAACCACCTTTGCCCTCGGCAGCGGCGCCTCTGAAGCGGACGACGAGACGAGCGACGCGGCCAGCCGCATCGAGCCCGGAAGCGGCGGTCCTCTCTGCACCCGCGGCCGATGACATCTCGTTCGCCGCAGAACTCGAGACCCTCGAGGGCATTCTTCGCGCGACCGACGAAGCCGATTGGAACGAGGCACAGCTCAGGCTCGGAGCCTACCGCTCACGGTTTCCCCTCGGTCGCCTTCGCACCGAGGCGCGGGTGCTCGAGGTGCTGACGCTGTGCGGAGAAGGCCAGGTTGACGCCGCGCGCGCGCTTGGACGGGCGTTGATGGAAGCGGAAGAAATGAACCCCGCGGTGCGTCGACTCGACCGAAGCTGCGCGAAGCCGCCTCCGGCAGGTCGCTGAGCGTTCGTCGCTTCTCCGTCGAGCCGGGGCTGTACGTGTTCGAGGTGCGCGACGCGAAGAAGCGCGAGTCGAACTTCCAAGACAGCGACCAGCTCACCGTCGACGAAGGCGACTGAGGCGCCTCACGGCAGCGGCATGAAGATCTTGAGCCCCGTGCGGCCGCCCGCGTGCAGGGTGTCGCGCTCGACGAAGTCGCTCGTCGACGACAGCCCGTTGCCCTGAGTGATCGCGGTGTGGCCGTAGATGCTGCCCAGCCGCGTCGAGGTGTGCTCCCACGTCAGCACCAGCCCGGGGATCTTCAGGGCCTCGGCGAGCGAGATGTGGACCTGCTTGAAGTGCTTGCGCGGCAGGTTGTTGTCGATCTGGTTGCCGTTGCCCCACACGTGGAAGCCCATCGTGCGCTCGATCGCGCGGCTCACGCCCGTCGCGCAGAGGCCCAGTCCCGAGTAGCCGCCCATCGACAGGGCCACCGAGCGGCCGTTCGCCGCCAGCCGCCGCATCTCGTTCGTCACGGTGATCCCGTGCACCGAGGTCGCCGCCGCCTTCTTCAGCACCGAGAGATCGTGGGTGCCGACCTCGCCGTCGCGGTGGAGGTGCTTCTTCTTCTCGAACGCCCGCACGGCCGCGAAGGTGCGCTCGTCGAACAGCCCGTCGACCTTCCCGGGGTTGAAGCCCGCCTTCTTGAGCAGCGCCTCGGTCTTCTTCACCGCCGCCGAGCGCTCGCCCAGCGCCTGCGCCGGGCTGGTGCCGCTCTTCGAGAGAATGAAGCTCGTCTTGAGCCGCTTCCACGTCTGCGCGTCGACTCGGCCCGTCGCCTTGAGCCCGGCGTGCCGTTGGAAGGCCTTCAGGGCGCCTGCGGTGCGCTCGTCGAAGGTGCCGTTGGTGTGCTGCGGATCGTACCCAGCCGCCCGGAGGTGCCGCTGCACGTTCTCCACCGACCCGCCATGAGCGCCGACGCCGAAGCCGGTGCTCCCGTCCGCGTTCGCGCTCGCCGCGCGCTGAGCGGTGCGTGCGTCGAGCGTCTTCTGATGGGTCGAAGGGGCCAGCCGCCGCCGCTCGGGGTCGTGCCGGAGCTCGGCCACCTCACGCGCGAGCACGCTCCGCCCGTGCTTCGCGATCGCTCCCGCTTCGTTCTTGATGTCCGCCTGATCGGCCTTGAAGGCCTTCACCGCGGCGAAGGTCTGCTTCGAATAGACCCCGTCGGCCTTGCCCACGTCGTAGCCGAGCGCGCGCAGCTGCTTCTCGACCTGGAGCACGTCCTTCCCCTTCTGGCCGACCGAGAGGAACCCGTCCTTCTTGTGCGCGTGGATCCGATCGGCGGTGTGCTGCAGCTTCGCCATCGTCGCCGCATCCGGAACGCCCGACGCGGGCAGGCCCCACGAGGTCTGGAACTCCTTGAGCGCCGACTCGAAGGCAGGCGATGGCTTTCCATCGACGACGCCGGGGTTGAAGCCCGCCGCCTTGAGCAGCCGCTCGGCCTTCTTCACCTGCGCGGCAGGAACGACGGGCGTCGTCGGGTTCGTTGGTGAAACGGGAGCGGGACCGGTGACTGGCGTAGGCATGTGACCTCCACAGCGACGATGTGCGGAATGGTCGCCAGGTCGAGGGCTCGAGTTTTGAGACGAGACGTCAATCACCGTGACAGTCTTGGGGAAATTGCCCCCGATTATTCTCCTCGTTTTCGCGGCTGATCCGACGCCCCTCTCGCTCGCGGACGTGAAGGTGGGGGAGTTCGTCGAGTACGCGGTGAAGCCCGACGCACTGCTCCGCCTTCGGGCCTGCGAACGGAGCGAGCGAACGCTGACGATCGAGGTGACGACGCAGCGTTCAGGCGGCGCACCGGACGGCACCTGGCTGGTCGATCACCTGCTGGTCGACGCTCCGCTGACGCCGCTGTCTCCGCCGGTCGAGCTCTCCGAACCCGACGAATCGCTCTCGACGACGATCGCGGGAGAGACCTTCTCCGAGTGCGCCGAATGGCGTTCGAAGCTGGTGGGCCACCATGTTCCTCGATCGTCGGTGCGTCGCTGCTCGGCGAGAGCGCTCGTGCTGGGCAGCGGGCTCGTGCGCCAGAGCGAGGCGCGGTTCGCCATTCGGCCCGCGGACTCGTACGAGCGGAGCGCCGAGCTGGTGAAGGTCGGGACCGCCGAGGGCCGGTGTGGCGCGGCGCCGAAGACGAAGCTCGACGGAAGCTGGATCGTCACCGAGGAGGGAAAGCCGACGACGCTCAGCGTGGTCGCGGGCAGCACCTGGACTCGGACGAGCCAGCACGCCGGCACCCAGCGCGACACCAACGATCGCAGCCTGCTCACGATCCTCCTCGAGGGGATCTGGAGCCTGCCCGCCAGCGCGCCGACCTCCACCACCATCACCTTCTCGGGGAGAAAGGTCTCAGGGCTCGTCGCCGGCGATCACACCTGGCTCGGCCCGCAGGCTGGTGCCTCGGCGCCGCTCGAGGTGCGCCTCCAACCGATCGTCGGCCCAGGCAGTCGGGTCAGCCTGCCCAAGTGACAGGGGCGAGCACCCTCCTCCACTTTGCGTTACGAAGCCGGCATGGATCTCGAGCACGACATCCTCCGGCTCAAGAAGGACCTCAACGCCGTCATCCTCGCACACTACTACCAGGAGTCGGAGATCCAGGACGTCGCCGACTTCGTGGGCGACTCGCTCGCGCTCGCGCAGCAGGCCGAGAAGACCAAGGCCGACGTGATCGTCTTCTGCGGCGTTCACTTCATGGCCGAGACCGCGAAGATCCTGAACCCGACCAAGCTGGTGTTGCTGCCCGATCTCGCCGCCGGCTGCTCGCTCTCCGATCGCTGCCCGCCTGGTCCCTTCAAGGCCTTCAAGGACAAGCACCCCGATCACTTCGTCGTCACCTACGTGAATTCGTCGGCGGCGGTGAAGGCGCTCTCCGACGTGATCGTCACCAGCTCGAACGCGGTGAAGATCGTCGCGAAGGTGCCGAAGGAAAAGAAGATCCTCTTCGCGCCCGATCAGCACCTCGGCCGGTACGTCATGAAGCAGACCGGCCGCGACATGGTGCTCTGGCCGGGCGCCTGCATGGTGCACGAGATCTTCAGCGAGAAGCGGCTGGTGCAGCTGAAGGTCGAGCACCCCGACGCCGAGGTGATCGCCCACCCCGAGTGCGAAGCGCCGGTGCTCGCGCTCGCCGACTACATCGGCTCGACGAAGCAGCTGCTCGAGTTCACCCAGACGAGCCCCAAGCAGAAGTTCATCGTGGTGACCGAGGCGGGCATCATTCATCAGATGCAGCTCAAGAGCCCGCAGAAGACCTTCGTCCCGGCACCTCCGGACAACGGCTGCGCCTGCAACGAGTGCCCACACATGCGGCTCAACACCATGGAGAAGCTGTACAAGTGCATGAAGGAGAAGAGCCCACGACTCGAGCTCCCCGAGCCGTTGCGGGAAGCCGCCTACGCCCCGCTCAAGCGCATGCTGGAGTGGAGCTGACGTCGACGAGCGAGAGGAGGAGTCATGTACCGCTTCATCGCGCAGCCAGCCTGGTCACTCACCCCGAGCCCAGACGATGACGATCCCTCCGGCTTCGTGCCCCTCGAGGTCGCGGCGCCGGCCCCCGCGGTGCTCGAGCGCGCGCTCTCGCGGGTGGAGTACCGAACGCTCGGGCTCTTGGTGCGCCTCGAGCAGATCGCCGGCGCGTCGCCCAACGTCTTCGCCAAGCCGCCCAACGATCTGCCGGCGCTCCTCCGCACGGCCGATCAGCTGCTCACCATCGCCCGGCAGGAAGCCGGAGAGCGCGCGACCTTCTGGCGCTGCGAGTGCGGCTCCCGCTACGCCGTGCCGGTCTCGCTGATGCGGCCGGTCTCGATCCGCTGCGAGCGCTGCGGGCGAACGCTCGATCTCGACCCCGGCGCAGGCTCGACGCAGCTCGAAGATCCCGCGACGGCGGCGCTGAACGACTACCGGCGCACGGTGTCGACCTTCTTCAAGGAGGCGATGGCGCGCGGCTGGCCGGTGTTGGTCGCCAAGGCCTGACGACTCGATGCGCCGCACCACCCTCGATCTGCTCCGGTGTCCCGCCTGTGCGGCGGGGAGCCTGGTGCCCGACGCGGACATCTCCGAGCCCGCGCTGATCTTCGGCCCGGTTCGATGCCTGGGGTGCCGCGCGACGTGGGCGGTGCACGAGGGCCTGATCGATCTCGCGCCCGACAGCGCGCCGGCGAAGGGGCTGCAGCAGGCGATGGAGCTGCCCTGGGTCGCCCGCTCCTGGGAGCGCTACGTGCGGCCGGCCGTCGACGTGGTGCTGACCCGCGGCCAGCTCGATCGCGACAGCGAGTACGTGGCGATGCGCTCGATGCTGGGCACGCCGAACGGCCCGGTGATCGATCTCGGCTGCGGGCCGGGCCTCTTCCTCAAGCGGCTGGTGCGCGAGCTGCCGACGGTGAACGTGATCGGCGTCGATCTCTCGCGGCCGATGATCGAGGAGGCGATGGCGCAGTTCAGGGAGAACCAGCTGGCCGCCGATTTCGTGCGCGCGCGGGTGCCGCCGTTGCCGTTCCTCGATGCCTGCCTTGGAGGGATCCTCGCCAGCGGCCTGGTGCACTTCGTCGCCGATCTCGCCTCGCTGCTCGCCGACGCGCGCCGGGTGATTCGACCGAGGGGCAAGTTCGTCGCCAGCACCTACGAGGCATCGAGCGCGACGCGGAAGCTCCACGAGCGCGCAGGGCTCCATCCGCGAACGGAGGCGGAAATCCGCGCCTCGGCCGAGCGCGCCGGCTTCATTCGCTTCGAGCGCATTCGCACCGGCAGTGTCCTCGTCTGGAGCGCGGAGCTCCCGTGATCGGCCTCGGCGAGCTCCTCCTCTGCTTCATCGCCGCCGCCCTGCCTCTCTTCGGCGTTGGCTTGGTGATCCTCCTCGTCCGCGGCACCCAGCAGAAGACGCAGCTGGGCCTCAACTTCACCCCGCCGGGCCACTGCCCTGCCTGCGGTGCTGGGCTCCCCACCGTGCGCGCGCCGAAGAACGTCCGTCAGGCGCTCTTCGGAGGGTGGACGTGCTCCGGCTGCGGAATCGAGCTCGACAAGTGGGGCCGGCCGCGCACGCCGTGAGGCGACCTCAGATGAAGACGCCGCCGCGAGCGTCGTGACGAGCCGTCTCGGGCAGCTGGGTCTTCTCGGTGTTGCCCTTGAGCGAGTCCGTCATCGTCTTGGAGTGGTGGTGATTGCCGCAGCTCTTGCACTTGCACTGACCGCGCGGGCACGTGCAGTCCGCCGCGCTCTTGCAGTTGCAGGTGGCGTTCACGCGCTCGCCGAAGACGGGGCGATCGATCGGAGACGCAAACGCCAACGACGCGAACGCCATCGAGACCGCTGAGACCTTGATGAACGATGTGCGCATGACGCTTCCTTTCCCCGACTGGGTGCGACGTACAACACCCTCCACCCCACTGCCAAGTGCAGCCCTTTCTTCTCGAGATTGGACCCATTCGGCGTTCCCGTAGTCCTTGCCAAGTGGCTGAAAAGACAACAAGGTCCGCCGCCGGTGAAGCCCACCCTGCCACGCCTCACGCCGGTTCAGTGGGCCTGGGTGGCGGCGCTCATCTGCGGGGTGGCGCCGCTCTTCGCGTCGCGCGCCCTGCCGCTCGTCGATCTGCCGCAGCACCTCCACCTCATCTCGGTGCTGCACCGGCTCGATGACGCCTCGACGCTCTTTCCCGAGGTCTTCGAGCGTCGTGTCCAGCTCACGCCGTACCTGGGTTACTACTACCTCGTCTCGTGGCTGAACTGGCTGTTGCCGCTCGAGACCGCGAACCGGGTGTTCCTCGCCGCGTACGTCGCCGGGCTGCCGCTCTCGCTGGCGTTCCTGCTCAAGAGCCTGCGTCGCGCGACGTGGCCTGCGCTGCTCGCGATTCCCTTCGCGTACGGTGACAGCTTCGCCTGGGGCTTCCTCAACTACTGCACCGCGCTCCCGCTGGCGTTCCTCACCTGCGGCTTCTTCGTGCGCGCGATCGAAGACTCGCCGAAGCGACGCACCTGGTCGATCGCCCTCGGAGCGAGCCTCGTGGCCGTGCTGCTCTTCCACGTGCAGGTCTTCGCCTGGCTCGGGGTGGCGCTCCCGTTCCTCCTCGTCACCACGCCCGCACCGGAAGGGCGACACTGGAAGGCACGGCTGCCCGCGGTGCTCGGCGTCGTCCCTGGGGTGGTGCTCTTCATCGCGTGGATCGGGCTGCGCGTCGGAGAGCCGGCGGAGATCGCTCCTGGCCAGCCGTGGAAGTCCTGGGGCCCGATGCTCTCGAAGGAGAACCTCTCCTGGAAGTCCTTCGAGCAGAACCGTGACGAGTTCCTCCCCACCCTCGCGAACATGCTCCCCGACGGGGGCGATCAGCTCGCGGTGAAGCTCGCCTTCGGGGCCGCGGTGCTCGCGCTCGTGCTCGCGCTCGCGACGGGTCGAGAGACTCACGAAGGGCCGATCGCCCGCTGGCGGATCGTCGGGCTCGCGGCGTTGGGGGTGCTGCTCTACTTCGCCCTGCCCTTCGATATCCGCGGGTACATGTACTACTTGAACACGCGCTACGCGCACCTCGCGGCGGCGTTGATCGTCGTCGCGGTGCCGGTGCTCAACCGAGCATGGGCCGAGCGGCTCGTCTGGCTCGGGGTGGCCGTGGCGGCGATCACCGCCTGGCCGCTCGTGCAGGCGTTCCGGACCTTCGACGTCGAGTCGGCGGCGCTCACCCAGTTGGCCGACGCGGCGGGGCCGAAGCCACGCACCATGGGCATCGTCGTCGCCACCGGTTCCCGCGCGGTCACCCACCCGGTCTACCTCCACGCCTCGACGGTGATCGCTCGCCAGCGTGGCGGCCTCACCAACTTCTCCTTCGCCCTCACCCCGCACTCGCCGCTCAAGTACCGCGGCACGCCTCCGCCGACGTTCCCGAGCGAGTGGGACCCGCGGCCGTGGGCGCAGTACGCCGGCAGCTACGATCACTTCGTCATTCGCGGGGTGCACCCGCAGCAGCTCTTCGGCGACAAGCTCGAGAGCGAGTTCTTCATCGCCGCCCAGCGCGACGATTTCTTCCTCGTGCGTCGGCGCTGACGAATTGGCACAGTTGGAGACTCCATGACCGATCCCCTCTCGTTGACGGTGGCCCAAGTCGAAGCGCTCCCCGAGGACAAGGCCGCCGAGGTGCTCGCCGCCTGGGTGAAGGCGAAGAAGCCCGCGCTCGCCGAGGCGCTCGCCCAGTCGAACTCCAAGGCGCACGCCAAGCTCGCGAAGAAGGCGCTCTACCAGCTCGAGTCGTCGGGTACGTCGGTGAGCCGGCCCACTCAGGCTGCCCCGCAAGCGTCAGCGCCCGTCGCCGAGAAGGAAGACGAGAACCTGCTCGGCACGATGACTCCAGTGCTCGGCACGGGCGATCGCGCGCTCTTCTTCGCCCGGCCCCTCAAGGGCGGCGGCATCGAGATCTACCAGGCGATCATCAGCGACGAGTTCGGCGTGGTGCAGTTCGATCGCGCGCAGACCAATCGCGGGGTGTACCGGAGCCGGATCAAGGAGCTGCGGGCGCAGCGCGAGCTCTCGATCCTCTTCGTGCCGCTCGCCCGAATCATCGAAGAGCTCGGCAAGGCGATGACGTTGAACGATCGCAGCCGCACCAACATCCCCTCCGAGATGGCCGACGGGCTGACGCGGCTCGGCGTGGTGCCGCTCGACCCCGACTGGAAGGTGCCCGCGCCCGAAGCTGGTGACGCGGCGCTCGTGGCCCAGAGCGCCAAGCTGCACGACGAGCCCGAGCTCAAGCAGTGGATGCCGCCCGAGAAGGAGCTCTCGGCGATGTCCGAGCTCGCCGGTGAGGTGAAGGGCGATCTGGCCAAGGGAGAAGTGAAGGCCGCCGAGTTCGCCACCACCTTCTTCACCGAGGCGATGCGGCAGACCTACGCCCGCCGGCTGTGGCTCAACGCGGAGTTCTTCGACGCCTCGAACCGCACCGAGCAGGCGACCCGCGCAAGAGCGACCGCGCGCCAGCTCTTCAGCGCCCCGCAGCTCCCGCCGTTCTGCACCAAGCTCTTCCTCAAGGCCTTCGAGCTCGCCGCGCCGAAGCCGGATCAGGCCGAGAAGATCAAAGAGCTGCTCGCCTCGATGCCGTCGGTGAACCGGCTCGGCGGTCCTCCGACCGAGCGCTGACGATCACCAGCAGGAGAGATCGATCGCCACCGGCTCCGGCGACGCGGGCACCTGGGAGGTGAACTCCACGGTGCGCGGCCGCTGCTTCTTCTTCGCGGGGCAGGTGTAACGAATCGTCACCGCTCCGGGCGGGAGTTCGACGGGCGAGCCCAGCGTCAGGCTGTTCCCCTCGATGCTCGCCTTCGTTCCCGCAGGCGCACGGAACGTCACCTTCACCGCGGTGATCGCCGACGCGGGTGGTGGAGGCTGGGACTTCGTGGCGGGCTTCTCCACTCCCGGCTTTCCCTTCGGCACGGGAGCTGACGGCTTCGACGGCCAGAGCGCCCAGATGAGGAGCGCGAGCACCGCCACCCCGACCGCGGTGAGAATGGCGACCGCTGCCAGGTTGCGGTTCTGCCGGAGCTGCACGGCCTGGCTGTCCTCGTACTTGGCCATGTCGAGGGTGGCGATGTGATCGTCGAGATCGAAGCCCTTGCTGGTGCCCTCGCGTTTGGGCTGCTGACCCGTCGGCCTGCGAGGGCGTGAGGAGCGCTGCGGCGGCGGCGGCTTGGGCTGGACCTCCTCGAGCTCGTTGCGGGTCTCGTCGTTGCCGGCGCGCGCGGGTGGGAGCGTCGCCTCGCTCGGGGCCTGGGTGGGCCGGAGCTTGGGCCGGTCGACCAGCAGCGGCGCGTCGCGTTCCTGGGTGAGGGTCGAGGTCGTCTCGCTGGGCACCGCTTCGATGCTCGACTCTCCAGACTCGAGGAGGGCGACGACGTCTCCCGTCCTGATCTCGATCGCCTGGGAGCTCGAGATGCGCGTCGGCCCGAAGTCGAGCTCGGGATCGGACGAGCCTGGAGGGGCGATCGCCAGCGTCGGCTCGCTGCGCCCCACTGGCCTGACGTTGGTGGGCTCGTCAGGCGGCTCGGGGTGCGACTCCATCGGGCCGACGTTGGTGCGCTCGGGCTCGAACGACGGCTCGATCGGCGGCAGCTTCGGCTTGGAGAGCGGCGGCGAGATGATCGGCGCGGTGGCGAGCACGTCACGCCCCTTCGGCCGATCGGGATCGGTGCTCGGATCGTCGCCGGGGCGCGCGATCGGCGGCGGCGGCTTGTCTCCCGGACGCGGCGCACCGGGGATCGAGACGGTTCGATCGTCGTCGGGGCCTTCACCGATCGGCGGCGGTGGCTTCGCCGCCAGCACCGGCTTCGCCTTGGCTTGCGACTGCGCGTTGGGGGGGACGTAGACGCTGGTGCGCTCGTCGTCGTCGCCGAAGATCTCGGCCATGTACCGCACCACGTCGTCCTTGGTGGTGGGCGCCTCGACCTGAATGAAGGCGTCGAGGGCCGCGCGCACCTCGTCGGCGGTCTGGTACCGCTTCTCCCGATCCTTCTCGAGGCACTTCATCACCACTCGCGCGAGCGCCGCCGGGTAGCCGGGGATCACCGTCGAGGGTGGGACCGGCTCTTCCATGCGAATCGAATAGATGACGGCCTCGGTCGACGGCCGGTGGAACGGACTCTTCCCCACCGTCAGCTCGTAGAGGAGCGTGCCGACGGCGAAGAGATCGGCGCGGTGATCGAGCCGGTCTTGGGTCAGCTGCTCGGGCGCGAGGTAGAGGAACTTGCCCTTGATGACGCCGGGCTTCGAGCGGCTCATCCACGCGGTGGCCTTGGCGATGCCGAAGTCGACGAGCTTCACGTCGCCGCGGTAGCTCACCATCACGTTCTGCGGGCTCACGTCACGGTGGATGATGCCGAGCGGCCGACCGTCTGGGCCTTCGCGGGTGTGAGCGTGGAACAGGCCTTCGCAGAGGCGGCCGATCACCCAGGCGCCGACACCGGGAGGAATGGGCGCGTCACGCTCCTGCTCGCGCTGGAGCACCTTGCGCAGATCGATGCCGTCGACCCACTCCATCGAGATGAAGGTGGTGCCGTCGAGGCGGCCCAGCTCGTACACCTCGACGATGTTCGGGTGATGGAGCTGCGCGGCGATGCGCGCCTCGTCGAGGAACATCTTGAGGAACTCGGCCTCCTCCGCGAGGTACGGGAGGATGCGCTTGAGCACCACCATGCGGTTCCCGCGGGTGTCCTTCGCGAGATAGAGCTCGGCCATGCCTCCGACGGCGAGGCGCTTGAGCAGCAGGTACGGGCCGTAGGGAACGGCGTTCTGGGGTCCCTCGGTGGCGATGCTCGAGCTCCTCGGTCGAACCGGGCGAGCCTACCCTCTTGCGCGGCACTTGCTGCGATCTCGATGGAGGCGGCTTGATCGGTGATCGCGTGGTAGAGACGAGGCCCCCCGCACCCCGAGGTCTCCCATGCGCCGAAGCCTCCTGACCCTCGCGCTCGTCGCCGCTCTGCCCGCCAGCGCCCACTTCTGGCTGGAGGCGCCTGATGCGTCCTTCGTGCAGTCGCAGCCCTACGGCGACCCCCAGAAGACGCCGCCCTGTGGAAACGAGGGCACGCCGATTCCGACGAACCAGCTCACCACCGTGACGGCGGGCGAGCTGCTCAGCGTGCGCATTCGCGAGACGATCTATCACCCGGGCCACTACCGAGTGGCGCTCGGCCTCAACGGTCCGACCGATCTGCCCGCCGATCCTCCGGTGACGCCGACGGCTGGAGACCCCTGCGGCAGCACGACCATTCAGAGCCCGCCGGTCTTTCCGGTGATCGCCGACGGCGAGCTCACCCACAACGCACCGTTCGCCGCTCCGCAGTCATTCAACGTGCGAATCCCCGCGAACGTGAGCTGCACCAACTGCACGCTGCAGGTGATCCAGTACATGTCGTCGCACGGAGCGCCGTGCTTCTACCACCACTGCGCGAACCTCCGGATCCTCCCACGAGATGCGGGTATGGGAACGGGCGGCGGGACGAGCGGCACCGGCGGCGGGACGAGCGGCACCGGCGGCGGGACGAGTGGCACCGGCGGCGGGACGAGCGCGGCGGCTGGCGGTTCCACCAGCAACGCCGACGGGGGATCGAACCCAGCGCAGATGGGCGGCTGCGGCTGCTCGTCGAGTGGCCTCGGCGTCGTCTTCGTCGCGGCGATCCTGTTCGCGGCTGCGCTGCGTCGCCGTCGCAGCTGATGGAGCGGTGGCTCCGCGTCAGTACTTGTAGAAGCCCTCGCCGGTCTTCTTCCCGAGCTTCCCGGCGCGCACCATCTTCTTGAGCAGCTGCGGCGGGCGGAAGGTCGGGCTCCCCGTCTCGGCGTAGAGGTACTCGGCGATGGCGAGGCGAATGTCGAGACCGACGAGATCACCGAGCGCCAGCGGGCCCATCGGGTGGCCGTAGCCGAGCTTCATCGCGCGATCGATGTCCTCCGCCGACGCGACGCCCTCCTCCACCATGCGGGTCGCCTCCAAGCCCAGGGCGACGCCCAGCCGCGATGAGGCGAAGCCGGGCGAGTCCTTCACCACGATCAGCTCCTTGCCGATCGCCGCGCCGTACTGTCTGGCGAGCTCGAGCGTCTCGTCGCTCGTCTGAAACGCCCGCACGACCTCGAGCAGCTTCATCAGGTGCACGGGGTTGAAGAAGTGGAGCCCGACGACGCGCTGTGGGTTCGTCGCGGCCGCGGCGATCTCGGTGAGGCTGAGCGAGCTCGTGTTGGAAGCGAGGATCGTCGAGGGCGCGCAGCTCGCCGACAGCTGCTTGAAGAGGTCCTGCTTGAGGGCGAGCTTCTCGGGCGCCGCTTCGATGACGAGCTGGCAGTCCTGCAACGCCTGGAGCCGTTCGCTCGTGGTGATCCGGGCGAGGGTCGCGTCGCGATCGTGCGGGGTCACCTTCTGCTTCTCGACGCCGATCGACAGGTTCTTCTCGATCTTCGCGCGGCCTGCCTCGGCGAGGGCGAGCGTCACGTCGTAGAGGATCACCTTCATCCCCGCCTGGGCCGACACGTGCGCGATGCCGTGGCCCATGGTCCCTGCGCCGATCACTCCGACGTTCTCGATCTTCATTGATCTCCGTCCGGACCTACTTCGCCTTCTTCTTCTCGAGGAACGCCGTCATCCGCTCCCGCTTCTCGGGAGAATCGAAGAGGAGCGCCTGAGCGAGCCGTTCGAGCTGCTCCGGCTGCTGCTGCTTGGCCATCGCGTTCACCGCCACCTTCGCGACCTGCACCGCCAGCGGAGCGTTCTTGGCGATCTGCGCGGCCAGCTCCCGAGCGGCCCCGATCGCGTCGGCCTCGACGAGCTTCTCGAAGATCCCCAGCGTGAGCGCTTCGTCGGCGTCGACGAGGCGGCCCGTGAAGATGAGCTCCTTCGCGCGCCCGAGCCCGACGATCCGAGGCAGCCGCCACGTTCCGCCAGCGCCGGGGAAGATGCCGAGCGACACCTCGGGAAGGCCAACCTTCGCGCCCTTCGAGGCCACTCGCAGATCGCAGGCCAGCGCGAGCTCGAGGCCACCGCCCAGCGCGTAGCCGTCGATCGCGGCGATCACCGGCCGGGGAAACTCCTCCACCTTCTGGAAGAGGCGCCCCGCGTAGCCGAAGAACGCCTCTCGGTGGGTGCGCTCGCGCAGCTCGGCGATGTCGGCGCCTCCGGCGAAGGCCTTGCCGCCCGCACCGGAGAGGATCACCGCCCGCAGCTCGTCGCGCTCCGCCCAGCCGTCGAGGGTCGAGTTGAGCGCGTCGATCAGCTCTCGGTTGAGCGCGTTGCGAACCTCAGGACGGTTGAGCTCGAGGTAGCCGACGCCCTCGACGATCGCCGCGTTGAGGACGCCCATCGCTCACTGCACCTGGCCCTGCAGCTCCGCGCACTCCGTCGGGTAGAGGACGTAGGTCTGAGAGTTGTTGGTGAAGGGCACCGAGCCGTCCGGGCGCCCACCCGTGCCGGTCGAGCTGCAGACGCCGTTTCCGCCGAGGCAGGGCGCGTGCGAGTAGGTGTCCCACACGCCGGTGATGCCGTTGGGGAAGTTGACGTAGGTGCCGCCACCGCCGTCGAAGGTACCGGCGTCGAGGCCGCTGGCGATCGCTCGCCAGTCGCAGCGTGGGCCACCGTCAGGGTAGTTGCCGAAGGTGGCGAAGTTGTTCACCAGAATGCCGCCCGTCACCTCGAAGCCGTTGTGCCCACCGATGCCGCCGTCGGAGTTGAACCGCGCGAGCGCCGGCGGCCGGAAGTTGGTGATCGCGACCGGGCCGGGGATGAAGACGCGCAGGGCGGCGAGCTCCGGGTTCGGCCGTCCGTTGCCCTGCATCGAGTCGCCGAAGCCAGGCATGGTGGTGATGATGGAGGGCGCTGCCACGCCGCCGTCGACGAACTCGACCACCAACACGCCGCCGTCGTTCCGCGTGGCCGCGTTGCAGCCCTCTCCGACGTGGAAGCGGTAGGCGGTGCGATCGACGTTGCTGAACTGGCGCTGGTAGAAGCCGCGAATGTTGAGGAGATCGCCGAGCTGCGGCTGCCAGGTGCGCGGGAGATCGGTGAAGTCCTTGCGAACCCACATGCCCTGCTGATTGTTGGCCGGGTCGGACACCCAGAACGTCGCCTGGCTGTCGCCCAAGCTGCCGATGAAGCTGTTCTCGATCGCCGTCACCACGACGCCACGCATCTCGAGGTAGTCACGGCAGGTCTGCGCGCACTTCGCCGCTGCGATGGAGAAGTCGGTGCCGTTCCAGCCGAAGCCCCCAGGGCAGATGCCGCCGTCACCCGACGACCCGCCCGCGCTCGAGCCGCCCGCGGTGCTGCCGCCAGCCGTCGACCCACCAGCGACCGAGCCTCCGCCCGTGCTGCCGCCAGCCGTCGAACCGCCTCCCGTCGAGCCGCCGCCAGTGGTGCCGCCCGCCGATCCGCCGCCGGTGCCGATGAAGCCGCCGCCAGTCAGCAAACCGCCTCCACCCTTGCCGCCGTCGGTGCCCATCGGACGAACTGGACACGCCGAGAAAGCCGCCACCACCGTGAACGCCAGCACCAGAGATCGAATCGTCATGGACACGAACTTCCTTCGAGGGGAGGCACGGCCTGCCAACCCGGTAGATTTTCCACGCCGCTGGGCTACTGAAGCGGCACTCAACGACCGGGCGGGGCTGTACACGACCGCCCTCAGCCCTTCAAGCCAGGGAGTCACTCATGCGCGCCGTCGGCTTCTCTTCCCACGGAGGCCCTGAAGTCCTCGAAGTCCTTGATCTCCCCACGCCCGAGCCGACCGCGCGCCAGGTTCGAGTGAAGGTGAAGGCGGTCGCGCTCAACCACCTCGACGTCTGGGTTCGGCAGGGCTGGCCGGGGCTCAAGCTCGCCAAGCCACACGTGCTGGGCGCCGACATCGCGGGGGTCGTCGATGCGGTCGGCGCGGAGGTGACCGATCTCCCGATCGGCACGGAGGTCTGCGTGAACCCCGGCCTGTCGTGCGGGGTGTGCGCGCGCTGCCTCGAGGGCGCCGACAACCTCTGCCGCAGCTACACGATCCTCGGAGAGCACGTCCGCGGCGGCAACGCCGAGTACGTCTGCGTCCCTCGCCAGAACATCCTCCCCAAGCCCAAGACGCTCTCGTTCGAAGAGGCGGCGTGTCTGCCCCTCACCTTCCTCACCGCGTGGACGATGCTGGTACGGCGGGCGCAGCTCCAGGCTGGAGAGACGGTGCTCATTCACGCGGCGGGCTCGGGCGTCGGGAGCGCGGGCTTGCAGATCGCCAAGCTGCTCGGCGCCAAGGTGATCGCGACCGCCTCGACGGCCGAGAAGCTCGCCAAGGCCACCCAGCTCGGCGCCGATCACGTCGTCAACTACGCCACCCACGACTTCGTCGAAGAGGTGAAACGGATCACCAGCAAGCGGCTCGTCGACGTGGTGTTCGAGCACACGGGGGCCTCCACCTGGGACAAGTCGATCGCGTGTTTGCCGTATGGAGGCCGCCTGGTGACCTGCGGCGCGACCAGCGGGCACGAGGTGAAGCTGGACTTGAAGGTGCTGTTCTACAAACGCATCTCGCTGCTCGGCTCGACGATGGGCTCGAAGGGTGACCTCTTCCGCATCATGCAGCTGGTCGAAGAAGGGCGGCTCAAGCCGGTGCTCGATCGAGTGCTCCCGCTCGCCCAGGCGGCCGAGGCGCATCGCCTCCTGTCGGATCGCAAGTCGTTCGGCAACGTGGTGCTGACGCCATGAGCGCCTGCTTCGTGGTGAGCGCGGTTCGAACGCCGATCGGCAAGCTGCGCGGCGCCCTGAAGGACGTGCGGCCAGACGATCTTGGCGGAGTCGCCATCAAAGCGGCGCTCGAGCGGGCCTCGATCGATCCGGCGAAGGTCGAGGAGCTCTACTTCGGCTGCGCCAACCAGGCGGGCGAGGACAACCGCAACGTGGCCCGAATGGCCTCGCTCCTCGGCGGACTGCCCCAGTCGGTGCCGGCGGCGACGGTGAACCGGCTCTGTGGCTCCGGCCTCGAGGCGATCATCCAAGGCGCGCGGATGATCCAGCTGGGAGAAGCGGACGTCGTGGTGGCAGGCGGCGTCGAGTCGATGACCCGCGCGCCCTGGTCGGTCCCCAAGCCGGTGGAGGGCTTCCCCGGCGGCAAGCTCGAGGGCTACGACACCTCGCTCGGCTGGCGGTACCCGAACCCCCGGCTCGCCGCGATGTTCCCGCTCGAGCAGATGGGCGAGACCGCCGAGAACGTGGCGGAGCGCTGGTCGATCAGCCGCGAGGATCAAGATCGGTTCGCCGTCGCTTCGCATCAGAAGGCGCTGCGCGCGCAACAGGAAGGCCGCTTCGCCGACGAGCTGGTGGCCGTGGAGAGTCCCCAGAAGAAGGGCGCGGCGC
The DNA here is from genome assembly GCA_052034585.1 of Myxococcota bacterium. Classification (GTDB taxonomy): domain Bacteria; phylum Myxococcota; class Myxococcia; order Myxococcales; family Myxococcaceae; genus Xiheimicrobium. Next base: position 29,029 of record JBPOIJ010000046.1, read on the forward strand.
TGCGAGTGACCCAAGACGAGCAGCCGCGCGCCGACGCCTCGCTCGAGAAGCTCGCCGCGCTCAAGGCGGCCTTCCGCGACGGAGGCACCGTCACCGCCGGCAACGCGTCGTCGCTCAACGATGGCGCCGCGGCGGTCGTCTTGATGAGTGAACGGGCGCTGGCCGATCGAACCCCGCTCGCCCGCTTCGTCTCGAGTGGAACCGCCGGCGTCGATCCGCGGGTGATGGGGATCGGCCCGGTGCCGGCGACCAAGCGCGCCCTCGAACGCGCCCGCTGGTCGATCGACGATCTCGAGCTCGTCGAGCTCAACGAGGCCTTCGCCGCACAGTCGCTCGCCTGCGTCAGGGATCACCGCCTCGAGGAGGCGAAGGTGAACGTGAACGGCGGCGCGATCGCGCTCGGCCACCCGCTCGGCATGTCGGGCGCGCGAATCGTCGCCACCCTGCTCCACGCGATGAAGGCTCGGAGCGCCAGGCGAGGGCTCGCCACGATGTGCATCGGGGTCGGCCAAGGCATCGCCGCGTGCTTCGAGCGCCCCTGACGGCCGTCACCACGGCGCGCTTGCCGCGCTGGAGCCCTTGCTCCACAGTCCCGCCCCTCTCACCAAGGAGCACCACCATGTCGAAGACGTTGGCGTTGGCTGTGTCGTTGATCGCGGCGATCTCGTTCGCGGAGGGCAAGGGCGAGAAGAAGGAAGAGAAGAAGGAAGAGAAGCCGGCCGCTGCGGCTGCCGCCGATCCCAAGGCCGAGAAGGCCGAGCGCGAGGCGAAGAAGAAGGAGCACAAGCAGAAGGCCGAGGAGCGCAAGAAGGCCGCCCACGAGAAGGCCGAGGCCGCCAAGAAGGAAGGCAAGGAGAAGGTCGAGGCCGCCAAGAAGGAAGCCAAGGACAAGGTCGAGGCGGTGAAGACCGAGCACAAGCAGAAGGTCGACGCTGCCAAGGCCGCCGCGAAGACCGCCGAGGACGAGGCGAAGTCGAAGAAGGACCCCGCCTCGAAGCTCGCCGCCGCCAAGGCCAAGGCCGATCTCAAGCGCGCCGAGGCGCTCTCGAAGGCCGAGCAGGCGAAGGCGAACGCGCAGGCCGCCAATGCCCAAGCGAAGGCCGATGCCGACGCGAAGCTGCAGCAGGCAATCTCCACGGCTGACGCCGATCTCGAGAAGGCCAACGCCGACGCCGATCGCGAGGCGGCTGACGCCGAGGTCGAGCACCACTGAAGCAGTCCGCCGTGCGGAGGAGACGGGGCGATGCTCAGCACCGCCTCGAGTTCCTCACCTGCCGCGTCGGCGTCTGGCGAAGAGCAGGAGCGCCGCGAGCCCCCACGCGCCAGCACCATCGCAGCTGCACCCGACGCCGAAGCTCCGCCGACCCGAAGCGCCTCCGTCGGACGGCTCCTCGCCCCCGTCGATGGCGCCCGCGTCTCCACCGTCACTTGCCCCCGCATCGCTCGAGCCTGCGTCGCCACCACCGTCGACCTGCAGCGCTCCTGCGTCGACTTCACCTGCATCGGCGCCACCGTCGTTCACCCCGCTGTCGCCTCCGTCCGATCCCCCCGCGTCCCCACCACCGTCGACGGCACCGCCATCACTCGGGAAGCGCAGCGTCCGTACCCACAGCCGCATGCTCGCGCTCGGCCCATCGAACAGTCGGTGCGCGAGGAGGAGCCGATCGGTTCCCATCGCCATCGCCGTGCCTGCGAGCGGGAGCGCCTCTGAGTCGACGTCGATCAACCCGCCAGCGTCGAGCCCACCGGCGCGGGTGTCGAGCGGCAACAACTGGAGGGTGTTCGTACCTTCCACCGAGAGTGCCACCATCACGTCGGCTGGAGTGGCGGCCATCGAGAGCCCGAGCGTCGACGTGAAGGAGCGGCCGATCGGCAGGGTCCGCTGCGCCGTCACCGTGGTGCCCGACAGCCGCATGAGCCGGAGCCCCGAGCTGCCGAGATAGGTGGCGACGATGAGATCGTCTCCGATCGCTTGCACGATCGGGCGCGCGCCCGAGACCCCAGCGGCGATGGGCGCCGAGCCCCCCGCGATCCCCTGGGCGTCCAAGAGGGCGGTGCGCAGCACGTCGGTCGAGCCCTCGAGCCAGACCGCCTGGAAGCCGCCGCTCGCCCGCCGCGCCAGCTTCGCGCCCACCAACGGCGACGAACCGCTGGTGACGACGGGGCCCCGCGACGAACCACCGTCGGAGTGGTAGCGGCCGACCTCGAGGGTGTTGCTCGGAGTCGGGTAGAGAAACCACACTGCCTCGTCGACGGCGAGCGCGTGAAGCTCGTGGTAGTTCGTGCCGAACACCGCTGTCGGGCCCAGCACTCCCGACGCAGAGACCGAGAGCGCCCGGGTCTCGTTCCACGAGTAGCCGACGACGAATCGTCCAGCGGCGAAGGCGACCGAGGGCCTCGTCCCCGGGTTGGCGATCTCGAACGTCGTCCCAGGAATTCCCAGAGCGTCGACGAACGCGCCCGCGATGACCGAGAGATCGCCGGGGCGAGGTTCTTCCCACACGACCAGCCACCGGTTGGCATCGGAGGCCGCCACCGCCGGGTTCTCCATCGCACCGAACGCCTTCGCGAGCAGCATCGGAGGGCCCCCATCCGTCCAGTCGAGCCCCGTGGTGAGCCCATAGAGATCGACGTCGCTCGAGGAGGTCGCGGTCGCGAAGACCAGCCGATCCCCTGCGCGCCCGACTGCGACGTCGGTGGCCCGGGTCGGGACGAGGGTGCGCGGATCGCCAGGCGCTCCCGCGGTGACTCGGGGACCGAACGGCGCCTCGTAGTGGACGGCGAGCACGCCTCCGTCGGGCAGCCCCACCATGCTCGCGCTCACCACGGCCGAGCCGACGACGATCGGATTCGACCAGCCGCTCGTGACGTTCCAGGTGTCGAAGCGCGAACCACCCAGATCGAACTGCGTCATCGTCGTCACCCCGGCAGCGCCGACGGCGACCATCGCGAGCCGAGCCGCCACCCCCGCGTCCAGGCCGGGGAGCGTCTGGACGGAACGCGAGGTGAGATCGACCGACGCAAGACCGACTCCCGCGCTGAGTTGGCTCGCGAGAAACAAGGTCGACCCCAGCACGGCGCCCGCCGTCTGCGCGGCATAGGCGGTCGGCCCTCCGATCGCGATTGGGGTGGTGTCGAGGAGCGTGCCATCGAGCCGGAGCCGTCGCCCCTCGATCGTCGAGGTGTTCGCCACCGCGAGGAAGAGACCGCCGTCGTAGCTGGTGAGCGAGGGCGTGAACCCGGGAACGCTCACCCTTGGCGGCCCGATGCCCTGCGCGTCGATCACCCGAACGAACGACGACGCTTCGTCGTCCCAGCCGACGGCGACCCGCCCATCACCCAGCCCTGCCATCGCTGGCGTCAGCCCGCTCCGAGGCGAGACGAGCAGGTTCGTGCCCACCGGCGCGCCGGTCGCGGTGTCGATGGTGGTGGCGAAGATGGCCGGGAACGAGGGGCTGACTCGGTAGTCGAGCCAGGCGACGAAGATCACCCCTCCCGACTCGGCGACCACCGGGAAGACCTGGTTGCCCGCAGCCGGCGCCTCGGCGGTCCGCATGGGGCTGACCGGCACCCGGAGCCCGACCACGAAGGGCTGGGCGAGCAGGACGGCAGCGAGCGCGGAGAGCACCAGGGCGAGAGCCTACTTCGCAAACGCCTCGAGCAACTCGACCACCTCGCTCGCCGACGAAGGCCGCTCGATCACCTTCTTCGAGAGCAACCGCAACACCAAGTCATGGAGCGCCTGGGGGATCTTGAGCGAGGCGTCGATCGGCGGCGGCGGTTTGGTGAGCTGCTTCACCAGCACCGCGGTGGGCGTCGGCCCGTCGAAGCACGTCTTCGCGGTGAGCATCTCGTAGAGCACCAGGCCCAGGGCGTAGAGATCGGAGCGCTCGTCGACCGGCATGCCGCTCGCTTGCTCGGGCGACATGTACTCCGGAGTCCCCACCACCGTTCCGACCGCCGTCTGGGCGAGCGCGCCGGTGCCAGTGAGCACCTTGGCGGCGCCGAAGTCGAGCACCTTCACGAAGTCGGGGCGACGCGGGCGCTGCAGCAGCATGATGTTCGAGGGCTTCAGATCGCGATGAATGACGCCCTCGATGTGGGCGGCCTCGATGGCCGAGGCGACCTGGCTGGCCACCTTGGCGGCGCGCTTGGGTGGAAAGGGCCCGCGGTGGAGATGCTGGGCGAGCGTCTCGCCGCGCAGATCCTCCATGACGAAGTAGCTCTGGCCCGACTCGGTCTTCCCGGAGTCGGTCACCTCGACGATGTTCTCGTGCCCGATTCGGCTCACCGCGAAGGCTTCCCGCTTGAAGCGGCCGACGAAGTCTTCGTCGTCGGAGTGCTCGGTCTTGAGCACCTTGAGGGCGAAGGTCTTGCCGAGCTCGAGGTGCTCGACGCGGAAGACGTCACCCATGCCGCCGCCTGCGATGTGCTCGACGACGCGGTAGCGGTTGGAGACGAGCGCGCCCTCCATCAGCACCACCCCAGGTTTGGTCGTCACCTTCCCCCGCGACGGGGGAGCGACGAGGGTGCGGGCCTCGCTGCGTTCCTCGACGGGGCGGATCTCGAGCTCGACCTTCCCCACCTTCACCTTGACGCCGCGATCGAGCTTCACCTTCTCGCGGCTTGCGCCACCGACGCTCAGGGTCGACCCCGACAGCGCCCGAATCCACCAGGCGCCCGACTGGGCCTTCCACACCTGGGCATGGCGGGAATCGCACTGTCCCTTGCCCAGCTTGAGCGCACAGGAGTCGGCGGTGCCGACGACGAAGTTCTCGGACGGAAGCCGACGCGCCCCTCCATCGATCACCAACACCAGCTCTTCGGGGTCCGTCGCCGCCACGGCGGCATGATGCGACAAGGCGCGCCGCTCTGCCATTTCATCGTTCGGCTGGAAGGCGGGTCTCGGCCAGCACCCAGTCGAGGTACGGCTGACTCCCCGAACGAACCGCGAGCTCCAACACTTCCGGCACCGAGTACGGGTGGAGCGCCTTCACCCGCTCGACGAGGCGCGCGAGCCGGGCGGTGGCGGTCTTCATCATCACCAACGTCTCTGCTTCGTCGTGGGTCGCGCCTTCCCACCGGTAGATCGAGCGCACCCTGGGCACGAGGTTCGCGCAGGCGATGAGGCCTTCCTCGACGAGGGTCTTCGCGATCGAGGCGGCGACGTCTTCGGAGGGAGCGGTCATCACCACGACGCTCACCTCGGTCATCAGAGCTTCACCTCGGAGGTGACGTTTCGTCCGTCGGCGAGCTGGACGACGACCTTCGCGACGACTCCTCGCACCTTGTCTTCGCTGCCCAAGTCGAAGTGGAGCCCGTGCTCTCCCAGCTCGTGGGGCACGGAGCGCTGAGGGTGATCGGGGAGGTAGACGGCGGCGGCGGCGAAGCGGTCCTGGCGACGGGGTTGAACCACCACCTGGACACGCGCCTTGGAGCGGAACACGAGCAGCTTGAACTCGGTTCGCTCTTCCACCACTTCGGGTTGGGGTTGGGGGCGGGGCTCGACGGGTCGACTCACCGGAGCGCTCTTCACCGTCATCACTTCGTCCTTCGTCAGCGCATCGATCTCGGCGTCACCTGCTTCCATCGCCTTGAGCGCCAGGGCCAGCTCGGCGTCGTCTTGGGCTGCGCGGCGAATCGAGTCGGCTTCGGACTGACTCACGAGGCCGAGATCGAAGCGGAAGAGTTCATCGAAGGAATAGCGCCGGGAGCGCCTCTGCATCACCAGCTCGTGGGCGGCCTTCTCTGCGTCGGCCAGGCTTCCACGCGCTTCACCGCCGAGCACCTTCACCACCAGGTCGTGCTCGAGACCCGACTTCTCGGCCAACCACCAGGCGGCCGCTCGCCGTTCGCCATCGAGGATCGCCAGCTCGTCGCGCCGGTCGGCGTTGAGCGCGGTGAGCCGGGTACAACAGCGCTTGGCCTTCTCGTCGGCATGCCCCAGCTCGTGGGACAGCCGGCCCAGCGCGGTGGTGGCTCCGGGGTGACCCTTGCCCACCATTCGCTCGATCGAGCAGCGCGCCGACTCGAGCCGATCGCGCGCCATCAGCGCCTGCATCGCCCAGGTGGTGAGCGTCTTCCCGTCGGCGTCGGTCTCGGGGATCGCAGCGTCGACGGCTTGATCGGCGGCGCGTTCGACCCGGCTGCGAACTTCCTCGGCCTTCACCCCGTCGGCCCACGAGGTGAGCCCCTTCTCTGGAATGGCGGCGAGCGCGTCGTCGATCACCGTCTCGTCACAGGGCACCTTGGAGCGTCGCCTCAACAGATCTCCCGCGGCCTCGAGGAGTCTCCCGACGACGGGGGCGGGATCACCTGGGCGGCTCTGGGCACTGAGTTCGCGCTTGAGCGACAACAGCTCGTCGACACGGGCGCGGTACTTCTCGATGGGCGAAACGGTCACGACTCATCCTCCTTGCGTGCTTCCAAGACGTACGACTTGAGCCAAGCCTGAGCGCGACTCACCCGTTTGTAGGAGTTCACCACCGTGATCCCGAGCTGGCGCGCGACCTCCTCGTGATCGTCCATGTCCTGGTGGTGGTAGAGATCCCACGCGGTGGCTTCGTTCGGGTGCTCTTCCTGGAGCCGACGAAACGCAGCCCAGTACTCCTCGTTCGCTTCGGCGGCCTCTTGCTTCGCGTGGGAGAAGGCGACGGCGCGGTTGGCCTCGGGCAGCGACTCTTCCCGCTCGTCGTCGTCACCTCGCGGCCCATCGGCGAGCTCTTCACGCTGGCGGCGGTAGCGATCGATCGCGCAGTGCTTCACGATGCGCAGGAAGAAGGTCTTCGGCGAGGCGGCCTTGCCCGGCATCTGCTCCGAGACGCCGCGGAACTGGTCGAGCCCACGGGCCATGAACTTCGCGGCGGCGTCTTGAAAGACCTCGTCGACGTCGTCGGGCGAACCCCTCATGAACGCGCCCTGGACCCGGCGAATGACGGTGGTGGAGGGATCTCTCCAGCGGAAGACGAGCTCTCCGAGCTGCTTCTTGAAGTCGCGGCCTTCGGCTTTGCGCTTGGAGATGTCGGCGAACAGTTCGTCGTCAGTGAGCATGGGCGAAGGCCATCGACCATAGCCGCTTGGACGGAGCCCGCAGCGGAAACTGACGAGCCGCAAGCCGAGGGTTTCTCCAAGCGGCACCAGGGCTTGCGAGCCCGAGGTCCCACCGAGGGTAGGCAAACAGTCGGCTGAGCGCGGGGCTCTCCGACGACTCGCTGGGCCGGATTCACGACAACGGGCGACCCGGAGGACGGGAGCGTGCGGGAGCGCTTCGCCGACGGCTCCATGCTCCACTCGCAATCGAGCCGCTCAGTCAGGGCATCGGCACGCACTGCCCTGCATCGCACCCGAAGGTGGGCGGGCAGACGAGGCCGCAGCGACCGCAGTTGAACGAGTCGCCGGTGACGTCGGTCTCGCCCAGCCACGCACGGCCCGCGCCCACAGCTCCCGCCGAGGCACGCTCGCAGCGCGTTGGGGACCGGAGGACAGACGGTGCCACAGCCGTTGCAGTTGTCGGGGTCGAAGAGCGTCTCGGCGCACGAGGCGCCTCCGCCGCAGATCGAGGCAGGTGGTGTGCAGGCGCCGCGGCACTGGCTCTGGCTGCACAGCGTGCCCATCGCACACGGCTGGTTGCAGCCGCCACAGTGGAAGAGATCGGTGGCGATCGCGACGCACTCGCCGTTGCAGGGCTGCTGCCCCACGTCACACGGCGGCCTGCACTGGCCCTGGACACAGGGAGCGTTCGCGGGGCACGGCCGGCCGCACGTTCCGCAGTTGAGGACGTCGTTCATCAGGTCGACGCAGCGCCCGGCGCAGAGGCTGGTGGCGCCGCTGCAGATCACGCCGCATTGACCCGCGAGGCAGCGCGTGCCCGGCGAGCAGGCGATCTCGCAGCGGCCACAGTGCGCGGGATCGTGCCGAGGATCGATGCACCGCCCTCCACAGGCGATCAGCGGCGCGCCACAGCCTTCGACGCAGACCCCGTTCACGCAAGCGGCCGACGCGCAGTCTGCGCTCTTCGAGCAGGCCTGGCCCACCGCGCAGGGAGCACAGTCGCCGCCACAGTCGATCGCCGTCTCCTTTCCGTTCTCGAGGTGATCGTCGCAGCGTGGCGCCGCGCAGGTGCCCTGCGCACACACGAGGCTCTCGCAGTCTTCGTTCGCCGAGCAGGTCGCGCCCGCTTCGCACGCATCGCAGAGGCCAGGACCACCGCAGTCGACTGCCGTCTCTGATCCGTTCTGCACGCCGTCGAAGCACGAGGGCGCCGGCGTGCCTTGCCGACACCCGAGCGCGAGCAGGCTCACCATCAGCAGCCTTGGCATTGGAGCGCTCCGTTGCAGTTGGTGATGTCGGCGCACGGCACGGTGAGGGGGAAGCTCGTCATCTGCCAGTTCGCTGCTGCGTCGCGGCACTCGCAGCGCAACAGCCCGTTGCAGGCCTCGCAGTTCCGGCAGCTCATCAGGTACGAGCCCTGCGGCGGAGCGGGCGCGCAGCAGGCGCCACCAAGGCACATCTCGGCGGCGGGGCAGGTTCTGCCGCACTGCCCGCAGTTCGCGGAAGAGAGGTTCAGGTCGATCTCACACCCGTCGGGTGCCTGGCCGTTGCAGTCGTCGAAGCCCGGCGCACAGGAGACGATTCGGCACAGGCCTCCGACGCACGCCTTCGCCGCGCTCCCCGACGGCGTGCATGGCGAGTTGCAGCCGCCGCAGTTCATCGGATCGGTGCGGGGATCGACGCAGGCCGAGCCACACGTCACGAGCGGCGCCACGCACGGAGCGACGCATTGGTTCGCGACGCAGGCCGAGCTCCCCGGGCAGACGCGACCGCACTGGCCGCAGTTCGAGGGATCCCGATCGAGGGACACGCAGGGCCCGCCTCCGCACCGCACCTGGCTCGGCGCACAGGTGGGCAGACACATGGAGTTCACGCAGGCCGTCCCCGCGCCGCAGGGCCGGTTGCAGCCGCCACAGTGTCGTGGGTTCGAGGTCGGGTCGACGCAGGCGCCGGCGCACTCCAGCGAGCCGCCGACGCACAGCTGAGCGCATTGGCCAGCCACGCACGCCATCGGAGCAGGGCAGACGTTCCCACAGCGGCCGCAGTTCATCGGGTCGACGTTCGGGTCGACGCACGCGCCGCCACAGCTCGCACCGGAGCAGCTCCCCTGTCCTACCGCGCAGAGCCCGTCGACACAGGCGCCCTGCTCGCAATCGCTGGTGAGGCGGCAGGCGCCGCCGATCGCGCAGCGCGTGCACGGTCCTCCGCAGTCGACGTCGGACTCGAGGCCGTTCGCGACGTGATCGGTGCACGACGGGTCGACGCAGCGATGATCGACGCAGGCGCGGCTGTCGCAGTCTCCCGAGTGAAGACAAAGGGCGCCGCCCAGACACGGAGCGCAGTGCGCGCCGCCGCAGTCCAGATCGGTCTCCAGGCCGTCGACTCGGCCGTCAGCGCAGCTCGCCGGTCGGCAGCGACGCTCGAGGCACTGCTCGCCTCCGGAGCAGTCGGCGGTCGACTGACAGGGCGTGAACGAAGGCTCGTCGAGCACGACGCACCCCGAGACCACCGCGACGAGGAGCGCGTGCCTCATGCGGACACCAACGCCGAGTCGGGAACGGGCGCGGGCCGAGCCACCTCGGGGCCGCGCAGCGAGTCGAGCACCGCCTGCAGCTCGGGCGGAACCGAGGTGAGCCGGAGATAGACGACGTTCGGGCGCACGTTCACCCGCAGCACCTTTCCGTAGAGATCGCCGGCCCGGAGCGAGCCGTGCTCGAAGACCCTCAGCTGGAGATCGGTGAGCAACGGCGGCGCCTCGTCCACCCGAAGCTCGAGGCCCAGCTCCGAGATCGCCTCCACGTGCGCGACGTGCGTCACCTCGCCGACCTCCTTGCCCTTCACCTTCGCGAACCGCAGCTCGAGCGGCACGCGCGGTGGCCGCAGCGCCTCGTGGGCGGAGTCGAGCTTCACCTCGAAGGGCGCACCGACCGCCAACGCCTCGTGGATCGTGAGCGTACCCTTCACGCCCTTGGGAGAGACGGTCTGCGAGGCGCCGATGGTGAGCAGCGCGCCGCAACGCTCCCGGGTGGCTTCCGAGATGAGCACTTGCCCTCCCACCGTGTACGACTCGACGCGTGAGGTGAGGTTGATCGTGGCGCCGACGATGCCGTACTTGGCGCGAAGCTCCGAGCCGATGTTCCCGAGCACCACCTCGCCCGAGTGAACGCCGATGCCCATCTCGACCTTCGGCAAGCCGTTGGCGAGGTTCCAGCGGTTCACCTCGGGCATCGCGTTGAGCATCTCGATCGCGCAAGCCACCGCGCGCGCCTCGGCTCGTTCCAGGCGCAGCGGGGCGCCGAAGACGACGAGGATCGCGTCGCCGATGAACTCGTCGATCGTTCCGCCATGGGTGTTGATGATGCGGGTCATCGTCTCGAGGTAGTGGTTGAGGAGCCGAACGACGTCCTCCGGCTGCATGGTGCCGCACATGCTGGTGAAGCCCCGGAGATCGGTCATCATGATGGTGACGAAGGCTCGCTGGCCTCCGAGCCGCAGCCCGTCGGGCGCGTCGAGCAACTCCTGCACCACCTGCTCGGTGAGATAGCGGCCGAAGGTCTGGCGAACGAAGGTGCGCTCCGCCTCGGCCTTGGCGCGTGCGTTCCTGGCGAGGCGGGCCCCGAGCACGGTCGTGACGATCGCCGAGAGGCCGATCGCCGCCACCGGAGCGACGACCGGCACCTGGTGCCCCGCGACGAAGAGGAGATACCCACCGGTCAGGGTGACGAGCGAGAGCAAGGCATCGAGCAGGACCGCCACGCCCGCGGAGGTCGAGACGCCGATCGCCACCGCGATCAGGGCGACGAAGAAGATCAGCACGACGTTGAGCCAGACGGGCGAGCTGCGAAAGAGATCTCCAGCGAGGAGGTTCGCGAGCATGGTGGCGTGGTGCTCGACCCCGGGGATCTCGCCGAGCGGGCTGTTCCGGAGATCGGCTGCCGCGAGCGCCGTCGAACCGACGAAGACGTGCTTGCCGCTGAACTCCGACCGCGCGCCGCGGGTGGCTTGGTAGCTGGCGAGGGTGGTGGCGAAGCGCAGGGTGTGCTCGTCGACGATCTCGAAGTTCGGCTCGCCCGCCTCGCGCCGCACCTCGAGCTCGAGGATTCGCCCAGGCTCCGGTGAGTATCGGGCCCGGCCCGCGACCGCCGCGCCTGGCAGGGCGAGCAGCGCCTCCACCGCGCCCAGTGAGCTGGGCTTTCCGTCGAGCGTCACCACGGTCTGCCCGTCGAGGACGAAGCGCTGATCGTCTCCCATCGGGTTGCCGGTGAGCGTGACCGTCGACGGCGTGCCGATGAGCGTCCACAGCGAGACGTAGCGAATCGGGCCCTCGCGCGCATCGTGGCGCCCCTGATAGCGAACCAGGGTGCGCCCGAGCCGATCGATCGGCACCGTGCGCTTGCCGCCGAGATCGAGGTGCGACCCCGGGACGATGCGCACGTCGGAGAGCGTGAGCCCGAGCGCGTCGACCGCGAGGCGCAGCGAGAGGCTGGGCAACAGTCGCTTCCCGATGCGCGCCACCACGAGGGAGTGACGCAGGAGATCGTCGTCGCCGTCGAGCAACACGTTCACCATCGCGATCGAGCGCGCCCCACCGAGGATCGGATCGATGACGGGGTTCAGCTCGACGTCGCCCCCGACGATCTCTGCGTACTCGGGGAGCGCGTCTGCCGAGTCGTGCCAGGGAATCGAGTTCGCTTCGATCGCCGCGAGCCCGGCGGGAGACGTCGCGGCGCGCTGCTGACCGAGCTTCGAGACGGTGAAGCCGAACGAGGTGTTGCCCGCCTGCTTCGCCGCCGCGCCGATGCGCTCGTCCCACTCGGGGTGATCGCGGCTCGGGTCGACGAGGGCGAGGTCGAAGGTGACGCTCGCCGGCCGGGCCTCTCGGAGCGCGTCGATGGCCCGTGCGTAGGTGTCACGCGGAATCGGCCACCCCAGGTTCGCCACCGTCGCGTCGTCGATGGCGAGCACGACCACTTCTTCCTGACGGTGCGCCGAGGTCGTTCCCGAGCCGGTCGCGAGCTCGACCTGAGATCGTTCGGGGAACCGGAGACGGAAGAAGGCGTCGAGCGTGCGCGCCTCGAGCGACGCGCCGACCCGGGTGCCTTCCCCGATCGCCGAGACGACGAGCCCGACGAGCAGCCCGAGCCCCACGACTCGAAGCCCCCGCGCAGGTGCCTTGGGCAGGGTCTCGAGGCGTGCCTCGAGGGCGTCGAGCCAGGCCAACAGCGTCGCCACCACCGAGGCGAGGACCGTGCGGAGCTGAAACAGACTCGCGGCGATCGCCAGCACCGCGATCGCGCGCAGCAACACCGAGGCGAGCGGCGCACCGACGGACGGAACGAGCGCGTCGAGGTGCCGCGCGAGCGGGGCCTGGGCCCAGAGGAGCGCCACTCCGGCGAGGAGAAGAACGACTCCCCGGGCTCGACTCACTTGTTCACCGTGAACGCGTAGACCTTCGAGGGCGCGCCAGTGAAGCCGGCCGAGTCGATCGCCGTCACCCGCCAGAACCACTTCCCCTTGGCGAGCGGCTCGGGCCACGACAGCGTCGCCGCGCTCACCGTGGTGGTCGTCGACTCGACGACGAAGTCGGCATCGCGCGCGATCTCGACGAGGTAGCTGGCGGCGCCGTCGACCGCGCTCCAGTCGAGCCGCGCGTCCCCGCCGAGCGGTCCCTTGAGCGGCCCGAGCACGTTGGGCGGCGCGGGCAAGGCATGCGGCGCCGTGGGCTTTCCGTCTTTGCTCACCAAGGCGCCCTGCCCTGCCGGCACCTCGACGGGCTTCGCGGTGGGATCCGTCGCCGATCCCAACGCGACCATGCCCTCGATCGTCTCCAGCTTGGCGCCGCCCTCGTCCTCGACCCCGAAGCGAAACTGGGTGCCGCGCACGGACGCGACCGCGACCCGGCTCGAGGCCTCGAAGCGCGCCGCCTCCTTCGCCTTTCGCACGTCGGCGACGATGCCCCCGCGGAGCACCTCGATCTTCACCTGGCGATCGCCACCTTCGGGGATCGAGAGCACCGCCATCTTCACCAGCGACTCGGGCTTCACCTCGATGCCGCTGCCGTCCTTGAGGTGGATGATCACCTTCGCGTTCGGGCCGCTCTTGACGAACTCGTTCACCAGCACCGGCATGCCGGGCTCGACTGGCTTCGCCGAGGCCTCGTCCGCGCCCAGAAACGCCGCTCCGCTCGCCGACGCGATGCGCGCGACGACGTCGTCTGGGGCTCGCTCGACGTAGCGCAGCGAGATGCCGAGCTGATCCGATCGCTGCGGTGCCGGCGCCAGGCCGAACACCCGGTTCTTCGGCATGCCAGCGTCGGCCAACACCTGGGCGATCGCCTTCGCCGAAGCGAGCCCTTTTCCGCTCGCGCGATCAGCGTCGCTCACCAGGGCTGCGACGGTGACCGCCCGCACCAACCGGTACCGCTCGATCTCCTTCACCACGTCGGCGAAGCACGTCTTGCCCTCGGCCGAGCGCGCCCACGCCTCGGTGACCGCGACGCCGAGCCGAATCACGCCCGCCTCGAGCTTGATCCCACCGCAGTGATCGTCGGCGGCCTGTGCAGCGAGCGAGAGGGTCAGCCCAGCCGCGACGATCGTGTGTCGAACGCTCATTTCGCTTCTCCCAGAATCTTGAACTCCACTCGCCGGTTCTGCTCCCGCCCCGCAGCCGTCGCGTTGGTCGCGCGTGGTCTCGTCGGCCCATAGCCGTTCGCCACCAACCGCTTCACCGACACTCCCGCCTTCACCAGGAACGCGCGGATCGTCTCGGCCCGCTTCTTCGAGAGGACGATGTTCTTCGCCGCGTTGCCCACGTCGTCGGTGTGGCCCTGAATCTCGATCGAGATGCTCGCGTTGGCCTTGAGCGTCGCGGCGACCTGCTTGAGCAACGGCGTCGCCGACGGCTGGAGCGCGGCGGACGCCGTCTTGAACTGAATGGTGCCGGCGATCAGCACTGCGTCCTTGGTGACGGTGACCGCGCCGATCCCCGGGTCCGGGCAGCCGTCATCATCGGTGGTGCCGTTGATCGTCTCGGCCTCGAACGGGCACTTGTCCTTCGCGTCGTCGACACCGTCGTGGTCGTTGTCGGTCTCGGGGCACCCGTCGTCGTCCTCGAACTCGTCCTTGTCTTCCTTCGAGAGCGGGCAGCGATCGTCATCGTCGACGATGCCGTCCTTGTCGAAGTCGGCGGCCGCAAAGGGCTTCGAGGCCGGCTCCTTTCGGGGCAGCGCTCCGAGCGTCACGTCGGCGAGCGCCAAGGCGGGCGGCGCGAGGTGCGGGCAGCCATCGATCGCGTCTCCCGGCTCGAGCGGGCAGCGATCGGCGGCGAAGTCGAGGCCGTCTCCGTCGGCGTCGGGCTTCTCGTCGGGGCAGCCATCGTCGTCTTGGTAGGAGTCGAACGTCTCTGCCGAGTCGGGGCAGCGATCGCGCGCGTCGGCGATCCCGTCGTCGTCGTCATCGGTCTCGGGGCACCCGTCGTCGTCTTCGAAGCCGTCGCGATCTTCTGCGAGGAGCGGGCAGCGGTCCTCTGCGTCGGGCACGAGGTCGCGATCGAGATCGGCCGGCTTGGCGCCCTTCGCCAACGAGTCGAGCGACGAGAGGAGCGACGCGAAGGTGGGCCCGCGACCAGGGGTCACGAACTCCGGGCAGCCGTCTTCGTCACGCGCACCGTCGAGGCTCTCGGGCTCGTAGGGACACCGATCGATCGCATCGGCGACGGTGTCGTGGTCGGCGTCCGGGGCGAGGTCCGGGCAGCCGTCCTGGTCGTCGACGCCGTTGAAGGTCTCCGCTTCGAGCGCGCACTGGTCGTCCGCGTCGACGAGGCCGTCGGCGTCGTTGTCGGCTTCGGGGCAACCGTCGTCGTCTTCGAAGCCGTCGGGGTCTTCCTTGGTGATCGGGCAGCGATCGACGTCGTCTGGCTGACCATCTCCGTCGGAGTCGCGCACGACCTCGAGCTGGAACATGCCCCCGTCGGCGAGCTCGGGCTGGAGCGAGGGCGGCACCCGCGGGCTGGGCGTCGTGGGCGGTCCTGCATCGACGAGGGTCGCTCGTGCAGTCGCCGACGGCTCGACGAGGAGCCTCGCCAACGCACCGTCGCGGCCCATCACGAACTCCGGGCAGCCGTCGCGATCACGAACACCATTCACCGTCTCCGGTTCGTATGGGCAGCGATCGAGCACGTTGGAGACCTCATCGGTGTCGAGGTCGTTCGGCGCGCCGACCCCCGCGTCGGCGTCGAAGAGCACGTCGGACTCGTGGGGAGTGACGGGGGTCCACGCGATCCGCACGAAGCCACGGAGATCGGGCGTGCCGGCCATCGCGAAGAGGCCCGTGCCTGCGGCCACACCGAGGCTCAGCTGGTCTGCGATCAAGAGCCTCGCGCCTCCGAGCAGCTCGAGGCTGCTGCCCTGCGCGGTGAACGCCTTCTCGCCTTGCACCTGGGTGGCGAAGCGCGCCTCCGGCCCGATCGAGAGCCGATCGTCGAGGAGCGAGAGCCCGAGCGCTGCGCCAGCCCGAAGCTCCGGCGCGCCCACCAGGCCCAACGCTGGCGGCCCGAGCGAAGCGTACGGCCGATGGAGATAGGCGCCTTCGAGTGAATACCGAACCCAGCCGACTGCGCCCGCGACGACTGCGCGAGGCATCACCCGGAGCCCGACGTCGCCTTGATGGCCGGCGGCGACGCCGATCGGCACCCACAGCTCTGCGCCGAGGTGGAGAGAGAAGACGTCGCGATCCGAGTGGCCGACGAGCCGGACGAGCACCCCCACTCGGGGATCGCCGAACGCGACGGCTGAGGACGGTGCCGCCTGGCTCACCCGCTCCGCCGTTCCGCGCTCGAGGAGCGAGATCGGCGCGCTCCCGAACACGGTGACTCGATCGAAGAAGGAGCCGGCGAGCTCGAGCCGACCGAGGAGCGCATGCTCGAGAATCGGCGGCACCTGCTCTGGCAGGCTGGGGACGAGCGAGCGGTGGGCGTAGTCGGCGGTGAGGCCGATCGCGAAGCGCCGCTCGTCGGAATACCAGGGCCGGTCGACGAGGAAGGTCGCTGCGCCGATCAACGCGCCGTCACCTCGGTGAACCGAGAAGCCCCGTTCCTGCGCCCAGACCGCGGTGCTCGTGAGAACGAGGCAGACGCACCAGCGCGGAATGCACGAGCGGGGGCCTCGCATCAGGGTCGAGGAGCGTAGGAGTCGTCGACAGTGACGCGAAGGAAAACCGGAGCCACCAGGTACGAGATGTGGGCGTGGCTCGCCGCGCTCCTCACAGCCCAGGAGGATTTTTCTGCTTCAGCGCGATTTCTCGCGATCCGGGTCGAGCGCAGGTTGTTAGGGTTCGCAAATGCCCTCACGCGTCGTGATCGTCGCGCTCCTCGCGAGCGGTGTGGTGTTCGCAGCCCCCAAGAAGGCCGCTGCGCCCAAGCCGGTCGCGAAGTCGGCGGCTCCGGCGCTTCCGAGCGCACCCGCTCCTCAAGGGCCGGTCTACGTGAAGTTCGAGCTGGTCGATCGGGTGGAGTCGCTGCCCGAGCCGGCCTCGCGTGCGGCCGACAAGCTCGCGCGGCAGAAGTTCGCCGACGCGCAGGTGAAGGTGCTGCCCGACGAAGAGCCTGAAGAGCTGATGAACGAGCTGGCGAAGACGGAGAAGGCGCGCGGCTTCCTGGTGCGACTGGCGATCTCCCGAAACAAGGAAGGGGGCATCACCGCGGAGGCCCTCGTCACGACCTTCCCCGCGCGCTCGCTGCGTGGCTCGTGGAACGTCGGCGCGGCGGGCGGCGAAGTCCAGGAGATGGTCGAGGCGATCGTCCCCAAGGTGCTCGAAGACGCGCTGGGCGATCTCGGCTGGGCGACGACGCCGGCGCCCGCTCAGACGCCCTGACGACTCAGTGACAGCTCTGGGTCACCATCGCGGTCCGCACTCCGCAGAGCAGGCCGGTGCACGAGTCGAAGTCGGCGGCGGTGCCGCAGCGTGGGATCACCGTCGATGACCAGCCGGAGACGCAGATTCCGCCGACGCAGCTCTGGGTCACCCTGATGCGACGATCTTCGGCGCGGTCGCAGTTGTAGTCGAAGTCGCCGCAGGCGTTCGTGGTGCTGAAGTACTGGGCCTGCGACGGGAAGACATCGGGGTCGGTGTCGCAACAGTCTCCACTCACCGAAGCGAAGCCGCGCGGCGGAGTCCCCCCGCTACACCGGTCGCTCCGCGCTCCGACGCCCACTCCGTCGCCGTCGCCGTCTGCGTAGTAGCTCGCACACACGCCGTTCACGCACTGGTTTGACGACGTGCAGAGCTGCCCATCGGTCAGCTTCGGTCGGCACGTCATGCCTCCATCGGCGGTCGCACAGAAGTGCGTCGAGAGACACTCGCTGTCGCCCGCGCAGCTCGTCCGGCAGACCGCTCCGTTGCAGGTGTAGCCGTTGCACGACACCGTCGTTCCCGCGCCGCACACCGGTGGGGGGTTCGACGACTGGCAGACGTTCGGAGTGAACATGCCCGCGCTGCACACGCTGCCCGGGCACATCGAGCCTTGCGGCTGCACGCCGTCGGCCGGGCACTGGGCCCCCAGGCCGGTGCAGGTCTCGGTGACGTCACACGCGTTCACCGGCGAGCGGCAGACCACCCCGCCGTCGACGAACCGATCGCTGGGGCAGGTCGCGCTCGAGCCGGTGCAGCGCTCGGGTGGGTCGCAGAGGCCGACGCTCGAACGACAGACGGCAGACGAAGCGAGGAAGCTGTCGCTCGGGCAGAGCCCTCCGTCTCCCGGGCAGAACTCGGGCGCGTCGCAGCCTCCGTCGGTCGCTGGCCGGCACGCGAAGCTCGGCGGTCGAACGCCGTCTGGCGGACAATCGGCGCGGGTGCCAGGGCACGTCTCGGGCACGTCGCACGTGTTCGCCGCGGCCCGGCAGATCGTCGTGTTCGACCGCGCGCCGCACACGCCCGTCGTCCCACACTGCTCGCACCCCAAGTTGCAGGGCTCGGTGCAGCAGAGCCCGTTCGCGCAGAATCGTGAGTCGCACTGATCGTTGAAGACGCAGGCCGTTCCGAGCGCCAACCGCGGCTGGCAGACACCACCAGAGCCGCAGAAGGAATTGCCAGCGCACGACGACACGTCGTCTGGGCACTGGGGCGAGCCGCCGTCACAGGCCTCCGCGAGATCGCACCCGCCGGTCGTCGAACGGCAGACGGTGCCCAGCGAGGCGAGAGCGTCGGAGGGGCAGGTCGGGCTCGCGCCGGAGCAGCGCTCGACGAGATCGCAGAGGCCGAGGCTCGCCCGGCACACCACGCCACCGTCGTGGAATCGATCGCTCGGGCAGGTGCGCGAGACGCCGTCACAGATCTCCTCGAGATCGCAGCCGCCGAGCGCCGACCGGCACACCGCGCCCAGGCCCTGCACGCCGTCGGCCGGGCAGGCCGCCGAGCTTCCCGTGCAGACCTCCGGGGCGTCGCAGCCACCATCGGTCGGCCGGCAGAGCACTCCCGCGTCGATGAAGGCGTCGAGCGGACAGGCCTTGGAGACCCCGTCACAGACCTCGCTGACGTCGCACGAGCCGACCCCTGTCCTGCACGGCACGTTCACCGCCACCACCGCGTCGGGACACGCCCCGGCGTCGCCCGTGCAGAAGTCCTCTCGGTCGCAGTCCCCCGTGGAGGCGCGGCAGGAGCGGGTCGGCGCCGCGAACCGATCGGGCGGGCACTCGGCCGCCGTGCCATCGCAGGTCTCGGCGACGTCGCAGTCTCCCGCGGCCGCGCGACACTCGGTGGCCTGCTTGAAGATGTCGGTCGGGCAAGCCGCCGAGGTGCCATCGCAGCGCTCCTCGGCGTCACAGGGGCCCGCCGCCGTTCGACACGCCTGGGTCGCCGGCGCTTTCGCGTCACTCGGACACTCTTGGTTGGTGCAGACCTCGGCTGGATCGCAGAGGCCCAGCGACGGGTTGCAGGTGCGGCCGTCGCAGTCCGAGTCCAGGCAGTCGATCAGCAGATCGCCGTCGTTGTCGACGCCATCGAAGCAGCCGTTCGTCGTTCGCCCTTCGCCCATTCCTGCGCCACCCGCCGTCCCTCCGGCGGTCGCGCCGCCCGTCCCGCCTCCCGTCGCTCCGCCCGCGGTCGAGCCGCCCGTGCCTCCAGCATCACCGCCCCCGACGATCCCACCGCCCGTCACGCCGCCGCCGGTTCCCGCGCTGCCGCCGCCCGCGGTGGTGACGCACCGCTCGGACACACAGCGCTGAGTGGTGGCGCAGTCCCGGTCGGTCGAGCACTTCGCCCCATCGGGGATCTCGAGACACCCTGCGAGCATGGCGATGACGAGGACGACGCGGTGGAGTCGCATTGGGTCCTCATACCAACGATGCGGCTGCGAGCACCACCGACGCCCTCAGGCGGCCTGGCTCGCCGCCGGCGCGACGATCTGCACGCGCACCACCTCGATCGGCTGGGAGACGCCCTTGAGCTTCGCGGCGTAGCGCTCACCGAGACGACCGCGCTCGAAGAGGCCGCTGGTCACCGCGTCTTCGATCGCTCCGACGGGGGCGACGATCTCGCCAGCGCGCGCTTCGGCCTGGAGTCGCGCCGCGACGTTCACCGTCTGCCCGAAGTAGTCGAGCACCTTGTTGGCCGTCGCCACGAAACCCGGCCCGCCGAAGACCCCGACCTTGAGTGACGAGGCCTGACCCTGGGGATCGAGCGTTCGGAACGCCTCGAAGTCGACGAGCATGTCGCGGGCGCCGCTCAAGGCCGAGACCTCGTCGGCGAAGGCCGCCATCACCGCGTCGCCCATCGTCTTCACCACCGTGCCGCCGTGGCGCTCGATCGCCTTGGTGAGGACCTCGAAGTGCGCCTGCACGAAGCGAAACGCTTCGGCATCTCCTGCCCGCGCGTACATCTCGGTCGAGCCGGTGAGATCGCTGAAGACGAGCGCGAAGCGGCGTACCTGGAGCGACAGCCCGGGCCGAAGCACCTGCGCGGAGAACTCGCGCCGGAAGAGGGGCAGCAACATGACGTCGCGCGCGGTCGCCGCCAGGCTCGCCCACGCCGCCTTCTCGAGCTTGACGTGCCGCTCGGTCTCGCCGGTGCTGCGCACGGTGATCGTCGCTGCGGGCGCCACCTGCAGCCGCTCCGGCCACTGGGCGCCCTCGTCGGGGATCTCGATCTGGCTGTTGCCGCCCTTCCCCGCGCTCACCAAGGCCACCTTGCCGCCGCGCATGAAGAGCCGAAAGAGCCCTTCTTCGTCGGGCACCTGCAGCACTGCCTTGCTCGCCTGCCGCAGAATGGCCTGGCTCACCACGTGCGGCGATCGCGCCGGGCTCCCCACGCAATAGGGCCCGACGTCGACCTCCCGAACGCCCTCGAGCGGACGGAAGGTGGCCTCGACGGCGTCGTCGAGATCGAGCCCGAAGCCGATCTCGCAGAGCTGGCAGAAACCGTGGGCGTTGAGCTCGGACAACGAGTCGACCTCCGAGGCGCCGGTGCGGCAGCTCGGGCACACCACGTCCCAGTGGAGCTCGAGGAGCCCCGCGCGCACCGAGAGGAGACAGGCGATCAGCACCTCCCGCCGCGGCGCCTTCCACTCGTCGGCGAGCTCGTAGGGCCGAATGCGCATCACTCGATCGTCGGGCGCCTTCGCGACGAGATCGACCAGCCGTCGGCCCAGCTCGCCTGCCTGCACGTCGCGGAGCGCCTTGGCGGCCCGCTCGAGCCGCTCCTGGTTCACCGGATGCGACGGAGGGAGCGACGGCGGGCGTCCCTGACGAACGAGCGACTCGTCGAGCAGCCCGATCGCGTCGATCAGCTTCCGCAGGGTCAGCCCGGCCGAGAGCCGCACCACGGGAGCGAGGATCACGCTCCGCGGCCACAAGGTGAGGGTGACGCCGATGCGGCTGCTCGCGCCACGCGCCTCGGTCCGGTACGCGATGTCGAGGCGCTCCACCGGCCCCGACACCATGTCTCGCCGAACCTTGAGCGACTTCATGAAGTCGAACTCGTACGGCTTCTCGGCCCAGGTGACCTCGAAGCCGCCCAGCCGGGTACGCACCAGGTAGCGAGCCGCGCTCTCCGCGTTGGTCGCGCCGGAGACCTCGAGCCGCTCGTTCCCCATCGCCCGGTTCAGCCAGTCGGTGTCGGACAGACCCTTCCACATCGAGCACACGTCGCTCTCGCACTCGATCCACTGCTCAAGGACGATCTCACGCGCCACGGTGTGCTCGGCTCCACTTCGGGCGAGGTCAGAAGTCGGATTGGAGGGACGTCGGGGGTCGGGAGACGAGGCTACCCTGACTCACAGGCGATGCCACTCTCTCACACCACCTTGCCGAGCAGCCCTCTGGGGCGAAAGCTCAGGAGCGCCATCATGGCTCGCACCATCGTCATCGGAGATCTCCACGGCTGTGCCGACGCAGCGGAGTCGTTGCTCGATCGACTCCAGGTGAGCGCGAGCGATCGCGTCATCTTCGTCGGCGATCTCGTCGATCGGGGCCCGAGCCCGAGAGCGAGCGTCGAGCTGGCGATGAAGTACGAGTGCGTGCTGGGGAACCACGAAGAGAAGCACCTCCAGCAGCGGCGACGAGCGGCCGAGAAGCTGTCGCCCGATCACCTCGACACTCGCGACGCGCTCGACGACGCGCACTACGCCTTCTTCGCCAAGCTGCCCCTCTTCATCCGCCTGCCGGAGTTCGGCGCCGCCGTCGTTCACGCAGGCTGCTTTCCCGGGGTTCCCCTCGAACGGCAGTCGGCGCATCACCTGCTTCACCTCCAGCACATCAACCCGCCGGCGACGAAGTCGTTCTGGCCGTCGAAGGCCCCAGCCGATCACCAGTTCTGGACGAACTTCTGGGAAGGCCCGGAGCGCATCATCTTCGGCCATTCGGTGCTCGATCGACCGCTCGTCACCAAGTGGGCCGTCGGAGTCGACACCGGCGCCGTCTTCGGCCGTGGGTTGACCGCGCTGGTGCTGCCGGACTGGGAGTTGGTGACGCTCCCGACCCGCGACCACTCCGGAGGCAGGAAGACCCTCGCCCGCTACGACGTGCAAGACGGAGTGAAGGCGTTCTCGTGACGAACGCTCAGCGGCAGACGCCGTTGCCCTTGTACGGGCACTTGAGATCGAACTTCCCGGTGTAGCGCTTGCCGGAGTTCGTCTTGAAGCTGAAGGTGCCGGTGACGTGCGCGGTGTCCCAGGCGCTGATCACCAACTCGCCCTCCGCCGAGAAGAAGCCCTTGCCGCGCACTCCGAAGGCACCTTTCTTCCCCTTGGCGCTGATGGGAAAGCGGCCGGGCGCCATCTTCACGTCGTCGGTCGACGAGTTGCCCACGGTGTCGATGTTGAGCTGCGCCCCCAGCGCCCCGCAGTTGATGAGGAGCGGGGTGGCGATCGAGCGCCCCGGCTGGGTCGGCGTCATCCAGTGGAGGGACATGACGTTGCTGATGCCCCCGCCTCCGCGAACGAGGGCCTCTCCCTCGGGGGTGAACTCGCAGAAGTCGTCGGCCGGTGGGTCGGCCGCCCAGGCTCGAGCCGCGAAGAGACAGCCCATCAAGAGTGCGCGTGTCATCGTTCCCTCCAGGGGCGTCACTCTACCGCCTGGTGGCGAGCCGGCGAACGACGAAGTCGAGCCGATCGTTCCCGACGAACATCTCGTCGCCCACGAAGAAGGTCGGCACCCCGAAGGCGCCGCGCCCCACCGCTTCGTCACTGGCCGCTCGGAGCCGGTTCTTGAGCTCGGGCGAGCTGGCGAGCGCCAGCACCTCGTCGGCGTCGAGGCCCACCGCGCCGAGCACCGCACCGATCACCTCCGGGCTCGTCGCGTCTCGCCGTTCCTTCCAGATCGCGTCGAACATCGCGCGAGCGAACGGCCCGGCCTTGCCTCGATCGGCGGCGACGAGCGCACACCGGTCGGCCTGGGTCGCGAGGAAGGGAAAGCCCTCGGGGAGTCCGAACTCCGGCAGCCCGAGGAAGCGGCACCAGTCGACGAGATCCTTGGTGACGTAGGCCAGCTTCGCGGGGATCTCGGCCGGGCCCCGGTTGGCGGTCGCCTTCAAGATCGCCGGCAGAAAGCACGGCCGCCACACCACCTCGCCACCCACCGGCGCCACCATCGCCTCGATGCGAGTCGCGGCCAGCCACGAATACGGGCTCATGAAGTCGAAGAAGAACTCGACGGCGGTGCTCATTCGGAGGGCTCCGGCGCTTTCGCCTTGTTAAGGAAGACGGCTTCTTGTTTGGGGTCATTTCACGATGGCAGCGATGACGAAAGTGCAGCTGGAGGACCTCCGCGCGGCGCTCGAGCGAGGCGCTCCTCAGTTCGGCCCGAGGCTGGCGCGCCTGGCGGCGGAGCGGGGCCTCGCCGTCACCAAGAAGGACGACGGCTCGACGAAGCCCATTCCGATCACCGCGACGCCGATGGTGATCGACGCGAGCGAGCTCTCCCGGCGGCAGCGGCTGGCGGCGCTCCTGGCGTCGGCCGGCCTCAAGATGTCCCGCGCGGTGTTGGGCGGGCTGCGACGCGAGGTCGTCTTCAATGGGCTGTCGCCGCTCGAACAGACGCTGGCCGAGGCGACGTTCCGCACCGTCGACACCTTGGTCACCACGCGGGTGGACTTCTTCGTCGGCGACACCGTCAACGCGCTCGAGCTGAACGCCACCATTCCCGCGATGCAGGCGTACAGCGACATCGCCGCCGACACGTTCCTCGAGGTCGTCGGCCACCACCTCGGCGCCACGGCTCTCCAGCTCGCCTCGTGGCAACAGCGCAACGGGAGCAACTCCCGCGCGCTCTTCGACGCCCTCCTCGCCGGCTACCGGAAGTTCCGGCCCGGGCGCACCCCGAACCGAATCGCCCTGCTCTCCCGCCGCAACGACGCGCAGCTCACCGAGCAGCGCGCGCTCTGCGCCAAGTTCAACGCCTTCGGCATTCCGTCCGAGGTGGTGCACCCCGATCAGCTCTCCGGGGAGGATCGCGTCACCGCCAACGGGCACGACTTCGACCTCGTCTACCGCCACCTCTTCGTCCGCCGGCTGGAGGAAACGGACCTCGTCGGCGCCGAGTACGTGAAGGCGCTCCTCGCCGAGCCCAACGGCACCCGCGCGGTCGTCCTCAATCCTCCCGCGTCACAGGTCGAGGTGAAGGCGGTGTTCGGGCTGCTCTCGGAAGCGGTCGACGATCCTGCCTTGCGCGCCGCAGCCGGGCTCTCGGAGGAAGAGGTCGAGGCGATCCGTTCCTCGGTGCCGTGGACGCGGCTCTTCCGCGGCGACGCGCGGCTGAAAGAAGCGCTCAACAACCCCGATCGGTACGTGCTCAAACGATCGTGGGACTACGGCGGGCGCGCGGTCTTCGTGGGGAAGACGCGAAACGAGCCGTCCTTCGGCGATCGGGTGAAGGCGGCCTACGGCGAGGCGCTCGATTGGCAGGGCGTGTGCGAGCGCGCGATTCGTGACGAGGTGGGCGGCGGCTTCGTGGTGCAGCGGCTGGTGGAGATCGCTCCGGAGCGCCACCTGATCTGCTCGGCCGATGCGCAATCGTGGGCCGATCTCTACGTCGACTTTTCGACCTACGCGTCGGTGGGCCTGCCAGAGGGACCTGCCCAACCGGCGTGGGGCGGGGTGTGTCGAGGGTCGATCTCGCACATCGTCAACATCGTTGGCGGAGGCGGGGTGTTGCCCTTACTCACCAGCGAAGTGGCCGCGGAGCTGTGGAAGCTCGTCGGGGCCACGAGGGTTTGAGGTAGAAGCATCGCCAAGGAGAGCCACATGTCATTCGAACCGCAGCCGTCGTACCAGATGCCCAGCGCCTCGGCGGTGCTCGCCCAGGAGTCGGCTGGCGTCTTCATGGCCAAGGTGTACCGGTGGATGGTGGCGGGCCTCGCGCTCTCGGGAGCGACCGCCTGGTACGTCGCGACCAACCAGGCGCTCTTCAGTCTGGTGATGGGGCTGTACCTGCCGCTGGTGATCGCCGAGCTCGCCGTCGTCTTCATCTTCTCGATGCTCGCGCCGCGGCTGTCCGGCGTGGTCGCGGGAGCCATGTTCCTCGGCTACTCGTTCCTCAGCGGCCTCACCTTCTCGGCGATCTTCTTCCGCTACAACTTGGGCTCGATCACCACCGCCTTCCTGGTGACGTCGGGCATGTTCGCGGCGCTGAGCGTGTACGGCACGGTGACCAAGCGCGATCTCTCCGGGTGGGCGACGTTCCTCTTCATGGGCCTCATCGGGATCATCCTCGCCGGCATCGTGAACATCTTCGTCGGGAGCACGATGATGAGCTTCGTGATCACCTGCGCGACGGTCGTCGTGTTCTCGGGCCTGACCGCCTACGACACCCAGAAGCTGCGGGAGCTGCACGCCTCGAGCGGCTTTGCGAGCGTCGGCAGTCTCGCGGTGCGCGGCGCGCTGGTGCTGTACCTCGACTTCATCAACCTCTTCCTCGCGATCCTCCGGCTGCTCGGCAACCGGCGCTGAGCAACCCGACTCAGGCGGCGGCGGGCCTGATCACCAGTCCTTCACCCCAGGCTTCGGCGTCGGAGCGAAGACGCGAGCAGGCTTCGCGCCCACCGTGTCGAACAGCTTCTCCGCCTCTGGCTGGCTGAGTGGCGCTTCGGCCGGTGGCGTCGGATCCATCCGAAACCACCCATTCGAATCACGAACCTCTGCCCAGGCGTGGCCCTCCTGTTCGGTGAGCAGGTACCGGCCGCGCCCGACGCGGGTCCCTCCGTGGAGCCCGCCGACGACTCGAGCCTCGAAGCCCCTCGCGCGAAGGAGAACCACCAAGGCGGTCGAGAAGAGCCTGCAGTCACCGGACTTGGCCGAGAACAGGAAGGCGGCCAGGGGATCGAGCGACGGCTCATGGGTGGCCCTCGAGTAGCGGTGGTGTTCGACGAGGAAGCGCTCGACCGCACGCGAGGCGGTCAGCGGATCTGACGTCGAGCCGACGAGGCGTGCAGCGAGCGCCGGAATCCGTGGGTCGAGGCGTGAAGGCAGCTGCCTCCATCGAGGCGAGCTCGGATCGAGGAGGACGCGGTCGTCGCTCTCCGCCACCCACTCCCGAACGTCACCGCGCACGTCCCAGTCGCGGCGCTCGAGGGGCTCAGGAGCCGAGAAGAACCGGGGGTGATCGAGCCCGAAGGGCCGCTTGAGCCGCATGCCTGGCGCCAAGGTGAACGCCTGCCTCGAGGTCGGCCGAAAGTCGGGAGACGGCCGGTCGGCCTCGGGCACCCATTCCCCTCGCGCCCACCACCGTCGTCCATCGAAGACGTCGAAGGTCGTCTGACGCCAGTAAGCGTCGAGGCGATGCTCCTGAGGATCGGGAGCGATCGTCACCACCGCGAGGTCACGGCTCTCCTGCTCCCACAGTTGCTCGATCGAGAAGCTCTCGTCATCGTCGCGTTCGTCGGAGGTCTGCTCGACGAACAGGAGCACCTCGAGGTTGCGGCGGGCCCGTTCGTCGGCGGGATCGAGCCGCAGCGCCTGGCGGAGATCGTCGATCGCCTCCGTGGTTCGCCCGGCCTTCGCACGCACGGTGCCTCGGTCGGCGAAGAGGCGAGCCCGGAACGCGCGGTCCTTGGCGAGGGCGATCGCCTCGTCGAAGGCGGTCAAGGCCGATCGATCGTCACCGAGTTGGTGGAGCGCGAGCGCGCGGTCGAGGCTGAGTGCAGGGTGTGGCGGCGCGTCGGCTCGGTCGAAGGCTTCGAGCGCGGCCTCCGGATCACCTTCTTCGAGCGCTTCGATGCCCTCCCACAGCCGCAGCGTCTCGAGCGGCCAGAAGAGCTGGCAGGAGCTGAGCGCGATGCAGAGGAGAACGAACCGCACGCCCGAGCCTCGATCGGAAGCGTCGCCGCGGCGACGTCAGGGGCAGTTGATCGGCGGGCCGTTGAGGCCGTTCGTCTGCCGCAGATAGAGGATTCTCGGGGTGAGGGAGATGCCGTTGGTGACGTAGTGACCACCGCCGAGATCCCACTGCGCATCCCAGAAGCCGCCAGCGAAGCTGAGCCGGTACCCGAAGGAGAAGCCGATGCTCCGAGCAGTCTCGGCCCAGGTCCCGGTTCCCTGCCGGGTGACGGCGCCACCGCCGAGGTTGTAGTTCTCGCGGAAGGCGAACGTGCCGCCGTTGTTCAGCCGCAGCTTGGCGATGCGCGTCTGGTTCGCCGAGTCGTTGTAGGTCGCCTCCCAGCACGAGTACGAGTAGCCGTAGTCGGAATTGATGTACGCCTCGAGCGACCGGTCGATGATCGTCACCTCATAGAGCCCGGCGGGCTGGGTGAACGAGGTCGGCCCCCAGGTCTCGTGCACGACGTCGTTGCAGCTGATCGCGTCACTCACGGTGCCGTTCGCCGCGCGCCAGGTGTGGCTCATGTTCGGCGTGACCGGGAACTCCGCGTACGTCTGTGGGTCGTAGCCGAAGCACTGGTTCTGCGCGTTCTTCGCGGGAATGCGCTCGACCCCG
>JBPOIJ010000065.1:0-103005 GCA_052034585.1 Myxococcota bacterium
CTGCAACGGTGTCCGTGGACAGGTCCTTCGTGCATCTGAGAACGAAGTCGCCAAAGCCTGTTCGGACTCGAACCTGGCATAGAAAACGAAGTCCAAACTGCCGTCCGTCTTCTCGAAGACCATTCCGTCCGTGTCCAGCAGCAGCACGCCGTCAACTACGGCGCCCGTGAGCCAGCCTTCGGATCCAACTGCGAAAGGAGAGTTCGTTCGAATCTGCCCATTGCGAACTGGAGCACTCACGAACGCGGACTTCGTCCCTGCACCAATGCCACCGACGTCGAGCTTCACATCGAGTTGGACCGGTGTGAGCTTGAGCGGCGATTGGGGCCAGGGTGAGAATGTTCGAACAGTCTCCGCGCCGAACGACTCGACACTGACCTTCCCGACCAGGTCGTACGATCGCGAGAGCATGCAGATGTCGCCTTGAACCCTTCGGGCCACTGCCTCGGAAGCCCAAATGCCGGGCTCGCCACACCCTACCAACGCTACGCAAACCGCGAACAAGCTCCTCATCGTCGTACTCCATTCGTAGCAACTCATCGCCCCGCACCCGCAGCGTTTCGAAGCCGGCCTGTTCGAGTTGCACTGACACTAGACCCGTGACTCCGCGAATCCCAATGCCCCACGGACTTCCCACGACGCAAAACGGGGCGCCTCCACCGAAGGAAGCGCCCCGTCTGCACTGCGGCCAGCGTCAGCTTAGTTGATGGTGACGCCCATCTTGCTGATGGAGATCTCCGGCTGAACCGGGGTGGCGGCGTCGTAGAACAGCTGCGCCTTCACCGTCGCGCCCGTGGCCGTGCAGCCCCCAGGCAGGGTGAACTCGACCTCGCCGCTGCCAGCCTTGGTCTCGGTCGACGAGCTCATGAGGTCGCAGCCAGGAATGGCAGCGCCGGTCGCCGTCGCGAACGTGAGCTTCACGAGCCCGTCATCGCCAGCCGCCGTGCCGATCTTGAACTTCTCGACCGCGACCGTGATCTTTCCGGCGTCCGCAACAGGCATCGCGAGGTCGGTCTTGAACGACACCGACTGCTCGCCGTAGTCGAGGAAGCCGAAGGCGGTGAGGTAGTTGGTGACGCGGTCGTAGTTCGTGGCGTTGAGCTCGACGAGGGCCTGGAACGAGAGCGCCGGGCCACCAGCAGGCGTCGGTGCACCGCTCAAGCGGAGCGCCTGGACCTGCATCGGCGAACGGCCACCAGCGGCCATGCCCGACTTGAAGAGGCGATCGCGGAACGTGCCCGGAACGGCAGGCAGCGAGAAGCCGTCAGCCGCGCGGGCGGCGTCGAACAGCACGTCCCAGCGGTGCTCGAGCTCGTCCGAGAACGTCACGCGAATGACCTGCGAGCTGGTGCCGAGGCCCGTCGCGACGGACGAGGTGACGAACTTGAAGCTGCGGGGACCGATGCCAGCCACCGCCGCGGTGTGCGCGTTGAAGCGACCCGACTCGGGGAACGTGGGGAACGCCTGACCCGAGATGTCGATCGGCGCCGCGCCACGGGGGTCGAACACGAGCTTGTTGTCAGCGAGGCGAACGAACAGCGCCGAAGCGCCAACCTGGGCCGACTTGTCCGAGGCCGCCGCTGCCGAGAGGGCAGCCACGATGATGCCGTACTCCGAGCCTTCGGTGCCGCTGTGCGAGGGCGCCGAACGAACCGGGAGCAGACCCGCCGCGGGCAGCGTGTCCTGCTTGTCGAGGGTGTCGTCGACCGGGGTGGCCACGTTGACGGCAGCGCCGAGACCGAGCGGGATGACGCCGCGGCCGGGAACGTTGACGCCCGTGAGAGCCAGCGCGCCGTCGGCGAACTTGCCGCGGTACGAGGGCATCTTCGGAGCCTTGAGCGCGAAGCCGAAGCCGAGCGGAATGTTCGCCCACTTCAGGTTCTTGTCCGTGAAGTGACCGGTGTTCGAGTAGTCCCAGCCCTTGGTGCAGTTCGGGTACGTCTGGCCTTCCTTGCAGGCCGCGTTCGCCATGTTGAACTGCACGTCGCGAACGATCGACGAGTTCAGCTTGCGGATGAGCGGCTGAACCTGACCGAGGATGCTGCCGATGTTGATGTTGTCGGTGCCGCCCGAGAAGGCGCCGAGCAGAGGGCTCAGGTCACCGATGGTGAGCTCGCCCGAGAACGCCCAGGCCGCGCGCGTGCCGCAGTCGCCAGCGCGAATCTTCGTCTCGTCAGCAGCGCCCGAGGCATCGGTGCACACGCCGTTGAGGCCGAGGCCCGCGAGGGTGTTCTTGTTCGTCTCGCTGAACACGAGGAACGCGCCGTCGGGAACGTTGACGTTCATGTCGATCGTCGTGCCGAGCTTGATGCGCGTGGGGCGCGAGGGGCCGAGCAGCTGGGTGAGGTTGAGGTTGGTGACCGCACCGGCCAGCGACATGCCGCCGACGCCCGCCTTGATGTTGGCGTTCATCGGGTAGCCGTCGAACGTGCCCTTGTAGCCGCCGAACTTGTTCACCGGGTTCCGGCGGAGCACCACGTTCAGCACGTTCGCGTCGGGGCCCGAGGGGCGGTAGTTCGCGATGGTGACGAAGGTGAACTCGGCGTGGAACACGGTGACGCTGTACTGGGTCGCCGCGCCGAAGACGTAGCTGCCCACGCCCGCTGCGTTGGTCTCGACGGGAGCCGGCTGAGCGATCTCGGCACCAGCCGCATCGCTGACGATCACGCGCGCGCCCGAGATGGGACGGCCCGTGAGCTCATCGGTGACGACGACGCTGCCGCCCATCGCCGGAGCCGCAACCACCTGCGCCTTGCCCGTGCACGTGACGCTGCCGAAGGCGGCCTGAACCGCATCAGCGGGCGCGCTGCCCATCGCGGAAGCAGTGAACTCGGTGGAGAGGCCCGTCGCAGGCATCGGAGCAGACAATGCGCTGCCAGCCGTCGCCGTCCACGTCGCGCCCTCCTTGATGATGACGGGCTCGGTGCCGGCCCACGCCGACACCCAGAACTTCATCTTCGAACCGGCCTTCACGACCGCGTAGTCGGGAATGATCGCGCAGCGCGTGACCGTCGAAGCCGCGGGAGCCGTCTCGCACTTGCCGCTGCGGCAGACGAGGGTGCTTCCACAGTCGGCGTCGGCCGAGCAGAGCTTGGGCTTGCACTCACCACCGGCCTCGGTGAAGTCACAGACACACGAGGTCTCGGTCGCGCACTGCTCGAGCGCCGTCGCGCCAGCCGCCGTACGGCCGCTCGGCGTGCACTGCGCGTTGCTGCTGCAGTCCGGCACGCACGTGCTCGAGCTTCGCGAGCAGCGGAAGAGCTTGGGGCACTGATCATCGTCGTTGCACGAGTCAGTGGCACCGCCACCGCCAGAGCCGCCGTCGTTGCCAGGTGTCGTGGGACCACACGCGATCGAGGACAGCGCCGCAGCAGCGAGCGCCACCCAGAGGGTGTTGCGAAGCTCAGCCTTCATTCGAAATACTCCCTTTGAGGTGGAAACGGCCCTTGGGTGAGAAAGGCGCGGCTCGTTTCCGATATCGGCCTACCCGTGTCAACCGGGACTGGTGACGCACAGCGACGCTCGTGCCATCTGGGTTCACAAACCGTTTCGCACAGTTGGGTCTTGCGACGCGTGACAGGACTGTCGTGGTCACCGAGACTGGAGCGCCGTGGCCTCGCGAACGCCCAGAGTGTCAGGAGATCTGCTCGGCAGTGTGCTCGCGTCGGTGTCGCGTGAATCCGGGTCGGCGGTCGTGCTCACGCCCGTGTGGCGGCAGGTTGTGGGTGAGACGCTCGCCGGCGTTTCCGCTCCCCGAAAGTGGCTGGGGACGACGTTGGTGATCGGCTGCGCGAGCGCGTCCTGGGCGTCGGAGCTGTCCCAGCAGAAGGGGCAGTGGCTCACCCGGCTTCAGCAACGACTGGGAAAGAAAACGGTCGAGGCTCTCGTCTTCGAGGTCGCATGACCTGGCTGGTCGTTCTCACCCTCGCCGCGACGCCGACGATCGAGCAACAGGCCTCGTCGCTCGTTCGTGAGCGCTTCGAGACCGCAGGCCGCAGTCCGCCGGTCGATGACGCTCGCCTCGGCCTGGCCGCACGCAGTCTGGCGAAGCTGGCACTCGAGCAGTCCGCGAGTGACGCCGCCGGGCTCCTGGCCGTGACGGGCGCGGTCTCGGCGACTGGCGGTTGGGACGCGAGCCCGACTGCGATTCTCATCAGAGCGCCACCCGAACGGCTGATGGAGGAGTTGAGCAAGCTGCAGAGCCTCGCGAATGAGCCTGCCCAGGCGCTGGGCGTCGGGTTCGCCGAGCAGAATCGACACGGCGCGATCTGTGTCCTCCTCACCCAGCGCAAGTTCGAGCTCGAGCCCCTGCCCCGCCACTTCAAGAAGGCGCCAGGCACGGTCGACGTGTGCGGAACGCTGAGCGAGCCGCTCGAGACGGCCGAACTCTTCGTCACGAAGCCCACAGGCGCGGTGGTTCGACTTCCGATGGTGGCCAGAGCGAAGCACGGCCTCTGCGGCTCCTTCCGCCCAACCGATGGCCGCAACGTCGTCGAGGTGCTGGGCCGCGGCCCGAAGGGACCCGAGGTCGCCGCGATCTTCTTCGTCGACGTCGGCCAGGCCGTCGCGACCGCCGATCAACACGTCGTGGAGCCCGCCACTGCCGCCGACGCCCGGCGTGCCGTCCTCTCGCGTATCAACGGGCTTCGCCGCACGATGGGCCTGGTCTCCGTCGTCGCTGCCCCGGGCCTCGACGCGATCGCGCAGGCCTACGCCCAGCGCATGGCGACCGAGGCCTTCTTCGCGCACGTCGATCCACAAGGTGGCGATCTGAAGTCGCGGCTCGTCGCGGCCAAGTACCGCTTCAGCGCAGCTGGAGAGAACCTTGGCGCCTCTTCCGGGCCGCTCGCAGCGCACTTCGGCATCGAGCACAGCCCCGGCCACCGCCTGAACCTCCTCGAGGAGCACCACCGGGCCCTGGGCGTCGGGATCGCGACGAGAGCGGAAGACGGGCTGACCGTGCTCGTCGAAGTGCTCGCTGCTCCGCTCGATGACGGAGGCGATGATCCCGCAGGGGCCGCCTACCTCGCCCTCGACGAGCTGCGCGCGAAGCGTGGCCTCAAGCCGCTCAAACGACACCCCGTGCTCGAGGCGCTGGCCCAGGAGCACGCGCGCCGCTGTCTCTCACGCGATCTGCTGAAGGCCGACCTTCCCGATGGCCGCAAGCTGCACGACAAGGTCTTCGAAGCGATGACTGACGCGAGGGAGGCCTCGGTCGATCTCGCCATCGTCGAAGCGCCTTCGTTGCTCCCCGCGTCGAAGAACCTCTCGAACCCGGCCTACACGACGGTTGGGCTGGGGCTCGTGCGAGGCGATTCCGAGAAGTACGGCCCCGACAAGCTGTGGCTGGTCGTCATCTACGCGAACCGAGCGCCAGAGAACTGACGCGCGCGCTGGGGAAAAAGTGCGGCCCTCGCAGATCTGCGGGCTACATTCTCCTTCAGCAGAGGGGCTCACCGTGACCACGACCAACCGACCCGTCATCCTCGCGATCGACGAGGATCGCTCCAATCAGGGAAAGCTGGCCCAGGCGTTCAACGCGCAGGGCCTCTTCTACCGATTCATCACCGATCGCCGGAAGGTCGCGGGCGGCATCAAGCAGCTCTCTCCCGACATCCTCATGGTGTTCGGCGAGCTCTCGAGCGATTTCGTCATTCAGGTCCTCGACACGGTCGCAGCTGACGTCGCCTCCTCGGCCCTGCCGATCATCGTCGTCGCCGGAGACATCAGCGACGCGCAGTTCGTCACCGGCCTTCGCACCAATGTCGTCGCGCTCTTCCCCACGCCGTTCGAAGCCGCGAGCGTGATGGCGGTGAAGGGGTTGTTCGACGAGCTGCACGCCCGGCCCGGCGTCGTGAAGGGCCAGGGCGACGCGAAGCTGCTCCACCGGTTGATCGATCACATTCGCCGAACCCGCCGCGCCGGAGCGTTGATCATCGACCCGCGCACGCCGAACGAAGGCAAGGCGGTGTTCAGCCACGGCAAGCTCGAGCGCGCGTCGTTCCTGGGAGCCGTGGGTCCCGACGCCCTCAAGGCGATGAGCGCGGTGCCCCGGTGCGCGTGGACGTTCAGCGAAGTCGCAGGTCAGGCTGGTGATGGCGCGGGCGTGGTGATCGAGGTCGGCGACGTGGTGACCGGCGAGCACGAGGTCATCGTCGGCCACGAGGTGGTGGAGGACGAGCCGCTCGCGTTCGAGGTCTCGGTGCCCCGGCCGTCTGCGCCCTCCGAACCTCCACCTCCCCCGCCCAACCTCACGCCCGAGCCGATGCTCGCGCCCGGCATTCAGGCGATTCAGCTGCTGCTGGTCGACGACGACGAAGCGATCTTGCGCATGTTCAAGACGCTCTTCGTGAAGCACGGCTTCCAGGTGAGCACCGCGACCGATGGGCAGCTCGGCGCTGAGGTGGCGCTGACGAAGGCGTTCGACGTGGTGCTTGCCGATCTCAACATGCCGCACCTCGATGGGTGGGGACTCCTTCGCCTCTTGCGAGAGGACTTCCGTACCCGTGAGCTGCCCGTGGCCTTCATCTCGG
Organism: Myxococcota bacterium; assembly: GCA_052034585.1. Lineage (GTDB taxonomy): Bacteria > Myxococcota > Myxococcia > Myxococcales > Myxococcaceae > Xiheimicrobium. The sequence continues at coordinate 6,534 of JBPOIJ010000065.1, forward strand.
CGCACGACGACTACCGCGAGTCGCTCAAGGCCCTGAACGCCGGAGCGCAGGCCTACCTCTCGAAGGGCACCCGCCTCGACGCGCTGGTGACGCAGGTGAAGAAGATGCTCGAGCCGCGGCAGGGCGCGCTGAGCCTGCTGGCCTCCGGGGCTCCGTTCTCGCTGCAGGTCGCTCCGGTCGGTCCGCAATGGCTGCTCATTCACCTGGCCGAGCTTCACGCCTCCGGCCGGCTCGAGGCGCGCGACGGGTGGGCGAACTACGCCCTCTTCTTCACCGACGGCGTGTGCACGCACTGCTCTGCGACAGCCGGCAAGTACACGGCCGAGGGCGAGAAGGCCTTCAACGCCTTCGTGGCGAGCAAGAACGCCGAAGGCACGTGGACTCCGGGCAACGGCGCGGCGGCTCAGAACCTTCACCTCGCGACACCCGTGTTGATCGAGCGCGCGTGCGCCACGCTGAACGAGAACGAGCGCCGCATGCGTGAGAGCCTGATGGTGACGGCCACGCAGGTCGACGTGAACGACGAACTCTACGCGGTGTACCGGCAGGTGGGCCCAAAGCAGTGGCTCGAGGCAGCGAAGCTCATCTGCGAAGACAAGCTCTCACCGCGCGACATCATCGGCCGGCTCGAGATCAGCCCCATCGACGTGGAAGAGACGATGAAAGATCTCATTCGCCGCGGCGTGGTGACGCTGAAGAAGGCGTGAGAAAAAACAGCCGCGCCCGGAACATCACTCCGGAGCGCGGCGGAACTGTGCTTGAGCTGTGAACGTCGCTGGGATGGTGGTTCAGACCAGACGGCGCTGAGTCGCGAACGACTCGATGCCCATCTGCGGCCCGGACGGCAGCGCGTAGAGGGGGCACTTGATGCAGGTGAAGCTCTGCCAGCCACGACGCACGGCCTCATCGAGGCAGTTGTCGTAGTGGGAGCAGTTGAGGTTTCGATGCTGCTCGACGCCGAGGCGCTTGGGACCGGCCTCGGGATTGATCGACTGCGGTAGTTCGGTCGGACACGGCTTCATGTTTGGTTCGGCCTCCCTGAGAAACTCCCCCCGTCATGAGAACGACTGACCACTTCGGCTGACGGCGCGCCCGAGCTTGTCTCCCCTCCCAACCGCCGCAACTTCTCCCCTGCTCGGAACAGCGGCGCACCCTACCGGATCCATGCTGCACTTCGTCAATCCGGGCGGCGCGGAATCCTTATCGGATTCACTCCGTTTCCTGCTCGAAGACTTCGACTACGGTTCAGCACGCAGCGTGTACGGCACCTCTCGAACAAATGTCAAAGGGGGGGCCTCCTCGATGGCCCTGGGGCTGTTCGCCCTCGCGGCGGGGACGGCTCTCGCACAGTCACCCGAGCTGATCGACGGGGTGCGCATTCATGCGCCGAACCTCGCCTCGAGCGCGCAGACCGAGCTCGACGCCTGTCAGGGCAGCGACGGCGGCTGTAGCGATCGCTCCAGGCTGGCACTGCTCACCGGCGTGCTGTGGCTGAGCGAAGGCGAACCGGCGCGGGCGGCCGAGCTGCTCGGCAAGAGCAAGCCACCCAAGAAGCTGGAGCCCTTTCACGCCTGGTATCTCGGTGAAGCGCAGTCGTGGTCCGGGAGCCGCGCGCAGGCGGTGAAGACGCTCCAGAAGGTGAAGGGCGCGCCACCGTGGCTCGCGAAGAAGATCGACCTCCGAATCGCCGAGCTCCAGCTCGATCTCGGGCAGCCTGCGAAGGCGAAGGCGGTGCTCGAGGCCGCCGCAGCCGAGAACCCCAGCGCGGAGGCGCTCCTGTCTCGTGCGTACGTGCGCCTGGCGACCGGCGCGAAGGTGGAAGGCCAGAAGGATCTGCGCACGATCCTCCTCCGCTTCCCGACCCACCCGCACGCGGCCGAGGCGATGCGGCTGCTCTCGCTCGACGGCACGCCCACCTTCGGCTTCGAAGAGCAGCTGCTGCGCGCGCAGGCGCTGATCGGCTCGGGCGCCCCCACCGAGGCCCTCGCCCAGCTCGAAGCCATCGCTCCACCCGAAGGCAAGGACCGGCAAGGCGCGCTCGCACGCGTCGCCCTGCTCCGAGGGCAGGCGCTGCTCGCGAAGGGGCAAGAAGCACAGGGCTTCGAGCAGCTCGAGCTCGCCGCGTCGACCGGACGCCCGGCCGCGGCCGCCGAGGCGATGATGACGAAGGCCCGCCGGCTGATGCGCGCCCAGAAACACGACGAGGCGCGCGCGATCATGTTGGCGCTCGACGCGAAGTACCCCGACAACGGCAACGCCGACGACGCCGCCTACCTCGGCTCCTGGGTCTCGCTCGCCGACGGCAAGTTCACCCAGGCGGTCGCCGACTTCGACGCCTTCGACGCCCGGCATCCCGACTCGAAGAAACGCGACGAGGCGAAGTGGTTCCGCGCCTGGGCGCTCTTCCGCTTGGGCCGGTACGCGGAGGCCCGCAACGGGTTGCAGGCGATCGTCGCCGAGTTTCCGAAGTCGTCGCTGGTGCCGCAGGCCCAGTACTGGAGCACCCGCCTCGCCCAGCTCGGACAGCTCAAGCAGGTCGTCTCGACCAGCCCGCTCGAAGACGGCGGCGTGCGCAGCGTGGCGACGGCGAGCGCCGACGCTGGCGTGAAGATCGACGTCGCGACCGAGTACGCCCAGATCGCCACCGGCTTCCAGAGCACGATCTACGCGGCGCTCGCGGGTGAGCGGCTCAAGGAGCTCGGGCGGCCGGCCCCGCGCGCGTTCACCGAGAGCCCGAGGTCGATGAAGGTGCCGACGCCAGCCTCGCTCGCCCTGGCGACCGAGCTCGCGCGCTGTGGGCTGCTCAAAGACGCTTCCGAGGAGGTCAACCGGGTGGTGGGAACGATCACCGGGGCGGACGACGCGCTCACGCTCGGTCACGCCCTTCAGGCGATCGGCGAGTTCGGCCCCGCCCATGGGCTCGCGGCCCGCTGGTTGTGGGGCGCGGTGTACGGCAGCCGTCGACCCGAGGCCCTCGCGCTCATGTACCCGCGCGCCTATCAAGCGATCGTCGAGCGGCACGCAGCCGAGGTCGGGCTCGACCCCTTCCTCGCCTGGGCGATCATGCGACGCGAGAGCGGCTTTCGACCCGAGGTGGTGAGCAGCGCCGACGCACGAGGGCTCATGCAGATCATCCCTCCGACCGCGAAGGCGATCGCGTCGGAGCTGAAGACGACGACACCGGCTCCCGACGATCTCTACTCGCCCGACGTCAACGTGCGCTTCGGCACCTGGTACCTCTCGGCGCTCCTCGAGCGCATGGGTCACCCCGGGCTCTGCGCCGCCTCGTACAACGCGGGCCCTTCGGCGGTCGCGAGGTGGATGACCCAGCGCGGGGCCTTGCCGCTCGACGAGTGGATCGAGGAGATCCCCTACAAGGAGACTCGCGGCTACGTGAAGCAGGTGCTCGCGGATCACGTGATCTACCGGCAGCTCTACGGGCCTCCCGAGGCGACGAGCGGGTTGACGCTCGCGCTCCCGACGCCGAAGGACAAAGGCGTCACCTTCTGATCACCCGACTCGATCGGCGCCTGCCCTGATTGGCCGTGCTGAAGGTGCGTCCCCAGACTTCGCCTTCGAGTGCCTCAGGTCGTCGAGGCTGCCGTGCCCATGCGTCTGAAGGTGCCGGCGCTCATGGCGGATTGTCGGACGAACACCTCCATCTCACCCGCGGAGGAAGTCGTCAGGACCGCGGCCGATTCGCGCACGCAACCGGCAATGAAACGGCGGGTCGCGCGTAAGCTGAGCGTCGATGATCCGCGCGCTGGCGTCGTTGATCTCCGCGGTGGTGCTGATCGCGTTGCCGACGCTGACCGTGTGGCTCGCGTCCTCGTTGGTCGCCTACCACGGCGGGCCGCGGGAGCTGTCGCTCGCGCTCGGGCTCTTCCTCTTTCCGATCCTCCCCGTGCTCTGGGAGTGGCGGGCGACCCGCGCCTGGAACGAGAAGCTCGCGCGCCGGAAACAGTTCGTCGGCAAGCCCAAGCGCCTCTTCTCCGGGTTCACCCGGCTGGCGCTGCGCACCTTGACGATCTGCCTCGTCTTCATCGGCGGCATGGTGAGCCAGTTCCCCAAGGTGACGTTCGCTGCGCTGGCGACGCGCGGCGATTGGTTTCTCGGCCCGGGTGAGGCGGGAGAGCCATGGCGAGCCGCGGTGTTCACGATCGCGCAACAACTCGAAGGCCTGCACCGCCTCGCCAACCCGAACCCCTACGCCACCAAGTCCGATCGGGAGGCGCTCTCGCAGGTCGTGCCGACGACGCCGACTCCGCTGCCGCCGTCGGGCTCGTCCGCGCGCTGGAGACGACTCACCGACGAGGAACGCGCCGCGCTCGAAGGCGTGAAGGCGACCCCGCCCGCTCCGCCCACGGTCGCCGATGCGGGCACGCGGGAAGACGAGGGCTCGTTCTCGGTGATCAGCTGGAAGGACTCGGGCAAGTCGTCAGGCACCGATCCCGAGATCGCCAAGCTGCGCGAAGATCGTGAGGGCACCAAGCTCGAAGACGACGCCCGCAACACCCCTCCCCCGCCGAAGAACGAAGACTCGCTCGTCTCGGGAGAGACCCACTGGCCATGGGACGGCCAGATCTCTCCCACCGTCAGCGGAATGAACGCCCAAGACGAGCTGACCCTGGCGTCGGTCGCCCAGTACATCCGCTCGCGCGAATCGGACCCGTTTCGGAGAGTGAAGGCGCTCCACGATTGGGTCGTCACTCGCCTGGAGTACGATCACGACTCGGTCAACCCGATGCGCCGCAAGCCACAAGACGCGGCGACGGTGTTCCAGAACCGGGTGGGGGTCTGCGAGGGCTACGCGCGGTTGCTCGTCGAGCTCGGGCGGCTCACTGGCGATCAGATCGTCTACCTCACCGGTGACGTCCGCGAGGAGTTCGGCGCCGCCGCTCCCGTCGGCCACGCGTGGAACGCCGCGAAGATCAACGACCGCTGGTACCTCGTCGACGCCACCTGGGACGACCCGACCGATCAACGCACCAAGCGCAGCCTGAGCTACCGCACCGACTACCTCTTCATTCCGCCCGACGTCGCGATCTGGAACCACTACCCCGACGACACCCGCTGGCAGCTCCTCGGCACTCCCCTCACGCGCGGAGACTTCCTCCGGCAGCCGTTCGCCCGGCCCGGCATCGCGCGCGAGGGCATCACGATGATCTCTCCAGCCCGGGCAGCCATCGACGTCAGCGGGCCGCTCGCGGTGAAGCTCGAGAACCCACGCAAGCGCTACCTGTTGATGGAGTTCCGCGATCCGTCGGGCCGGAAACAGCAGTGCGAGCTGCCCTACGCCGAACACGTGAGCGCAGAGTGCCCCATTCCCAGCTCCGGAGAGCTCGCCCTCTTCGCCAACGACACCCGCTACGGGCAATACGCACACGTGCTGAGCGTGGCCGTCACCCGGCGATGAGCCGTGGGTCGTCGGAGTCGCGGCGTCAGGCGGCCTTCTTCTGGGGTGGCGGCAACGGCTCGGCCACACGCTCGCGCTCCGGCCGGCGTTCCGGCGTCGGCTCGCCTCCGGCACCGGTCGACCAACCCGATGGCGACCACAACGACTCGTCGATCGGCTCCCGACGGAGCTGAACGAAACGATGGAAGAGCGCGCGGAGCATCGGCACGCGAAGTCCAAAGTCCACGCCGGTGCGAACTCCGCGAGCTTCGACCGCGAGGGCTGGGTCGGCCTCTCGCACGAGGTCTTGGGTGACTCAGCCGGAAGAGACCGAGGCATCTCCGCCCGGTCGACAGCGCACGACCTCGTTCGCGCCGTGCTCTCGCAGCACCGCGACGACCGCTTCTTCGTCCGACGCGCTCGTCAGCAGCACGGGGTTGGGCCCGGCGTCGAGCGTGAACCACACCCCGACGCCCTGCTTGCGGAGCTGCCGGCAGTGCTCGATCACCGCGAGCGTCTCGGGCTTGAGGTAGTTCAACGGCGGCCTCGCGGCGAAGGCCGTGGCGTGCATGCGCCAGGCGTTCCGTTCCGCGATCTCCCCGACGGCTTCGAGCTCGCGACGCTTGATGAAGGGCACGATCCGCTTCACCTCGGCCTCGGCGTCGTCGATCCACGCTGGGTAGTACGGCGAGGTCTTCACCGTGCTCTTCATCCCGTCGCGCGACTTCACTTCCTTCTCTTCGCGGCTCACCATGCCGACGAGGAGCCGCAGCTCGGGCCAGTGCGCTTCGTCGAAGAGCTGCTGCCCGAAGGAGTCGGAGCCATCGCGCTTGCGCCCACGGTTCCACCGCACGACCCCGCCTTGAATGCTGCGCGACGCCGAGCCACTCCCGCGCCGCGCCAGGATCGACTCCGCCCGCACGTCGCGCTCGAACCCTGCCGCCGCCCTCGCCGCCACCGCCAACGCCGCGAAGGCCGCTGCGCTCGACGCCAGCCCAGCCGCCGCGGGGAAGTCTCCCTTCGAGCGCATCACCGCACGACCCAACCGGCGCCGCTCCGAGCGCGCCTCCCGCCGAACGAGGCCGAGCGCTTCGACGACCCGCGCCCGCTCCGTGCCCGTCGCGGCGAGACCGTTGATCTCGATCTCGTCCTCTCCAGGGCTCTCGTGAAACTCGACGCTCGTCGTCACCGAGAGCGGCCCGAGCGTCACCGACAGGCTCGACTGGTGCGGGAGGATCAACCGCTCGTCGCGTTTCCCCCAGTACTTCACCAGCGCGATGTTCGGGTGCGCGGTCGCGGTCGCCTTCATCTCGTCCTCACAACGCCCGCGGACCGGCGAGCTGGCTGACGAAGCACGACACGCCCTCGCCGAGCAGCCTGGCCACCAGCGGTTCAGGTTCACGGAAGAGCCCGAGCACCGCGCCGCCATCTCCGCCAGCGCCGGTGAGCTTCGCGCCCAACGCCCCGAGCCTCCGGAGCCGGTTCACCATCGCCTCGAGCCCTTCGCTCGAGAGCCCGACCGCGTTCAGCAGGCCCTGGTTCACGTTCATCAGATCGCCGAGGGCCTCGAGATCGCCGCTTCTCACCGCCGCGGCCCCCTCGCCCGCCACCGTGCCGATCTCCCGGAAGAGCCGCGCGTACCGCTTGGGCCACCGCGCCTGCCGCTCTCTGAGCGCCAGCACCGTCTGTTTGGTCGGAGGCCGTTCCCCGACGATCGCGACCAACACCCGCACCGGGATCGGCGCCCGCACCGCCTGCACCGAGCCCCGCCGAAAGAGGATCATCTCGTTCCGCGCCGAGGTCGTGTGATCGACGCCCGAGGGCGTTCCGTGGAACGCCTTCTCCATCTCGAAGGCGACCTTCTCGAGCTGCGGCTGCCTCACCGGCTTGGCGGTCTTCGCCTCGAGGAGCGCCCGGCTCACCGCGATCGACAGCGCCCCCGAGCTCCCCAGGCCCATCGACAGCGGCAGATCACTCTCGAGGGTCACCAGCACCTTGGGGTGCCCGGTCACCTTCGCGGCGCGCTCGAAGGCCCGCTGGAGCGTCTTGGCGTGCTCGGCCTTGAGCGACGAGGGCAGCTCGAGCGAGCACTTCTTCGCGGGCACGGCCCAGGCGCGAACCCCACGAGAGATCGGCGCGGCCAACGCCGGCTGTCCGTAGACCACTCCATGTTCACCGAGCAGGATCACCTTGCCCGGCGCGTAGGCCGTGATGTGCAGCGTCACGCTTCGTCTCCCGATCGATCGAGGTCGATCGACGCCGCTTGCAGCCGTTTCACTCGCAAGTCCAGCGACAACGGCTCAGGTCGCCTCCGGGCTCGCGTCACCCATGAGCGCGGCGAGGATCTCCTTCGCCTTCTCGACCTTCACCTGCCCAGCCTTCACCAGCCCGTTGGCGACCTGCTCGATCCACGGGCCGCGCGCGCCCGCCGTCACCGCCACGCAGCGCGCGTGCATCGCCATGTGCCCCTTCTGAATGCCGACGGACCCGAGCGCGCGCACCGCGGCGAAGTTCTGGGCGAGCCCGACCGACGCCATCACCATCGCCAGCTCCCGGGCGCTCGTCGTGCGGAGCAGCTTGAGCGCCGCCTGCACCTGCGGGTGGATCTTGATCGGCCCACCGACGGTGCCCAACGCGAGCGGCAGCTCGATGCGACCCACCAGGTGGCCTTCCTCGAGCGTCCAGGTGCTGAGCGGCCGGTACTGGCCGTCTCTCGCGGCGAAGGCGTGGGCCCCTGCCTCGATCGCGCGCCAGTCCTGGCCGGTCGCGAGCGCCACCGCGTCGATGCCGTTCATGATGCCCTTGTTGTGGGTCGTCGCCCGGTAGGGGTCGGCCACCGCGAACCGGCTCGCCTGCACGATGCCCTCGGCGATCGCCTCGCCCGTCATGTCGAAGTCGGCCAGGGCGGTCACTGGAATGCGGCAGCTCGAACGCGCCAGCCGGCGATCGGCCAGGTTGCTCAAGATGCGCAGGTAGACCTTCCCACCGGTGATCTGCTCGACGAGCGGCGCCACGCCTTCGGCCATGGTGTTGATCAGGTTCGCGCCCATCGCCTCCTGGGTGTCGATGAGGAGGTGGAGGACGAGCAGCGGCTCACCCTTGGGCCCCTCGGGCGCGGGGAGAATGCGCACCTCGACGTCCCGCGCACCGCCACCGCGGGTCAGCATCGAGGGGTGAAAGCTGTTGGCCACCGCGAGCAGCTGTTCCTTGTGTGCGAGGAGCTTCTTCGACGCCTCGCCCGGATCGCCGTAACCCGTCACCTGCACCTGGCCGATCATGATCGGGTCGTCGGCCTCGGCGACGAAGCCCCCACCCTCGCGAGCGATCTTCGCCGCGAAGCTCACCGCCGCGATCACCGACGGCTCCTCGACGGCCATCGGCACGAGGTAGTCGCGCCCGTTCACCTGGAGGTTCAGCCCGAGTCCGAGGGGGATGCCGAAGACGCCGATCGCGTTCTCGATCATCGTGTTGGCCAGCTCGGTCGTGAGCCCCGAACCGCCCGCGAAGGCGTGGGTCTCCTCGATCGACATTCGGCCGACCCTCGACACCGTGCTCAGGCGATCGCCCACGGCCAGCTTGTGGAAGCCGCTCAGCCGCGAAGTCATCATCTCTGCCGCCATCGTCGTCTCCTTGGTCGTCACAGCGCCGCCAGCCAGTCCTTCAAGGGGCCGGTGATCACCCGCGGGCCCCGCCTCACGTCGTCCGGCGTGCGGCTGCCGGTGAGCACCATGGCCTGCTCGATTCCGCGCACGACGATCTCCATCGCCTCGCGCACCTTCGCAACTCCACCGTCCTGATGCGCCTTGAACAGCGGCAAGGCCATGCCCCCGACATCGGCGCCCAGCGCGAGCGCCTTCGTCACCTCGACGCCCGTCCGCAGGCCACCCGACGCGATCACCGAGACCCCTGGCCCCACCGCCTTGCGCACCGAGGCCACCGCCGCCGCCGTCGGAATGCCCCAGCCCGAGAACTGGGCACCGACCTCCTTGGCGACACCGGCCGCGCGCAGTTGCTCGACGCGGACCCAGCTCGTTCCACCCAGGCCGGAGACGTCGATCGCTCGCACGCCCACCTCGACCAACCGCCGCGCCACCTGCGGGCTCACACCGCAGCCAGTCTCTTTCACCACCACCCGCGACGAGCCGAGCGCCTTGACGAGCCCCTCGACGAGCCGGAACCCTCCGCGAAAGTCGCGATCGCCCTCGGGCTGGGTGAGCTCCTGGCCCGGGTTGAGATGGACTGCCATGGCGTCGGCGCCGATCGCCTCGAAGAGCCGTTGCACGCCGTCCACTCCGAGCCGTACGCCCTGCACGAGGCCGATGTTTCCGATGATCAGCGTGGTGGGAGCGACGTCGCGAACGGCGAAGGTCTTGGTGAGCTCCGGGTGCTCGGCCATCGCCCGCTGGCTGCCGACGCCGAAGGCCACGCCGAACTCCTCCGCGACCCGCGCGAGCTCTCGATTCACCGCCATCGCGCGCTCGGTGCCGCCGGTCATTCCCGTCACCAGCAACGGCCGCTTGAGCGTCTTCCCCAGCAGCACGGTGGAGAGGTCGAGCTCGCTCGTCGCCAGCTCCGGCATCGCACAGTGGACGAGCGAGACGTGCTCGAAGAGGGTCGAGTTCTCCCGGGGCACGACCTCCTCGCTCGCGCAGAGATCGAGGTGCTCGTCCTTTCGTTTGGCAGTTCCCGTATCAACCGGCATGGAAACCAGCGCCGTAGCAGACATCATCGCCCTCATCCAATCGCCGAACCTGTTGATCTCGTTCTTATTTGTGACTGAGCGGTCGATTGAGTAACGCGGGCGGTCAGTTGCTGCCCCTCAACTGAAAAGCCCTGCTCATGCCTCCGGTCCTCTTGTTCTTCCAACGCGGCGAGTACGACGCGGTCCATCAAGGCCTCTCGATCGCCGCCTCGGCCGTCTCCATGGGGCGAAAGGTCGAGCTCTATTTCTTCTGGTTCGCGCTGGAGCGGCTGGTGCGGGGCAGGCTCGACGAGCCGGATCTCGAGGGCCGTGACGACGTGAACGCCACCATGGAGCTTCGCCAGGTGCCGACCTGCCGTCAGCTGCTCGACGTGGTGCGTGACTCGGGCCTCGCGACGATCTTCGCCTGCACCGGCTCGATGGCCTCGCTCGGGCTTCGTCCACCAGACGTGGAGCCGAAGGTCGACACGCTCATCGGGTGGACCGCGATCCTCGGTCGCACCCAGGGCATCGTCGATCGATTCTTCCTGTGAAAGGCGTGCCGAACGGTGCGGCCATGCATACGAAGCCCGTCACTCCGAGGTGAGCCATGTCGAGCAACGCGAAGAGCCCGCAGACGCTTCTCGACGCCAACAAGGCGTGGGCACGGGATCGCCGCGAGCGCGATCCGGAGTTCTTCAAACGTCTGGCCGCGCTCCAAGCGCCTCGCTTTCTCTGGATCGGCTGCAGTGACAGTCGCGTGCCCGCGAACGAGATCACCGGCACCGATCCGGGAGAGGTCTTCGTCCACCGCAACGTCGCCAATCTGGTGGTGAACACCGACATCAACGTGCTCTCGGTGCTCGAGTACGCGGTGAACTACCTCAAGGTGGAGCACGTCATCGTCTGCGGCCACTACGGCTGCGGCGGCGTGCTGGCCGCGATGTCGAAGCAGTCCTACGGCGGGATCAACCCGTGGCTCGGCAACATCAAGGACGTGTACCGGCTCCACGCGAAGGAGCTCGCCGCTTGCCCAGACGACGACGCCCGCGCCCGCCGGCTGGTCGAGCTCAACGTCGAAGAGGGCGTGATCAACCTGTCGAAGACGACCGTGCTCCAGCGCGCCTGGCGGGAAGAACGACGCCCGATGATTCATGGCTGGGTCTACGGCCTCGAGGACGGGCTCCTCAAGCCGCTCGTGCAGCGGGCGCCGGGCGAGCACCTCGATCCCGTCTTCATCTACGATCAGGCGTCGCTGCGCTGACACACTTCGCAGCCCTCGACGCACCTCCCAGTCATGGACACCTCCGCCGACCGCCTGTTGGCCTTGATGCAAGCGGGCGACATGCGGGCGCTCGACGAGGTCGCGCGAACGTATGGTCCGCGGTTGTTGGCCGTCGCCCGTCGTGCCTGCCACCGTCGCGCCGATGCGGAAGACGCCGTGCAGCAGGCGTTGCTCGCGGCTGGCACCGGCATGACGCGCTTTCGGGGAGAGAGCCCCGCGATGCACTGGCTCGCCACCCTGGTCACCCGGAGCTGCTACCGGCTCAACGAGCGGCTCCAGGCCGAGACGCCGAGCGGCATGCGGCCGTGCGGCTGCGAAGAAGAAGCCGACGAGCCGGGCGATCGATCGTTCGCCGATGCGGTCGGGCGAGCCCTGATGGAGGTCTCTCGAACCGATCGGCTCGCCTTTCTGCTCTCGATCGAGGGCTTCACGTCGGTGGAGATCGCCGAGCGCTTCGCGGTGAGCCACGACTCGGTGAGGAGCCGGCTCAAGCGGGTGCGCAAGGCGCTCCGGGCGAAGCTCGCCGATGACACGGTCGAGCCCGGTCGGGACACCTCGAGGCATGAACCTCACTCCCGTGCTGCACACCGATGACGCCCACTTCGACGCCGAAGTCGCCAGCGCCCCTGCCGTGCTGATCGTCTTCTCGGGCAAGTGGTGCCCACCCTGTCGCGCCCTCGAGCCGACCCTTCAAGCCCTCGCTGCCGACCGGCCTCGGCTGCGGGTCGTCGAGATCGACGTGGACGACAACCAGGTCGCCGCCCAGCGCTTCATGGTTCGCTCGGTGCCGTCCCTCTTCCTCTTCAAGCAGGGACGCGTCGCCTCGCAGCGCCTTGGGAATCAGACGCGGCGGCAACTCGAGGAGTGGCTCGCGTCGACCGGAATCGCCTGAACGGCTCCCAGCATCGAGGGAGGCCCTCAGCCGACGTACCGCTGCTCGAAGAGGCCGCGGAGCTTGGGGTTTCTTCGCAAGAGGTCGAGCGTCAAGTCCGCGTGGCCGGGCACGTAGCCGTTCCCGACGATCATCGTGACGTCCTTCCCCACGCCTTCGGCGCCGAGCGCAGCCGCGGTGAAGCTGGTCGCCATGGAGAAGAAGATCACCGCGCCGCCGTTCTTCACCGAGAGAATGCTGGCCATCTCGGTGTTGCCGACCGAGGCACAGTTCACCACGAGATCGGCGAGCGCTCCGCCGGTCAACGCGGCGACCTTCTGCATCACCTCGACCCCCTTCGTCGCGTCGCACGCGATCGTGTGATCGCAGAGGCCGATCGCCTTCAAGGCGTCGAGCGCTGGTTGGGAGATGTCGAGCGCGATGAGCGTCCCATTGCCACCCATCACCTCGCGCGCCTGGGCGAGACAGAGCGCACCGCTCTTGCCGGCCCCCAGCATCACGATCGTCTGCCCCGGCTTCACCCAGCGCTTCACCAACGCAGGCGCCCCGGCAACGTCCAACGCGGCGAGCGAGAGCGTGTCGGGCAGGTCGGCGGGCAACTTCGCGTAGATGCCACTGGCGAAGAGGATCGCGTGACCCGTGACGTCGATCCGGTCGATCTCGGGCTTGATGCCCCGCACCGAGTCGATCACCAGCGGCGTGAGGGTGAGGCTGACGAGGGTGGCGATCCGATCTCCAGCCCGAAGCGAGGCGGCGTGCGGGTGTTCGGGAGACACCTCACGAACCCGGCCGATCAACATCCCGCCCGAGCCAGTCACCGGGTTCTGCATCTTCCCGCGCTCGCCGACGATCGCTCGAACCGCCTCGATGATCTTCGCGGAGTCGCCACCAGCCGCGTCCTTGAGTTGCTTGAAGGACGCCGCGTCGATGTTGAGGCTCTCGACGTCGATCAGCAGCTCGCCCGCTCGCAGGGGAAGCGACGGATCGATCACCTTCGCGCGCTGAGGCAGCACGCCCTGCTCTCCCTTCACCCGGGAGAGCCCGTAGAGATCGAGAGGAGCCGCGCCGGCCAAGGCGTCAGAACGTGTACTGCACGCGCGGATAGAACCCGAGCGACGGAATGTTGGGCCCGATCACGAAGCGGAAGGCGACGTCCAAGCCGATCGAGAAGTGGTCCATGTTGGTCGCGTACTCGAGCGACGCCGCGACGCCTGCGCCCACGCCGCCCGTCACGTTCGTCACCGGAGCTGGATCGAGCAGCGTCCACCCCGCGAGCAACTTGCCGCCCACGTACAGTCGCTCGAGCACGCGGTGGAGATACCCGGCCGAGGCGCTGATGAAGATCAGCGTGAAGTTGTCGGACAGGGTGCAGGAGTTGTCGGCCTTGAGGCCCGACCAACAATTCTGCGCGTTCGAGCCGATGCCGACGTGCACGCCGATGGGAACGAGGCCCGAGCCGCCGCCGAGGGTGAGCTGATAGCCCGCGCCGAGCTGGAGGTAGGTCTGCAGGTTCGAATAGCCGTTGTCACCGCCGAGGGTGAAGAAGCCCCCGATGTCCGTCTCGGTGAAGAAGCCGCGGCGAACCTGGAGCGGAATTCCCTCGGAAGGGGCGGCCGCAAAGGCCATCGAAGCGAGGGCGACAGTCAGCAGAGCGACGAGCTTCCGCACGTTTTCTCCTCCCATGGATTCGGGCGCGGCACCTTACAGATCCTCGGACACCGCGCAACGCCTATCTGTCGCAAGCCACCGGAAACGCGCCCATTCGGGGCTCAGACCGGGAGCACCCCGCGCTTGCGCCCCGTCGGGAGCTGCTGAGCGGGGACGTAGAGGTCCAACCGAGCGGCGAGCTCCTTGCGCAGCTGATGGCCAGGAACGATCTCGTCGACGATCAGCTCGCTCGCGAGCTTGAAGATGTCGACGTCCTGTTTGTACTCCTCGCGCAGCTGCTGGATGAACGCCTGCCGCTCCGGGCCCTCGGGCTTCTCCTGGATCTTGTTGAAGTAGACGGCGTTCACCGCGGCCTCGGGGCCCATCACCGCGATCATCGCTCCGGGGAGCGCGAGGGTGACGTTCGGGTTGAAACCAGGACCGCTCATTGCGTACAGGCCGGCGCCGTACGCCTTGCGCACCACGACGCAGATGCGCGGCACCGAGGCCTCGCTCACCGCCGAGATCATCTTGGCGCCCGAGCGGATGATGCCCTGCTTCTCCACCTTCGAGCCGATCATGAAGCCCGGCACGTCGGAGAGGTAGATGAGAGGAATGTTGAAGGCGTCGCACAGCCAGATGAACCGCGCGGCCTTGTCCGCCGAGTCGACGAAGAGGACCCCGCCCTTGTACTTGGGCTGGTTGGCGACGACGCCGACGACGTAGCCGTTGATGCGGGCGAGGCCAGTGATCAGCTCCTGCGCGAAGAGCTTCTTCACCTCGACCCAGCTGCCCTCGTCGATCAGCTCGTTGATGAGCGCGTACATGTCGAACGGCTTGTTCTGATCGGGAGGAATGATCGAGGCCGGCGGCGGCGGCTGTCCCTCGACCGGCGGAACCGGATCGATCGGCTTCCCCGACGTCTTGGGCCCCTTCGGCGTCACCCGCGGAGGCTTCTCGCCACAGTTGAGCGGCATCATCTCGATGTACTGGCGGGCGAAGGCGAGCGCCTCTTCCTCCGACTTGGCCAGCACGTCACCGCAGCCCGAGATCGAGCAGTGCATCTTCGCGCCGCCCATCTCTTCGAGCGTCACCTTCTCGCCGATCACCTCCGCCGCCATTCGCGGGCTGCCGAGGTACATCGAGGCGTTTCCGTCGACCATCACCACGATGTCGCAGAACGCGGGAATGTAGGCGCCGCCAGCCGCCGAGGGTCCGAAGAGCAGGCAGATCTGCGGCACGACGCCCGACAGATGCACCTCGTTGTAGAAGATGCGCCCTGCGCCGCGCCGGCCGGGGAACATGTCGACCTGATCGGTGATTCGCGCACCGGCGGAGTCGACCAAATAGAAGAGCGGGCACTTCAGCTTGCCGGCGATCTCCTGGATCCGGAGGATCTTCTCCACCGTCCGAGCGCCCCACGAGCCCGCCTTGACCGTGGAGTCGTTCGCCATGATCGCGACCGGGCGGCCCGCGACTCGTCCGACCCCGGTGATGACGCCGTCGGAGGGCAAGTCGGTGTCGGCGTTGTTCGCGAGCTTGCCTTCCTCGACGAAGCTGTCCGGGTCGATCAACCGCGCGATGCGATCGCGCGCGAAGAGCTTGCCGATCTCTCGATTCTTCGCGTGGTATTTCTCCGCCCCGCCCTTCTCGACCCGCTCCACCAACTCCACCAGCTTCTTCGTCATCGACATGGGCGCGCCCTTTGGCACAGCTCGAGATCGGTGTCAGCGGGCGTGTGGGCTCCCGACGAAGCGGTCGGGAATCAGCGGCCCTTGAAGACCGGCGGGCGGCGTTCGGCGAAGGCCTTGAGCCCCTCGAGTCGATCCTCGGTGCCGATCGTGTGCTGGTAGAACTGCTGCTCCAGGGCGAGCGCGGCGTCGAGGCCGAGGTGCGCGCCTTCGTCGATCGCGTGCTTGGCGAGGCCCACCGCGATGGGGGCGTTCTCGACGATGCTCTTCGCGAGGTGCATCGCGTCGTCGATCGAGCCGACCCGGTTCACCACGCCCAGCCGGAGCGCTTCCTCCGCCCCGACTCGCCGCCCGGTGAGGATGAGATCCTTCGCGGCGCCCTTGCCGATGAGTCGCGGCAGGCGCTGGGTCCCACCGCCTCCGGGGATGATGCCCAGCTTCACCTCGGTGAGCCCGAGCTCGGCGTCGTCGTCCATCACCCGCAGATCGCACGAGAGCGCCAGCTCGGTTCCTCCGCCGAAGGCCGCTCCGTTGAGGAAGGCGATGAAGACACAGTCGCTCTGCTCGAGCGCGCGGAAGGCCGCCCGCAGCCCGTCGAGGAAGGCGCGCACGTCGTCGGGCGTCATCGTCGCCCGCTCTTTGAGATCGGCGCCGGCGCAGAAGGCCTTGTCTCCCGCCCCAGTGAGCACCACGCAGCGAACCTGGCGATCGGCGCTGACCCGCGCGACGTGCTGACGAAGCTCGGCCACCATCGCCTTCGAGAGCGCGTTGCGGCGCGCTTCGCCATTGATCGTCCAGCGTTCGACCGTCCCCTGTGCCTCGATGATGAACTCAGCCATGGTGCAGGCTCCGCTTTTCCGTAGAGTCGCGCGCCATGAAGGCGCCGAAGCGGTGGATATACCGGTCAGCTCCGTTCGTCCCTCTCCTCGTGCTGCTCGCCTCGAGCGCCTGGGCGCGGGTCGGCAGTGGCGAGAACTACGACTCCGGCCGACGATCGGACGGAGGTGACGACGGGGCCCTCGTCGAGATCGCCTTCTTCCTCATTCGCCTCACCTTCGAGCACCCCTGCATCGGCCTCCCGCTGCTGATCGCCTTCGTGGTCGCGGTGTGGTGGTTCAAGCGGCAGGAAGGCTCGGTGTCGACCCGCAAGGCGCTCGACGCCGCCGAAGCCGAGCGCCGCACCTCGGTCTCTGCACGAGACGCCGACGGCTGGGTGACCTCGCTGCGCGCGAAGGACCCGGCGTTCGAGCTCATGGCGTTCTTCGATCGAACCAAGAAGCTCTTCGTCGACGTTCAGGAGGCGTGGTTCCGCCGAAACCTCGAACCCGTTCGTCGCTTCCTCTCCGACGCCACCTTCACCCGCCTCGCGACTCAGCTCGCGATCATGCGCGCCCAGGGCATCCGCGACGCGATCGCCGACGTCCAGGTGATCGATCTCCAGATCATCGGCCTCGAGCAGACCCAGTTCTTCGACAGCCTGCACGTGCGGGTCCGCGCGGCCCTCCGCGACGACGACGCCCCAGCGAGCGCCACCGACGAGCAGGCCCGCGCGCTGGCGCAGCAGAAGGCTCCCGAGACCTTCACCGAGGTGTGGACCTTCCTCCGCCGCCCCGGCGCCGCGACCGATCCCTCGAAGGGGCTCGCCCAGGGCAACTGCCCCAACTGTGGCGCGCCGTTCTCCGGTGGCGCCTCGAACACCTGCGAGCACTGCAAGGCGATCGTCAACAGCGGCAACTACGACTGGGTGCTCGCCGAGATCACCCAGGGCAGCGAGTACGCGAACGCCAACGGCGCCGTCGACGGGCTCGCCAAGGCCCGCCAACGAGACCCGGAGCTGACGACCGAGGTCCTCGAAGATCGCGCCTCGCTCGTCTTCTGGCGGTGGATCGATGCGCAGGTGAGTGGTCAGCCGGCGCGGCTGTCGAAGCTCGCCTCTCCGGCCTTCGTCGAGCAGCTCAAGGGCGAGCTCGATGCGCTCTCGGCGGCCGGGCGGCAGAAGGTGTTCCAGGAGTGCGCAGTCGGAGCGGTGAACACCCTCTCGATTGGCGACGATGGAGCGCGCGAGACCGCGAACCTCGAGCTCCGGTGGAGCGCGAAGATGGGCGTCGGGCCCAAGGGCCAACCAGCGCCGGCGCTCCCGTCGGTGCCGCAACGCTGGGTCTTCAGCCTCACCCGAAAGGTGGGCGCCCACTCGGTCTCGAAGGCGGGCGTGTCGACCTCCCGGTGCCCCAGCTGCTCCGCACCGCTCGGCGACAACGCCTCGACGAGCTGCGAGTACTGCGGGGCCGAGCTCGCGAGCGGCGAGCACGACTGGGTCTTGACCGCCGCGGCACCGTGGGAGGCGTTCGGCGCACGTGCCCCTCGGCCGAGCGGTCCACGACCGACGCGGGTGCCCGATCGCGAAGAGCGAGAACGGCTGCTCTATCTCATGGCGGCGATGGCTGCGGCTGACGGGGTGGTGGACGAAAAGGAGCGGAAGCTCCTGCGAATGTGCGCCGAGCGCTGGGGCGTTCCGTTCGCCAACGTCGAGCTCGCCCTGAAGTCGGGGGCAGGCCTCTTCGACAAGCTCATGACGCGCGGGTCGGCCGAGGCCGAGACCTTCCTCCGCGAGCTCGTGCAGATGGCGCTCGTCGACGGGAAGATCGATCGAAAGGAACGGCAGCTCCTCGAGGCAGCCGCCGCCCATCTCGGCCTCGCCGGGCGGGTGAGTGAGTTCCTCAGCGCTGGAGGTTGAGGACGGCGCGATCGGCCTCGAGCTGAGCCTTCACCTTCTGCTCGTCCGCGAACTGCTTGGCCGCATGCGCGAAGCACTCTTCGATCGAGCCCTCGGTCTCGCCCAGCTTCTTGAAGGTCATCACGCCTCCCTGGACGTAGCCCGCCTTCGCGTCCGCCAGGAGCTCCTTGCCAAGGCCCACTTCGGCGCTGCCCTTCCAGTGGACGTGGGCGAGCGCCTTGCCGACACCCGCGAGGTCGCCTCGGAGCGCGCTGTTGGCCAAGGCGTCGGTCAGGGGCAGCTCCCCTTCCAGCTTCACCTTGCCCGTCGCCTGAACGCCGCCGACCCCAGTGATCTCGGCCTCGAGCTCTCCCACGAGCACCCACTCCGCCTTGGCGTTGCCCACCGCCACGAGGAGTTCCTTGGGATCCAGCTCGCCGCGCTTCACTCGCTCGAGGAGCTTGGGATCGACGTGGCGGCGCTTCTCCAGGCGAAGGTCCGTCTTGGTCTCGCCCTCGATGCCAGCCGTGTTGCGCGACATGGTGCCGGCGAGCTCGGTGCCACCCAAGTTCAGGTTCGCGCGCCCCTCGGCGCCGATGCTGACCTTCACGGCCTCGATCAATTCGCCCTTCTCGAAGTCGATCCGGATCTCGCCCGCGCCGCCCGTCTCGGCGCCACCGTGAACGTTCACGCCCGCCGTCTTGTCGTGGTTGCCAGCCGAGAGCAGCGCGCTTCCGCGGGCGTCGATCCGCGCATCGACCAGCTTCTCCCGGTAGTGGTGCAGCCGCTCGACCGCGAACTTCGTCGTCCCTGTGAGGGTGTCAGCCGGAATGGTGAGGAAGTTCACTCCGATGTTCGCGTTGAGGGTCGCCGAGACCCCGAGCGTCGCCATCGCGTGCGCAATGTCAGCCGCCGCCTCGGGCGACTCGACGACGAACTTGGTGCCGGCGCCCACCCCGAGCGTCGCTCGGCGATGCGCATCGCCCGCCCCCAGCTGCGCGTTCGCGTTCGCGCTCACCTCGTAGCGGCCATCGGTGCGGCGCTCGATCTTGATCTTCCCTTCGGTGACCGCCGCGAAGCCCTTGCTCACCACCGCCTTGCAGCCGAACTCGACGCTCTGATCGTACCGAAGGCCCTTCGCGATGCCCGTCAACGTGTCGCGGCCGAGGGTGTTGTATTGACTGCCACCGATGGCGGCCTGCTCGGCGCGCTCGATCGTGTTGCGCTCGATGCTCGAGGTCGGCCCGGGCTTCGGCAACGGGACCGGCTCTGGTTCGTAGGAGGCGAGGCGCGTCGGGGTCGTTTCGATTCGGTGATCGGACATGGTGGCTCCGGGGTTTCGAGTGGAGCCATCTCCTCATTCACGCCGAGCACCTGGGCAAAGCGCCTGATCTACTTGAGCGTGAGCTCCCCATCGAGCGAGACGATGTGCCAGGCGCCGGACTCGAAGTGCAGCACGGTGAACTCACGCTCGGCGACTTCGATGCGAGCCCGATCGCCCTCGATCTCGACCGGTGCTTCGGTCGCCGCCCTGGCCCGGCTCAGCAGAACGGCGCTGCGGGGCTCGCTGAGAAAGTCGCGCTGCAGCCGCTCGGACGAGTACCTGCGACGGACCGAACCATCGAGGAGTGAGAGCGCGTGCGAGAAATCCTTTCGCTCCACCGCGACGACGAACTGAGCGAGGGCCGCGCGAACGGCGGCGACAGGGGCGACCGGCACCGCCTCCTGGCACGGACGGGGATCGGGCAGACGACCGGCCTCGGTGGGCACACAGCCAGCGAGCAGGAGCACGCCGACGACGCCCCTCACTGAACCCCCGCATCGAAATTGCCGTACATCTTCGGGGCCACCAGCATTCGCTCGACCCGCCGATCGAGCGGTGCCGTCACCCCATGAACGAACTGCGGAGCGACCTGCACCGGCGTCGTCGAGCCCGCGTCGACTGCAGCAGAGGCCGCCGATCGTTCCCAGAGCGCGGCCGCCAGCACCGTCGCCACGAACCCAAGCACTGCTCCAATCGCGACTGTTCGCGTCATCACTGGCACATTCCCTCGAAGGCGGGGGCGTGGTCTAGGGTGCTTTTCATGATGAGTGGACCCCGTGAAGTTCGCGCGCCCCGCGGTGCGCAGTTGTCGTGCAAGGGCTGGGTGCAGGAAGCCGCCCTCCGCATGTTGATGAACAACCTCGACCCGGACGTCGCCGAGCGCCCACACGATCTCGTCGTCTATGGAGGCACCGGAAAGGCAGCACGTGACTGGCAGAGCTTCGATCGCATCGTGGCAGCCCTCCGGACGCTGGGCGACGACGAGACGCTGCTCGTTCAGTCAGGCAAGCCGGTGGGCATTCTGAAGAGCCACCCCGACGCGCCACGGGTGCTGATCGCCAACTCGAACCTCGTCGGCAAGTGGGCGAACTGGGATCACTTCCGCGAGCTCGAGCGCCGCGGGCTGATGATGTACGGGCAGATGACTGCCGGCTCGTGGATCTACATCGGCACCCAAGGGATCCTGCAGGGCACCTACGAGACCTTCGCCCAGGCGGGACGAACGCACTTCGGCACCGACACGCTCGCGGGGCGGGTCGTGCTCACCGGTGGACTTGGAGGCATGGGCGGCGCGCAGCCGCTCGCCTGCACGATGGCCGGCGGCGTCATGCTCGCGGTGGAGGTCGACCCGCAGCGGGCGCAGCGGCGCATCGAGACGAAGTACCTCGACGTGATCGCGAAGGATCTCGACGAGGCGCTCGCGCTGGTGGCTGACGCGAAGAGCCGGCGACTCGCGAAGTCGATCGGGGTCATCGGCAACTGCGCCGACGTGCTGCCGGAACTGGTGCGACGCGGGTTTCGGCCCGACCTCGTCACCGATCAGACGAGCGCCCACGATCCCCTCGGCGGCTACGTGCCCAACGGCCTCAGCCTCGCCGAAGCCTCCGCGCTGCGCACCGCCAACCCGAAGGAGTACGTCGAGCGGGCCCACCGCGCGATGGCCGAGCACGTGCGCGCGATGCTCGCGTTCAAGGAAGCTGGCGCCCATGTCTTCGACTACGGCAACAACCTCCGCGCCGGAGCTCAGCTCGCGGGCGTCACCAACGCCTTCGACTTCCCCGGCTTCGTGCCCGCGTACATTCGGCCGATGTTCTGCCGAGGCGAGGGCCCGTTCCGCTGGGTGGCGCTCTCTGGAGATCCCGCCGACATCGCCGTCACCGATCGCGCGATGATCGAGCTGTTCCCCAAGAAGGAACACATGGTGCGCTGGCTCGAGTTGGCGGCGAAGAAGGTGCAGTTCCAGGGCCTCCCCGCGCGCATCTGCTGGCTCGGCTACGGAGAGCGCGAGAAGGCCGGTCTGTTGTTCAACGAGCTCGTTCGCACCGGGAAGGTGAAGGCGCCGATCGTCATCGGGCGCGATCACCTCGACTGTGGCTCGGTGGCATCGCCCAACCGCGAGACCGAGGCGATGAAGGACGGCACCGACGCAGTGGCCGACTGGCCGATCTTGAACGCGATGATCAACGCGGTGAACGGCGCCTCGTGGGTGTCGCTGCATCACGGTGGCGGCGTCGGCATCGGCTATTCCATTCACTCGGGCCAGGTGATCGTCGCCGACGGCACGGAGGCCGCGGCACGGCGCATCGAGCGCGTGCTCACCAGTGACCCGGCGATGGGGGTGCTCCGGCACGCCGACGCGGGCTACGAAGAGGCCATCAGCTGCGCGAAGGAGCGCGGGGTTCGAGTTCCGGGGCTGACTGCGTGATCGAGCTGCTGATTCGCAACGCGTCCGAGGTCGTCACCTGCGACGGCCCACTCGACGCACGCGCCGAAGAGACGCTCGATCGGCGGACTGGCCTGGTGATCGGAACCAAGGGCGGGAAGATCGCCTACCTTGGGCCCGAGGGGGACCTCCCAGCCGACGCCGTGCGCGCTGCGACGATCGTCGACGCGCAGGGTGGTTTCGTCGGCCCCGGCTTCGTCGACTGCCACACCCACGTCGTCTTCGCCGGCGATCGGAGTGACGAGTTCGAGCTGCGGTGTCAGGGGAAGAGCTACCTCGAGATCGCCGCCGCCGGGGGTGGGATCGCCAAGACGGTGGCGGCCACTCGCGCGGCGACGGAGGACGAGCTGGTGGAGTCGGCCAAGCCTCGCCTCCAACGCCTCCTCTCCCAGGGTGTCACCACCGCCGAGGTGAAGAGTGGCTACGGCCTCGACAGCCGCGCCGAGCTCGCGATGCTCAGAGCCATTCGCCGCCTCTCGAAGGAACAACCGATCGAGCTGGTCGCCACCTTCCTCGGGCTCCACGCAGTCCCTCCCGAGCTCAAGGAGCGCCGCGCCGAGTGGGTCGCACGGTGCATCGATGACCTGCTCCCCCAAGTCGCCGCCGAGCAGCTCGCCGCGTTCTGCGATGCCTTCATCGAGCAATCGGCCTTCACCCACGACGAGGCGCGCGCGCTCGCGGCCAAGGCGAAGGCGGCTGGGCTTCCGCTCCGACTCCACGTCGATCAGCTCACCGCGAACGGAGGAGCGCAGCTCGCGGCCGAGCTCGGCGCGGTGACGGCCGATCACCTGGAGCAGATCTCGCCCGAGGGGATCGCCGCGCTCCGTCAGGCGGGCACGATCGCGGTGTTGGCGCCGACCTCGACCCTCTTCGCGCGTGCCAAGCCTTATGCGCCGGGCCGGGCCCTCCGAGAAGCCGGCGTTCGCGTCGCGCTGTGCACGAACTGCAACCCGGGCTCCTCCAACTCCGAGAACGTCGCCCTCGCGCTCGGCTTGGGCTGCCTCGAGAACGGCCTCACTCCGGCAGAGGCCTACCTCGGCTTCACTCGCATCGGGGCCCTTGCCCTCAAGCGCCCGGATCTCGGGCGGCTCTTCATCGGCGGACCGGCCGATCTCGCGATCTTCCGATGTGCGAGCTACCGCACCCTCCCCTACCACCTCGCGATGAACGAGGTCTGCGCCACCATCAAAGGCGGTCGAATCGTCGCGCGCGCCTGAGCCTGTTATGAATGCCGTGGAGGCCGTCGACGATGTGCCGGTTGTTCGCAGTTCGAGCTGATCGCCCCATTCGAGTGGGCCGTGCCTTCGACGCCCTCAAGCGCCAGGCGCGCGAACACAAGGACGGGTGGGGCATCGCGCGGTTCGACGTTCAGCCTCCGCACCTCGAGGTGAACGTCACGGCCGCGCACCAATGCGAGCGGTTTCAGCAGCTCGGCGAAGAGCTCGCGACGACCTCGCTCCTCACTCACATTCGCCTGGCGTCAGTGGGCGACGTCACCGAGCGAAACGCGCACCCCTTCTTTGCGCGCGGCTTCGCCTTCATGCACAACGGCACGGTGGCGAACTTCGGCAAGCACAAGGAGGCGATCCGCAGCCACATCGCCCCCGAGCACCTCGCCCACATTCGCGGCGAGACCGACAGCGAGACCTGCTTCGCCCTCTTCCGAACGGTGCTCGACGCAGTGCCGCAGCCGGGCGTCGACGATCTGCAGCGCGCGCTCGCCCGGGTGATGACGACCGTCTCCTCGATCACCGACTCCGCCGAGACCAGATCGGCGATGAACTTCCTGGTGAGTGACGGGCGACGAATGGTGGCGACCCGCCGCGGCCGAAGCCTCTTCGTCTCGTCCGAAGAGGGAGCGCGCTTCATCGCCAGCGAGCGCCTGTGGGACGACGGGGCGTGGCGCGAAGTGCCGGAAGACGGCGTCGTCGCGATCGACGAAGGGCTCGAGCTCAAGGTCAGCCGTCTCTCCGACTGGCAGTGATCGAACGCGTCGGCGCAGTCGGTCGACAGGTTCGAGGTGACCGTCATGCCGTTGATGCTGACGCGCAGGTGGTGCAGGCCTTCTTTCGGCCGCGCGCCAAAGGCGAGAAGTGGTCGCGTGCATTCGACGACGAGCGTATTGCTGGTCCATGCGCGTCGCCGAGCTCTCAGTGACTCACCACTTCGCGGATCTGCCCAAGCTGCGCATGCACTGGGTCGAGAAGGGCGCGGGACCGCTGGTGGTGCTGCTCCACGGGTTCCCAGAGATGTGGTGGTCCTGGCGGCAGCAAATCGACGCGCTGGCGAGCGCCGGGTTCCGGGTGATCGTGCCCGATCAGCGCGGCTATGGAGAGACCGACAAGCGAGGGCCGTACGATCTCGACACGCTCGCGAGCGACGTCAGGCACCTCGTCGAATCGCTCGGCGCCGAACGGCGGGTGAAGATCGTCGGCCATGACTGGGGCGGCGCAGTGGCCTGGCACCTCGCCTCGAAGCAGCCGGAGCTCGTCGAGCGGCTGGTGGTGCTCAACTGCCCGCACCCGGCGGTGATGCGTTCGGCGCTGTTGAGCGCGCGCTCCCTGCGGCAGCTGCGCAAGAGCTGGTACATGTTCTTCTTTCAGCTCCCCTTCCTCCCCGAGCTCCTGCTCACGCGGAACGACGCCGGCGAGCTGATGCGCACCTTCAAGGCCATGGCGGTGGATCGGAGCCACGTCACCGAGGACGACGTGCGGCCCTTTCGAGACGCGATTCAACGGCCGGGAGCAGCCAGCGCGATGCTGGGGTGGTACCGCGCCGCGATTCGGAGTGGGCTCACCGGTACCGCGCCGAGCTACCCACCCATCCTCTGTCCGACGACGCTCGTCTGGGGCAAGGAGGACAAGGCGCTCGACTTCGACGTCCTCGTTCCGGGCACCGACGTGTTTGCACCCCGACTGCGGGTGGTTCCGATCGAGGGCGCGGGTCACTTCGTCCAGAGCGAACGACCCGCAGCGGTGAACGCCGCGCTCATTCGAGCGCTCACGGCGTGAACGAGCGGGGCGCGTGGCCGCGCGCGCACCTTCCCGAACACCGGCTTGAGATCGAAGGGCACCGGGATGAAACAGTCGCGACTTCGGTCGTGGTCTTCACGATCAATACGTCCACGGGAACTTCTTGAAGTTGCGCTTGCGCTTCTGGACGAAGGCGTCGCGTCCCTCGGCCGCCTCTTCCGTGCCGTAGGCGAGCCGCGTCGCCTCTCCCGCGAACAGCTGCTGCCCCACCAACCCATCGTCAGGCAGGTTGAAGCCGTACTTGAGCATCTTGATGGCAGTCGGGCTCTTGGTGTTGATCTCGGCGGCCCACTCGAGCGCGGCGTCTTCGAGCTGCGCGTGCGGCACCACCAGGTTCACCATGCCCATCTGGAACGCCTCGTCGGCGGAGTAGTTCTTTCCGACGAAGAAGATCTCCCGCGCGCGCTTCTGGCCAATCTGCCGCGCGAGCAGCGCCGAGCCGTAGCCGGAGTCGAAGCTCGCCACGTCAGGATCGGTCTGCTTGAAGACCGCGTGTTCCTTGCTCGCGATCGTCATGTCGCAGACGACGTGGAGGCTGTGTCCTCCTCCGACGGCCCACCCGGGAACCACCGCGATCACCACCTTCGGCAAGAAGCGGATCTGCCGCTGCACCTCGAGGATGTGGAGCCGCCCCAGGCCCGCGGGATCGAGCGCGGCGTCACCGGGCTCGTATTGGTAGCCGTCCTTGCCGCGGATCCGTTGATCGCCGCCGGAGCAGAACGCCCAGCCTCCGTCCTTCTTCGAGGGCCCGTTTCCAGTGAGGAGCACCACCCCCACGTCCGTCATGAAGCGCGTCGCTTCGAGGGCGCGGAAGAGCTCGTCGACGGTGCGCGGACGAAACGCGTTGCGCACCTCGGGCCGATTGAACGCGATGCGCACGGTGCCGCCGTCGACCGCGCGGTGAAAGGTGAGATCCTTGAAGTCGTGACCGGGCACGGCACGCCACTTCGTCGGGTTGAAGATCGCCGAGACGCTCATGCGCAGGCGCCATAGCACGTGGCTGGCTGCCGTCCGTCGAGAGGATCATCCCTCGAATCAACCGAGCTCGACGCTCGTGCGAGCCAGCCAGCGTTCGACCAACCCTCGCGACTGAGTGCCGGTCGCACGCACCACGAGCGTTCGGAGCTCGGGCGCGGGGACCTCGATTCGCACCACCAGCGCATCCTCGGGGATGGCGCCAGGCACCTGTGACGCCCACTCGACGAGCATCGCCCCGTCGGACTCGAGGAGATCGAAGTAGCCGGTCGAGAAGAGCTCCTCTTCGCTGCGGAGCCGGTAGAGATCGGCGTGATGGAGCGGAATGCGCCCCTCGTAGCTCTGCACGATCGAGTAGGTGGGGCTCGAGACGTCGTCGAGGGGAACGCCGAGGCCCTGCGCGACGCCTCGCGACAAGAGCGTCTTGCCCGCGCCGAGCTGGCCGTCGAGGCCGACGAAGTCGCGCGGGAGAAGCACTCGGCCAAGCGCCACGCCGAGCGCGAAGGTCTCGTCTGGCGACGCGGAGGTGACGGTCCGAATCAGCGGTTCCAGCGAGTCCACACGTCTCCGAGGTGCTCGATCAGGTCGCTGGCGACGAGGCCGAGGAGCCCACGCCGGCTCGCCGCGACGTCGCCGGCCGCTCCATGCGCCCACGCACCCACCACGGCGGCGTCTTCGGGAGTGAGGCCCTGGGCGAGGAGCGCACCAGTGATGCCGGCCAACACGTCACCCGTGCCCCCCGTCGCCATGCCCGGGTTGCCGGTTGGGTTGATGAACACCGCGCCATCGTGCCGCGAGATGACCGAGCGGGCGCCCTTGAGGAGGAGGACGACCGAGTGCTGCGTCGCGAAGCTGCGCGCGACCCCGACTCGATCGGCGTTCACCTCGGCGTTCGACTTGCCGATGAGCCGCGCCATCTCGCCAGGGTGCGGGGTGAGCAGGAGCTCTCCCTTGGCCTTGTCGAGGGTCTCGACGCTGCCCGCGAAGGCATTGAGGCCGTCAGCGTCGAGCACCGTGGGAATGGAGATCTCCTCGAGCAACGCACCGAGCACCCTCGCCGTCTCCGGCCCACGAGCGAGCCCCGGGCCGATCACCAGCGCCTGCTTGCCGTCGGCGGCGTCGAGGAGCGCGTTGAAGTCGGCCATCGCGAGGGGCCCGTCTCCGACCAGCTCGACGCCCATCAACTCGGGTGCGTGCAGGAGGATCTGGCCGAGCGCATCTTGACGGGTCGCGACGGTCACGAGCCCAGCGCCAGATCGCAGCGCCGCGATGCCCGCCAGCGCCGCCGCGCCCGTCTTGCCCTTGCTGCCGGCGATCACCAGGACGTGACCGAACGTTCCCTTGTGCGCCTCGGCCCGTCTCACCGGCAGCCGACCACGCACGTCGGACTCCTCGAGCAGGAAGGTGCCCTGGTTCCCGAGCACGCTCTGCGCGGCGCGCGGAATGCCGATGTCGATGAGCTCGATCTGCCCCGACCGGGAGGCGCCCGGCTCGATGGCCTGCCCCAGCTTGAGGAAGCCGAGGGCTGCGGTGAGATCGGCCGTCACACATGGCGCGTACGGAACCCCGTTGTCGGCGTGGAGCCCAGACGGAATGTCGGCGGCGATCACCTTGGCCCCCGCGGCCCGCCAGACCGAGATGCGCCCGATGGCGTCGGCGAACTTCCCATCGGGCGGCCGGTTCAGCCCCGAGCCGAAGATCGCGTCGATCACCACGTCGCCAGCGCCGATTGGGAGATCGTCAGGAATCGGCGAGAGGGTGATGCCCGAGGAGTTGAGGCTCCGAGCGTTGCGGGCCGGATCGCCTTCGAGCTCGGAGACCGCGCCAAGGAGCTCGATGAAGACGGTGCGCCCCGCGCTCACGAGGTGCCGAGCCGCCACCATTCCGTCTCCGCCGTTGTTCCCGGGCCCGCAGATGATCACGAAGCGCCCGTTCGAGGCAGCGTGCGCGACGGCCAACTGCGCGATCGCCGCGCCTGCGTTCTCCATCAGCACCGAGCCGGGCATGCCGTGATCGGCCGCGGCGGCGTCGACCCTGCGCATCTCCTGTGCCGTCAGCGCGCGCTTCACGGGTCCCTCAGGATCTCCACCATCTCACGCACGGCCCGCTCGAACCCGACGAGCACCGCGCGCGCGACGATGGCGTGACCGATGTTGAGTTCGTCGATCTCGGCGACCTTCGCGATCGGACGAACGTTGTCGTAGTTGAGCCCGTGCCCCGCCGCGCAGCCCATGCCGAGCTTGGTGGCGGCCTTCGCGGCGTCGACGATGCGTGAGAACTCCCGCTGACGTTCCTTCTCGGTCCGGGCCTCGCAGTAGCGACCGGTGTGGAGCTCGACGCGATCGCAGCTCACCCGGTGCGCCGACTTCACCTGGTCGAGATCGGGATCGATGAAGAGCGAGACGACGACGTCACCGTCCTTCAGGTTCTTCACCACCTTCGAGACGGCATCCTTCTGCGAGGTGACGTCGAGGCCGCCCTCTGTGGTGAGCTCTTCGCGGCGCTCGGGTACGAGCGTCACGAGATCGGGCTTGAACTCGTAGGCGATCTTCACCATCTCCTGCGTCGCGGCCATCTCGAGGTTGAGGAGCGTCTGCACCGTCTCGCGCAGCACCTTGAGATCGCGCTCCTGAATGTGGCGGCGGTCTTCGCGCAGGTGAATGGTGATCTGCCCGGCTCCAGCGAGCTCGGCGAAGGCCGCTGCGGTGACGGGATCGGGGAAGGTGGTCTTGCGCGCCTGCCTCAGCGTCGCGACGTGGTCGACGTTCACTCCGAGTCGTTGCATGGCCGACGATCTACACCCAGCCACCCTCGGGTTCCCCAACGAACTGCACCGGTAGTACGGTGACACAATGATCGTCAGCGACGAGCTCGCGAAAGACGTCGGCATTCCTTCCGACGCACCCGCGTGGGTCGAGGCGCGCGCCGAGCTGGTCGAGTACGTGCAACGGATTCTGGCGGGGCTGTCGACCCCCCTCTCGAAGCTGAGCGAAGGCCTCGGGCTGCCGCTTCCGGTCGTCGAGGACGTGTCGAACGGTCGGCCCGATGCGCTCCTCGTCGACGACCTGCTCCTCATGCTGCGCGAGCTGGAGATGCCGGTCGCCCTCACCGCGCGGCCTGATCAGACCGTGCTGGTCGAGTTCGGAATCGACATCGCGCTCCCGTGACGGAAGACGAGGCCTCGTGCGAAGCGTCTCGCGGACATTCGGCTGATGCTGGGTGATTGACGTGCGGCCGAGACGCACCGAGCACTCTTCGCGCCCCTGCTCGCCCGCGCGCTGAAAGAGCCGATCCTCTTGATCGGTGGAACGGCCGGTGGAGCGACTTGGTACGCCGAGCCGGGACTCTTCAAGAGCGTGTGGTGGTGTCCCTCGTCGCGGGCGCGGCCGGGGCATCGCGCTGGGGTTGCCGCCACTCTCCTTCGTCGCCGCCATCGCGATCGGCAGGCTCGCCCGGTGGCTGGCGGGGCGTCAGTGATCGCGGATCGACTCGAGCACCGCGAGTGGATGCTCCTCGGGCACGCAATGGCCCACGTCTGGGAGCACCCGAAAATCGGCGCCGAGCGCGATCGCCAACTGCTCTCCTTGAATGACCGGTACCAGGGGATCCTTGTCGCCCCAGATCACCCGCTTCGGAAACGGAACCGCGCTCAGCGAGTCCTTGGGCAGCCGGAAGCGCCCGACGGACCGCAGCGAGTCGATCATTCCGCCGAGAAAGCCCTCGGCCTTGAGTGACTCGAGGTAGTGCTCGACGGTCTCGTCCTTGAAAGCGCTGGGCTTCCCCCACAACCAGCGGAGGTAGTTCGTCACCATCGGGCGCATCAGCGGGGTGGCGCTCATCCACATCGTCGACAGCGGCGCCATCGGCGACTCGAGAAAGATCCGCACTTCGGGTGGGAGCCCCAACGCCGGCGCGCTGGCGACGGTGAGCGAGGTGACGCGACGGGGAAACTTCGAGGCGTAGGCGAGCGCGACCAGCCCACCGAAGCTGTGCCCAAAGAGACGAAAGTGGGTGAGCCCGCGATTCACCAGGAAGGGCTCAAGCGCCTCGGCGATCGCGTCGGGGGTGTTGTCTGCCCAGCTTCGTGAACGGCCACTGCGCGGCAGATCGATGGCCAGGAACCGGTGGCGCTCACCTCCCTCGTTCACCACCCCGTCGAACACGCGATGAGAGGCGCCGAGCCCGTGAATGAGCACGATCGGCTCGCCCTGCCCTTCGTCGCGGAAGTGAATGCTCACGACGGCTCCGCGATGGGGCCTGCTTCAGCCGAGCGCGCGTTGCAGCGAGCCACCGATCTCCTCCGCGTACTGCTTGATTCGCTTGGCGTCGGTGCCCTCGACGAGCACGCGCGCCTTGGGTTCCGTCCCAGAGTAACGAACCAACACGCGGCCTTCCTTCCCGAGCTTCTTCTCGACCTGCCCGATCGTCTTCATCACCTCCGGGAGGTTGGCCAGCTCGCGCTTCTCCTTGACCACGACGTTGAGGAGCACCTGCGGCACCGGCGAGAAGATCGTCGTCAGCTCGCTGAGTGGCCGGCCCGAGCGCACCATGAGCGCGAGCACCTGGAGCGCGGCGAGGGTGCCGTCCCCGGTGGTGGCGTGATCGAGGAAGACGAGGTGCCCCGACTGCTCGCCACCGAAGACGTAGCCGTGCCTGCGCATCTCCTCGACGACGTAGCGATCACCCACCGCGGTGCGCACCACCTTGACGCCCCACTTGCTCACCGCGCGCTCGAGGCCGACGTTCGACATGACGGTGGTGACGAGCGTCTTCTTCTTGAGCGAGTTGCGGGCGACCATCTCCTGGGTGCAGATCGCCATGATCGCGTCGCCGTCGACGACCGCGCCCTTCTCGTCGACCACGATCAGCCGATCGGCGTCGCCATCGAGCGCGAGCCCGAGCTGCGCCTTGTGCTTGAGGACCGCCTTCTGGAGCGCCTCGGGGTGCAGCGCGCCGCACTTGGCGTTGATGTTCTTCCCGTCGGGGTCGACGCCGATCGAGATGACCTTCGCGCCGAGCTCCTCGAGCACTTCGGGCGCCACCTTGTAGGCCGCGCCGTTCGCGCAATCGACGACCAGGGTGAGCCCCTCGAGGGTCAGCTCCCGAGGGAACGTGTTCTTGAGGAAGACGATGTAGCGGCCGCGGGCGTCGTCGAGTCGAACTGCGCCACCGATGCGGGTGGCCGTCGGGCGCAGGGAGTCGAGGGCCTTCTCGAAGATGAGGGTCTCGATCTTCCTCTCGATCTCGTCGGCGAGCTTGAACCCGTCGCGGCCGAAGAACTTGATGCCGTTGTCCTCGTAGGGGTTGTGCGAGGCGGAGATCACCGCGCCAGCGTCTGCTCGCATCGAGGTGGTGAGGTTCGCGATCGCCGGAGTCGGCATCGGGCCGACCAGCTCGACGTCGACGCCCATCGACATGATGCCCGCGGCGAGGGCGTTCTCGATCATGTAGCCGGAGAGCCGGGTGTCTTTCCCGATGATCACCCGGTGGCGGTGATCGCCAGCGCGACAGATGTACGCGAGCGCACGACCGAGCTGCATCGCGATCTCGGCAGTCATGGGGAAGACGTTGGCGACTCCGCGCACGCCGTCGGTGCCGAAGAGCCTGGGGTGCGCTGCGGTTTCGGGGTTCATGGCGCGCGGGCTTGTACTTCCGCTCACCCGCGATCACCACCCTCGCGCGCGGTCTTCACCGCGTGGGCGACCAGCACCGCATCACGGCTCTCGGCGACGTCGTGAACACGCAAGACCTGCGCCGAGCCAGCGGCGATGGCGGCGGTGACGACGCTCGCCGCGAGCCGATCGCCTGCGTCACGACCGGTCAGCGTGCCGAGGAACGACTTGCGACTGGTGCCCACCATCACCGCGAGCCCGAAGGCGCGATACGCGTCGAGGTGGCGCAAGAGCTGCCAGTTGTGTTCGGCCGTCTTCCCGAACCCGATGCCGGGATCGACGAGGAGCCGCTCTCGCGCGACGCCCGCTTCGATCGCGCGGGCGATCGCCTGCTCGAGTGCGTCCGCGACCTCCTGCACGACGTCGCGATAGCGGGGCTCGCGCTGCATGGTGCGAGGCGTCCCCTGCATGTGCATGAGGCACGCAGCAGCCTGCGCCTTCGCGACGACCTCCCCCATCTTCGGATCGCCGAAGGCGGTCACGTCGTTCACCAATGACGCGCCGGCGTCGAGGGCTGCCTCTGCGACGACCGCCTTCGAGGTGTCGATGGAGATCGGGGTGCGAGGCGAGGCCCGACGCAGCCCTTCGATCACCGGGACCACGCGCGCGCGCTCCTCGTCGGCGGTGACTGCGTGCGCTCCAGGGCGGGTCGATTCTCCACCGACGTCGAGCCAGTCGGCGCCTTCGTCGATGAGCCGCAGGCCGTGCTCGATCGCCGCGGCGGTCGAGAAGTGCTGCCCACCATCGGAGAACGAATCAGGGGTGACGTTGACGATGCCGAGGAGCCACGCGCGGTCCTCGAAGGCGTAGCCTCGGCCACCGAGTTCGAGGGGCCGTGGTGGTGGGCGCTTCTTTCGGAGCCCTTCGGGGATGGCGGACCAGCACTCGACGACCGCGGCGCCATCGTGCCCGCCGAGGAGAGTGACCTCGTTCTCCGAAAGACCGGTCAGCAGCAGGCACGCGTCGAAAGCGACCGGCTTGCCGACCCTCCGCTCGAGCTGTCGCCGATCAGCGTCGTCGAGCGCCGGGAAGGATCGAACGAGGATCATCGCTGCCCACTCGACGCCCTGACGTCAGGTGGTCCCTGGCTCCATCTTGCCGGGCAGGCCCTCGAGCGCCTCGAGAATGCGCTTGTCCTTCGGCTTCTTCTCGTCCTTCGGCGGCGCTTGGACGCGCGGCGGCGGCTTCTCGCGCTGGAGCTGGCCACCCGAGATCAAGATGTCGAGATCGTGACCGTCGATCGTCTCGTACTCGACCAGCGCGTCGGCGATGCGCTTGAGGGCGTCCATGTTCTCGCTGAGCAGCTTCTTGGCTCGCTCGTAGGCGCCCATCACGATGCCGCGCACCTCGGTGTCGATTTGCCGGGCCGTCTCTTCCGAGTAGTCGGGCCGGGAGGCGAAGTCGCGGCCGAGGAAGACCTCACCCTCGCGCTCACCGAACGAGAGGGGCCCGAGCTTCTCACTCATGCCCCAGCGCATCACCATCGCCCGGGCGAACTTGGTGACCCGCTCGATGTCGTTGGCCGCGCCGCTGGAGAGCTCACCGAAGACCAGCTCCTCGGAGATGCGCCCGCCCAGCATCATGCAGAGGTCGTCCATCATCTTCTTCTTGTAGAGGTTGACCTTGTCTTCCTCGGGGAGCGACCAGGTCACGCCGAGCGCCTGCCCACGGGGAATGATCGTCACCTTGTGCACGGGATCGCAGCCAGGGAGCAGCTTGCCCACCAACGCGTGCCCTGCCTCGTGCACCGCGGTGTTCCGCTTCTCCTTGTCACTCATGATCATGGACTTCCGCTCGGGGCCCATGAAGACCTTGTCCTTCGCGCTCTCGAAGTCGAGCAGGGTGACGCGATCGCGATTGCCGCGGGCGGCGTAGAGCGCAGCCTCGTTGACCAGGTTCTCGAGGTCGGCGCCCGTCATGCCCGGCGTGCCACGCGCGATGGTGTCGAGGTCGACGTTGTCGGCGAGCGGCACGCGGCGAGTGTGCACCTTGAGGATGCCGAGGCGGCCCTTGAGATCGGGACGCGGCACGGTGATGCGGCGGTCGAAGCGGCCCGGGCGCTGCAGCGCGGGATCGAGCACGTCGGGCCGGTTGGTGGCAGCGATGATGATCACGCCCTCGTTCGACTCGAACCCGTCCATCTCGACGAGGAGTTGGTTGAGCGTCTGCTCACGCTCGTCGTGTCCACCGCCGAGGCCAGCGCCACGGTGACGGCCCACCGCGTCGATCTCGTCGATGAAGATGATGCAGGGGGCGTTCTTCTTGCCCTGCTCGAAGAGATCGCGCACGCGGCTCGCGCCGACGCCGACGAACATCTCGACGAAGTCGGAGCCCGAGATGCTGAAGAACGGCACGCCGGCTTCACCCGCGACCGCCTTCGCGAGCAGCGTCTTGCCCGTTCCGGGAGAGCCCATCATCAGCACGCCCTTGGGAATGCGACCGCCGAGCTTGGTGAACTTCTTGGGGTCCTTGAGGAAGGCGATGATCTCCTCGAGCTCTTCCTTGCACTCGTCGATGCCGGCCACGTCGGCGAAGGTGATCTTGTTGTGAGATTCGGAGAGCAGCTTCGCCTTCGACTTCCCGAAGGTCATCGCCTTGCCGCCGGTGCCCTGGAGCTGGCGCATGAAGAAGAGGAAGAAGACGAAGAGGATGATCACCGGAATGCCCTGCGAGAGCATCGCGATCCACATGCCGTTCTCGTCGGTGGGCACGAAGGTGTAGTTCACCTTCTTCGCGCGAAGCTGCTCGAGGATCTTCGCGTCGGCCTGCGGGCCCATGGTGCGGAACTTCTCGTTGGTCGAGTTGAGCGTGCCCTCGTAGCGGCTCCCCTTGATCTCGACTTTGGTGATGCTCCCCTGCTCGACGAGATCCTGAAACTCGGCGAACGAGAGTTCCTTCTCGTCACGTTGGGTGCTCTGGAAGATCTTGTAGAAGCCAACGAACAAGAAGATCAGGACGACCCAGAGGATGAGCGTCTTGTAGCTCGAGCGCACGGTGCGAACGCCTTTCAGTTCCCCACGTCAGCCGGGGCAGATGTCCACCATAACCCATCACTTTCGGGCGCGCCCGTCATCACCTGATGAAGAACCGTGAAGCCGGGGAGGCGACGGGACGACCCGAACCCGGGCGCCGTCGGTCGTCAGCAGGAGGTCGCGCGGGAGGGTCGCCGTTCGCCCGGAAGCGATGGCCTCTCGGGCGTCGTCAAGGTGGTGAGCGTCGAGGGGCACGCCCTGCGCGAGGAGCCAGGTGGCGAGGACCCGTCGCTGAATGGGCGGGGTCAGCGAACGCAGCGCATGGAGATCGAGTTCCGCTCCGACGCGAATGCGCACGAGGGCGGACTCGGCCTCGGCGCTCAGCAGGGCATCGTCTTCGGACACGAAGGCCGCGAACTGGGCGATCCGCTCGGTGAGGTGTGGCCCGGCGACCCGCTCGAGCGCGGGCATCACCTCCTGGCGGATGCGGGTGCGCAGGAAGGCGGGGTCGTCGTTCATCGGATCGCTGACGAAGGGGACCCCCCGAGCGGCGACGTAGCCAAGGGTGTCGGCGCGCGTGGCAAAGAGGAGCGGTCGAAAGACGCCGTCAGCGCGGGTGGGCAGCACGCCAGCCACCCCGCGTGGAGAGGTTCCCCGAATCAGCCGCATCAGCACCGTCTCGGCCTGATCGGACGCCGTGTGGGCGGTCGCGATCCACCGAAGACCTCGCGAGCGCGCGATCGAGCCGAGCGCCAGATAGCGGGCCTCGCGGGCGCGTTCTTCGAGCCCGGCGCCCTTTTCCAGATCCAGTTGACGCGTGTGAACGGTGAGGCCGCGCGCCGAACAGAAGGAGCGCACGAGCTCCAGCTCCGAGCGCGCTTCGGGGCGAAAGCCGTGGTCGAGTGAAGCAACTTCGAACGACGCCCGTACCTCATGACATGCAGCAAGCATTGCCATCGAGTCAGCGCCGCCTGAGACCGCCAGAAGGCAGGGTTCAAACCCTTGAAGTTGCTTCCGAACTTCCAGCTCGAAGGGAAGGGGTGGCCGATCCTGCTCCATTGGGTCGTTTTTCACTTGACGGCAGGTTGCTGGTGGGCGTCGGAAGGTCTATTCTTGCTTAAGCCGTGCCCGGGAAGGACTCGTGGGACCCGGTCGTTGAAACGGCATCACATCTCGACGTTGGGCCCTGGAGTCCCCCCCTCCCCTTCAGGGCTCACGGGACAGGTCGGCTCGTCCGACCTGTCTCTCTTTTCAGGGGGCGCT
This sequence comes from Myxococcota bacterium, assembly GCA_052034585.1. Lineage (GTDB taxonomy): Bacteria > Myxococcota > Myxococcia > Myxococcales > Myxococcaceae > Xiheimicrobium. The sequence continues at coordinate 42,519 of JBPOIJ010000065.1, forward strand.
CCGATGGGCACGGCGTTGGAGCGTCCCCGCATTTCTCGGTTCGACTTCGTTCGGCTGATCGCTGCGCGTGACTGATCCGCGTTCCACGTTCACTCACGGGTTCTCGCCGTACCAAGCGGTCCCGTTGATCGTCTGATCGGGCGTGCACCGGAGGCTTCCACCCGTCGGCCGGAACCCGAAGCGTCCGACGACTGGCGAGGTGATTCGCCCTCCCGCCCCTTGCCCCAGCACCACGATCGTCGCGGGCGGCGTGCCTCCATCGGGGAGCGAGCCGATCGCCGTCCGCGGAGGCCACATCACGTCTGCGACCGCCCACATCTGACACGGCGAGCCCAGGAACAACTCGTCGGGAGGGAGCAACCCTTCGAGCGGAATCACTGCCGCCGGCGTGCGCGAGGCCTTCAGGAACACCCGCACCACCGGCTTGGGCGCGGCGTAACACTTCCCCGCCCCCAGCCCGGCGTCTCCCACGGGCGCGCCCTCGGCCACGCAGCGCTGCTCCGGCAACGCACACCCGCACCGATCCCCGTCACGACAGCCGGTTCCTCCATCGACCACGCACGCCGGAGCCGCCGCCATGCGCTCATCACGGAAGTAGTGCACCAACACCCGGTACGGACACGCCACCGTCGCGCATCGTTCGTCGTGCTCGGGGTTGTCGAGGCTGATGTTCTCGATCAGATCCCCGCCGGGTCCCATCCCCGACATGCCGGTGTTGTCGAGGTTGAGCTTCGGATCGTCGAGCGACGACGGATCGCCCCAGTTGAAGTTCGACCCTGGGATCGTCGGTTGCACCGTGCGCGCCGCGTAGCCGTTGAGATCACCCGAGGTCTGCGTCGCCGCACCGCCATCGGGCCGAGGCGCGTCGAAGAACTGAAACGCCCCGCTGAACGGGTTCGCCGAGCCGATCGCCGACGGACGAACCAGGTGCAGGTCGAGATCGACGCCGTCGAAGCCCGTCCACTCGAGCTGCACGACGAGATCTTGCTTCACCGCGCAGGCGAACCGCCCAGTCACCACCGTGCTCGCCATGCCGTCCGAGACCGTCAGCTCGATCACGTAGTCACCCGTCACCGTCGGGCGCAGCGACGTCTGGGAGGTCGTCGGCGAACCGAGCGCTGGCGTCCGCGCCCCCATCGGGATCGACACCAGGCGCCACGAGTACGTCAGGTTGGTGCGCCCGCTCTCCGGATCGGTGGTGCACTTCGAGACGTCGACTGCGTCGGAGAGCGCGCTGAGCTGCACCAGCTCCCCAGGCCGAACGTCGCGGCTGAGCGTGAAGTCGTAGCCGCTCGCCGGTGGCGTCAGGTACGGCATCCACGCGGCGGTCGAGGCGTAGTCACGCGGCCCTCCACCCTCGGGAGGCGGGGTCACCCGGGTGATGTTGAAGCACACCTGAGGGCCCTGGTTCGGCAGCAGCGCGCCCCGCAGCTCGACCACCACGCGCGGCTTGTCGGGATCCTCCGACTCGATCACCACCTGCGCCGCGTAGGTCGTCTGCGCCGCGCTCGTCGGCTTGAAGCGAAGCTGCAAGGTACGCCCTTCGGACGGCATGAGCTCCCATGGCGTCGCTTCGGTGCGGGCGAAGGTGAAGGCCGCCGCGTCGGCCCCTTCGATCGCCGCCTTGGTGACGGTGAGCGGCACTGGGCCGTCGTTCGTGATCACCACGCCAGGCAGCTGGGACGCCGGGATCATCACCGGACGCGCCAAGGGCTCCATCCCGAAGTCGATCGACGGCGGCATCACCACCACCGTTCCCGTGCACATCTGGGCGCGCTCACAGACCGGGGTGACGCTGACGATCGGCTTGGCGCCCTCTCCCACCAGCGGGATGCGCACCGTCGGCTTGTCGGGATCGTTCGAGGTCACCACCAGCGTCGCCTGGTATTGCACCAGCGCCGTCGGCGCGAACGTCACCGGCATCGTCACCTTCGCGAAGGCGTCCACCGTCTCCGGCTTGGTGCCCAGGACGAAGCCCTCGACGCCGCCCGGCGCCGTGCCTGCCTCGAGGGTGATCGAGGAGATCGTCACCGCGGTCTGCGTTCTCGACTCGAAGGTGACGATGCGCGCCTGCCGATCGCCGTTCTTCACCTGCCCGAAGTCGACGCTCGTGGGGAGCACGGTCAGCGACGGCTTGACCGTCTTGATGTCGGGGCCGCACTTGCATCCCGCGCCCACCACCACCACCAGCGCGGAGATCCACCAGAAGGTGCGCATGGGGGCGCTTTTATCGCTTCAGGTGACGAATAGGTTGATTCCCCTGGGGTCCTGTCGGATATTTCCCGCCTCTTCGTTTCACCAGTGCCGAGCCCCGGAGACTCACCACATGTCAGGTACCGACAAGCGCAAGCAGTCCCTCTACTTCCCCGAGGACATGCTCAAGGAGATCCAGGAAGAGGCGAACCGGCAGGACCGGTCGCTCTCGTGGGTCGTTCAGCAGGCGTGGAAGATTGCGCGCGATCGCATCAAGTCCTTCCCCGCGGTGAACGACGTCGCGGGCGCGCCTGACGCTCGCGAGGAGCGCTGATGTCCACCACCGACGCCCGCAAGCAGTCCCTCTACTTCCCGGAGGACATGCTCAAGGAGATCGAGTTCGAGGCCCAGCGCCAAGATCGCTCGCTCTCGTGGATCGTCCAGCAGGCATGGAAGATCGCCCGCACCGATCTCAAGAAGATGCCGTCGCCGAACGACGTGTTCGATGCTCCGATGAAGTGAGTTCGAGCCGTTCGGTCGAGCCCACGCCCTCCGCCGCTCCGTGCGTCGGGGGGCGTCGTCTTTTCGACTACTGCGCGGGACGGCTGGGCGCGGAGCAGTTGGTGAACCGAATGCGCGCGGGATCGACCTTGATGCCCGCTTCGATCGCCTTGTTGAAGTCGCTCTGCACGAGGAAGCCCATCGCGATCTTCGCGTCGACGCCTCCGAAGCGCTGCGCCTGCCCCGGGTTGCGCGAAGGATCGTCGCCCTTGCCCATCAGCACCGTGTAGCCGTCGTTCCCCGCGAGGATGAAGGCGGGCATCGCGACGCGGTACTTGTTGGCAGGAAAGGGCCGGAACGAGCCGCGGGTGACGGTCTGGCTGCCGATCTTGAGCGAGACGAGCCGCATTCCGGTCGGCCGGGCGCAGTCGATCTCCATCGAGACCTCCTTCGAGACGTGGAGGAAGCCGCCCGAGGGAGAGGTGATCGCCGCCGGCGCCGTGAAGAGCCGTGAGGCCGACAACTCGAGCACGTCGAAGACCTCCTGCTCGGACAGATCGACGGACTTCACCAGGTTCTCGAAGGGCAACACCTCACCGAGCACGCCTCGGGTGAGCGGGCCTTCTCGCAAGATGCTGCGAAGCACGCAGGCGCCCTGGTCGCGCACCGCTCCGCCGTTGATCAGCCCAAAGTCCACCTTCGGGTTCTGATCGGACGAGTTGAAGACCCAGACGAAGGAGTCGGCCGCCACCTGCGCGATGGCGTTGTTGGCGTGCCGGGCGTTGGGGCGATCGAGGAAGATCTCGGTGCCCTTGGCGACGAAGGCGACCCGCTCGTTGGGGTTCTCGACCAGGGCGACGCAGTCGTCGTTGAAGGCGATGCAGCCGCTCGACGCGAGGGCCGCCAACGCGATGATCGAAGAGGAGATCTTCACAGGCTCACCCGCAGCGTACCGAAGAGCTGGAACGGCTCGCGAGGCACGCCACCCGGCATTCGATCGGGGCGCGCGGCCTCGTCGGCGCGCTCGAGGTTGAAGACGTTCTGGCCGATCACCAGCACCTCGACGCGATCGAAGAGCGGCTCGGTGCGCAGCTGCGCTCCCACCAGGAAGGTCGGCGGGAGCACGTAGCGGCGGCGCTGCTCGAGCGCGGTGCGGGCGTCACTGCGGCGCTCGGAGGCGTGGCGGAGGATCACGTCGAGGTTGAGGAACGGCCCGAGCGGCCACGAGAGCCCGGCGTTCACCCGCACCTGGGGCTGATCGGTGAGCAACCGGCCGTTCTGGGCAGCGCCGAGATCCTCCGCCCGGAACCAGCTCGAGTTGATCCACACCGAGGAGCGCGAGAGCAGCTCGAGGCGCCCTTCTCCCTCGAGGCCGAAGCTCTGCACGCCCTCGGGACGGTTCACGTACGGCGCGAGGTTTCCGGTGAAGTCCACTTGCGCGATCGGGTTGGTGAAGCGGTTGAAGAAGCCGAGCCCCTTCAGCCGCAGCCGCGCGTCTCCCAAGCTCTGCACCCACTCGAAGCCGAGCTCGACCGCGTCGACGTATTGGCCGGTCAGCTGTGGGTTGCCGACGAAGCGGCCCTGGTTGAAGTCGGAGTTGATGGCCGCCTCGGCGAGCTCCTGAGGCGTGGGCGGGCGAAAGGCGCGGCCGTAGTTGCCGCGCAGCACCAACGACTTCAGCGGCGCAAAGGCGACCCCGACGCGCGGCCCGAAGGACGGAACGATCGTCTTGCCGGTGAAGCCGGTCTCGTTCGCGGTCGGGAGTTGGGTGAAGTCGAAGCGAATTCCGCCTTGCAGAGTGAGCGCCTCGAAGGGCGTCCAGCTGTCGAAGACCGAGACGCCGAAGCCCAGGCGATCGGCCGCGGGACCGCGCGTTCCACCAGCGCCCTCGGTCGGGAAGGCGACCTGCGACATGTCGAGGTTCTGCCCCCGCGCCAGGCCCCCACCATCTCGGAGCGTCGCGCTCGCCGACTGCGGCAGGTAGTTCGAGAGCACGGAGTAGTCGGTGAGGTTCGAGAGCTCGGCCGAGGCGGTGGCGGTGAGCCGGTTCTTCGCAGGCAGCGGCAGCTCGAGGCGCACCAGGAACCCGAGGCTCCGCTGGGCGACCCGCTGCTCGTCGAGCACCCCATCGGGGAACAGGGTCTCGGTGAGGTTGGCTCGGAACTGATAGCCGTCGGGAGTGAGCTGCCAGAGCCGATCGGTGTTCTGCTGATCGAACCAGAGCGTCGCGGCGAGCTTGCCCGTCTCCGCGATCCGCCGCTCCCAGCCTCCCTGGGCCTGAATGGTGAGCCAGTCGAGGCGCGAGTCGTTGCCGACCGTGTCGTAGCGCCCCACGTACGCGGCCCGCCGCTCGGAGATCACCCGGCCCTGGAGGGAGATCTTCCCCACCTTCTCGTTCTCGAAGGCGCCGCCCAAGCCCACGTTGACGAGGAACCGTTGATCGTTGGTGAACTTCTCGGTGCTGGAGGTGGTGCCGGTATCGAGCGCGTCCTTGGTGATCGGCCGCTTGGCGCCTTGCTGGGTGAGCACGTCGGCGTCTCCGAAGAGCGTGAAACCGCCGAAGGTCTTGGCCGCCGAGAGGTGCCCGTCGAAGGCGCCGGAGAGGCCGCCCGTCGCCGACGCCCGCAGCCCCTGCTGCCGGTTGGTGACGAGGTTCACCACCGCGATGAAGTCGCCGAGTCCCACCTCGGGCGCCGCCGGCCCGCGAACGATCTCGATCCGCTCGAAGGTGTCGATGGGGAGGTTGGCGAGCGCCTTGCCGTCGTAGAAGGCGTTGAGCCGCTGGCCGTTCAAAGTGAAGAGGACGTCGGCTTCGCGCGAGAGACCTCGAACGCCGACCTTGAAGGTGCCCTGCACGTCACGCGAGACGCTCAACCCGGGGACGAGATCGAGCGCTTCGAAGACGTAACGAACGCCGAGTTGCTTGAGCTGCGCCAGGGTGAGCACGGTGGGCATGAGCGCGCTGCGGGTGCTCGCCTCTTCCACTTTCTGAACGACCGCCCCGCTCTCCTCGGCCGAGTACATGGCGAGCTCTTCTTCGAGCTCGGAGCGCTTGCGCGGAGGCTCCGCCTTGGGCTCGTCCTTCTTGTCGGGCTTCTTCTCGTCGGGCTTCTTTTCGACCCGTTTTTCCTCGGGCTTCTTCTCGTCCGGCTTCTTCTCTTCGGGCTTCTTTTCCTCGGGCTTCTTCGCCGCCTCGGTTGGCTTCGCCTCCGGCTTCACCTCGGGCTCGACCGGCTTCTCGGGCGGCGGCGGTTCGTCTTCGCACTTCTTGCCCTTCTTGGTCTTCTTGCACTTCACCTTCGGAGCGTCGGCCGGCGGCTTCTCGTCGGGCGGAGGCTCGGTCGCCCCTTCCGGCTTGGGCTCGACCGGTGGAGTGCCGGGGACGATCACCTTCACCGGCTTGGCGCTCGAGGCGAAGAGCGAAACGACCTCTCCCAGCTTGGTGGTGCCCTCGAGGTAGTACTCGATCGCGGGCGGAACGAGGCGGGCCGCCGGAATGCTGCCTCGGTAGAGATCGCCATACTGCAGCTCGAGCGGGTACGACTCGAACGCCTTCCCTGGCGCCCGGACCTTCACCGAGACGGTCGACATCGCGTCGCCGGTGAGTGACCCCTCGATCAGCAGCTCGGTCTGCGCCTTGGCTTCGGCGGGTGGAGTGTGGAGGAAGCCAGCCTTGGGCTCGGCGAGCGCCAGGCTCGACGCGGCGATCAAGGAAAGGCAGGCCAGGCGGCGCACGGACCGGGCATGCTGAGCCACCCTCCTCGGCGAGGCAAGGGCGGAAAATTGCCGGGGCTTTTCAGGCATGAAAGCGTCTGGGCGTTCGATGCAGCCGTCGCTCTCCCTGCAGGCCGCCCTCTTTCGACACCAGCAGCGGCAGATCGACGCGCTCGTGGCGGGCGCCTCGCCAGCGTTCAAGGCCTATGAGGCGCGCTATCGCCGCTTCACCCAGCGAGTGCGCCGGGTCACCACCCTCGAGGCGGTGTCGCAGCAGGTGCAGGACAGCGATCTCGTCTTCGTCGGCGACTACCACACGCTTCGGTTCGCCCAGCGGAGCTTCCTCGCGCTGCTCGAGCAGGCAGTGAGCGCTGGCCGGCGCGTCGTGCTGGCGATGGAGTTCGTCGAAGGCCGCCACCAGGCCACCCTCGACGCGTTCATGCGCGGAACGCTCGGGGCCAAACGGTTCCTCGAGACGATCGGCCATCCCTACTCCGGGGCCTTCGACATCTGGCCGCACTTCGAGCCGATCTTCTCCTTCGCGCGAAGCCAGCAGCTCGAGGTGATCGGCATCGACAAGCGGGCGAGCGGCTCGAAGTCCCTCCTCACCCGAGATCGGTACGCCGCCAAGCTGATCGCCCGGCACGCCAAGGCGGCAGATCGCCCGCTGGTGATGGTGCTCGTCGGCCAGTACCATGTCGCGCCGCCGCACCTGCCCGCGGAGGTCGCTCGCGCGCTGGGCTCCGAACGTCGCAAGCGCCTGGTGATCCTCCAGAACCCGGAGGGGGCGTGGTGGAAGCTCGCGCGCGCCGGCACCATCGACTCGGTCCAGGCGATCGAACTCGGTGAGGGAGTCGTCGGCCTCTTCAACGCCTCCCCCGTCGTCAGCCAGCGGACCTTCCTCGACTACTGCGAGGCGGAGGCGGGCGACGCGCCGATCGAAGACGGAGGGCTCGCCACCACCGTGAAGACCCTGGTGAAGGAGATCGGCCGGCTGGCGCGGGTGAAGACCTCGACCGACGGCCTGGAGGTGCTCACCCCCCTCGATCTCGACGCCCTGGAGCGCCTCGAGCGGCGCGGGAATCTCTCGAGAAAGGAGCTCGCGCACCTCGGGCGGCACGTCGTGTCGGGCCAGAGCGCCTTCATTCCGAGCGCGAACGCGGTGTGGCTGTCTGGCTTCTCGCTCAACCACGCTGCCGAGGAAGCGGCCCACGTGGTGCGCCACTGTGCGATCGGCGCGGCGATGCATCGGGAGCGGCCTCGCTTCGACGCCTTCTGGGCCCGCTGCGTCGAGGAGGCGATCGGCTTCTTTGGCTCCAAGCTGGTGAACCCGCGGCGCACCTGCCCCTCGCTCGAGGACTGGAAGCGGCACTTCCTCCACGGGAAGAAAGACCGGCGCAGCACCGCGGCCTTCGTGCTGGTGCTCTCCAGCCTCGCCGACGCTCGCAGCCGCGACGCGCGCCGGTTGATTCCCTCGACGCTCGATCAGTTCCACACGGTGAGCCACGCGCTCGGCTATCTGCTCGGAGACGAGCTCTTCGAAGCGCACCGGGCGGGCACGCTGAAGGCGGCGGCCCTCGAGGCGCTCTTTCGCGATCCGGTCGAGTCGGGTCCGGAGGCCTACGAGCGATGGAAGCGGCTCGCGCGAGGTGATGGCGACCGGTTGATTCGATCGCGCGCCTCGCGAGTGCACGCTCGACGTTAAGGCTTCGCGCCGACCTTCTTGGCGATGCCCTTGTACGCTGGGGGAACGGACGTCGAGTAGTGAACGACGCCTTCCCCGTCCTCCCACCGGTAGATGTCGTTGCCCGGAGTGTTCGACTTGACGGGCTCGGGAGCGACCGGTGGGGCTGGTGGCTTCACGGCGTCGAGCTGCAGGTCGCCGTTCGGCGCGAGCGCCTGGCTGTCGCGCTGCGCCTCGTTGGCCGCGCGCACGGCCACGGCGAGGGCCTCTGCCTTCTTCTGATCGGCGTTGGCTCGACCGGGAGCGAGGACGAGCGGCGTGCGGCGCAGGGCGCGCGCTGGAGACCCGCCCTTTTCGGCGCTCTGCGCGAGCGCGCTCGAGGCCACCACCGCGATCAGCAGGCCGATTCGCACGGTCGCGACCCGTAGCCCAGGTCGACGTGGCGCGTCCAACTCGAGCCGTTGATTTCGCAAAAGGGCCAGCCCAGCGCGTGGGTTGACGTATGGTTCCGCGCCGTGGACGCGCTGATCGCCAAGCCCGAGATCGAGGTCGAACCGCAGCTCCACCGCGAGTTCGGGCCGTTCGGCCGGTGGATGACTCGTCGCTACTTCGAGCCGGTACGCTTCGCGCCCAACGCGGTCGACGAGCTCAAGGCGCTCCATCAGAAGGGCCTGGTCGTGCACGTCATGCGCACGACGGCCTGGGTGAACTTCCTCTACCTCCACTGGGCGATGGTGCGGCGTGGGCTGCCGCCGGTGCGCGCGGTGGTGAACCTGAGGCGTTGGTTCACCAAGCCCTTCACCCTCACCTTGCAGCACGGCGACTTCAAGGAGCGCTTCGCAGCCGCGCAACGCGAAGGCGCCTCTGGGCTCATCTTCCTCAACAAGTCGGCGTTCAACACCGCACGCGGCACGGCAGGCGACGATCCCTTCCCGGCGTTGGTGGAGCTCGCGCGCAGCTCGGAGCAGCCGGTCTTCCTCGTCCCCGAGCTGTTCGTCTGGGAGAAGTGGCAACAGAAGGTCACCCCGAGCATCTTCGATCGCGTCTTCGGCAGCCCTGAGGCGCCCGGGTTCCTCCACTCGATCGGTGCCTTCCTCCGCAACTACCACCGGGCCCAGTTTCGGGTCGGTGATCCCATCGATCTGAAGGCGGTGCTGGCTGAGAACGCCGGCGACTCCACCGAGCTGATCGCGCGGAAGGTTCGCTCGACGCTCCATCACCACCTCGCGCGCGAGACGAGGGCCGTCTTCGGGCCACCGCGGAAGCCGACCGATCGCCTCATCGACGAGGCGATGCGCGATCGCCACTTCCAGCAAGCGGCCGCGGAGGTCGCCAAGGAACAGAACAAGTCGATCGAGTCGGTCAACCGGCAGGCCAAGCGGAACTTCGAGTCGATCGCCGCGAGATACAGCCCGACGATCCTCGGCTTCGCGGCCCCGATCCTCAACTGGGTGTTCCGCCGCATCTACGACGGCGTCGAGGTCGACGAGGTGGGCCTGGAGCGGGCGATGAAGGCCGCGGCCGACGCCCCGGTGGTGTTGACGCCCTCGCACAAGAGCCACGTCGACTACCTGATCATGAGCTACGTGCTGTTTCAGCGTGGCTACACGGTGCCGTTGGTCGCCGCGGGCGCGAACCTATCCTTCTTCCCCTTGGGCTGGTTCTTGCGTCGTGGCGGCGCGTTCTTCCTTCGGCGCAGCTTCAAGGGCGACAAGCTCTACACGGCCGTCTTCAAGGCCTACCTGAAGAAGCTGGTGCACGACGGCATTCACCACGAGTTCTTCCCCGAAGGCGGCCGCTCACGAACGGGCAAGCTGCTGACGCCGAAGCTCGGCCTCTTCACCTGGCTCGTCGACGCGGTGCTCGAAGGCGCGAAGAACGACCTGCTCTTCGTACCGGCCGCGATCGACTACGAGAAGGTGGTCGAAGGCGCGAGCTACCGGGCCGAGCTGGCCGGCGGCGAGAAGAAGCCGGAGGACATCAAGGCGCTGCTCTCGGCACCGGCGGTGCTGACCGAGAACTACGGGCGCATTCACCTCTCGTTCGACGAGCCGGTGTCGGTGGCGAAGCTGATGAAGGAGCGCGGGGTCGATCCTCGGAACACCACCGACGATCAGAAGAAGGCCCTCGTGCGCGCGCTGGGCCATCGGGTGATGTACGGGATCTCCCGGGTCTCGACGGTCACCCCGCACGCCCTGCTCGCCTCGGCCCTGTTGGCGCACCGACGCCGCGGCATCTCGGTGCGGGAGATCACCGATCGGGTGATGTTGCTTCGTCAGATGGCGAGCGATCTGAAGGCGCGGCTCTCGGTGCAGCTGACCGACGCGCCCTCGTCTCCCACGGTGCTCGGGCCCATCCAAGACGCGATGCGCATGTTCGCGTCCGAGGGCTTCGTACGCATCGCCGAGGCGCGCGGCGAGCCGATCTACCAGGTCGAAGAAGATCGCCGGCCCGAGCTGTCCTTCTACAAGAACACCCTGATGAACCTGGTGGCGGGGCGAACGATCGTCTGCGCCGCCCTGCTCTCGACCGAGCCGCTCAACAGCAAGGCCGCGATCCGTGAGCGCGCGTTGGTGCTCTCCCGCCTGCTCAAGATGGAGTTCATCTTCCCCGTCGGCCAGACGTTCGAGAACATCTTCGACGCGACGGTCGATCACCTTCACCAGCTCGGCCTGGTCGCGCACGACGAGAACTCGCTCAGCCTCACGCCCGAGCCCCACGTTCGCCCGGCGGTGCAGTTCCTCGCCGATCTGCTCCTCGACGTGCTCGAGTCGTATCTGCTCGCGGCGCGCCAGGCAGCCGACGTGCCCAAGGACGGGCAGGACAAGAAGGACTACCTCAAGAAGGCGCTCGAGAACGGCCGCGCCGACTTCCTCGGAGGGACGATCCTCTCCGCCGAGTCGGTGTCGAAGTCGTCGCTCGAGAACGCGCTCACCTACCTCGTCGAGCAAGGGTACCTGGTGGAGCAGAACAAGAAGCTGGTGCCGGGCAAGCCGGTGGCCGAGCTGGTGCCGCAGCTGCGGCTCTTCGTGCCCGAGGTGCGCTGAGCGGTCCCCACGACGGCGATTGGTTTCCCGCTCGCTGCGTAGCGTTGCCCCGGCGCCTCATGTCAGAACCGCGGTTCCTTGAGCGCGCTCCTCGCCATCTTGCTCCTGCAGGTCCCCGACGCGGGTGTTCCCTCGCACCCACTCGAGGGCGTCTGGAAGCTCGACCTCGAGAAGTCGACCGACACCGAGCCGATCCTCGAGAGCCTCGGGATGAGCTGGTTCGTGCGCAAGGCGGCGAAGTCGGTGCGGCCGGTGCATCGCATTCGAATGAACGAGGTGAACGGCGCGCCGACGCTCTTCGTCGAGATCGACGCCACGGTGTCGAAGAAGCGCTTTCAGCTGGTGCTCGACGGGAAGACGCCCACCGACGACGAGTTCTTCGGCGACGCGTTCTCGTTCACGACCCAGCTCGAGAAGGGAGTCTTCGTCTCCAAGGGCCGAATGAAGGACGAGGCGAAGAAGGCGGGCATCGGGCTTCGGCGAGAGCTGCTCGAGAACGGGCTGATGCGGTATCAGATCTCGTTGTTGCGCGACGGGAAGGAGCCGATCGTGATCGATCGCATCTTCCAGCGGGTGAAGTGAGCGCTACCGGCAGGTCGAGCTGTTGAGCGGAGCCGGGTCGACGATCGTCTCGCTCGAGGTGAAGTACGAGCGCCCGTCGGCTGCGAACGCCACTGCCTCACCCTGATCTTCCTGGAGCACTGGCATGTTGATCGGCGTCGAGGCGAAGGCGCTCTCGAGCCCGAGGTCGCTGGCGCGCAGCATCCACAGGCGCCCGTAGGTGCGCAGGAGGATCGCATCTCCACATGGGCTCGCGTCGGCGCCGGTGAGCTGCAGGTCGTTGGACGCGGGAACCGGCGAGGCACCCACGAGCTCGAGCTCCACCGAGACCCCAGGCGTCAGGGGCAACGGGAACCGGTAGACGAGGCTCGCCCGCCCGACGTCCTCCTTCGTGATCACGTACGGCCGGCCGTTGGTCGGGTCGACGAGGATCGCCTCGGAGTTCTTCCGATCGCCGTTGGGATAGGTGAAGGGCAACGTCTGAAACGGCACGCTCATCTTCTTGCCGCCTGCGGTGACCAATGGCTCGGGCACCACGTAGAGCGCGTAGCTGGTGCGGAGGAGCGAGTTGTCGCCCACGTCGCCGATGAAGAGGCAGGGCGCGCTCGAGTTCGGGCACGGGCCCATGGCGGCGTCTTCCCAGTCGACGTTGGTCGCGGGCGCCTCGAGGAGGAACTGCTGCATCACCGTGCCGTTGGTGGCCGAGATCGCCCAGAACCGCGCCTGATCGCCGGAGTCGTTGTGGGCGTAGAGCACGTTCGCCTGGGTGCGGCTCGCGGCGAGGCCCGAGAGTTCCTTCACCGGGTCGAGCACCGAGCCCACCGTTCGCTCGTTGGTCCAGGACGAGCAGGTCTGCTGACAGGTGACTCCGCCGTCCCAGACGGAGCCATCGGGGACGCCGATGGGCACGAAGGTCTTTCCCGGCTTTGGGGCGCAGGCGAGGGAGAGAAGGAGCCACGCTCCGACGACAGGCTTCATCGGGCCATCGTGCCGCAAGGGGCGCGCGAGGCAAGCGGCGCCGTGCACGATCAGCGCGCTCACATCGAGGCGTCGTGAACGATCGTCCACCCCGAGGCTCCGCGAACGAGCACCACGACGGTGTTGCCGCTGAGCGCCGGCTTGTCGGGGTACCGCAGCGTCCACCTGGCGGAGATCGAGACCGCGTCCTTCGTCTCGCGCACGTCGTGAGGCTCGATCGTCAACTGCCCCATCGCCTTCCGATCGGGGTAGCGCTTCTTGTAGCGAGCGAGCACCTCGGCCCGGCCGCGAGTCACCCCGTCGGAAGCCGAGACCCCTGCGTCGGGGTTCGCCGGCCGGGGAGGCGACACGAAGACCGCGTCGTCGGCGTAGAGCGCACAGAACGCCTCGAGATCGCCGCGGTTCCACGCAGCCACTTGACGCTGCACGACGGCCAAGACTTCGTCGCGAGGCGCGGTGCCGCCGTCGGCGGTGAGCGCGAGCGTCAGGGCGAGGCTGAGCATGTGGCGATCGCGACCTTCTGCATCTCGCCGACGAAGGCGTCGGGCTTGAGGAAGCCGGTCACGCGCGGGCTCTCGAGGACGGTCCCCGTCGGGCCGATGAAGAGCACCGTGGGCAGGCCCTTGATGGCGTACTTCTCGAACAGCCGATCGGTGACCTCGTGATCGTTGGTGGCGTCGACCTTGATCGAGACGAAGCGGTGCGCCTCGGTGGCGACGACCTTGTCCGGGTAGGTGTGCTTGTCGAGCTCCTTACAGGCCGGGCACCACTCGGCGAAGAAGTCGATCATCACCGGCTTGCAGTCGGCCTTCGCCTTGGCGAGCGCGGCGTCGAACGGCTCGGCGGACCCGGCCTTGCGGGCCTCGAAGATCATGCCCCAGGAGAACTCGACGCGCGGAGACACGATGGCCTCGAGCTTCTCGCGGGCTTCGGCGAGCGAGGCGGCGATGGCGTTCTTCTTCGATTGGTCGGTCTCCTGACCGAGCTGGCGATCGAGGTCGGCGATCGTCTTCTCGAGCGCAGCCTTCTCGTCGAGCGGAACCACTGGACTCACCGGGGCGCCGATCGGGGCCGCCATGCGGAGGAGGAACCCGGCGACGACCGCGACGACGCCAAAGGCCTTGAGCGGCGATTCGCCCTTCTCCTTGAAGGAGAGGTGAACGGCTCCGGCGATGATGCCGATGAGGACGAGCCCAGCACCGATGCCGATCGCGCCAGTGCGGCCGATGGCGGAGGCGGCGTGCTCCAGCGGCTCTCTCACCGCGACGAAGGCATCACGGAAGTAGGTCGCGGCGAGGGCGACGAGGGCGATGCCAAAGACGCTCTTGACCCACTCCATCCACACGCCGCCCTTGGGGAGCCGGACGGTGAAGACGCCGATGATGAAGAACGGCACGCCGATGCCGAGCGCGTAGATGTAGAGGAGGACCCCGCCGAGGGTCGGGTCCTGGGTCTTCGAGATCCACGCGAGGAGGCCGGCGAGGGTCGGCCCGGTGCACGGCGCAGCGAGGAAACCGGCCACCGAGCCCATCAACGCCGCGCCGAGCAGCCCACCGCCGCCGACGTTGTTCAGCTTCAACGCCAGGCCCGACGGGAGCGCCAACTCGAAGGCCCCGAACATCGACGAGGCGAGCACCAGCATGAAGAGCGCGAGGCCAGTGACGACGAAGGGGTTGCCGAGCGCCGAGCCAAAGGCCTTGCCCGTCATCCCCGCGACGACGCCGAGGATCGCGAAGACGAGCCCCATGCCGTTGACGTAGGCGCTGGTGAGCACGAAGGCACGCCCGCGGCTCGAGGCCTGGCGCGCTCCGAAGACCCCGACGGTGATCGGAATGAGCGGGTAGACGCAGGGCGTGAGCGAGGTGAGGAGCCCGCCCAAGAAGACGAGGCCAGCCGCGACGATCCACTGGCCGGACTCGAGCAGCTTCGTCGGGTCGAGGCTGTTTGAAGGCCCTGTCGGCAGGACCTCGGGAATCACCACCAGTGCGATGGCGGCCAGGACCGCCAGCCCAACGACCTTCGATCGACCCATACGAGCCCTCTATGTAATCAGAGCCCGAAGGGTTTCAGGGGGATTCTCGCCGGGGCCTCATTCCTTGGTCTTTGGGAGTTCGATGCCCGCGCTTCGAGCCAGCCCCATCACGCCCTCGACCGCCGCGGCGATGTACCCGAACGGGTTCGCCCCATCGACGGCCGTCACGTGCACCTCGCCCATCTTCTGCTGGAAGGCCTGGGCGACCTCCGGGAGCTTCTGGGCGATCGCGAGCTGGATGGCTTCCGGCGAGAGGGTGTTCTCGATCTCGCGGAGCTTCGCGGCGCGCTCGAGCTCGAGCTTGGAGAGGAGCTGTTGCTTGTGGACCTCGAGCTCGACGGTGCGGGCCTCGATCTCGGCGAGCTGACGCTTGGCCTCGGCGACGTCGGCACGGCTGCGCATGAGCTCGGCTTGCTGGAGTTCCTCGGCGACCCGCGAGGCATGGCGTGCCTGTTCGGCCTCGGCTTCCAAGCGGGCCTGTTCGACCTCGGTGCGCAGCTTCTCTTGCGCGAGGTGCGCCTCGGCGGCTTGCTTGGCCTCGGCGAGTCGGGCGTGGGTCTGCGCCTGCTCCATCACCGCGGCCTCTTCCGCCTGCTGCTTCTGCCGCCGCACTTCCTGCTCGGCCTTGATCTTCGCGAGCTGGAACTCGCGCTCGGCCGAGACCTGGTTCGCCCGGGTGAGCCGTTCCTGCGCGAGGCGCTGTTCCTCGACGCGTGAGTCGGAGGCGATCTTCTCGACCTTCGCTTCCTCTTCGGCGATCTGCTTCTTGCGGCGGATCTCGGTCTGGGCAGCGACGCGCGAGAGCTCGACCTCCTGCTCGGTGGACGCCTCATTGAGCTTGATCGCTCGGAGCTTCACCAGCTCGGCTTCGCGCGCGACCCGCTCCTGCTCCTGGCGGAACTTCGCCTGCATGTTGGCGAAGACCTGCGCCGAGGTGACCCGCACGTCCTGGATCTCGATGGTGTCGACGATCAGCCCCCAGCCTTGCTCGGTGCCGTCGGCGAGTTTGCCTTGACCGGAGACGACGGGCGCGACCTCGCGGACCAACTCGGAGGCGAGCGCGTCTTTTCGGCGGGTGAGGCACTCCTCGATGGAGAGGTTCGCGACCAGTCGGCGGGTCGCGCCGATGCACATCTCTTCCATCATCGTGGCGAGCTTTTCCTGCGCGCGCTCGGGGAAGCTGAAGTTCAGCATGCGGAAGGCGATCAGCGGCTCGGCGATGCGGTAGACGACGATGCCGGTGACCTTCACCCCGACCTTCTCCTGGGTGATCTGATCGGCGACGAACTGGAGCCGCTGCACCGTGGTGGGAACGATCGCGACCGAGTCCCACGGCCACTTGAAGACGGTGGCGCCCTGCCCGCTCGTCGTCACCTTCCCGCCGCGCATGCGGATGAGGAACTCGCTGGGCTTCGCGGAGATCACGCCCCACGGCTTCAGCTTGTCGGGATCTTCCTCCGGCTTTCCGCGGCGCCACCCCTGCGTGTAGCGGGTCGGTTCGGGCTCCTGCTGGGCGAGTTGAAGGTCTTTTCCGGGAGGTCGAGTCACGTGTGGGCTCCAGTTGGAACGGCCCAGCACCCTGGAGCGACCCGCGTGCCCGCAGCAGAGCCCGGAGATCGTTCGACCTGGTGGGCCGACCGCGCCACCTCGGCGCGATCGATTGCCCCACTTTGGAGCCGTACTTGGCGCAGCGGCCTGGCGAATCGCCTCAGTCGAGGTAGTCGACTTCGAGTTCCTCCTCGAAGTCTCGCTCGGTGACCGCGCCGGTCGTCTCCAGACGTTTGCCAAAGGCCTTGGCGAGGCGCGCGTCGAACTCGCCCTCGGGATCGTAGGAGAGGGACTTGAGCTTCGAGAGCCGGGTCCGGTTCGCGAACAACACGTCGATGGCAGCCGGCGAGAGGTCGCCAGCAATCGAAAGCACCTCCAGCTTTGGCGACACCGGTGAAGTGAGGAGTGCCTCGAGCAGCCCAGCCGTCCCTCCGTACAGGTCGATGCGCCGGAGTCTCGGCAGCCGGTTCGAGCCTCCCAACCGACTCAGCTCGGCAGGGTTGTTTCCCTCGGCGGCGTCGATCGTCAGCGCCTCGAGGCCGGCGCCAGCGAGCCGGGAGAAACCCTCGCACAAGTCCAAGTGGAGAGTTGCGACGGTCGCTGGCAACCTGGCCGCGAGGAACTCGACGAGCTCCGGGCCGGTCGACGATTCGAAGCTGACCTCCTGGAGTAGCAATGCCGCGCGCAGAGCGAAGGCCGCCTCGAGCACGGGAATCACCTGTGCGGGCTTGCGACGATCTCGCACGCTGATCGACCACACGAAACCGCCGCGCCACGCGAACCACAGCCACTTCGTCGAGGACAGGCCGCCGGTCAGCTCGGCCAGCCGCCCCTTCATCGCCTTCTTCCACGCGGCCTGATCGGTCTGAGCGAGGACGATCAGCTCGCCCCACCAGTCGCCTTGCGCCTGCAGCCAATCGCCGTAGACGGCCTGGGCCCCCTCATCCGTCGGAGCCGCGATCAGCGCCGCCTCGAGCTTCGGATTCCGGAGCTGCTGTTTGGCCTTCGCGGCGGGGCTGACCGACGTCCAGCCGTGCGCGAGGATCTCCGCCGCCTGCGCAGCGAACGGCTTGAAGGCCCGCGGCGCGCCCTTCGCGGCACACTTGAGATGGAACCAGCTCGCGGTCACCTCGTCCTGGCCGAAGCGCGGCTCTCCTTCCTTGATCGGCTTGTGGCAGACCTTGCACTGTCCCCGGCCGGTTCGTGCCGGCTCGATTCGCCAGTTGGGCATGGACGACCTCCTCAAGGACCATCGGCGACTTATGAGGTTTTTCAAGCACTTCCACGCAACGCAGCTCGCCAAAGTGGACTTGACGAGTCCACATCTCCAACGCTACTTAGATACTGGACCGCGCTGGTCCACTTTGAGGGCACATGGGCATGAAGCTGCCGATTTTCATGGATTATCACTCGACGACGCCGCTCGACCCGCGCGTGCTCGAGGCCATGACGCCGTACTTCACCGATGACTTCGGCAACGCGGCTTCGCGGAACCATGAGTACGGCTGGAAGGCCGAGGCAGCGGTCGAGAAGGCGCGCAAGCAGATCGGCGCGCTGATCGGCGCGTCGGACAAGGAGATCGTCTTCACCTCCGGCGCGACCGAGTCGAACAACCTCGCGCTCAAGGGCGTGGTGGAGTTCTACAAGGACAAGGGCGATCACCTCGTCACCGTCGCCACCGAGCACAAGGCGATCCTCGACATTTGCAAGCGGCTCGAGCGGCAGCGGCTCGATCGCATCGACGAGCTGAAGATCCAGCGGCTGATGGAGCTCACCGGCGCCGACGTGAACGCCGACGATCTCGCGACCCTCGAGATCAAGCACGAGCTCGACAAGGACGTGGTGCTCGGGCGGTGGATCGAGAAGCTCCGCGTCGGGGCGCGAGTGACCTACCTGACGCCGAAGAAGGACGGGCTGGTCGATCTGAAGGAGCTCGAGGCGGCGATCACCGACAAGACGATCCTCGTCAGCGTCATGCTCGCCAACAACGAGATCGGCGTCGTCCAGCCCGTCGAGGAGATCGGAAAGCTCTGCCGCGCCAAGGGCGTGCTCTTTCACACCGACGCGGTCCAGGGGGTCGGCAAGGTGCCGTTCGACGTCGAGAAGGCGAAGGCCGATCTCGTCTCGCTCTCGGCGCACAAGATGTACGGGCCCAAGGGCGTCGGGGCGCTCTACGTTCGTCGCAAGCCACGCGTGCGCATCGCGCCGATCATCGACGGCGGCGGTCACGAGCGGGGCATGCGCTCGGGCACGCTCAACGTCGCGGGCATCGTCGGGTTCGGAGCCGCCGCCGAGCTGGCGATGAAGGAGATGGCCACCGAGGCGCCGCGGCTGAAGGCGCTGCGTGATCGGCTGCTCGCCGGCCTCCAGAAGAACCTCGACATGTTGACCGTCAACGGCTCGATGGAGCACCGGCTCCCCGGCAACCTCAACATCTCCTTCGCGTACGCCGAGGGCGAGGCGTTGATGATGGGCATCAAGTCGATCGCGGTGAGCTCCGGCTCGGCCTGCACGTCGGCGTCGCTGGAGCCGAGCTACGTGCTGCGCGCCCTCGGCGTCCCCGAAGACATGGCGCACTCCTCGATCCGCTTCGGGCTGGGCCGCTTCACCACCGAGGAAGAAGTCGACTACGCGATCGAGCTCGTCACCCGGGCGGTGAAGAAGCTGCGCGATATGTCTCCGCTCTACGAAATGGCGAAGGAAGGCGTCGATCTCTCCAAGATCGCCTGGACCGCTCACTGACCCCCGAGGACACCCATGGCTTACAGCGACAAAGTCGTCGAGCACTACGAGAACCCCAAGAACGTGGGGGCGATGGACAAGGAAGATCCCAACGTCGGCACCGGCCTGGTGGGCGCGCCCGCGTGCGGTGACGTGATGCGGCTCCAGCTGAAGATCTCCGACGACGGCATGATCCAGGACGCGAAGTTCAAGACCTTCGGCTGTGGCTCGGCCATCGCGTCGTCGTCGCTCGTCACCGAGTGGGTGAAGGGCAAGTCGGTCGACGAAGCGCAGCAGATCACCAACAAGGAGATCGCCAAGGAGCTCTCGCTCCCGCCGGTGAAGATCCACTGCTCGGTGCTCGCCGAAGACGCGATCAAGGCCGCCATCAAGGACTTCCAGGAAAAGCGCGCCAAGCGGCAGGCCGGCCAACCCGCCACGACGTCCGACGCGCCCGCCACCACCACGCCCTGAGACGCCGCCATGACCGAAGCGCACACCGTCGTCGTCCCCAACGCGAACGCCCTCCCGACTGGGAAGCCGGTCGGCAAGGGCATCGGCATCGATGACACTGCGGTGCTGCGGCTGAAGAAGCTCCTCACCGATCGCAACACGCCGAACGCCGGACTTCGCATCGCGGTGAAGGGCGGAGGCTGCTCGGGGCTCGCCTACCACATGGAGTGGGCCGAAGAGCCCAAGCAGCGCGACAAGATCTTCGATCGCGATGGCGTTCGCGTCTTCATCGATCCCAAGAGCTACCTGTACCTGATGGGCACCGAGCTCGTGTTCGAGGAGACGTTGATGGCCTCGGGCTTCAAGCTGCGGAACCCCAACGAGAAGTCCGCCTGCGGCTGCGGCGATTCGTTCTCGGTATGAACCACTTCGAGGTCTTCGGGCTCTCGCCAACCCTCGAGCTCGACGTCAAGGCGTTGGAGCAGAAGCTCCGGGAGCTGTCGCTGGCGCATCACCCCGATCGGGTCGCCACGGCCGACGCCCGAACCCGCCTCGCCGCGCTCGAGAAGACGACCGCGCTCAACGACGCCTTCAAGGTGCTGAAAGATCCCGTGAAGCGCGCGTTCTACGTGCTCAAGCTGAAGGGCATCGACCTCGACTCCGACGCGTCGGCCGCGCAGGCGAAGATGCCGCTCGAGTTCCTCGAAGAGGTGATGGAGCGGCGCGAACGGCTCGAGGCGCTCAAGGCGAAGAAGGACACCGAGCGCGCTCGGGCGATGGCCGACGAGATCGAGGCGGAGAAGTCGAAGGCCTTTCAGCAGGCGAAGACCGCGCTCTCGCATGACGACGTGACCGAGGCCGCGCACCAGCTGGGCCGGGTGCGCTACTTCACCCGCTTCGTCGAAGAGGTCGAGGCGCTCGAAGAGGAGGCGATGTCGTGAAGGGCTTCCTGCAGATCCACGATCCGCTCAAGCCGAAGGGCACCGTCGTCGGCATCGATCTCGGCACCACCAACTCGCTCGTCGCGGCGGTGGTGAACGGCACGCCGCGTTGCGTGGCGGCGGACGAGAACGACGCGAGGTTGTTGCCGTCGGTCGTGCACTACGCGGCCAGCGGCGGGGTCATCGTCGGCAAGCGCGCGGTCGAGCTGATGGGCGAGTTCCCCACCGACACGATCAAGTCGGTGAAGCGCTTCATGGGGAAGTCGCTGGGCGACGTCGAGACCAAGAAGCTCGGCGCGTACCAGTTCGTCGAGGGCTCGGGGGTCGTTCGCTTCAAGGTCGCTGGCGGTCAGCCGGTGACGCCGATCGAGGTGAGCGGAGAGATTCTCCGGACGCTCAAGCGCCGCGCTGAATCGGCCTTCGCGAACAAGGTCGAGCAGGCGGTCATCACCGTGCCGGCGTACTTCGACGACGCGCAACGGCAGGCCACCAAGGACGCGGGACGGCTCGCGGGCCTCGAGGTGCTGCGGCTCCTCAACGAACCGACCGCCGCCGCGCTCGCCTACGGCTTGGACAAGGGCGCTCAAGGCACCTACGCGGTGTTCGACCTCGGCGGAGGCACCTTCGACATCTCGATCCTCGAGCTGGTCGATGGCGTCTTCCAGGTGAAGTCCGTGGGAGGTGACTCGGCGCTCGGCGGAGACGACTTCGATCGCGCGATCGTCCAGAAGGCGCTGGAGCAGTTCGGGATCGGCTCGCCCTCCCCTTCGCAGATCGCCCGGCTGCTCCTGCTCGCGCGCGCCGCCAAGGAGCGGCTCACCGACGTCACCGAGACGACGCTCGAGTTCGAGGGGAAGACGCTGCGCTTCAGCCGTGGCGAGTTCGACGAGTGGGTGAAGCCGCTGCTCGCCAAGACGGGCGTGGCGGTTCGACGGGCCGTGAAGGACGCCGGGCTGACGACCGACGACATCAAGGGCGTGGTGCTGGTCGGAGGCTCGACTCGCGTGCCGGTGGTGCGCAGCTACGTGGAGTCGATCTTCGGCAAGAAGCCACTCGCCGACATCGATCCCGATCAGGTGGTCGCCCTCGGCGCCGCGATCCAGGCCGACCTCCTCACCAACGAGAGCCGCCAAGACGAAGTGCTGCTGCTCGACGTGATCCCGCTCTCGCTCGGGCTCGAGACGATGGGCGGGGTGGTGGAGAAGATCATTCCGCGGAACTCCGCGATCCCGATCGCCCAGGCGCAGGTGTTCACCACCTTCCAGGACGGCCAGACGGGCATGGACATCCACGTCGTGCAGGGCGAGCGGGAGCTGGTGCACGACAACCGCTCGCTCGCGCGCTTTCGGCTGACGGGGATTCCTGCGATGCCCGCGGGCATGGGCCGGGTGCAAGTCACCTTCTCGATCGACGCCGACGGAATTCTCTCGGTGAAGGCGAAGGAACAGACCACCGAAGTCGAGCAGGCGATCACCGTGAAGCCCACGCATGGGCTGAGCGACGAAGAGGTCGAGCAGATGCTGCTGGACTCCATCGAGCACGGCGAAGAGGACATTCAGAAGCGGCTCTTGGTGGAGCAGCAGGTGGAGGCGTCGCGGGTGCTCGTCGATGCGCGCAAACAACTCCAGGAGAACGGCGATCTGCTGACGAGCGAGGAGCGCAAGGCGTTCGAGCTGGGCGTCTCGTCGCTCGAGCAGCTCTCGAAGACGACCTCCGATCACGCGGCGCTCAAGAACGCGATCCACGAACTCGACGAGCAGGCCAAGCCCTTCGTCGAGCGGATCATGAACCGGGCGATCTCCAAGGCCGCCGTCGGGCACTCGATTCAGAGCTTCTGATGACCCTCGTTCACTTCAAGAGCCCACTACAGGACGTGTCCGTCGAGGTCGCCGAGGGCACGACGATCCTCGAGGCCGCGGAAGAGGCGCACGCCCAGGTGGGCCATTCGTGCGGCGGCGTCTGCGCCTGCTCGACCTGTCACGTCTGGGTGAAGAAAGGCCTCGAGTCGCTCTCCGAGCAGGACGAGCTGGAGATGGATCGGCTCGATCTCGCCTTCGACGTTCGCGCGAACTCACGCTTGTCGTGTCAGGCAAAGGTGGGCGCGGAGCCGATCGAGGTGTGGATCACCGAAGAGTCGCTCAAGGCGTACATGGACGAGAACCCCGAGGAGCGGAAGGCCCTCGAAGCGCAGGGCAAGTGGCCACCCGCGAAGTTCTCGTGAGGGGACCGAACCGCGCCAACCGCGGAATGACTCGCGCACGACGCTCATCGGGGCGAACGCCGAGTTCGCGACCGTGCCCGTCGACAGATACACCTGCCCGGTGACCGTCGCGGGCGTGCAGGTCGTCCCACTTTGGTTCGAGTCATGGGTGGCTTCTGCCCGAATCAGCGAAGCGGCGGTGTGCGTGTTGAGTCCGCGCAAACGGTTCAGGGGAAATGTCCGCAGTTGTCGGAGTGGCGCTCGCAGCTGTGCGGACGGCGGGCAAGCCTTGCAGGCGCGTCCGGGCCTGCCGCATCGCGATCTGCCGGAGGGCCGTCTCTCCCGCTGGTGGCGCGCTGCGGGGCCTCGTCGAGCGTCGTCTCGCGCCGCACGAACGGCTTTCTCCGCCAGTCGGCGGCGACGCGCAACGCCGCCACGGCGGGTCAGTTGACAGCCTGCGCTCAGGTGTTGAGCGATGAGCGCAACGCCAGCTTCGGCTGCTCGCCAGTGCTGGTGCCGCGCGGCAGGAACCAGCAACGCCTTGTCGCCGGGCTGCACCAGGTTCGCGACCGAGAGCGCCATCGCGAGCGTGCCCGAGCCCGCGATGACGACGGGCTGCGCCGTCGGATCGAGGAACACGTCGCGCAGCCGTTTGAGGGCGCTCTGAAAGCGCTGCATGAAGACCGGGGCGAGGTGCCCGCGCTGTGACTGCGACAACGCGCGCAGCACGTCGGAAGACGGTCCGATGGGCCGGGGATCACCAGCCGGTTCGGGGTGGACATGGCGAGCGATTACTGCACTCGTCGCCCCATGGCCCTTCGCCGAAACATCAACAAGCCGAACAAAGATGGCTACACCCCGCTGGCGATCGCGTTGCTGTTCCTCGACGAGGAGACGCCCGCGAAGGTGCAAGCGCTGCTCGATGAAGGCGCCAACCCGAACGTGTTCATCGACGGCTTGACAGCGCGCGTCTCGCTCGAGCGCCACGTGGCGAGCCGAACCGTCAATCGCGCGAAGGCCGCGAAGCTGGCCAATCAGGTGCTGGCGCTGCTCGAGGCGGCCTCAGGTGGTGTCGACCAGCCCTCGACGACCCGCGACGAGCAGGAGGAGCGCGCGATGCTGCTGGCGATTCCACGTGCCGGGTCCGACCAGGCCGCGCTTCAGGTGTACGCCGACTGGCTGCTCGAGCGCGGAATCGGCTGGGGTGAAGTCGTGCAGGCGCAGCTCGGCTCTGAAGACGCGAAGACCGTGAAGCGGCTCGAGAAGCGGCACGCGGCGCAGTGGCTCGAGCCCTGGCGTGGAGGCGCCACCGCGCTTGCGTTCGACCGCGCGCTCGTCTCGCACGCGAGGGCCGACGCTGGCCCGTTCTTCGAGCACCACGCCACCATCACCGCGCGGCTTCGCGACGCCACGCTCGAGCTGCGCAACCTGTGGAGGGCCGACCAGTCGCTGCTGAAGCAGGTGTCGTTCGAGCACGCCACGATGTTGAACCTCGAAGCGCAGCGGCTCTCGCCCGCCGTGCTGAGCGCGCTGCTCGACGCGGGCGCACTGCACCACGTGAAGACGCTGGCGCTGGGGTGGAACGAGCTGGGGCCGGCATTCCCAACGCTGTGCAGCACGAAGAAGCTGCCAGCCCTCGAACGCCTTGAGCTGACGCCGTCTCGCCTCACCGACCTCGAGGAGCTCTTCGCGTCGAGGACGCTTCGCCCGTCAGCGCTCGGCCTGTGCCTCGACGACTTCGAGGACCTTCCGTCGACCTGCGAGCTGCCGTTGCGCCGGCTCGCGCTCAACCTCGTGTTCCTGCCCGAGCCAAAGAAGTTTGCGGCGCTCCTCTCGCGTCCTTGGATGAAACAGCTGGAGGCCCTCGAGTTCAACTTCGAGCGCCTCGAGGGCGGTCAACACAAGGCGTTCGTTCGCCAGGCTGAGCAGTGGTTCGGGCGACTGCCGAAGCTGCGCAGCGTCGAGACCTTCCGATTCATCGTCACGCCTGACGGCGTGAAACCAAACGAATCGACCACGCGATTGTTCGGACGTCAGACCTCAGACTAACAAGCTCTCGTGAGGGCTCAGCGACCGAACCGCGCCAACCGCGGAATTACTCGCGCACGACGCTCATCGGGGCGAACGCGGAGTTCGCGACCGTGCCCGTCGAGAGATACACCTGCCCGGTGATCGTCGCGGGCGTGCAGGTCGTCCCACTCTTGGTGAAGCGTGCAGTCGCGGGGCTCAGGCTCACGAAGGAGAAGTTGTAGCTGCCGCCATCGATCGACACCGCTTGGTACCCGTACACGCGCGGTGAAGGCAGCCCCGCGGCCACGTACTGCTCGGGCCCGAGTCCGGGAAGCGTCGAGGCATACCCATAGAGCTGTTGGGTGCAGGCCGAGTCGGCGAACGAGCCCTCCATCAGCGGGAAGCTGACTGCCGGGAAGCAGTGCGGATCGCCGTAGAAGAGCGAGGGGTTGCAGACGGTGTTGAGCTGGGTGTCCCAGAACATCAGCGGCGCCCGGGAACCGTCAGGGCCGACGAGGTTGATGGCTCGCAGCCGACTCCCGCTGACGAGCTCTTGGTCGATTCGGACGAACCCTCCCGCCGTCGCGAAGCCGCCCGCCTGGCCTCCGCCGTTGCTCGAACCGCCGCCGGTGCCGCTGAGGCCGCCGCCGGTGCCCGAGACACCGCCGCCGCTCCCGAACGACAGCTGGCAGGTCGAGTTCGAGCACGTCATGCCCACTCCGCACTCGGTGCAGAGCATTCCGCGCGCGCCGCACGTCGCGCTGGTGGTGCCCATCTGGCAGACGCCCCTCGCGTCGCAGCAGCCCGCGCAGGTGGACGCGCTGCAGCCGGTCTGGGGGCAGCCAGAAAGGAACGCTCCCAGCACCCCGAGCAGGGCGGAGATCAGCAGGGTTCGAGTCATGGGTGGCTTCTGCCCGAATCAGCGAAGCGTGGCGAGTCGTGCGCGGCGGTGCGTCAGACCTCGGAGCGCCAGCCGTCACCCCTCTGTCGTTGACACTCTGGGGCGCTGCTCGTACAAGCCCCGCGCCTCGCCCAGGTGGCGGAATTGGTAGACGCGCTAGATTCAGGGTCTAGTACTGGCAACAGTGTGGAGGTTCGAGTCCTCTCCTGGGCACTGAAGGGAATCGGTCGATGAGGCCGGTTCCCTTCACCTTTTGGGGCCTCCCCGACACGCGTTCGAGAAAGAAGACGCGCGTCCCCAGCGCGAACGCATCGCGGCCGAGCAGGAGCTGAACGCGCGTGGTGCCGGTGCCCCGTGATTCTCAGCCGCAGCGAGAGAACTGTGCCATGGAGTCCTTCGTGCGCGTCTTCGTTCTCATCCTCGTCGTGCTCGGTTGCGGGAATCCGATCGATCCGATCGCGGAAGACGCGACGGGGAACCTCGGGCCGATGCGATTCGAGAGCGTCGAGGACGACTGCAAGCCGCGGCGCTTCACCGGCCCCACCGGCGCGCTCTTCGTCGGGACGCAAGCGAGCGGACGAATGGTGGTGACGAGCTCGCTCAACGCGTTCTGGGGCCCTGGGCGAGACGATGCCGGCGCGATCGTGGCGGGCTCGCGAACCGACTTCGTGAGCGCGACGGACGTGGAGCTGGTGCTCGGCGGCGAGCCGACCCGGCGGTGCGGCCGACTCCGTTACCGATGGACCGATCTCGGCCTCGATGGTGGGGTGCGTACGCTCGAGCTCAAGCAGCTGTGGCAGGCGATCGACATCGGTTGCCCCGAGCAATACGCGCATCTGCCGGAACAGGACTGCACCTCGACGCGACGGGTGACCTTCACGCCGGGGCAGGCGTGCCGGCTCCAGTGCCTGACGCCGACCGCCGACGATCTCAGCTGCGGCTGCTGAACGAGGGCGCGCTCGCAGTCGCGGTGATAGACCGGCCCTGTGAACGTACGCTGGCTCGTCATCTCCTCCTTGCTCGTCGTCGGCTGTCCCAAGCCTCCGGAGGCGCCGATCGACGCGGGTTCACCGGTCGACGCTGGTGAGTTGGTCGACGCTGGGCTCGAACCCATCGACGCTGGCCCGCCGACGCTGCGCTTCACGATGCGCTTCACCTTCGTCGACGGTGGAATGCTCGAGACCGATCAGGACGGTGCTCAGCTGAGCGACCCGACTCAATCGGCGCCGGGCCTGGTCCTCGAGCCCGCACAGTCGCTCACCCTCGCCTTCCCCGATCGGCTCGACGATGTGCGCGTTCGAGTGATGGACTGGACCGACGCGGTCGTCGCCAGTGACGACGAAGCGGTCGCACCCGACGCCGGCTTCACCTACCGAATCACCTTCGCCCAGCCCCTCAAGAGCGGCCGCTCGTACTCGCTCTTGATCGACTCGGAAGCACACGACACCTTCACCGACTCGAAGGGCCGCGTGTTCGACGAAGTGCGAAAGAGCTTCAAAATCTCCGGTGAGGTGCAGCCCGAGTCAGGCGCGCCCGCGAAGAAGAAGCGAAAGAAGAGGTAACGCACCCATGGCCGCGTCCAAGCCGCAGAAGCATGGAGACATTCACGAGGTCTTCACCAATCGGCAGGCGGCGCTGAAGAACGCCGACGCGAAGGTGCACCCCTTCCTCGCCGACATGTTCGGCGACTCGTACTTCCCGCGAAAGCTGGTGGCGAAGGGAGCGCTGATCCTGGTCGATCTCTGCGCCCAGTTCGAAGCCAAGAAGCCGTCGAGCGCCGAGGACGTCTACGCCCTGACCCACGCGGCGACCGAGGCCTTCAACGAACTCCAGGAGGCGTTCTTCGAAGCGGACAGCGAGATCGAGACCGCCGCGCGAGACGCGATCGCGATGGACTTCGAGTTCATCCTTCGAACCTACGGCCACGGCTCGCTCGATCTCGAAGCGGCCATCGCGCCGCGAGACTGGTGACTCACTCCTGGGCGAGCACGAGCTTGCTGACGTCGTAGAGCACCTCGCCGCGCTCGAAGATCGGCCGGCGCTCGAGGGTCCACGCGTACTGGTCGGTCATTCGCCACATGCACCACTCGAGCACCGATCGCAGGTTCACCGCGTCGTAGAGGTTGTACTCGGTGAGGATCCGCAAGGCGCCGACCTCCTTCCGCTCCGTCCATTCGCGCCACAGGCGAATCGCGTCGAAGCCTGACACGCCCTTGAGGTGCGGAGGCCGGTGCAGCTTGAGCTCCTCCTCGATGCCCTTGAGCCCGCCCTTGAGCCCGGTCCGCCGAACGAGGAAGCGCAGATCGACGTGGACCACCGGCGTGGGGAAGTTCGCCTGCCCGAACGCCTTCCGCAGCACGGGCACGTCGAACACCGCGCCATTGAAGGTGACCCACAGCGGGCTCTGGGCCAGCCTCTCGGGAAGCTGCTCGAACGAGACGCCTCGCCGGAACGTCGCGACCCCGTGCCGATCCATCACTCCGACGACCGTCGGCACCTCGTCACCATCGGCCTCGATGTCGAAGAAGGCGGCCTGCTCGACGAAGTGGGGATAGAGCCGCCAGTGCTCCTTCGCCGAGAGCATTCCCGCGAGCGCCGGAAGATCCTTCTCCGCCAGCGCGTGCCGAGCCCGGCCGATCACCTCGAGCGTCTCCGCGTCGATCGTCTTCGACATCACGACCCGCTGCCTCGCCTCGGCCTCGAACGCATCCCAGGTCTCGAAGCCGCGCGCCCAGAGATCGCGCTCGCGATAGGGGCCCACGCCCTTCGACACCTGAAACGTGCGCTCGACGAAGCCAGGGCTGGCCATCATCGGCCCTCGCGGTACGCGCTCCAGAAGCGCCACGCCAGGTAGAGGAAGGGCGAGAGCGCCAGCACCGCGCCTGCGAAGACGAGGGTCAAGGTGACTCGACTCTTCGCGACTCGTCCGACCGTGTCGAGTGGTCCGGGAACGACCGTCGTCTGCGGGTTGGCGAGCTTGCCGAGACTCCCGAGCACCACCGCCACGTCGTCCTCGCTCGCCCCTTCACGAAGGAGCGTCGCCCTGATCTCCTCGGGTGATCGGCCTTGCGCTTCGAGTTGCCGCGCACGTTCGTAGGGCGCGATCTGGTTCATCGGGTCGGCACGGCTCCAGACGCGAGCGCTTCGAGCAGCGGCAGATCGGCCTCGCAGAACGGCAGCTGACCCATCTCCTTCACCGTCGCGAAGCGAATCGCCTGGGCGTCGATGGCCTGTGGCTCACCTTCGACGATCACGGCCGAGAACAGCTCGAGCTCGACGGTGAGATCGACGTACTCGTGCACGGTGCTCCAGAGCTTGCGGCCGACCGAGAGGGTCACCTCGAGCTCTTCCCTGCCCTCGCGAACCAACGCCTGCGCCTCGGACTCTCCGGGCTCGATCTTCCCGCCCGGAAACTCCCACAGGTTTGCTCGACTGACGGTCGGGCGACGCTGCTGCACGAGGAAGCGTGAGGCATCGGTGGGGCTGGGGATGAGGCCGGCCACCACCCGGACGCGCTTCACCCGCCGCTCCCCGTCAACTGGAGCGCGAAGAGCGTGCCCAAGTTGGTGAGGACGTAGAGCCGGTTGCCGTCACGCGCCGAGACGAAGCGAGTCGGCGTCGCGGTCACGCCACGGCCCGGGTTCCAGGCCGCGCGAACCTTCCCCACGGTGGGATCGACGAAGGTGAGCGCGGTCGAGGTCGGCACCACGAGGTAGCCACGCGTCATGATGGGCGGCCGGCCTGCGTTGTTCGACTTCCCCTTGGGGCCCCGATCGGAGAGGTCGAGGCTCCAGAGCGCCCGCCCGCCTCGGCTGTCGAGGGCCGTCAAGGTGCCATCGCCGGTCGCGAACAACACCTGCCCGCGCTGCAAGAGCGAGGTGATTCCCGCTCGGGGGCTGGTCCAGAGGATGTCGCCCTTCTTCGAGTCGAGACAGAACACGCCGTCCTTGAAGCTGGCGGCGAAGAGATGGCCGTCGTCATCGAGCACCGGCGACGAGTCGACGTCCTTGAACTGCTGGCCGCCCGAGACCGTCAGCCGCCGCTCCCAGCGCGCCACGCCATCGTCGAGTCCGAGCGCGACCAGGAACCCGTCGGCGAAGCCCACGTAGACGAGGCCGTCCTGCGCGATGGGCATCGAGGCGCCTCGCACCGAGAAGCCCTGGGGGAGATCTCGTTTGTACTGCCACGTCCACTTGCCGGTGGTCAGGTCGACGGCGAAGAGCGTGTCCTGCGACGACATGACGAGCGCCCGGCCCTCCGAGAGCACCGGGGTGGTGATCAGCTCCTCGTTCGCCTTGAAGCTCCAGACCTCGTCGCCCGAGAGAACGCGGATCGCGTAGAGCACGCCATCTCCGCCGGGGACGTAGGCGATGCCTTGGGAGACGGTCGCGCCGGAGAAGAACTTCCCGAGCGTCTTCTTCTCCCAGAGCACGCTGCCATCGTGTGGGTCGAGGCAGCGGATCGCGCCGTCACGGGTGGTGACGATGATGCGCTCGGTGTCGGGATCGATGGCGGGCTTCGCCGTCTCGCGTGGCTGGTACTCGAGCAGCTCGGGCTTCACGAGCGCGCGGCTCCACTCGACCTCCCAGAGCGCGGGAGGGCTCACCTGGGCCACCCGGACGGGCATGGTGGGATCGTTGGAGAGCGGGATCGCCTTGCAGCCGGCGAGCACCAACACCACGAGGAGCGACGAACGCATCATCGCTCGAACGTCACTTCCCCGCGTCGATTGCGGCTGGCGCAGGCGCGACCTCGGGCACCGCGACGCCCTTGGAGGCGAGCTGGGTGATCCGCTCCTTGGCGAGGCGAGCCGCCGACGAGTCGGAGGCCGAGGTGGTGACTTCCTGGTAGCGCTTCATCGCCGCCGCGAGGTCGTTCTTCTTCTCGAGCATTCGCGCCGAGTGGTACAGGCCCATGCCCTTCATGAAGTCGGTCTTGTTCTCCTGGGCGAGCTTGTCGAAGGCGGCGGTGGCCTCGTCGATCTTCCCCGAGGCCTCCAGTGCGTAGCCGCGAGCCTCGAGGCCTGCTGCGCGGAGCGGATCGGCCGGATCGCTGTCCTTCAGGTACTCCTCGACGAGCTTGAGCGCGTCGTCGGCCTTGCCCTGGCGGAGCAGCGCTTGAGCGAGCGGGAGCGCGGCGGCCGCGGCGGTCTTCTTGCCCTTGTTGTCGTCGCGGAAGGCGGTGAGCTGCTTGATGATCTCCTCGTCCTTCTCCTTCTCGGACTTGAAGGGCGGCTCTTCGTCCTTCTTGTCGGGCGACGGCGTCGCGTTCGCGTTCACCTCGCGATCGAACACCTTGAGGGCGGCGCCGAACTTGTACATCGAGGCCTCGGCGCTCCGAGTGCGAATGTGGCTCACCAGGGCCACGCCGCCGCCGACGGCGACGAACGCCAGCACCCCGAGGACGATGTTCTTGCCGTGTTGTTCGAGAAACGGAACCGCCTGCTGCCCGAGCTTCTGCAACTCGTCCGGCGCCTTGAGTTCCTTGAGTTCTTTCTTGGTCGTCATCGGGCGGCGCTTCTGGCGCCCCTGCGACGGAGTGTCAACCTCTGAAAATGACTCCGAAACGTCAGGCCGGGTGGAGGTGCCCGCCGGAGCCTTCGAGGCGGGCGAGGTCGCGGTGGAGGGTGACGAGCTCGAGATCGCGCGCCCGGAGGAGGTCGAGGGCGTCGACACCGTAGCGATGGGCAAACGCCGAGAAGTCGTCGAGCTTCGCCAGCTCGGCCTGCACCCGCTCGAGCAACGCCAGCTCCCTGGGCGGCGGCGGTCGTCCGTGGGCGTTGGCCTCGTGGACGATGCGCTCGGCGTCGGCGACGCGCTGCTTCACGGTGAGCCAGGCCGAGCGTTTGCCGCAGTACTCGCTCACCAGCACCTTGAGCCGCTGCTGGGTGAGGGCGTCGAGCGTGCTCTCGGTGAGCGCCTGGCTGTGGGCGAAGGCGAAGCGGCCGGCCCAGGTCGAGGCTTCTCCTCCAGACGTGCTCGTCAGCCCGCTCACCAGCGAGCGCTGGTAGGTGACGAAGGCGTCGAGGGACTCGCGGGTGAGCTGCGCCGAGGCCAGGCGGAGGGTCTTCACGTCGGACATGGGCCGATCGTCGTGCACCAGCCGCCGCCTGGCGAGCGTTTCGTGGCCGTTCGTGGTTGAAGGAGCTGGTCGGTGAGCCCGGTCGCCGACTCCTTCGCGTGGCCGACTCGAACCCTCCAGACGATCCGTTCCTCGGCGACACCGTCACGCCGGCTCGAGCACCGGCCACCGACCCCGCGTTGAGCACGACGCACCACTCGGGCGAACGCACCGATCCCGGTCAGGCCGCGCCGGCGCTCGCCAAGGGCACCCCGATCGATCGCTACGTCGTCCTCGAGCCGCTCGGCCGCGGGGGCATGGGCGAGGTGTACGCCGCGTGGGATCCGGTGCTCGATCGGAAGGTGGCCCTCAAGCTGCTCAAAGCCGAGCACGAGACGTCTTCGATCGCCGACGAGCTGAGGCTGCGGTTGATGCGAGAGGCCCAGGCGCTCGCGCGCATGACGCACCCGAACGTGGTGACGGTGCACGACGTCGGGCTCGTCGAGGGGCAGGTCTACCTCGCCATGGAGTTCGTCGAAGGCCTCACCCTCACCAAGTGGCTCACCGCGGCAAAGCGCAGCTGGCGCGAGGTGCTCACCGTGTTCCTCGAAGCGGGCGAGGGGCTGGCGGCCGCGCACGAGGCGGGGGTGACTCACCGCGACTTCAAGCCAGACAACGTCGTCATCGGGAAGAACGGCCGCGCGCGGGTGATGGACTTCGGCCTCGCGCACGCGCACGAAGCGAAGGGCGCTCCCGAGCCGGCCCCCTCGCCGATCACCGACACGCCGACCGGCAGCACGATGCGGCGAAAGATCACCCTCCCGGGGATCATGCTCGGCACCCCGGCGTACATGTCGCCCGAGGCGATGCTGGGCCAGAAGACCGACCCGCGCAGTGACGAGTTCAGCTTCGCGATCGCCCTCTTCGAGGCGCTCTACGGGTTCCGGCCGTTCGACGGCACGACCGCTCCAGCCGTGGCAGCGGAGATCCAGCTCAACCGCACCCGCCCTCCGCCACGCAGCAGCCCGGTCCCGAGGCGAATCCACCAGCTCCTGCTCAAGGCGCTGCGCTGCAACCCAGACGAGCGCTTCCAGACGCTGAGGGCGCTCCTCATTCAGCTTGGGCGGCGCAAGTCGTCGCGGCAGACGCAGGTGGCGACGGTCGCGATCGCGGCCCTCGTCGCGGTGACCTTCGTCGTCGTGCTCGCGCTCTCTCGGCGGGAAGCGGAGCGCTGTGCTTCGGTGGGCACCCGGCTCGCCGGCGTCTGGGACGAGCGCACGAAGGCCGAAGCGAGGCAGTCGTTCACTCGTTCGAGCCGTCCGTACGCGTCGACTTCCTGGAGCGAGACCGAGCGCCTGATGGATGCCTGGGGCCACCGGTGGATCGATCGGCGCCGGGCCGCGTGCGAGGCGTTCGACGGGCGCGCCGACGAGCAGGTGGGGCAGGCGATCGTCTGCCTCAGCCGCCGCCTGGCCGACTTCGACGCCACCGCGCAGTTGCTCCGCCGGGCCGACGAGGAGATCGTCGATCGATCGGTGGCCCTCGCCGCCGCCCTGCCCGCCCTCTCGGTCTGCGATCACGTCGCCCCGGTGCTCAGCAGTGAAGAGGGAGAAGATCTCCGCAAGGGGCTCGCCGGCGTTCGGGCGCTGATCGAGGCGGGCAAGCTGAAGGACGCCCACGCACAGATCACCACCGTGCTCGGCCAGGCCCAAGCGCGGCAGGCCGGTGACGCGCTCGCCGAGGCGACCTGGCTCAGCGCGCGGCTCGCGGCCTCGGAGCTCGACTTCAGCAAGGCCGATCAGCTCGCCGAAGACGCGATCCTCCTCGCGCAGACGGCGCAGAGTGACGAGCTCGCCGCCCGCGCTTGGGTCGATCGCGTCGGCTTCGCGGGCGCGAGCACCCTCGACGTGGCCGACGCCGAGCGATGGATCCGCTACGCGAGGGTCGCGCTCGATCGCTACGGTGCGCCTCGGGAACTCGAGGCCTCGCTCGCCAACAACATGGCGATCCTCCGCGCGCGGCAAGGCCGGCACGCCGAGGCGTTGACGCTCCACCAGAAGGCGCTCGGGCTGCGAGAGGCGGTGTTCGGGCCAGAGTCGCCCATGGCCGCTCGGAGCCACGCGAACCTGGGCGCCACCTTGCGTGCGCTGGGGAAGACCGAGCTCGCCGTCGAGTCGTTCAAGAAGGCGCTCTCGATCGAGGAGAAGGCCCTCGCGCCCGACCATCCCGCCGTCGCCGACACCTTGAACAACCTCGGAAACGCGCTCCACGATCTCGGCAAGGAGGCGGAGTCGATTGGCGCGCTCGAACGATCGCTCGGCATTCGCGAGAAGGTCTTCGGGGCCGAGAGCCCAAAGGTGGCGCAGTCGTTGTCGAACTTGGGGGCCGTGTGGCTCGACGCCAACCGCCCGGAGGACGCACTGAAGGCGCTGCGACGAGCGTTGGCGATCAAGGAGAAGACCGCGGGGCCGACGAGCGCGACGGTGGCGGTGACGCTGACGAACCTGGCGATCGCCCAGCGGCGCGTCGGAGAGCTCGAAGGGGCGCTCGACTCCGACACGCGCGCGCTCGAGATCCGCCGGAGCCTCTCGGGCGCCGCGAGCCCCGAGCTGGCGCGCAACCTGATGGGCCTCGGCGCCACCAAGCTGCAGCAGGGCGAGCTCAAGTCCGCGAAGGCCAACCTCGAACAGGCGTATTCGCTGTCGGCCCCGTCGAGCCCAGAGCGAGGCGACGCGGCGTTTCTCCTCGCCAAGGCGGTGGCTCCCGAGGCGCGAGCGGAGGCGCTCCTCGTCGAGGCCGATCGGTGCTGGCCGCCCTCGTCGTCGAATCGGGAGGAAGCGCGCGGGCTGCTCGAGCACCTCCGCCGACGGAGGCGGCGGTGAGGCTGGCCGCGATCCTGGTGGTCAGTGCGCTCGCGTGTTCCCCTCCACCGCTGCCCTGCCGGCCCGCCAAGTCGCAGCCTCCCGCGCTGACCGAACTGCTCATCGCATGGGAGACGTCGCTGCGGCTCGAAGGGCCCACCCTCTCGTGCCTTCCGCCGGCGGAGTCGCTCGGCGCCCGCGTGGAGGCCGCCGGCCCCACCTCGGCCAGCCTGCCCGTGCAGCTCGCCTTCGACGAGAACCGCACCGCGTCGCTCGAGATCGAGCTGAGCCCGCTCCGCCCGGGGCGCTACCGCCTCACCGTCTTCGTGGAGCCCGCGCTCTCGGTCATCAGCGCCGAGCTGTTGGTCCCGCGGGATCTTCGCGAGGTGATCCCAGTCGCGACGAGCTCGTCGTGTGATGGAGGGCACCAGCGCACGAGTCTGGGCACCGCGGTGTGCGAGACCGGCGAGGGAGTTCGCTTCGAGCCGCTCGACGGAGGCGTGCTCACGCTCTCCGCGACGACGCCGATGGTGGCCGACGACGTGCTCTGGCTGAACGTGCGGGGCGCAGTACCTCCGATCATCGAGCGGCGGGTCGAGCGCACGCCCGGGCAGTTCGAGCTCACCCACCGCTTCATCGGCGTGCAGAACGCTCAGCTCCGTTCAGCAGACGAGCGGCGCTACTGGGCCGACGATCGAGCGTGGACGACTTTCGGCGATGGAGGCGTGTCGCTCACCGCCATCTCCAACCAGGCCTTCGCGAGCTACCGATTCGGAGCTGACGACGGCTGGTACGAGATCTCGCCCTTCTCCCTCTGCCGCGTCGCACCGACTTTTGAGTGCTGGGGGATTCCCGGCGTTCCCCAGCCCGTCGGCCTCGAGCGGACGGACGAGCTTCTCTGGGTCGCTGGGAGCGATGGTGGCGGAGTGCTCGGGGTGTCGCTGCCGCCTTCTTCCGATGGAGGCGAGGTCTTTCGGTTCGGCAAACAGCTCGAGGTGTCTCGGCGTTCGACCAGCAGCCCGGTTCGAATCGTGCCGCGTCCGCTCGCCGCCCTCGTGCCCGAGCTCCCGGGTGAAGTGATCGTTCTTCGAGGCCCCAGCGCGCTCGAGCGCTGGCGAGCGCCATTCCAGCAACTCCCCATCGTCATCAACCGCGCGCTCCTCGAGTTCCGGAGCCCTGATGGTGGGTCGCTCCTGTACTGGCGCTGATCGACCCGACTCGATCGGCGCTGGCACAATCACTTCCGGCTGAAGAGCCCCTTGAGCTTTCCCCAGAAGCCGCCGCTGCGTTGGCCGAGTTCCTCAGCACGCTTCTGCTCGCTCTGGGCGCGCTTCTCGGCCGAGATCCCCAGGCGCTTGGCCACCTCGTCGGGCGTGTAGCGGGTCGCCAGCGTGGCCTGCACGACGTTGCGCGTCTTGAACTCGCGGGCCTCGGCCTTGAGCACGCACTCGGCGTCGAGGGCGATCGTGATCGCGACCTGCACGGTGCCCTTCGCGCCCTTGGGGAGCCCGGTGAGCTTGAGCGCTCCGAGGAACTCGTTGCCTGCCACGTTGCCGTCTTCGCCCTGGAAGACGAGCACCTCGAGCTCGCGCTGATCGTCTTCGGTCGTCGAGATGCCGAAGGACTTGGTCGCGGGCAGCGGGGTGTTGCGCTCGATGAGCCGGTGGAACCCGCCACCTGGTTTGCCGACGCCGACGGTCATGGGCACCACGTCGATCAGCACCAGGCTCGACACCTTGTCGACCGAGCCCGAGTAGAGCGCGGCGCCCAGCGCGACGGCCTCGTCGGCGTTCACCGAGGCCTGGGGCGCCTTGCCCATCACCGCCTTCAGCTTCTCGCGCACCGCCGGCATGCGGCTCATCCCTCCCACGAGGATCACGTCGTCGACCTGCGAGGGCTTCAGCTTCGCGTCGAGGAGCACGTCCTGAACGGCCTGAATGGTGCGATCGATCAGGCTCGCGCAGGCCCGCTCGACGTCGGCGCGGGTGACGGCGCAGCGGAGATCCTTCGGGGTGCCGCTCGCGTCCATCTCGAGCATGGGCAGGTGCACCTCGAAGACGCTCTGCTCCGAGAGCGCGATCTTGGCCTTCTCGGCGATCTCGGCGATGCGCGAGAGCGCCACCTGATCGCCCGCGAAGGGCCGACCGTGCTGGTTCTGGAACCGCTGGAGGAGAAGGTCGACGATCTGGTTGTCGAAGTCGACGCCGCCGAGGAAGACGTCTCCGCCGGTGGCCTGCACCTCGAACACGTTCTTGTCGATCTTGAGCAGGGTCGCGTCGAAGGTGCCGCCGCCGAGATCGTAGACGAGCACCGTCTTCGCGAGCTCGCGGTTCATTCCGAAGGCGAGGGCCGCGGCGGTCGGCTCGTTGAGCACGCGCTCGACCTTGAGGCCGGCGAGCTTCCCGGCGCGGCGAACGGCCTCGCGCTGCGGCTCGGAGTAGTAGGCCGGGCACGTCACCACCGCGCGCGACACCTTGGTGCCCAGCGTCACCTCGGCCATCTCGCGGCACTCCTTGAGGATGAGGCCCTGCACCTCTTCGAGGGTGAGCGTGTATTGGCCGAGGCGCACGGCTGCCCGGTTCTCGGCATCAGGAACGATCTCGTAGTGCGACCGCTCGCGCACGTGCTTCACCGTCGGGCTCTCGAAGTCGCGCCCCACCAGCCGCTTGGCCCCGAAGACCGACTGCTTCGGGTTGAGCACCATCTGGCCCTTGGCGCGATGGCCGACCTCGAGCTTGCCGTGCTTGGTGAGCGCGACGACCGAAGGAATGGTGTTGTACCCGTCCTTCGAGCGGAGGATCTGCGGGCGGCCCTTTCCCACCACGGCGCAAGCGGAGTTCGTCGTTCCGAGATCGATGCCGATGACCGGGCCGGTGTCGGCGATCGGCTCCGTCGAGGTGAGGAAGATGGGACCGGTGGCGGGCGGCGAAACGACGGCCGGCTGGGCTGCGAGCACCTGCCGAGGAACGACCGGCGCGTCGGCCCTCGGGGCTTCGCGACGAACTTCGGGCAACGGTTGGGCAGCTGGGGCAGGCGCTGGCGGTGCCGAGGGCGGTGGAGGCGGGAGATCGAACTCGACGTCGATCTCGAAGGACGAGGGCGTGGACTCGAGCGGAGGTTCGGGCGGCGCGGGCGGAGTCGTCGCCAGGAGCGTGTCGAGGTCGAGCTCCACCTCGTTCTCTCCAGCCGGCGGTGGATCGAGGTCGAGCTCGAAGAGCGGCGCGGCCTCGACGGGGGGCGGTGGAGGCGGCGGCGGGGGCTTCGCCTGCGCTGGTGGCGCGACCGGCTTCGCGTGCGCGGGCGGCGGAGGGGGACGGACCAGGGTCGGCGCGATGGAGGGCGGCGCGACCGCGGCGATCGCCGGCGGCTTCTGCGCTGGCTGAATCGGAGCGACGAGGGGAGCGATCGGAGCAATGGGCGCGACCACCGGCGGCCGCTTCGCGCTCGCGCTCGCCAACATCTTGTCCACCAGCGCCTTGCTCGCTGGGTCGAGAGCGAGGAACTGCACGCCCATGCCAGCCGGACCGTTCGGGTCGTTCGCGCCGCGCACCCAACGCACCACCGCGTTGCCCTGGAGCACCCGCTGGCCGTTGGCGATCTCGACCTTGAACCGAAACTCGCTCCCGACCGCCTTGGGATCGCGGGTTCGAATGAACATGCCGCCGTCGGAGAGGTTGGTGGCGTAGCGCTGCGCGAACTCGTCGACCCCGGCGTAGCTCAGCTTCACCAGGAGCCCGACGTCCTTGCGTGCGTTCGAACGATTCTCTGGACCCTTCGCGGGGGAGTCGGAACGATCAGTCACCCTGGGAGCCTACGTTCCGAGCGGCCGATCGCCAGTCAAACCATCACGTCGGGACCAGCTGCTGGGCGATGCGCTCGAGGTCAGACAATGTCTGCACCGTCACCACCTGCGACACCGCGCGCTCGTACTTGAGCATCTCGGAGTCACCGAAGCCCCAGTTCTGCTTCGGCTCGGTCGAGATCCACACCACCCGCTTCGCCTTGCGCTTGAGCTCTTCGAGCGCCCAGACCTGTGGCGGGTTGTGGTTGTTGCGGCCGTCTCCGATGATCAGCACCGTCGTCTTGCGCGAGACCGAGCCGAGGTAGGCGCGGGTGAACTCGGCCAGCGCGTTGCCGTAGTTCGAGTTCGAGGCGAGGGAGATCACGTTCGACTGGGTCGCGGCGTCGATCGCCTCTTCGGGCTTCGCGTCCTTGAAGAAGCGCGTCACCTCGCCCAACTCGGAGACGAAGATGAAGCTGCGCACCCGCGAGAAGAGCGACTGCAGCGTCGAGGTGAAGAGCAACATCATGCGCGAGGTGACGCGCACCGAGTCCGACACGTCGCAGAGCACCATCACGTCGGGCCGCGCAGGCCGGCGGGTACGGAACTGCGGCACCATCGGCACCCCG
The DNA here is from genome assembly GCA_052034585.1 of Myxococcota bacterium. GTDB lineage: Bacteria > Myxococcota > Myxococcia > Myxococcales > Myxococcaceae > Xiheimicrobium. Next base: position 81,334 of record JBPOIJ010000065.1, read on the forward strand.
CCCGCGGTCAGGTTCTTTCGGAGCGTCTTGCGGGGGTTGAGCTGGCCGCGCCGCTTGGAGCGTTGCCGGCGAATGAGCCGGGCCTTGAGCTTCTCCGCCAGGGCTCGCACGGCGCGTTGGGCGATCTCGATCTCGGCGCGTGAGAGCAGGTGGAGCGGACGATCGCCGACCGTGTTCTGGGAGCGCCGAAGCCTCGCGCTGATCTGCCGGCCGGCCTCGGCGCGCGCAGCCTCTTCCACCTTCCGCATCGCGGCGGAGAGGTGCTTCGAGACGAGCTCCACGCCACGGGCCGACACGCCGCGGGCCTCCAGCTCGGCGCCGATGCCCTCGGCGTCGGAGCGCAGCTGCTCGAAGCCGGCGCCCGACAAGAGCCGCCGACTGAAGAAGCCCGTCTGGAGCGCGTTCTGGACGCGGGAGAAGTCGAGCTGGAGCGAGGCGTTGCGCAGGAGGCTCGCGAGCTGCGCGCGGTTGCCTTGGAGCGCGGCCTGGGTGAGCGGCGAGAGCTGGCCTGCGAGGCGCTCGAGCATCCAGAGCACCATCTTGAGCTCGTCGCCCTCGAGCAGGCCTTCCTCACGAATGCGATCGGCGAGCGAGCGATCGAGATCGTCGAGCAGCTTCACCACCCCGCCGAAGTAGAGATCGAAGGCGCGGTTGAAGGTGGCGACGTCGCCGGCGCGCTTGCACAAGGTGGTCGCGAGCGACGCGCGAAACAGCTCGGGGTCGTCGAGCCCGCTGAGCTCGATCGCCTCGACCGCGTCACGGCTCTCCGACACGCCGATCTTGAGGCCGTTCTGGCGAAGCACTTCCACGAACTCGATGATCCGTGCGTCCACCCTGAGCTCCGCCCGCGCGGGTCAACGCCTCACTGCGCGAGCCCGAGCTGCTTCATGAAGGTCTGGTTGTCCCAGAAGAGGTACTCCTCGTCCATCACCCCGTCCTTCCAGTGGCCGATCGTCGCCATGGTGATCTTGAAGGACTTGCCGGTGGGCTGAAGCGTCTTCCCCTCGCCGATCGGCATCGGCTGGCTGAAGGTGCCTTCCATCACCCCGACGACCGAGGTCCAGTCGCCTTCGCCCATCGAGATCGGGTGCACCTCGATGCGGGTGTCGGGCGCGTAGACGAACATGGCCTTGAGATCGGCGAGGTGCACGTCGAGGCCCTTGGTGGCGTGCCCATCGGGCCAGTGCACGACGATGTCGGCGGCATGGCTCTCGTGCAGCCGCTCCCATTTCTGGTGGGTGAAGACGTCGAAGTCGAGGGTGTCGAAGGTGGCGAGCCTCGTCGAGACGAGCTCGGAGCGAGGCTGGCTGCCCGTGACACACGAGGACAGCAGGACCAACGAGGAGAGCAGCGCGATGCGAACCATGGGACCTCCAAGGCGTCCGCCAGGAGCGGCGGGTGCTCTCTGTCTATTCACCGCTCAGCCATCAATAAATGAGCCGTTCTTTGATTCTCTGTTGCGACTTTCGTAACAATCAGGCCATGGACCGCCTTCGAGCCCTCGAGCACTTCGTCGCAGTGGCCGACGCCGGGAGCTTCGTGAAGGCCGCGCGGCGCCTTCGCACCTCGACCGCGGCGGTGTCTCGAGGGGTGAGTCAGCTCGAGGAGCACCTCGGCGCACGCCTGCTCAACCGCACCACCCGAACCCTGTCGCTGACCGAGATCGGGCGAGGCTTCCTCGATCGGAGCCGCGAGCTGCTGACCGGGTTGGGAGAGGCCGAGCAGTTCGCCGCCTCGTCTGCGCGGGTGACGGGCAAGCTGCGCGTCTCGGTGCCGCAGAGCTACGGCGTGCTCCGCCTCGCCCCTCTGTGGCCGACGTTCCTCGCTCGCAACCCGGGGCTCACGATGGAGGTCGTGCTCAAGGACCGGCTCGTCGATCTCGTCGACGAGGGGTTCGATCTCGCGGTGCGCATCAGCCGGCAGCAGGACTCCTCGATGATCAGCCGGCGGCTGTCGACCGAACGGCTCCGCCTCTGCGCCTCGCCTCGTTATCTCGCTCGCCACGCCGCGCCCAAACGGCCTGCCGATCTCGCCCGCCACCGGGTCGTCTCGTACACGCTCCTCGCGAGCGGAGACGCCTGGTCCTTCGAGACGCCACGCGGCCCCGAGTCGGTGAAGGTCACCCCGTGCTTCGAGACGAACAGCGGCGACGTCTGCCGAACGCTCGCGCTCGCGGGAACGGGCGTGGTGCTGCAGCCAGACATGCTGGTCGGCGCCGATCTGAAGAGCCGGTCGCTGGTCGAGTTGCTGCCCGATTGCCGCGCTCCCGAGTTCGGGGTCTTCGCGGTCTACCCGTCGCGCAAGTTCCTCTCGGCGAAGGTGAAGGCGGTGGTCGACTTCCTCGCCGAGGCGCTCGGCTAGGCCGCCTCGAGCGGTGGCCCCAAGCCCCTGAGATCTCGAGGCATTCGGTCTCCACGCACGGAAGGCGGCGTGGCCGCATCCACATCGGCACACAGCAACTGGAGGCGAACCATGGTCACTCCCCTGCGCGGCCACGATCTCACGCTGATGCGCACCCGCGCCGACGAGGTCGCGCGCCCCCGCGAAGCCGATCGCGCCCCGCAGCAAATCGGCTCGTCCGTCGCGCCTCTCTTCAGCACCAGCGCCTTTCTCGACCCAAGAGCCGCGCCCGTCGCCGGCGTGGGCAGCCCGCAGGGCGCAGCGCCGTACTTCCCCACGATGAGCGAGCTGAACCGGCCCACCCCCGCGTTCGTGGTGAACATCACCAACGGCGATCGGCAGCCCCTCAACCAACTGCAGATGTCGACCGAGCAGGGCGCGGACTTCATTCGTGGGAGGCTCGCCTCGCTCGGCTACTCGGGCCCGGGGCAGGTGGGGAACACGACCGCTCCCACCGCGGGGCCCTTTCGCATCGACTACAACGGCGACGATCGTCGGCACCTCGACATCGACGGGATGAACGTGGGCCTCGCGCAGCAGTGGTACGCGATGTTCGGGCCCGAGGTGGCCGATCGCATGCTGGCGGCTGACATGAAGTACGCGCGCCGCACCTCGTGGGACGGCGACGAGGGGCCCTCGATTCCCGCGCAGCTGACCGCCTTCGATCCTTCCGCGCAGCCGCAGCAGCAACCGCCCGCCGCGGTGCGCCTGCTCCCGGGAACGAACGCGGCGTCTCAGTTTCAGCAGGTGGCGCTCTCGACGACGAGCGCCTCGAGTCAAGGCTACCGACCGACCCTCGCCGAGCTGAACCGGCCGACGAGCGCGGCCTCGGTCAACGTCACCACCGGCGATCGCACCCCGCTCAACCCCGCCCAGATGTCGGACGAGCAGGGCCTCGCCTTCGTCCGAGAGCGGCTCGCGGCGCTGGGCTACTCGGGGCCGGGGGTCGTCTCGAACCAGACCGCTCCGACGGTGGGCCCGTTCGGCATCGACTACGGCAACGACAGCCGCCGCCACTGGGACATCGACGGCATGAACGTCGGCCTCACGCTCCAGCTCTACGCGACCAACTCCCGTGAGACCGCTGACCGAATGCTGGGCGACCTGCTGCGCAACCAGATGCCTCGCTAGGACGAGCCGGCGCCGCGGGCGAAGGCCATCACCACTTCGATGTGGCGCGTCTGGGGAAAGAGATCGAACAGCCGCACCGTCGTGGGCACGAAGCCCTGGCTCACCAGCTCGGCCGCGTCTCGCGCGAGCGCCCCGGGATCGCAGGCGACGTAGACGACCTTCTCGGCGAGCAGGCGCGAGGCCCACTGACCGATCCCCGGCGCTCCCGTTCTCGGCGGATCGAGCAACACCCGCTCGAAGCGGCTCGACTCGCTCACCAGGCTGCGAGTGAAGCGATCGCAGTCGCCCTGGACGAAGCGAACGTTGCGAACGCCCTGCTTGGCGGCGGCCTGCTGCGCCAGCCCCAGGCTGATCGTCGACGACTCCACGGCCATCACCGAGGCCGCGGCCGCCGCGAGGTGGAAGGTGAAGTTCCCGTTGCCTGAATAGAGCTCGAGCACCTGATCGTCGGGGCTGCAGTCGAGCTCGGCCACCGCGTGCCCGACGAGGATCCTGTTCACGTCGGCGTTGGCCTGGGCGAACGCGTCGGGCCGGTGGAGCACGCCGTCGTCTTCGAGGATCGGCGCTCCCACGAGCTGCGGGCTGCCCTTCCCTGCCCCAGGCACCAGCACCGCCCCGAGGAGCTGCTCGTCGCGGACCAGCTGCTCCATCACGTCGCGGTGACGCGGCCGGAGCGCCCCCTTGGCGATCAGCGCGACCGACACCTTGCCGCCCACCTCGAGGAGATGCACTTCGTCGAGATCCTTGAGCCCGTTTCCGAGCGCGTCGGCGAGCTCTCCGGGCAAGGACTCGAGCGGAGGGGTGAGCGCCGGGCAGAGATCGACCTCGACGTGGGTGTGGGAGCGCTTGCCGAAGAAGCCCAGCCGACCCTTCGTGGGGTGAAGCACCGCGCGGCGGCGCATGTTGTACGGCAGCGGCGACTCGACGAGCGGGAGCAGCTCGTACTGCGAACGGTGGATGTCGCCCAGGTGCTCGAGGGCGGAGACGACGATCTGCTCCTTGTGCGCGTGCTGGGTCGCCTCGGTGAGGTGCATCCAATCGCAGCCACCGCAGCGATCGGCGAGCGGACAGATCGGCTGGCGACGCCCTGGGCCCGGCTCGAGCAGCTCGAGCACCTCTCCGCGCATCGCCTTGCCCTGATCGAACACCTCGGCGAGCACCCGATCGCCCGGCACCGTCCCCGCGACGAAGACGGCCCGGCCGCCGACTTGGGCGACCCCGTCACCAGACTTCGAGAGACGCTCGATGGAGAGCTCGAGGCGGCGCAAACGTCACTTCTTCGACGGCTTGTCGTCGGGCAGCTCGGCGCGGAGCCGGTCGACGAAGCGCTCCAGCCGCGCGCGCTTGTCCTCGTCGACGCCCATGAACTCGATGCCCATGCCCGACATCTGATCGGACTGGGGATCGTGCGGCTGCACCCGAATCACCCGGCCGTTGAGATCGAAGGGAAACGCGGCGTCGGGGAGCGAGATGATGAGGCGCACTTCGCTGCCCACCGGGAGCGGGTTGCGGGTGTTGATGAAGATGCCACCACGGCTGATGTTGACCGCCCAGTCGGTGATGAAGCCGTCGACCGTTCGGTAGGCGACGAGCAGCTCATGCTGGAGCCGTTCGGCCCTCCGGGACGGCGTGGGGGTTGCGGCGGGTTTCGATGCCTTGTCAGCCATGGTGCGCGAACCTTACACGAGGAGAGCGTCGAGGTGATTGGCGGCGTGCATCGCGTGCACGGCCTCGTAGGCGGCCTTGGAGACCTGACCGTACGCAAAGTGCGGCGCGAGCGGACCCTGGTGGGCACGAAACCGGCTGATCGCGGCCTCGAGTCGATCCGCCCCGTCCTTGGCCGAGAGCGTCGACGGTGGAGGCGGCACACCCGGCACCGGCGCCGAGGTGTCGTGCTGCATGAAGCCCTGCTTGAGGAACTTCTTGAGCACCATCGGCCCGATCAGCGCGCGCACCGGCCAGGCCGCGGGCTTGGGGAAGCCATCGATCGAACACTCGATGGACTGCGCACAGTGCGCCATGGCCGCACCGAACCCCGCAGGCGCCTCTTCGACGACCTCCCGAACCTCGGTGAGGAGCGCCTCGAAGGTGGTGATTCGGCGCGGAGCCGTCACGCGATGACCATCGTCTTCAGCTCGGGCGAGACCTTCAGCGTCGGCCCGGTGAGCTTCTGCACCGATTCGACGGTCTCGCCCGGCGCGAGTTCCTTGAGCACGAGGCCGTCCTTGGTGACGTCGATCCACGCGAGGTCGGTGCAGATCGCGTTGACGCAGCGCTTGCTGGTGAGCGGGAGCGCGCACTGCTTGAGGATCTTGTGGCCGCCGTCCTTGGTGGCGTGCTCCATCGCGACGATCACCCGCTTGGCGCCGACCGCGAGATCCATCGCGCCGCCCATGCCCTTCACCATCTTCCCGGGGATCATCCAGTTCGCGAGATCGCCGAACTCCGAGATCTCCATCGCGCCCAGCACGGCGAGATCGATGTGCCCGCCGCGGATCATCGCGAAGCTCGCCGCCGAGTCGAAGTACGCCGCGCCGGGGAGCTCGGTGACCGTCTCCTTGCCGGCGTTGATCAGATCGGGATCTTCCGAGCCCTCGAACGGGTACGGCCCGGTGCCGAGCATGCCGTTCTCGCTCTGGAGCACGACCTCGACGCCCTTCGGAATGTAGTTGGGAATGAGCGTCGGCAGCCCGATGCCGAGGTTAACGTAGAAGCCATCGCGCAGCTCCTTGGCGACGCGTTGAGCGATCTGTTCACGGGTCAGCGGCATGGTGATTCCTCAGGAAGGACGGGGGCGAACGGTGCGGCGCTCGATCCACCGCTGGAGGTTGGTCGATTGAATGACCCGCTTCACGTACACGGACGGGACGTGGATCTGATCGGGGTCGAGCTCGCCGACGGGCACGATGTGCTCGGCCTCGACGATGGTGACCTTCGCCGCCATGCACATCAGCGGGGAGAAGTTGCGAGCGGTCTTCCGGAAGATCAGGTTGCCCCAGGTGTCGGCCTTCCACGCGCGAACGATCGCGAAGTCGGCCTTCAGCGGAGCCTCGAGCACGTACTCGTGCCCGTCGATCACCTTCGTCTCCTTGCCCTTGGCGACCTCGGTGCCGACGCCGGTGCGAACGTAGAAGCCGCCGATGCCGGCGCCGCCCGCGCGAATGCGCTCGGCGAGCGTGCCTTGCGGGTTGAGCTCGACCTGCAGCTCTCCGGAGAGGAACTGGCGCTCGAACTCCTTGTTCTCGCCCACGTAGGACGAGACCATCTTCTTCACCTGCTTGTTCTTGAGCAGCACGCCCAGGCCCAAGTCGGTGGTGCCGCAGTTGTTGGCGATGATGGTGATGCCGGTGATGCCGCGCCGGTGAATCGCGGAGATCAGGTTCTCCGGGTTTCCGCAGAGGCCGAAGCCTCCGGACATCAACGTCACGTTGTCGGGAATGTCTTTGACGGCCTCGTCGGCCGAAGCGACGACCTTGTTCATGGGCGGGGTTCTTCTCCACCCGCCGGGCGATGACAACTCAGATCCGTTCGGGTGAAGTCGGGCCATGGCTTCCCGGCAGCCGACCCGTGGCTCGAGCGTCGTCCTCTTCTTCGCGAGCGTGCCCATTCTCGGCCTGGGCGTGGTGATCGCGCCGTGGACGGTTGGCTACTGGCAGTCGACGTGGCTGTCGTGGTCGGCCAGCGTGCGCGAGTCGGGAGAGTTCGCGCTCGCGATCTCCACGTTCCTGATCGCCTGCGGCCTGGGTGGGATCGTCTTCTCGGTCCGCGACTTCATCGTGGGCCCCGGCAACGGGCGATGAGTCTTGCCTCGGCCCGGGTCGAATCGACGTCAGCGAGGACTTTGACCTTCGCGACACTTCGGCTCGGCCGTACGCTCGAGGAATGCGCCTCTTCGCCATTGTTCTCGCGCTCGCGACCGACGTTGCCGCACAGCCCAAGACCATCAAGCCGATCACGGTTGCCAGGGAGGTGACGGTCAAAGCCGTCTACTTCAAAGGCTCAGGAGCCAGCGCCTCGGGAGGCACGACCGCGGTCAAAGTGCGACTTGCACCGAACAAGTCGGGCGAAGCCTCGGTCGGGGTGATGGAGGAGTTCTCCGGCGGCACGGGCGATCAATGGCGCACGGCGGTCTGGCAGGCGGCGATCGGCGCGAGCACGTTCAACCGGGTTGCCCTCACCGACTACGAGTTTCTCGTTCGCGTTGGAGGACACATCGACGGTCCGTCGGCCGGAATGCTGATGACGAGCACCTTCGTCGCGATGCAGCGAGGGAAAGCGGTGAAGCCCAACACGACGATGACGGGCACGATCAACCCCGATGGCTCGTCGGGCCCCGTCGGAGGGATCGTGCAGAAAATGAGGGGAGCCGCCGCGGACGGCATCAAGCGCTTCGGGTTTCCGATCGGCGAGCGGGAGCAGATCGACGTCACGACAGGGAAGTTGGTCGACCTTCTCGCCCTCTCGGAGGAGCTGCACATCGAGGCGAAGGAGCTTCGGACGCTGGGCGAAGCGTATGAGTTTCTCACTGGCGAACCTGTGACGGCGAAGCCCCGGCTGTCCGAGAGCGATCTCGAGTTCACGGTCGCCGAGTCGAACGCGATGCGGTTCATCATCCAGAAGATCGAAGCGGAGACCACGAAGCAGCTCGACGAGCTGGCGCCACTGCTGAAGAAGACAGCCGCCTTCGACGAGGGGGCCTACCAGCAAAAGACGCTCGCCGAGCTGAGCAGGCTGAGCGAAGAGTCGATGCGCGCACTCAAGGCGGGATCACTCACCAGTGCGTACTTCACCAGGTCGCGCATCAAGGAACGCATCGAGGTGGCGGCTGCCTTCGCGAAGTTCTGGATCGTCTGGCGGGATGGCGACGTGCGCGAGGTCGAACGCCAGCTCGCCTCGGCCGGCACGGTCTTGAACGAGGCGGCGCTGCTTTCTCAGGAGATCGACGCGCAATTCCCTCCGAACTTCGTGAACGACCTCTATTCATTCGACATCAACGAAGACACTGCCAGCGTGATCATCCTCGCGCTGAGAAACGAGCCACTGCGCAGGACACTCCTCGAGAAGATCTCCAAACTCGAACGCGTGCCGACCGATGCCGAGGAACGCAGCCAGTGGTTTCGAGCGGTCCAGCTGGTGATCAGGAGCACCGCGGAGGCCCGCAACGGGCTCGACAACGCACGGCGATTCGCCTCGATGTACCCGATGGTGAAGCCCACTGGCGCCATCACCAAAGCGAGACCATTCGCCACGGAGCGCAGCGAGAAGAGCCTGTACGCGAGTGGGACTGCATCGCTCGCCTACTTCGACGCCATCGTCCTCACCAGTGCCGGCGCGCAGGCGGGGCTCTCGCTGGACGACGCCCGGGAGGCTTTCGCGAAGAAGGACTCGGTGTACGAAGACAGCATCGGCCTCAGGCAAATCCTCGAGCAGAAGCTCGGAACGCCCCGACTGCGCTTCCCGGTCGCGTACCGGCTCCACTTCGCGGCGGCTGGCCTGAGCAACCGCTACTACTCGTTGGGAGCCGTGTACGCCGAGGACGGCAGCGCGACCGTCAAAGCGACCAAGGCGCTGACTGCGCAGCTCGACTTGGCGAAGACGGCGATGCTCGAGTCGTGTGCCGAGGCCAAACAGGTTGGGTGGATACCGACGATGGCTCGCGTTCGGTACCTCCAGGCCACGGAGAGCCGTGAGGGCTCGGACAACCAGAAGCTCGCCGCCATCGACGCCTTCTGGGTGGGGAAACACTGGTGTGATCTCGTCGCGACCGCTGGTCGCTGAGGGCACGCTGACCGAATGAACTCGAGCGCTCAGCCAGACGTCACGCCCGGCTGAGCGAGTGCGCCGGTCTTCAGCGCTCGACCATCATCGCGATGCCTTCACCGCCACCGATGCAGAGCGAGGCGACGCCGCGCTTGTAGTTGTGATCCTTCATGGTGTGCAGGAGCGTCACGAGCACCCGCGCGCCCGACGCGCCGATCGGGTGACCGAGGACCACCGCGCCGCCGCGAATGTTCACCTTCGCGGGGTCGAGCTTGAGCAGCTGGTTGTTGGCGAGCGAGACGACCGCGAAGGCCTCGTTGATCTCCCAGGTGTCGACGTCGTTCACCGTCTTGCCGGTGCGCTGCATCAGCTTGGTGATGGCGTCGGCGGGAGCGATCGTGAACTCCACCGGCTTGCGCGCGGCCGCGGCGTGCCCGCTGATCTTCGCCAGCACCGGAATGTTGAGCGCCTTCGCCTTGTCCGCGCTCATGAGCACGAGGGCCGCGGCGCCGTCGTTGATCGAGGAAGCGTTCGCGGCGGTGACCGTGCCGTCCTTCTTGAAGACCGGCTTGAGCGTGGGGATCTTGTCCGGCCTGGCGTTCTTCGGGCCCTCGTCCTCGAGGACGGTGACCATCTCGCCCTTCTTCTGCGGCACCGGCACTCCGACGATCTCGTTCTTGAAGAGCCCTTCCTTCTGCGAGCGGATCGCGCGGTTGGTCGACTCGGTGGCGAACTCGTCTTGCGCGGCGCGCGAGATCTTCATCGAGTCGGCGCACTGCTCGGCGCAGAGGCCCATGTGCACGTTGTCGTAGGCGTCGGTGAGGCCGTCGAGCACCATCGAGTCCTTGAACTCGACGTGGCCCATGCGCGCGCCGTTGCGCAGCTGCATCGAGAGGTAGGGCGCGTTCGACATCGACTCCATGCCGCCGGCGACAACGACGTCGGCCTCTCCGAGCGCGATCACCTGGTAGGCGTTCACGACGGCCTGAAGGCCGGAGCCGCACACCTTGTGGATCGTCACCGCGGGAGTTCCGTCGAGGAGCCCAGCGAACCGCGCCGCCTGCCGCGCCGGCGCCTGACCGACCCCCGCCTGCAGCACGTGGCCCATGAAGATCTGCTCGACGAGCTCGGCCTTCACGCCCGCTCGCTCGAGCGCAGCCTTGATCGCGATGGCGCCCAGCTCGGGGGCCTTCAGGCTCGCCAGCGCGCCCTGGAACGCACCGATGGGAGTTCGCGCCGCACCGACAATCACCACGTCTCGAGCCATGTTCGTCTCCAACGAAAGAGAAGTACTGGCCGGTGTATCTCGCCGGCCTCACGGCTCGTCAAGCGCCGCCGCCACCCATCTCTTCGCATCCGCACAACATTGATGCCATTGTTTTATTTGCTCTTTCGAGACATCTACGTGCCATCGCAGCAAACGGTGGATTTCCTTGGATCCGGTCGGCTCGGAGGTCGGGGCGGGAGTACGCTGCGCCGCCACTGTGGCTCGCCGCACTCGTGCTGGCTCACGGGCTGTCACTGCGGCGGCCCGACCCAGCCAGACGGGGGAACGGGAGGGGGCGCTGCGGACGGCCGGAGTCATCGCCGGCGTGACGGGCACCTTCACCTTCACCGAGGGCACCTTCGAGCCCGGCGAAACGGGGGGGCGTGGACGCGCTGTCGCGGTTCCCGAACGGGCGAGACAGCAACGACATCCCCGTCGCCTTCGCGATTCGGCCCATCACGCCGGGTTTGGCCAACCAGTAGGGCGTCAGGGGCCGGTGGCCAGCGGCCCCGTTGGAACCGCCTCGTAGCGTGGCACCGGGTTGCGCCGATCGGCACACCCGATGATCCGCTTGCTGCACTTGCCCTTCGCCGCCGGCCCTTCGTCGGGCAACCGCCATTGGAGCGCGGCCGCGAGGGTTCGCTCTCGAAGCTCCGGGGGCGCGCCGAGCTCGGCGAGCGCGAGCGCCTGGACGCGAAGACAGTCGGCGTCGCGAGGGACCAGCCGGAGCCCGCTCTGGGCCGCCTCGAGGGCCGGCGCCGGCCGTCCGGAGCTCGCCTCGGCCATCGCCAGCGCCTGCCACACCGTCACGTCTTCGGGCGCGAGCTGCGAGGCACGTCGGTAGGCTTCGGCGGCGAGCGGCCAGCGCCAGACCTGCGCGTAGATGTCTCCGCGGGTGCGCCAGGTGGCGGCGAGCTCGCCCAGCTCCTGCTCGGCCTTGGTGAGGAGCTCGAGCGCGCGCTCGGTCTGCCCACGGCGACCCGCGATCATCGCGAGGCCCCACGTCGATCGACCGCGCTCGTCACGAGTGCTCGCCATCGCCCGCGCGAGGGTGAAGGCCTGCTCGGCGTCTCCGAGGTACTCCTGGAGCGAGACGGCGAGCGCCAGGCCTCGCCGGTAGGCGGAGTCGAACGAACGATGGCCCTTGCCGTCCAGCACGGCCTTGGCAGCCGCGACCTCGGTGACCGGCTGTTCGGCGCACGGGTCGAGTCGTTGCCCCATCAAGCGCTCGGTCGCCTCGAGGAACGGGGCTCCACCCTTCTTCGAGTCGGCGCAGACGGTCGCGCTCAGCTCGGAGAGCCGAGTCTGGTGAAGCACGCGCGCGCGCACCTCGAGTGGCCACTCCCGCGTCGAGAGCCCCGAGGGCACGACGAAGCCGACCCGAATCGCGCGGGCGTCGCGAGCGGGCACGGTGTGATTCCACACTGCGCTCACGAACTGATCGGTCTGGCGGGCGTGCACCGGATCGCCGTCGAGGTTCACCACCTCGGCGCGCACCTGATGGGTGTCTGACTTCGCGAGGACTCGGCCGTCGCGGGTCACCAGCTCGACCTCGATTCGGGTGCCCTGGTTGTCGAGCACGCTCCCTGGGAACCGGTGGCCCACGCCGTCGTTGAAGAGCACCACGTCGACCTCGAAGGTGTCTCCGGCGTTGGGACGAAGCGCGCCGGCGGCTTGCCACGCACCGTCATTGATCCGGGCCGCCGCGAGGTCGAGCTTCACCGCGTCACGCAGGAAGCGCTGCACTCGGGCGAGCGTCTCGGCGTCTCCCCGCATCGCCGCGAGCGTCGTGTGCGACCCCAAGAAGCGGTGCGAGGCGATCAGGCCCTTCTTGGCCGCGACGTCACCCAGCACCGCGCGCTCCTTCTGCATGTGGCAGCCGCGGCAGTCCTTCGCCTCGACGTGATCGGGGCGCTCGGAGGTCGACCCGTTGAACGCCGACTTCTGCCAGGCGCCGAAGTCGTCCATGCCGAAGAAGGCCGACTTGTTGCCGGTGAGCTCACCGAGGAACGAACGATGACAGCCCGCACAGAGCTGCGCGGTCCGGAGCGGCGCGTTCGCCACCCGCGCCTTGTGGTTGGCCACCGTGGCGTCCTCGATCTTCTCGGGCAGCGCCGAGTCGGTGCGGAGCGTCAGGCTGCCGTTCCCATCGAGCGTGGCGTGGGTGACGCTGTGGCAGCTCGTGCAGGTGATGCCAGCATGCCCACGGGGATCGGCGGGATCGATCGTCGCGTCCATCGCGCCATCGGTGAGGAGCGCGAGATCGTGACAGCCCGCGCACATGCGGCTCGCGGTCAGTCCCACGTCGCGACGCACCTGCTCGACGCTCACCCGATACAGCGGGTTGTTGAACGAGGCAAAGGCATGCGCGCTCGTTCGCCACTGGGCGGCGACGTCGGTGTGGCAGCTCCCGCAGATCTTCGGATCCTGCAGGTTGGCAGACGGGCTCTGGCCACGATCGTCTTGCACGAGCTGCGCAGGCGACCACTTCGAGGGCTCCTGCGGGAGGATCGGGTCGACGCCGAGCACGCTGACGAGGAAGAGAGTGAGCATGGGTCAGTTGTTCACGCCGATGGGGAGCCCTGCGCGCTTCTTCTTGCCCGCAAGCCCCAGCTCCGACACCGGGCTCTCGGCGTACGTTCCCACGTCCTTGCCGCGCGGGGCGAAGGCCGAGTCCTGCACCGCCATCGGGCTGGTTGCTCCGCCATTCGGGTTGCCGCCCCAGCGTCCACGAACTGGGTTCGAGCAGGCGATCGGCCCGGCCCAGGGGTAGCGGATCGCGTAGCGCCCCTGGAACTGGTTGTTGCCATACGAGACCGCGCCCTGCTCGAGGCCTCCGCTGCCGGCGAGGAACTCACGGCCTCCGGCGATCGGCGGCGCGGCGCTGAAGATCAGATCTTCTCCGAGCGAGCCCTTGTCGTAGCGGGCGTGCAGTCGAGTCAGCACGAAGCCCCAGGCGCCCTGGCCGTTGGTGTGGCGGCTCCGAACTTGGGACTGAATCACGTTGAGGTACGTCGTCACCGTCTGTTGATCGGCCGGATCGAGCTTGGTCATGTTCTTCACTTCGATCTCGGGCGCGACGAAACCCGCCGAGTCGAGCACGTCGAGCCCGAGCGTCGTGAGGTCCGACTCGTCGAGCCCGGGGATCGGGCACGGATCGCAGCCGCTCGAGTCCCAGGCGTACTCGGTCACCACCGACTTCGGCGTCTTGCTCTGCGTCTTGTCGAAGAGCGACGCGTAGAACGGCCCGAACTCGTGCTTCGTCGACGGCACGAGATCGATGTTCGTGGGGATGGTGACGTTCGGGTAGTTCGCCACCTGGTAGCGCTGGTTGCGCGCGAGCACGTGAATGATCAGGTCCTGCTTGTCCTTCGCGTTGATGAGCCCGAGCCGCACCGGCAGCGAGAACGTGTCGGAGTCATAGTGAAACCGGAGCGGCGACAGCTTCGCCTGCCCGTCGACGAAGGAGACCTTCTTCGCGTTCACCTTCGCGACGAAGAACTTCATGCCCTGCTGCACGTACGGGCGGAACAGCGGCTCGGCGCCCGCGGGGATCTTGTACTTCGCCTCGCGCAGAAAGGTGTCGAGGCCCAGCGCGTCCTTCGCGGAGAGGATCACGATCTCGTACTCGCCGACCTCGAACTTGGCTTCGATCTTCACCCCGTGGCTGGGAGCAGAGAGCTCGTCGACCGCGTCGGGAGTGGGCACCGAGGACTTGAACATGCGGCGATCGGCCTTGCTGGGTCGAGGCACGAAGCAGGGGTCTTGTTCCCAGTACTCCACGAGCCTCGGCGCCGAGAGCTTGTCGACCTTCTCGAAGATGGCCTTCGACAACGTCTTCACGTTCTCCTTCTGCAACACCACCGGCACCGGGATCACCATCGCGAAGTCTTCGGGCGGGCCCTGGTAGTTGTTCTGCATCGAGAGCACGGTGCGCGTGCCGTTCCGCATCAAGACGACCTGGGTGGCGTTGTTGAAGAGCTCGGCGCCGCCTCCAGCGACATAGAAGCCGCAGAAGGCGTGCGCGTGGCCGGCGAGGACGAGGGCGGTGGCGACGGCGATCGGACGAAGGGCGTTCATCGAAGACCTCACTTGGTGACGAGCGGCTTTCCTGCGGCAGGCTTGAGTCCCTTGACGCTCAGCTCGGCGATCGGGCTCTCGACGAAGCCTCCCAGCTCCTTGTTTCGCGGCGCGAAGGCGGCGTTCTGGACTGCCTCGGGGCGGCCCCGTCCTCCCCAGACGCCACGCACGGGGTTCGCGCAGTGGATCGGCCCGGTCCACGGGTAGCGAATCGCGTAGCGGCCCTGGAACTGGTTGCTCGCGAACGGGACCGAGCCCTGCTCGAGCACCCCGTTGTTCGCGAGAAACTCCCGGCCCCCAGCGATCGGCGGAGCCGCTCGGAAGACGAGATCCTCTCCGAGCGACTTCTTGTCGTAGCGCGCGTGCAGGCGCGTCACCACGAAGCCGCGCCACCTCACGTTTCGCGTCTGCCGCATCAAGCTCTGGTTCTTCACCGCGCTCACCGCCTGCGAGACGTACTCTTGTTCCGGCTGTGGGAGCGCGGAGAGGTTCTTCACCTCGATCACCGGCTCGATCGCGGGCGTGGCCCCGTCGATCACGTCGAGGCCGAAGGCGGTCAGATCGCCCATCGAGAGCGCCGGCGTCGGGCACGGATCGCAGGTGCTGGCGTCCCACGCGTACTCGGTCACCACCGCACCCGCCGTCTTGCTCTGGGTCTTGTCGTAGAGCGACGCGTAGAACGGCCCGAACTCGCTCTTCGTCGAGGGGACGAGATCGATGTTGGTGGGGATCGTGACGTTCGGCTTGTTCGCCACCTCGTAGCGTTGGCCCCGCGCGAGGACGTGGACGATCAGATCCTGCTTGTCCTTGGCGTTGATGAGCCCCAAGCGCACCGGCAGCTCGAACTTCTCCGAGTCGTAGTGGAAGCGCAGCGGAGACAGCGTCGCCTGGCCGTTGGTGAAGGTGACCTTCTTCGAGTTCACCTTGGCGACGAAGAACTTCATGCCCTGCTGGATGTAGGGGCGAAACAGCGGCGCCGCCCCCGCGGGGATCTTGTAGCCGTTCTTCTCGAGCCAGCGCTCGAGGCCCAAGCCGTCTTCCGCCGAGAGGACCACCACCTCGTACTCGCCGACCTCGAACTGGGCCTCGACGATCACTCGATCGTCGAAGTCCGCCTTCGACTCCTTGCCCATCGCCCGGGGCGCCATCGCCTTGTTCTTCGGCATTGGCCCGAAGTACGCGTCGTCGTTCTGCGCGCACGGGTCCTGCTCCCAGTACTCGACGAGCCGCGGCGCCGAGAGCCTGTCGATCTTGTCGAAGACGCCGCGCCCGAGCGTCTTCACGTTCTCCTTCTGGAGCACCACCGGCACTGGCACCACCATCGCGAAGTCCTCGGGCGGGCCCTGGTAGTTGTTCTGCATCGAGAGCACGGTGCGGGTGCCGTTTCGCATCAGCACCACCTGGGTCGCGTTGTTGAACAGTTCGGCGCCGCCGCCCGCGACGTAGAAGCCGCAGAAGGCCGAGGCCGAGGTCGCTCCGAGCAGCACGCCGAGGATCAGGATGGGTCTCATGGGGACGGCTCCGGTGGTGGAGAGGGCTGACTGTAGCGGCGGCCGGCCGAATGTCGCCGGGTCACTTCGACGCCTTGCCGCGGCGTGACGTTCCGGCCGGTGGCTTCCGCAGGCCGAGGCCGAGGCTTCGAACCGGGCTGTCGATCATCGCCTCGAGATCGGTGGCGGCGCTCGGCAGCCGTGGCGCCGAGAGGACTCCCTGGAGATCGCCGCCGCGCCCGACGCTCGGCCCCCGCGGGTGATCGCCCCATCGGCCCCAGTCGGGTTCCTCGCAGTCGACCTTCTTCGTCCATGGGTGTCTCACGACGAAGCGGGTGACGAACGCGTTTCGATTGGCGGGCGCCGCGCCCTCCTCGAGCAGCCCTTCTTCGTTCCACGCCTCGTGCCCACCAGCGATGGGACCGGCCGGCGCGAGCTCGACCAACTCGGCCCCGTCACCCGGTTGGAGCCGGAGGCGCAGCCGGGTCAACACCAGCGTCGCGCCCTGCTCGTCGGCCGCAGCGAGGTCGCGCAGCCTCGAGGTGACTCCCTTCAGCTCGAGCTCGAGCCGCTGCTTCGCCTCTGCCCGCAGCCGACCGGCGTTCACGATCTCCAGCTGGGGCTCGACGAAGGGTGGCGGCTTCGCGAACGCATCGAAGCCCAGCTCGTCGAGCGCGTAGCCAGACGAGAGCCCCCGCGGGCTGCACAGAGGGCAGGCGTCGATGGGCGAGCCGGCGAACTCGGTGATGACCGCGCCAGGTGACGCGCGCCACATACGCGCGAGGAGCCCCGCATAGAGGCTCGAGAAACGAGCCGCCGCGGCCGGGCGCACGTCGACGTTGGTCGGCGCCTCGAGCGACGGCAGGCCGACCGGCGCCACTCGCCCTTCGCGGGTCATCACGTGCACGATCAGCTCCTGGCCCTCGTCAGCCGCGGCGGAACGAAGCGCGAGCTGGAGCGTCGGCGCGGTGAACTGCACCCGCAGCGGAGACAGCTTCAACACTCCATGGTCGAGCACCACCCGCTGCGGATCGATCTCGGCGAGCAGGAGCGCGAGGCCCTTCGGCAGCCTGGTGAGCGCCGCCGCCGCTCGCTCGGAGAGGACGACCCCTCGGCTGGAGAGCCGGGCCGACACCTCGTTTGGAGCGACCAGCTCGAGCCGGTACTCGCCGAGGTCCTTGGTTCGCGGCGCGGTCCCCACGCCGTAGCCGATGCGCCCCCGCCCGAACCCCTCGCACGGGTCTTCTTCCCAGTAGGCCTCGAGACGAGGGGCGTCGGCCTCGGCGAGGGCGTCGATGGCGAGGGGCCGAAGCGCGAGGGCGGTGTCGAGCTCGACCGTCTCGGGCACGGGCAGGATCCACACGAACGGCTCGCGAGGCCCGGTGACGTCGCGCTTCACGGTGAGGATCGTCGTCGCGCCGTCGCGCATCACCACCACCTCGGCCGCGCCCGAATGGTGCCGGCCTGGCGTCTTCGAGGCGAACACGCCGTACGCATGGGCCGCGCCAGCGACGAGCATCGAGGCCGCGACGATCAGCCGGCTCACGGTCCCTTGGCCTTGAGCGACACCCCGGCAGCGGCCTTCTTCGCCTTCACCTCGAGCTCGGCGATGGGGCTCTCGACCAGCTTCTCGAGGCTCGCCCCGCGCTTGGCGAAGGCAGCGTTGGTCGCCGAGCCAGCCGAGCTGCCGCCCGCGCCGGTGTACCCGTCACCCTTCTGCGGCTTGCCTCCCCAGACGCCCCAGACCGGGTTCTTGCAGGTCGCCGGGCCGGTCCACGCGTACCGGATCGCGTAGCGCGCCTGGAAGTTGTTCACCGACGCCTTGGTGGCCCCGCGCTCGAGCGACTTGCCATCGTCGGCCGTCATGAACTCCCGGCCGCCTTGGATCGGGTCGACCGCGCGAAAGACGAGATCTTCTCCGAGCGAGTCCTTCGTGTACCGCGCATGGAGCCGAGTGACGACCATGCCCCGCGCACGGCCCATTCGGTCCGAGGCCGCCTTGAGATCGCGCTTGGCGTCTTGGAGGAGGAGATCGAGCTGCTGCCGCTGGGCCGGCGTGAGCTTGTCGACGTTCTTCACCTCGATGACGGGCTCGACGTATTCGGTGGCGGGATCGAGCACGTCGAAGCCGAGCTGGCTGAGATCGAGGTCTTGGAGCGGCGGCGTCGGGCACGGATCACACGAGTTCGCGTCCCAGGCGTACTCGGTCACCACCGAGCCCTTCTCCTTGGCCTGCGTTCGATCGAAGAGCGAGGCATAGAACGGCCCGAACTCCGACTTGGCGCTGGGCACGAGATCGACGTTGGTGGGAATCGTGACGTTCGGCGCGTTCGCCACCTCGTAGCGCTGCGACGGCGCGAGCACGTAGACGATGAGATCCTGCGTGTCCTTCGCGTTGATGAGCCCGAGACGAATCGGCAGCGAGAAGGTCTCGGCGTCGTAGTGGAACCTCAGCGGCGACAAGGTGGCGTGCCCGTTCTCGATCACCACCTTCTTGGTGTTCACCTTGGCGACGAAGAACTTCATGCCCTGCTGCACGTAGGGCCGGAAGAGCGGCGCCGCGTTGGGAGGGATCTTGTACTGCTTCTCGGTGAGCCACTGCTCGAGCGCGAGCGCGTCTTGCGCCGAGAGGATCACCACCTCGTACTCGCCGACGTCGAACTGCGCCTCGACGCGCACCAGGCGTCCCATCCCCAGGCCGTAGCCGGCTCCTCCGCTGCCGGTGCCTTTGCTGCCCAGCCCGCCGAAGCCGTAGCCGTAGGTCTCTCCCTGGTTCTTCGGGCACGGGTCCTGCTCCCAGTACTCGACGAGCCGCGGGGCGGTGAGGGTGTCGAGCTTGGTGAAGAGCTGCTTCTTGAGCGTGCGCACCTGTTCCTTCTTGAGGACGACCGGCACGGGCACCACGAGCGCGAAGTCTTCGAGTGGGCCCTGGTAGTCGTTCTGCATCGAGAGGACCGTGCGGGTGCCCTTCCGCATCAGCGCGACCTGGGTGGCGTTGTTGAACAGCTCGGCGCCGCCGCCGGAGACGTAGAAGCCGCAGAAGGCCGAGGCCGGGAAGGACAGGAGGAGAACGAGGACGATCGCCGCGCGCATGGGGCGCCTGACACCATCGGAGCGACTTGGGTTCTGGGGCATGGAGCGACTCTGCCAGCCGGGGCCGGCCAAGACCTCGGAAACCGGTTGGAGCCGTCAGGCGGCCCGACGAGGCGCCACCACCAGCCGCAGGTGCTGCCGCGGTCGATTGAGGCGCGCGACGGCGGCGGCGGCGACGAGCCACCCGAGCCAGCCTCCGAGCGTGGTGGGCCAGTCGATCGAAGCCCTCGGCGCACTCCACGCCCCGCTGCGGACGATGGGGTTGAAGAGCATCTCGGTGCGAGGCGTTCGAACGACGACACGCAGGTAGTGATCGGCGCCGTCGGGCCGGTAGGTGGACGAGGGGACGTCTCGATCGACCTGCCGCACGGCGCCTGGGTCACCGACCCACTCGATCATCGCCGGGCCGGTGAGCTCGATCGTCAGCGCGCCCTCGGCATCGACCTCGAGCGAACGCAGCGTGACGTCTTCTGCTCCACGCTCGCCGCGCACCACGTAGGACCGGCCCTGGCGCAGCGCCTGGAGGATCGCGGCCTCGTCGGGGCTGGCCTCGATCCGGTTCCAGGCGACGCCGATCGACTCGTCTCGGGCGACGTGGGCGTCGTCGTCTCCGAGGACCCAGGCGAGGCGCCCGGCGGTGAGCGCGCAGTCCCACTCGAGGTGCGAGGTGGCGTAGGGGTTGTGCACCTCGAGGAGCTGAAAGCCAGTGAGCGACGCGGTCTCGTCGCAACCGTGGCCGTGCTGGAGCGCGGGGTGCGCCAGGGCGACGAGGCTCCCCGGCTCCGCGAGCGCCTCGAGAATGAACTGCCGCATCGATCGGGTCGACAGCGGGAAGTCGAAGCGCACGGGGCTCGAAGACCCGAAGACCAGCCGGTGGCTCTTCGAGGCGTTGAGGCCGTGCTCGTAGGCGCGCACCATCGGGAGCGGCGCTCCTTCGAGCCGTTCGACCGACAGGTAGTTCGAGATCGCCAGCGCGTCGTAGCCGCGATCGGCGTACGCCTGCGCGAGGGTGAGCGGCTCGTCGGCGCCCGCCGTGAGGCCTCCCCAGGCGAGCGAATGGGTGTGCAGGTTCACCTTGAGCGGCGCCCCACTCCACCCCGCGTACGGGTTCGCCCACTGGGGCCCGGTGAAGGGCCTTGGCGCAGGGAAGTCGTAGGCCGGCACGGCGGCGAACGGTGCGATCAGCACCAGCCCGACCAAGGCTCCCAGGGAGACGACCCGCCGCACCTCACCTCCATGCCATGAATGGAGGCGGGACACACGCCGCCGACCATCGCGGCGAGAGCCGGGGCCGAAAACGAGAAAGCCGGCGACTCCGCAAAGAGCCACCGGCCTTCCGCTGTCGAACCGCTGGGCTGCTTACTTCTTCAGCTTGCTGCCCATGACGTCGCCCAGCCGCGAGCGGGCCTGCTCGGCCTGCTTCTTCAGGTACTCGCGGTAGTCATCCTCACCCTCGTGGAGGAGCGCCTTGATCGACAGGGCGATCTTCCGATCGGTGGTGTTGATGTCGATGATCTTCACCTCGACCTCCTGGGCCTCGGTGAGGACGTCGCGCGGGTTCTCGACGCGCTCTTCCTTGAGCTCGGAGACGTGCACCAAACCCTCGATGCCCGGCTCGATCTCGACGAAGCCGCCGAAGTCGGTCACCTTGGTCACCTTGCCCTTGACGCGGCTGCCGACGGGCAGGCGCTCCGAGAGGGTGTCCCACGGGTCCTGCTGCAGCTGCTTGATGCCGAGGGAGAAGCGCTCGTTCTCGACGTCGATGTTGAGCACCACCGCCTCGACGACGTCGCCCTTCTTGTAGAGCTCGCCCGGGTGCTTGATGCGCTGGGTCCAGGAGATGTCGGAGACGTGCACGAGGCCGTCCACGCCCTCCTCGACGCCGACGAACACGCCGAAGTCGGTGACGTTGCGCACCAGGCCCTTGATGACCGAGCCGATGGGGTACTTGTCCTCGAGCGCAGTCCAGGGGTTGACCTCGATCTGCTTCATGCCGAGCGCGATGCGCTTGGCCTTGGGATCGATGTCGAGCACCACCGCTTCCACGTCCTTGCCGACCTCCATCATCTTGGAGGGGTGCTTGACGCGCTTGTTCCACGTCATCTCGCTGACGTGCACGAGGCCCTCGACGCCCTGCTCGAGCTCCACGAAGGCGCCGTAGTCGGTGAGGCTGACGACCTTGCCGTGCACGCGGGTGCCGACCGGGTACTTCTCGTCGGCGCGGTGCCACGGGTCCTCTTGGATCTGCTTGAGGCCGAGGCTGACGCGCTCAGCGGCCGGGTCGAACTTGAGGACGACCACGCGCACTTCGTCACCGACGTTGAACATCTCCGACGGGTGGCCGACGCGGCCCCACGACATGTCGGTGATGTGGAGGAGGCCGTCGATGCCGCCCAAGTCGATGAAGGCGCCGTAGTCGGTCAGGTTCTTCACCTGGCCCTTCATGATCGC
>JBPOIJ010000082.1:0-9462 GCA_052034585.1 Myxococcota bacterium
ACGACTCGCGCTTCGGCGTGCGCGGGCGCGGCGAGGGGCCGTACGCGGAGGCGATCGCGCAGGTCTTCGACGTCACCACTCGGCGCCTGGGCATGAACGTCGCCCAGGAGCCCGCCGCGAGAGCGACGTTCCAACGCCCACCGCGACACGCTCCGCAGCTGAGCCTCTTCTGAATCTCAGTTTTTCGTCGGCTGACCGGCTCCGCCCCTCCCAAACGATTGGAATGTGGGAGCGCTCGCGGGTTGCGAATGGCACACGACCTGAAAAAAGCAGCCGCATGAGAGCTCACCGACTCGTCCTCATTCTCCTCGCGCTCACGGCGTGCGGGCGCGCTGCGATCGAAGGGCTCGACGGAGGGGCGAGCGGGGGCGGCGTCTCGGGAACTGGCGGCGGCGTCGTGGCCGGAGGAAGCAGCGGCGGCGGTTCGAGCGCGGGAGGAAACGCGGGGGGCGCGGTGGGTGGCGGAGCGAGCGGTGGTGGCTCGACGGCAGGAGGAAGCGCGGGCGGCACCGGCGGCGGAGTCTCCGGCGATCCCTGCGCGGGCCTCGGAGTGACGGCCTGTCGCGCCGACCCACGCTGCACCGCCGACTTCTGCTTCCAGTGCTCGTGCAAGCCCAACTTCGCCCAGTGCCGGCTCAACACGAGCCCGGCCTACCAGTGCCCCGCCTTCGGCTGTCCGCAGCCGAGCTGCTGCAAGAACGACACGCTGTGCGGCCGCCCGCTCGTGTGCCTGGCGCCGGACTCGATGGGCTGCGGCGTTTGCAACCCGGGCCCCTCGACCTGTTCGACCGACGCGCAGTGCAACACCGCGGCGACGGGCAACGTGTGCCGCCAACGAAGCTGCGCGTGCACTGGCGAGACCGACTGCTTGCCCGGCTGCACCGTCACTGGCTGCGGCGACGGCCAGGCCTGCAACCAGATCAGCAAGCGCTGCGAGGCGATTCGCTGCGGCCCCTCGATGCCCTGCTCGTCCGGGCTCGACTGCCTCGTCAGCCCGCAGGGCGGCCTCTGCAGCCCGAGGAGCTGCACCACCGACGTCGACTGCGGCGATCTCTTCTGCGTCAACGGCACCTGTGGCTCGACGCTCGGCACCTGCGGTGTGATCCCTCCCTGAGTTCACCGCCCGGCAACGAGCCGCTTCACCCACTCGAGCCCCATGCGCTGACGCGTCTGCTCGACGACGAGCGGAGTGAGCCAGCCACCTGGATCCATGTGCACCTGGTGCACGACCCGCACCTGGCCCTCGGTGAGCGCCTCGAAGCGAAAGAAGCCTCTCAAGGAGCGCAGCCGAACCACGTCGCCCTCGGGTCGATGGAGCCGATCGTCGACGGCCTCGAAACCGATCTCGCAGCTGGTGGCGGTCTGCACCCGCACCTTGCGGACGACGTAGTCGCGCCGGCTCACCATCGGCGGAGCGATCACGTCCCAGGTCACCCGCTCGTTCGGCGCCTCGCTCAAGACGACCCGCGAGACGAGGTGCGGCTCGCGCGCGACGGGCAAGACGCCGAACGCCTCGCCGCAGAGCGTGTCGATCGGCCGGGTGCTGGTCGCGACGAAGCGCAGCTCGACGAAGCCCGAGCCACCGACGGGCCGGTCGGCGAGCTCGACACCGTCCTCCGTGCCACGAACGGTGAAGGGCGCCTGGGCCACCACCAGCATGAGCAACAGCTGCGCCATCGACGCACCTCACAGACCGGCCTTTGACGCGAGCATTTGCTCACGTTTCCCTCGAATTCGTTACTCGCGTTCGGCACGATGGGCAGCATGGGCACCAAGCGCCTCGTCTCTCCTCGGAAGGCCCCCACGCAGCGCCGCAGCCGCGAGCTGGTCGACACCATTCTCAAGGCGACGACTCGCGTTCTGGTGAAGGAGGGCTACGAGGGCTGCAACACCAACCGCATCGCCGAGGTCGCCGGCGTCTCGGTCGGCAGCGTCTACCAGTACTTCCCCAACAAGGAGGCCTTGGTGACGCGGGTGATGGAGCGGCACCAGGAGCGGGTGCAGGCAGTCGTCATCGGGCACCTCGCCGAGCTGGAAGACGCGTCGCTCGACGAGGCGGCGAAGACCTTGGTGCGCGCGATGATCGACGCCCACCGGGTCGAGCCGAAGCTGCACCAAGTGCTGGTCGAGCAAGTCCCCCGCATCGGGGCGCTCAAGCGGCTGCGGGAGTTTCGCGACGCCTACGAGCCATTGATCGCGTCGTGGCTCGAGGCGCACCGTGAACGGCTGCGGCTCGACGAGCTCGATCCGGCGGAGACGGCGTGGCTGCTCGTCGGCGCCGTCGACGGCGTGCTCAACCGGGTGCTGAGCCAACGCCCGCAATCGCTCGAGGACGGAAGCCTGGAGCGAATCCTCACCCGGTTGATCACCCACTACCTGCGCACGGGGTGACTCAGCGCATGACGCGCTTGGCGATGAAGAGCACGACGCTCGCGCCCACGACGGAGACGAAGAGGCTGTAGAGGTTCAGCCCGGTGACGCCGCGACCTCCGGCGAAGTTGAAGATCATTCCGCCGACGACGGCCCCCAGCACGCCGACGATCACGTTCGCGATCGCGCCCATGCGTGCGTTGGTGCCCGCGATGATGCTCGCGATCCAGCCTGCGATTCCGCCCAAGATGATCGTCGCCAACAGTCCCATCGCCGTCTCCTTCGAAGTGCCGCCCAGTCGAGAACGCCCGACCCTCGCGCCGATTTCCCACGAACGCCAACGCCTTGACTTTCGAGGCTCGACTCGAAACACCCCCGCCCCATGAGCAAGGTCTTCGTGAACGTGGCGCTCAGCCTCGATGGCTTCACTTCGCCGAGCGGAATGACGCTCCAGAACTGGAAGGACCCGAGCATCGATCAGTGGGGCGCCAAGTGGGGCGCGCTGATGGGGTGGATCCTTCCCCTCGAGTGGTTTCGGCAACACCTGAAGCTCGGGCCAGGCGGAGAGACGGGGCCCGTCAACGACTTCATGAAGGAGACGAGCGAGCGCATCGGCGCCAACATCATGGGCAAGCGCATGTTCGAGACCGGCGAGGTGAGCTGGCCCGACGAGGCGCCCTTTCACACCCCGGTCTTCGTGCTCACCCACGAGAAGCGCGCGCCCTGGGTTCGCCCGGGAGGCACGACGTTTCACTTCTTCAACGAGGGGCCGGAGAAGGCGCTCGCCCTCGCGCGACAGGCCGCAGGCACGAAGGACGTGCGGATCAGCGGCGGCGCGGACGTGATCCAGCAGTACCTGCGAATGGGCGTGGTCGACGAGCTCGAGCTCTCGATCGCCCCAGTGTTCTTCGGGAGCGGGCGGCGGCTCTTCGAGAACCTGGGCACCCCTCCGCCCGGCTTCACCATCGCGCGAACCCTCGCCGGTCCCAGGGCGACGCACGTTCGCTACGTGCGCGCGGCGCCGAAGAGCTGACGGTCAGTCGCGATCGTCGAGCAGATCCGTCGCGGTCAGCTCGGGCGCGGCCTTGCCCGACTCGAAGCCGAGGAGGCCGAGCTCGGCGTACTTCGGCTTGATCCGATCGCTCAAGAGCCCGATGCGCTTCAAGTTGGGGATCACCCGCTTGAACATCGTGCGGCGGAACTTCGACATCATCTCGCTCTCGAGCACCAAGCGCTCCCACTGGGCCCGGCTCATCGCGTGCGCGTAGTACTCGTCGAAGAACTCGTGCGCGAAGAAGCGGTTGCGAAGGAAGAGCGAGACCTCGAAGGCCCAGTCTTCGCGCTCCCGGCGTTCCTTCTCGGTGAGCTGCGCCAGGTAGTCCTTCAGCGCGAGCACGCCGTAGTGCACGTGGCGCGCCTCGTCGGTGATGACGTAGGTGAGCAGCTTCTTGAGCAGCGGCTCGCGCGTCATCTGCTGGATCATGCCGAACGTGCCGAGCGCGAGGCCCTCGATCATGATCTGCATCCCGAGGAACTTCATGTCCCAGCGCACGTCGCTCATCAGGGCGTCGATCACGACGTAGAGGTTGTCGTTCACCTCGTATTTCTTCTCGAGCTTCTTGGTGAGGTAGGCGTGGAAGACCTCGACGTGGCGGCCCTCGTCGACGACCTGGGTCGAGCCGTAGAGCTTGGCGTCGAGCCAGGGCACGGCCTCGGTCACCTGACAGGCGGCGTAGAGCGCGCCCTGCTCGCCGTGGAGTGACTGGGACAACAGCCACGCGGTGATGCCGCGCCGCTGCTCCGCCCGCTCCTTGACGCTCGCCTGCTTGAAGGACGCGAGGTTGGCGATCGGGAGAAAGTCCCACGGCAGCAGCGCCTTCTCGTCGGAGTGCGGGTCGACGCTCTGCGACCAGTCGAGATCGGTGGTGCCGTTCCACTGCGAGCTCTTGGCCGCTTCGTACAGCCGGGTGAGCTCGGGCTTGTCACGCAGGTAGGTCCAGTCGAAGTCGACCGAGTAGCCGACGGTGAGGCTCGAGTGCGGCTCGTGCTTGCCGCGCTTCTGCACGAGGCCTCGATAGGCCGGGCCGAGCAGCGAGCGGAGCACCTGCAGGTTCCCCGAGGCGGTCGCGTCTCTCACCAGCGGCAGGGTGTCCATCACGGTGGAGAAGGTGTCGATGATGGCCATGGGTCATTCCTCGGAGCGAAGGCCAGCGGCCATGAGTGAGGCGAAGACGACGTCGAGGTCCTTCCGATCGCGGGCGGTCTCGTGGAGCAGGCCGAAGGCGAAGAAGGCGAAGAAGGTGTCGGCGATCTGGGCGGGGGTTCGGTCTCCTCCGGGCCGGTACCAGGTGGCGACCCAGTTGATGGCCCCGAAGCCGAAGTGGCGCACCAGCTCGATGTCGAGGATCGGGCGCGCCCGGCCGGTCGCGTGAGCGTCGAAGAGCAGACTGTCCCAGAAGCGCTCGTACTTCTCCCGCTCGTGCTCGACGCCCTCTCGCGC
Organism: Myxococcota bacterium; assembly: GCA_052034585.1. Taxonomy (GTDB): domain Bacteria; phylum Myxococcota; class Myxococcia; order Myxococcales; family Myxococcaceae; genus Xiheimicrobium. The sequence continues at coordinate 4,871 of JBPOIJ010000082.1, forward strand.
GCCCGCTGGGAGCGAGCGCCAGTCGAACAACAACACGTAGAGGGAGTCGTCTCCGTTGCACAGCAGCTCGAGGTGCGCCCGCAGCGCGAGCCGGAGCCGATCGATTGGATCAGTCGTCGTCTCGATCGCCTGCCGCACGACGAACATCGCGCGCCGCACCGCCCGGTTCATCAGCGCGATCAGCACGTCGTCTTTGCTCGAGTAGCGGTAGTGCAAGCTGCCCGGGAGCATGTTCGCCGCCGAGGCGATCTCTCGCACCGTCGTCGCCGCGAAGCCCTTCTCACGAAAGAGCTTCCCCGCAGCGAGCAGCACCCGCTCGTCGGCGTCCTCGGCGGACAGGGGTGGAACAGGAGGAGTGACTGGAATTCGGGTCTGTTTGGCCATATGGCCAACCGTTGCATGGTCGACCGACCAAATGCAAGGCGAGGCCTGCTTTAACAGTTATTTCAATATCTTCGGCTCACCAGACGACGCAGCGATCAGCGCCCTGGCGGAGCATCTTCGCGGTGGCCGGACAGCTGAACGCGGCTTGAAAGGCGTCCAAGTTGCCCAGCGGCCCACGGACTCGCCACACCGGCGGCGCGTGCGGATCGGTGGCGGCCCGGACCTTCGCGGTCTCGTCACGCACCTTCGTGCACCACGACTGCGCGAAGCCGAGGAAGAACTGCTGGCTGCGCGAGTAGCGGTACTGCTCGTCGGCGCCGGGCTTGTCGGCGTACCAGCGCTCCATCGCGCCGTGGGCGAGCTTGAGGCCTCCGAGATCGGCGATGTTCTCTCCGAGGGTGAGCGCGCCCTTCACCTTCGTGTCGCCCACCGCCAGGTAGCCGTCGTACTGGCGCTCCACGCACGAGGCCCGCTCGACGAAGTTCTTCCCCACTGCCGGCGACCACCAGTCCTTCAGGTTGCCGTCGACGTCGAACCTGCGGCCCTCGTCGTCGAAGCCGTGCGTCAACTCGTGGCCCACCACCATGCCCATCGAGCCGAAGTTCACCGCGTCGCTCGCGGCGCGGTTGAAGAACGGCGGCTGGAGAATGCCCGCCGGGAAGACGATCTCGTTCTTCTGCGGCTCGTAGTACGCGTTGACGATCGAGGGCGGCATGAGCCACTCGTTGCGATCGACGGGCTTGCCCACCTTCCCGAGCTGCCGGCGGATCTCGAAGCGGTTCGCAGCGAGGGAGTTGGAGAAGAAGCTCGTGCGCGAGGTCGAGAGCGTCGAGTAGTCGCGCCAGACCGCCGGGTAACCGATCTTGTTGTTCCCCACCATGCGGCGCACCTTCCCGAGCGCGGCCTCACGGGTGGGCGCGTCGAACCACGCCAGCGACTCGAGGTTCTTCTCGAACGAGCGTTGGAGCCCTTCGATCATCGCGCTCGTTCGCGCCTTGCCGTCCTCGCCGAAGGAGCGCCGCACGAACTCGCGGCCGAGCGCCTCGCCGAGATCACCATCGGTCCACCCCACGCACTTCTTCCAGCGCGCCCGATCGGCCTTGGCGCCGGTGAGCGCCTTCGAGGTGTAGCGAAAGCTCTCGTCTTGGAACGCCTTCGGGAGCGCGGGGATCGCCGAGCGCAGCACCACCCAGCTCAGGTACGCGTTGAGCAGCTCGGGCGAGGTGTCCTTCGCGATCGCCGCCACCTCGACGAAGTACGGCACCGAGTTCACGTTGATGGCGGAGAGATCCTTCGCGCCGAGCGCGGTGAGGTACACACTCCAGGGGAAGTCCTTCGCCTGCGCCTCGAGGCCGGTCCGATCGAGCCGGTTGTACAGCTTCTGGGGATCGCGCCGCTCGGTGCGGGTCTGCGACACCTTGGCGAGGCGGGTCTCGACCGAGAAGACCATGTCGGCGAGCCGCTGGCACTGGCGGGCCTCGAGCCCCAACAGCCCGAACATCGCCTCGACGTGCAGCTTGTAGTCGTCGCGCACCGTCTTCTTGTCGTCGTCGAAGTAGTAGTCGCGATCGGGGAGCCCGAGCCCACCTTGATCGAAGCTCGCGACCACTTCGGTCGAGTTCTTGAGATCCTGAATGGCGCTGACGTCGAAGAAGGCGTCGAAGCCGACCGCATGGAGCGTTCCCACGCTCTGCGCGAGCGACTTGGCGTCCTTCACCTTGGCGACCTGATCCATCAGCTTCTTCACCTCGGGCAGCGCGCGCTCGAGGCCGGCCTCGTCGGTGCAGGTGGCGTAGTAGTCACCGAGCTGCGCAGCGAAGGGCGTGCCGGTGGGGAGCTTCTGAGCCGCGGCCTCCTCGAGGATGGTCTTGAGCAGCTGCTCGTTGCGCTCCTGGATCGCGACGAAGCCTCGGGAATAGAGCGGCCGGTCGGCGGGGATCTCGGTCTTCGCCATCCAGCCGCCGCAGGCGTACTGGTAGAAGTCCTCGCACGGGTTCGCGGTCGCATCGAGCACCGCTTCGTCCAGACCAGGCGGCATCGGCTTGGACGAATCGACGCTGAAGCTCGGCGGCGCCACCTTCGCGATCGGCGCCTCCACCTTGGGAGCGGGTTGGCTGACGCAAGAGAGACTCGAGAGGAGGACGAGGACGCGACGCATGGAGCGGGCTTATCGCACGTGGCCCGCTCGGTGGGATCGACGGAAGTGCGCGGGGGCTGTGTTATGGCGGCGCGGTGAGCGAGACGGACAGGGGCACCTGCCATCACTGTGGAGGCCGCCACGCAGCGGACGCGACCCTCTGCTCACGCACGATGGAGGCGATGGCGAGCCCCGGGCTGCTGGGGCACCAGCTCGATCGCTACCACGTCGAGAGCTTGCTCGGCACCGGGAGCTTCAGCGCCGTCTACCGCGCTCGCCACGTGCACACTGGCGCGCCCGTCGCCCTCAAGGTGCTCAAGAAGCGGCTCGAGGCGAGCGGCGACGAGACGATCGTCGAGCGGTTCCTCCGAGAGGCCCGCGCCGCCGCGACCGTCGGCAGCGAGCACATCGTGCAGGTGATCGACGCCGGGCGTGCCGACGAGCTCACCTTCCTCGCCCTCGAGTTCCTCGAAGGCACCCCACTCGACGCGCTCGTCAAACAAGGCCCCCTCGCCGTCTCTCGCGCGCTGGAGCTGACGAACCAGGTGCTCGACGGGCTCGAGGCGACCCACCGCGCGGGCATCATCCACCGCGACATGAAGCCGGCGAACGTCTTCGTGCTCCAGCGGGGCGGGCGCGACTTCGTGAAGCTGCTCGACTTCGGGATCTCGAAGATCCACGCCGACGACGTGCGCGCCCTCACCATGACGGGCGTCGCGATGGGCACTCCTTCGTACATGGCGCCCGAGCAGTTCTTCGACGCCCGCTCGGTCGACGAGCGCGCCGATCTCTATTCGGTGGCGGTGATGCTCTACGAGCTCCTCTCGGGGAGGAAGCCGCTCGTGTCGGGCAGCTACGCCGAAGCGGTGATGAAGGTGCGCTCCGAGATCCCCACCCCGCTGACTGTGATCGTGCCCGCCGTTCCCAAGGCGTTGGCGGACGTCGTCGCGAAGGGGTTGAGCAAGGCGAAGGAGGATCGCTGGCAGACCGCCGCAGCGTTCAAGCAGGCGCTCCGCGGCGTCCTCGACGATGGCACGCAGAAGACGTTCATGCGTCCCCAGCCTCCCGCCGAAGCGAGGACGATCCTCGAGACGCAGCAGCCGGCGATCCATGCCTGGCAGGCCGCGACGTTGATCGACGCAATCGCACCAGCGGCCATGGCGACCCCTGCCGCCACGCCGCAGCCGGTCGCCCAACCGGAGCCCACGCTCCCGCCGAAGCCCGCCTTCGAACCCGAGCCGAGGGCGCACCAGCCCATCTCGAAGGCCAGCGCGATGGAGTCGACGCCGAGCGCGATCAGGGAACGTGAGCCGACGATTCCTCCCGAGGCCGCCGCGTTCTTGAAGCCGGTCGTGCCACGTTGGGTCTGGTGGGTCGCCGCGGTGCTTGTGGCCATCGGCGTCGGCGCCCTCCTCGCCAGCGGTTCGAACCCTCCGCGAACCGATGAGCCGCCCGCCTCGCCCGCGAAGCTGAAGGAGGATGAGGACGCACTTCCCCCTCCTCCGCCGAGCCAGCCGCTGCCTCGGGTGACCGAGCCCGCCACCAAGAAAACTCGGCGCTGAGCGTCCGACGTCAGGCGCGATCGAGTGTGATCGCGCGATCGAAGTGCGCGCAGTGCCTCGAGAATTCGACCGAGTGATCAAAATTCGGGGCAGCCGGAATTGCACTCCATGCCCCTGCTCTTTCGCGGTCGCGTGGTCGTGGTGTTCCTCACTCTCGCTGCCTGTGGAGGCCCCGGCGGAAGTGACGGCTCCGGAGGTGGGATGGCAGGCGGAGGCGCGGTGAGCACGGGCGGTGGGTCGGTCGCTGGAGGTTCGGCCGGCGGCGGATCGGCGGGCGGCTCAGTCGCTGGCGGTTCCGCTGCAGGCGGGACGTCAGGTGGCGCAACTGCGGGCGGATCGAGCGGAGGTGGCGACGCAGGCGGATCGACCGCAGGCGGCGACGCTGGAGGCTCGACGGCTGGTGGTTCGACGGCTGGCGGCGACGCTGGAGGCGCGACGGCTGGTGGCTCGACGGCGGGAGGCGCGACGGCAGGCGGTTCGACGGCAGGCGGTTCGACGGCAGGCGGTTC
>JBPOIJ010000059.1:0-25155 GCA_052034585.1 Myxococcota bacterium
CGCGGCGCTGGTGATGATGGTGCGCCTCGGCCGAATCCACGCGTGGATCGTGATCGTGCTGCTCTCTCGGGAGTTCGTCGTCACCGGGCTGCGGCAGATCGCGGCGAGCGAAGGCATGGTGATCGCCGCCGGGCAGGAAGGGAAATGGAAGACGGCCTTGCAGCTCGTCGGCATCATCTCCCTCTGCGTCCACTACACGCACCCGATGTTCTTCGGGTTCGCCTGGTATCCGGTGAACTTCAACCTGGTCGGGAAGTTCCTCGTCTACCTCTCGACGGCGTTCTCGGTGTGGAGCGCCGGAGTGTACTTCCAGGCCTTCCTCAAGATGCTCGGCGCGCGAGGGCAACCTCCCGCGCAGCCGGCTCGCTGAGTCCTCACCGCGACTGGCCGTCGTGCTTCTGCACCGCGATGTGACGGCTGAGGCGGTTCTGCTCGGCCTCGATGCGCGCGCGCTCCGCTGGAGTCATGCCTCCACCGTCGTTGCGATCACGAACGATCTGCCGCTCGATGCGATTGTGCTGCGCCTGGAGCCGCGCCGCCTCACGCCCGTTGAGCTCGCCCGATCGCACGCCCTGGTTGATGCGCGCCTGCTGGTTCATCGAACGCGCACCCGGAGGCGCCGCCAGCACCAACGAGCTCGAGAGCATCACCATCGCAACGATCAGCGTCTTCATCTTCGTTCTCCAGGTTGGCGAGGGAGCTCCTCGCGGGTTGTACGGATTCAACCCGGGCTCCCCGGAGAAGTTGCGCTCGGTGGAAGTGCCCGAAACCGCGCCGGAACTACTTGCAGGCGAGCGCTTTGAAAAACGCCTCGTGCTTGGGGCGGAGCTGTCCGGCGATCACCCCGTTGTACGACAGCCACGCACAGTACGCGTCGCGGAGCGCCTCGATGGAGCCGTTCTGAAGCAGCGGCGCCGAGCGCTCGGTCGATCGCACCAGCTCGGCCTGCTCCTTCGTGATCGGCTTCACGCCTTGGGTGCCGATGCGCTCGAACGAGGTGGCGATCTTCTTCACCTTCCACTCGTCGCGCTCGAGATCGATCGTCGCCCAGATACCGCCGACCCGCTCCCCATCGTGGAGGCTGGGATCGAAGCCGGCCGCATAGACGTAGCGGCGCACGACGATGCCCACCAACGGAGGCCAGGCGACCGGAAACGGAGGCGTCACCCGCGCCGACCACACCTCTCCTGGCGGAGGCCCCTTCGAGGCGGGCTTGGTCACCGATCGAAACTGCTCGGTGATCTCTTTCTCGTAGGGAGGCGTCTCGATCATGGTGGGCGCCGAGAGGAGTGCAGCGAGCAAGAAGGACATCAACAGCCTCCGCAACCGAAGCTGGGTTGAACGCAGAAGTTGAGGCCGTTGCGCGGGCACTTGCAACAGGTGCTGCCCGAGCAGCCGCCTTGCTGACAGCAGCCGTCTCCCGCGTTCGTGCAGCAGTAGTAGCCGACCGTGCCGCCGCTGCCGGTCGATCGCCCGCAGACCATTCCGGTGCCGCAGCTGAATTGTCCCGCGGAGAAGTCGACGCAGCAGGGTTGGTTGAGCCCGCCGCAGGGCACGCAGCAGCCGCGCGCGGTGTCGCAGCCGGTGCCGGGCGTCGTGCATTGGGTCCAGCTGGTGCAGGAGGTCGTGCAGGTCGAGCTGCCTCCTCCCGCGCCGCCCGACGTTCCGCCGCCAGACGTTCCGCCCGACGATCCACCAGCGGAGGCTCCGCCGCCTGTGAGCCCGCCAGACGCTCCACCAGCGGACGCTCCGCCGCCCGTGAGCCCGCCAGCGACGCCACCGGCGGCCGAGCCGCCAGCGAAACCGCCCGCCGAACCACCGGACAATCCACCAGCGACGCCACCGCCCGTCAGCCCACCACTGGAACCTCCTGCCGAGGCGCCACCGCCCGTCGCTCCGCCACCGGGCGATCCACCCGCGGATCCTCCGGCCGATCCACCCGCCCTTCCGCCCGACGCCCCTCCAGCCGAGCCGCCACCCGACGCTCCACCCGTCACCCGCGCGACGAGAAACACCTCAGCGCCCGTCTCCTCCGCGGTGAGCACCAACCGCGCCGAGCGCGTTCCAGCCGGAGTCCCCACCGGCGGCGCGAATCGCCAGGTCACGATCGCGAGCCGATCCTTCTCGAGCACGATCGGCCCAACCTGCGTGGGAGAAAACCCCGACGCCGCGCCAAAGCTCGAGTCGATCGCGACCGCCACGGTCACGGCCTGGTTCGGCGATCGAAGGCTGAAGTCGCGCGTCACGATCGTCCCCGGAGCGACGTCACCGAAGTCCACCGTCTTCGGGTCGACCTGGAGCACCACCACAGGCGTCTCCGGACCACACCGGCAGGCCTGAACGATCGCGAGAACCAGCAAGGACCGGCGCATGCTCGAACGTTCCTCTCTTCAACGACCTTCAGCGCGCGTGTCGACGTTGGCCAACTGCCCGCACGCCGCGGCAATGTCCCGGCCGCGGTTCGCACGAATGAACGCCGCCACGTTCGCCTTCTCGAGCAGCGCCCGGAAGCGCTCGGCCCGGTTGTCGGCGGTGGTGTTGAACCCCAGGCCCGGGTTCTCGTTGTACTGAATCAGGTTCACCTTCGCCGGCACGCCCTCGAGCAGCGTCGCGAGCCGCTGGGCGTCTTCGTCGGTGTCGTTCACCCCCGACATCAGCACGTACTCGAAGGTGACCCGCCGGCCTTGCTTCACCGGGAAGCGCTTCACCGCCTCCATCAGCTCGGCGATCTTCCATCGCTTGTTGACGGGCATGATCCGATCGCGCGTCTCGTCGCTCGAGGCGTTGAGGGAGATCGCGAGCTTCACCTCGGTCTCCTGCGCGAAGCGCTCGATCATCGGCACCAGCCCGACCGTCGACACCGTGATGTGCCGCGAGGAGAAGTTCGGGCCTTCCTCGCTCTGGAGCAGCTCGAGCGCCGCCTTCACGTTCTCGAAGTTGTGCAGCGGCTCGCCCATGCCCATGAAGACGAGGTTGGTGAGCGGCCGGAGCGACTCGAGGCCTTCGTTCTTGCGGACCTCCCGGTTGACCGCGTGCACCTGGGCGACGATCTCCGAGGGCGAGAGGTGCCGCACCAGGCCCAAGGTGGCGGTCGCGCAGAAGCGGCAGCCCATCGCGCAGCCGACCTGCGTCGACACGCACAACGTCTTCCGCTCCGGCGAGGGCATGTAGACCGACTCGATCAGCCGCCCGTCCTGCGTCTTCCAGCGGTACTTGATGGTGCCGTCGATCGAGCGCTGCTCGAGATCCTTGGTCACGCCCTTGAGCTCGGCCTTCTCCTCGAGCTGCGCCCGCAGCGCCTTGGAGAGATCGGTCATCTCCGCGAACGAGGTCGCGCCGCGCTGGTGAATCCACTTGAACAGCTGCTTTGCGCGAAAGCTCTTCTCGCCCAACCCTTCGACGAAGCGGGTGAGCTCGGGGATCGTCAAGCTGGCGAGGTCGACCTTGTCCGGCACGTGAAGCGAATACGTGACTGATGGCTTTACTTTCAAGCGGCCCGTGCGTTCATTCCGTTCACCCATGACCCGGACCAGACGAACGGTGGAGATCTCCGACGCGCTGTGGGAGGCGCTGGAGCTGATGAGCCGCGAGATGAGCGTCGATCGCGACTCCTTGGTGAACCAGGCCCTCTTCACCTTCGCGCGCTTCAACGGCTACGTGACACCCGGCTCGGTCGCGCCGCACACCCAACCCGCGGCGCCTGGTCCCGCTGCCACGGCGGTGCCCCCCGTCGCCCAGCCGCTCGCCTCGCCACCGAGCGCCGTTCGCAGAAGCCAGGAGAACGCTCCCGAACCGCAAGCGCCTGCCGCCGCGGAGCCCACCTCTGCGCGAATGGCCACCGGCACCACGCCGGCGATCAAGAAGGACCCGCCCACCGAGCACGACGCCGGTCCGCCGCCAGGTCCGGAGGACTTCGCTCCCACCGCCGCCAGCCCCGTCCCGCCCACGCCAGCGCTCGCTTTCGAAGCGACGACGCCACGCGGTCGGGCCGTCACCGCAGACGCGGCTCCTGCTCACGTGCCGCCGGCAGCCGACGAGCCCGAGGTTCCCGAGCCGAGCGAAGACGAAGAGCTCGACGACGGCCTCGAACGGCTCCCCGAGAACGGCGCCGTCGAGTGGCCAGTGCCGCCGCACATCCTCGCCGACAAGGCGGTCAAGAAGGTCAAGGGCACGGTGAAGGGCCGCGACTTCCAGGGGGCGGTTCAGCTGCTCGACAAGGCGGGCGCGGTGCTGCGAACGCTCGAGCTGGGAGGCGCGGTCGAAGACGGCCGGGTGGAGTCGGTGCTCGTCGACGAGGTGCGCGATCCCAAGGCGTGGAAGCAGCTGCGCGATCAGCTCGCGAAGGAACACCACCTCGGGGAGGCGACGCTCGCGATGGTGCGCGCGGTCGGTGCCGGAGAGCCGGTGCAGAGCCTGGTGAGCTGGCTCGCCGATCACACCCTGGTGCGGACGTCGCGCGCGGCGAGGGAGCGCGCCCAGAAGGCCTCCTTCGTGCTGTCGAACATGAACCGCTTCGGCGCTCCGCCACCGCGCAAGGCGTCGTACCTCGTCGAGGAGCTGCTCCAGGGCGCCTTCCCGGCAGCGATCTTCCGTGAGCTCGCGATCGATCAGGATCAGTACGCGAGCTCGAAGGCCGCCGGCGATCTCATTCGCGCTGCCAAGGCCATCAACCCCGAGGACAAGGCGTACTACGCGTACACCCAGGCGCTGATCGAGATGAGCCTCGGCAACCCGGACGCCTCGCGGGTCTGCGCCGACGAGCTGCGCGAACAGTCGGAGGAACAGGCGACGTTCCTCACGACCTACCTGCTCGGCCTCTTCCCGAGGTGGGAGTTCTGGCCGCAGGCCGACCCGATCTCGAGCGTCTCGTTCGACCGCGAAGCCAAGCCGCCGGTGCGCAAGCTGGCCGACTTCCGCAACGCGATTCAGAAGTCCGCGCTGCGCTTCCGCGGCATCCGTGAGCACCTCGTGAAGGTCGCGCCCAACGCGGCCTGGCTGCCGCCCTCGGTCGACACGCTCCTCTCTCGCGGGAAGGTGACGCTCGACGAGTCCGAAGAGCTGGGCCTCGAGGACTGGCAGACCCGCAGCATTCCCCAGCTCCTGCGCTTCGCGCGCAACGAGTGGGCCCGGCTCACCTGGCTGTGCTGGCTCGCGGGGCTCGACGCCGTCGCGCTCCCTTCCGCGACCAGCAAGCCGCGCTCTCCCACGCTCGCCGGGCGTGGCCACGCGCTCCGGCGCCAGCTCTTCACCATCAAGGCCGAGGACGGCTCGTTCGACGAGCACGTTCCCGATCCGGACAAGCTCGACGCGAAGATCGTCTCCGAGCTCGCCTTCATCGACACCACGCCCGCGCAGATCGACCCAGCCAACGCCGCGGAGATCGGTGTCGCCGAGGCGACGGCGGTGAGTGAGGTGTTCGGGTGGGCCGCTCGACCCGAGATCGAGTCACCCTTCTTCTCGCCTGACGAAGACGACGGCGGGGATGACGAGGACGGCGACGATGAGGGCGACGACGAGGACGGTGACGACGGCGCCGACGAGGGCGGTGGTGAGGACGACCAGGCGCGCTCGACGGGAGAAGACGACGAGCGAGACGAAGCGCCTCCGCGCACCGAAGCGACCCCGATGGACGAACGAACCTCCGAGCTGGGCTCCCACCCGGAGCCCAATGACGAGGCGCCCTCCGAGCCGGCCGAGCGCACCGCGATCGTCAAGCCGTCGGGACGGAAGATCTGGGTCCAGCGTGAGGGTCAACAGGTCATCGAGCTCGTCGGCGTTCGCTTCACCGTCGGTCGGGACCCCCGCTGCGAGATCGTCATCCCCTCCCCACGCGTCTCGCGGGAGCACGCCGCGGTGATCGTCGACGAAGAGGGCGTGCTGGTGACCGATCTCAACTCCTCCAACGGCACCTTCTTCAACGGCCAGCGGGTGATGAAGCACCAGGTGAACGATGGCGACGTCGTTCAGTTCGGGAACGAGAAGGTGACGTTCCGGCTCACCGAGCCGTCGTGACCAGGCCCGGCGCCGACTGAGACGGAAATTCAGGCCCGGCGCCGACTGAGACGGAAAACCAGCTCGAGAAGGCCGTCGTGGTGTGACGCGTCTCTCGCGTACCCGAACCGTGGAGATCGTTCGTCGTCGCCACGCCCGAGACGGAGCGATCTCCGGCCTCGCCACCGAAGCGCCCTCGACGAAGACACCGGCCCCTTCGCAGACGAAGGGACGAACTCGAGAGCTCAGCGCAGCGCCGTGCGCCGCCGACCCGCGAGCCACCCAAGCGCCACGATCGCAATCGCGAGTGCGCTGCTGCCGTCGAACCCAGTCGAGCAGTTGCAGCCCATCGCCTGCGTCTCGCCCGGCACCGTGAACGAGACGATCTCGCCGCGCCCGTCGCCCGCGAAGTTCTGGGCCAACAGACACCCGAAGTAGGTGCCCGGCTTGATGTCGTTCGCGGTCTGCTCGAAGGGCACGTCGGTGAAGCCCGCGGGGATCTCGACGGCCAGGTTCGGAAGCCGGGTGCCAAAGCCGAAGCTGCAGGTCCCCGGGTCGGAGTTGCCGTACCGGAAGGACGCGGTGGAGATCGTCCCGTTCGTGTTCACCGAGCCCCTGAACACCACCAGCCCGTCGGGCTGCACCTCGATGCTGAGCGTCTTCGCCGTGGGCGGCACTTGCTCGGTGGTGAACTCCTGGATCGAACCGAACGCTGCTCCGCCGAGGTTCGAGGCCACCGCGCAGTAGAAGTACTTCGTCGCCGCCTTGAGCCCGCTGACCGCGAGGCTGAACGGCTGGCTCGCCATGCCCGCGCCGAGGTTCGTGCCATCCATCGCCGGCACCCGAGTCCCGAACTGATCGTCACAGGCCGTCGGCTTGGTGTCGGAGTAGCGGAACCACCCGATCGCCGCAGTGCCGTTCGGGTTCGCCGCGCCATTCAAGGTGAGGCTCGTGCCGGCGAGATCGGTGATCGCGTTGGTGACGACGATCGGCGGCGGTGCGTAGGCGTTGAACTGCTGCACCTGACCGACGCTGATGCCGAGCGGGTTCTGGGCGATCGCGCAGAAGTACTGGGTCGCGCCCGGCTCGAGGCCGGTGACGATCTCGGAGTACGAGGTGTCTGGGGCCGTCGCCTGCACCTGCGTTCCGCCCGCCGCCGGCACCCGACGCCCGAAGGTGTCGTTGCAGGTGCCAGGGTTGGTGGTGGAGATCCGGAACCAGGCCACCGTCGGCGCGCCGGTCGGGTTCACCGAGCCATTGAGCCGCGTCATCGGGGTGTTGGTGGCCGAGGCCGAGGAGGTGACGACGACGGGCACTCCAGGCGTGGTGAAGGACTGCACCGCGCCGAAGCTGGTGCCCACCACGTTCGTCGCCGCCGCGCAGAAGTAGTAGCGGGTGCCGCCGGTGAGCCCGGTGAGCGCCTGGGTGAAGGCCTGGTTCGTCGCCGCCGCGGGAATCGCGGTGCCCCCCGTCGCCGGGAAGCGGGTGCCGAAGGTGTCGGTGCAGGTGCCCGGGTTGGTGGTGCCGTAGCGGAAGTACGCCACCGCGGGATCGCCGTTCGCCGTCGCCGTCCCGTTCACGTTCGCCTGGGTCGCGGTGGTGGGCGTGCCGGTGCCGGTGGTGACGGCCGGCGTGCGCGGCGTCGTGAAGGAGAGCACCGAGCCGAAGGTCGTACCGGCGGGGCTCGTCGCCGCAGCGCAGAAGTAATACGTCGTGCCCGGCGTCAGCCCGGTGACGGCCTCGGTGAAGGGCGTCGCCGTCGAGCCACTGCCCAGTGAGGTCCCGTTCGAGGCGGGCGCGCGCGTGCCGTAGGTGTCGGTGCAGGTCCCCGGGTTGGTGGTGCCGTAGCGGAAGAAGCCCGTCGAGGCAGAGCCGTTCGCCGTGCCCGTCCCGTTCAAGGTCGCTCCCACGCCGCTGATCATCGTCGCCGCCTGGGTGGTGGCCGACGGAGGAGCCGCGCCGGTGACGAAGCTCAGCACCGCTCCGAAGCCGGTGCCCACCGCGTTCTGGACGATCGCGCAGAAGTAGTAGGTCGCGCCCGGAGTCAGCCCCGTCAGCGCCTGAGTGAAGGGCGTCGCGGTGCCGCCGCTGCCCAGGTTGGTGCCGCCAGTCGCCGGAGCGCGGGTGCCGAAGGTGTCGTTGCACGTCGTCGGGTTGGTCGTGGAGTAGCGGAAGTACCCCGTCGTGGTCGAACCGAACGGCGTGCCGGCGGCGTTCAGGGTCGCCTGCGTCGCGGTCACGCTCGTCGCCGCCTGCGTCGTCACCGTCGGAGCCGCCAGGGTGGTGAAGGACAACACGGTGCCGAAGGAGGTCCCGATCGAGTTCTGGGCGATCGCGCAGAAGTAGTACGTCGTGCCCCCCGTCAGGCCGGTCAACGTCTGGGTGAAGAGCTGCGCGGTCGTGCCGTTCCCCAGCGCCGAGCCGCCGGTCGCCGGGAAGCGCGTGCCGAAGCTGTCGTTGCAGCTCGCCGGCATCGTCGTCGAGTAGCGCACCCAGGCGGTGGTGGTGTCGGCGCTCGGGTTGACCGAGCCTCCGACGAGGGCGCCGTTCGCAGTGACGCTCGCCGCCGCATTGGTGGTGACGCTCGGCGCACCCGGCGTGAAGAACGTCTGCACGCTGCCGAAGCCGGTGCCGTTGCCGTTCTGGGCGATCACGCAGAAGTAGTACGTCGTGCTCGCGGTGAGGCCGGTGATCACGGTGCTGATCGGCGAGGCGGCCGTACCGCTGCCGACGGTGATCGCGGTGACTGGCGCGCGCGTACCGAAGGTGTCGTTGCAGCTCGTGGGGTTCGTCGCCGAGTAGCGGAACCAGGCCGTCGTCGGATCACCGAGCGGGTTCACGGTGGCGTTCAGCGTCGCGCCAGTGCTGGTGACGAGGGTCGCGCTGCCCGTGGTGACCGACGGACCGGTCGGCGTGGTGAAGCTCATCACCGCGCCGAAGGTGATGCCCACCGCGTTCTGGCCGATGGCGCAGAAGTAGTAGGTCGTCGCCGGCGCGAGGCCCGAGAGACCGGCCGAGAACGGGGTCGAGGGCGAACCCGCCGGAACCACCGTGCCGCCGCTGCCCGGCGCCCGCACGCCGAAGGTGTTGTTGCAGGTGACCGGGTTGGTGGTGCTGAAGCGGAAGAAGCCGGTGGTGTCGCTCCCGCGCGGATCGGCGGAGCCGTTCAACGTCGCCACGCTGCTCGAGACGCCCGTCGCCGCGAGGGTCGCGACCGTCGGAGCGCCCGGCGTGCTGAAGCTCATCACCGTGCCCACGCCCACGCCCACCGCGTTCGAGGCGATCGCGCAGAAGTAGTAGGTGGTGCCCGCGGTGAGGCCGGTGATCGCGGCCGAGTACGGCGTCGCCGTCGTCCCAGCGCCGAGCGCCGTGCCTGACGAGAGCGGGGCCCGAGTGCCGAAGGTGTCGTTGCAGGTGCCGGGGCTCACCGTGGAGAAGCGGAAGTAGCCCGTCGCCGAGCTGCCGCTGGGGTTGGCGTTGCCGTTGAGGGTCGCCGACGAGGCCGTGACGAGCGTCGCCGCCGAGGTGGTGACGACCGGCGCCGCGAGCGTGGTGAACGACTGCACCGCGCCGAAGCCCGTGCCCTCGGCGTTCTGCGCGATCGCGCAGTAGTAGTAGGTCGTCGACGAGGCGAGGCCGGTCACCGCCTGGGAGAAGGCCACCACCGTGCTGCCCGCGCCGAGCGCCGTCCCGCCCGTCGCCGGGAACCGGGTGCCGAAGACGTCGTCACAGGTGCCGGGGTTCGTCGTCGAGTAGCGGAAGTACCCGGTGGTGGTGGCGCGGTTCGGGTTGGCGCTCCCGTTGAACGTCGCGGTCGATCCCAAGACGCTGCTCGCCGCCGAGGTGGTGACCGTCGGCGCGCTCGGGGTCGTGAAGCTCGACACCAGACCGAAGGCCGTGCCGACGGTGTTCGAGGCGATCGCGCAGAAGTAGTAGGTGGTGCCGGGAGCGAGACCGGTGATCGGCTCCGAGTAGACGACCGCGGTGCTCCCGCTGCCCAGCGTGGTGCCCGACATCGAGACCCGCGTGCCGAAGGTGTCGTTGCAGGTGCCCGGGCTCGTCGAGGAGTAGCGGAACCAGCCGGTGCCCGCCGAGCCGCGAGGGTTGGCCGAGCCGTTGAGCGTCGCGCTCGTTCCGGTGATCACCGTCGCCGCGCTCGTCGTCACCACCGGCGTCGCCTGCGTCGTGAAGGTCTGCACCACGCCGAACCGAGTCCCCGCCGAGTTCTGGGCGATCGCGCACACGTAGTACGTCGTGGCGGGCGTCAGGGTGGTGACGAGCTCGCTGAACGGCACGGGCGTCGTCCCCGCACCCAGGCTCGTCCCGCCCGTCGTCGGCACTCGGGTGCCAAAGGTGTCGTTGCAGGCGGAGGTGAAGGTCGTCGTGTAGCGGAACCAGCCCGTCGTCGCGCCGAGGTTGGGGTTCGCCGTGCCCGAGAAGGTCGCGGTCGCGCTCCCGAAGGTGCCGATTGGATCGGTCACCACCGTGGGCGGCCCGGGCGTCACGAAGGTCTGCACGGTTCCGAACGAGGTGCCGGCGGTGTTCGAGCCGATCGCGCACACGTAGTACGTGGTGCCGGCCAACAACCCCGTGACGTTCTGGGTGAAGGGCACCACCGTGTTCCCCGCGCCGAGGGAGGTACCGCCACTCGCTGGCGCCCGCGTGCCGAAGGTGTCGCTGCAGGTCGTCGGGTTGGTCGTCGAGTAGCGGAACCAGCCGCTCGTCGCCGCGTTGTTCGGGTTGCCCGTCGCGTTGAGGGTCGCGGTGGTGGCCGTCACCGCCGTCGCCGCGCCAGTCACGATGGTGGGCGAGTTCAAGGTGGTGAAGCTCTGCACCGTGCCGAAGCTCCGGCCCACCACGTTCTCGACGATCGCGCAGTAGAAGTACGTCGTGCCGTTGGTGAGCCCGCTGACCGTCTGCGAGTAGCTCACCGCGCTCGTCCCGTTGCTCAGCATCGAGCCTCCGGTCGTCGGCGCGCGGGTGCCGAAGGTGTCGTCACACGTCCCCGGGTTCGTCGTCGAGTAGCGGAAGTAGCCGGTCGCGTCGGCCCGGTTCGGGTTGCCCGTGCCGTTCAGCGTCGCCCCGGTGCTGCTGAGCGCGGTGGCGGAGACGGTCGTCGCGGTCGGCAGCCCAGGCGTGGTGATGGTGAGGATCGCGCCGTACGCGGGCGTGGGTGAGGCAGCGTTCTGGGCGATCGCGCAGACGTAGTAGGTGGTGCCGGCGGCGAGCCCGGTCACGTTCTCCGAGAACGTCACTGGCGAGTTGCCGAAGGGAATCGCGGTGCCGCCCGTCGCGGGAACCCGAGTGCCGAAGGCGTCGTTGCACACGCCCGGGTTCGCCGTCGCAAAGCGGAACCAGGCGGTGGTGGCCGAGCCGTTCGGGTTCGCGCTGCCGTTGAACGTCCCGGTCGTCGCCGTGAGCGCCGTCGGCGCGTTGGTGGTGACGGTCGGCACCTGCGGCGGCGTGGTGAAGCTGAGCTGCGCGCCCAACTGGGTCCCGATCGAGTTCTGGGCGATCGCGCAGAAGTAGTAGGTGTTGCCAGGCAGCAGGCCGGAGATCGACTGCGCGTGCGCTTGCGCCGTCGTGCCTGCGCCGATGAAGGTGCCCGGCGCCGCCGCCGGCACCCGCGTTCCGAAGGTGTCGTTGCAGCTCGTCGGGTTGGTCGGCGAGTAGCGGAACCACGCGTAGGTGGTGGAGCCGTTCGGGGTGATCGCCGAGTTGAGCGTCGCCGTCGTCGAGGTGACGGGCGTGGCGGTCTGGGTCGCCACCGTGGGCAGGGCGATCGTGGCGAAGCTCACCACCGTGCCGAAGGTCGTCCCCACGCCGTTCTGGGCGATCGCACACCAGTAGTAGGTCGTGCTCGGCGTCAGCCCGGTGAGCATCTGGGTGAAGCTCTGTGCCGCGTTGCCACTGCCGACGCTCGTGCCGCCCGTGGCCGGGAGGCGAGTGCCGAACGCGTCGTTGCAGGCGCCCGGGTTCGTCGTCGAGTAGCGGAACCAGGCCGTCGTCGCGTCTCCGCGAGGCGTCGCGCTCCCGTTCAAGGTGGCCGAGGTGTCGGTGATGAAGGACGTCGAAGCGGAGGTCACCAGCGGCGCCAGGGCCGGCGTGGTGAAGCTGAGGACCGCGCCGTAGGAGGTGCCCACCGAGTTCTGGGCGATCGCACAGAAGAAGTACGTCGTCCCGGGCAGGAGCCCCATCGGCGTCACCGAGTAGGCCACTGTCGAGGAGCCCGCGCCGAGCGAACTGCCGCCCGAGAGCGGAGCGCGAGTGCCGAACACGTCGTCACAGCTTCCCGGGTTCGTCGTCGAGTAGCGGAACCAGCCCGTCGTCGAAGACAGGTTGGGAACGCCGTTGGCGTTGAGCGTCGCGGCGTTGGCGGAGACGCTCGTCGCCGGCATCGTGGTGAGCGTCGGGACGGCGGGCGTGGTGAAGGTGACCGGGGCTCCGACGCCGACGCCGACCGAGTTCGAGGCGAGCGCGCAGACGTAATAGAGGGTGCCCGGTGTCAGGCCGGTGAGCGACTGGTTGAAGGCGATGTTCGAGGTGCCGCTGCCCAGGTTCGTCCCGCTCGTCGCCGGCGCGCGGGTGCCGTAGCTGTCGTTGCAGGTGCCGGGATCGGTGACGCCGTAGCGGAAGTAGCCCGTCGCGGTGGCGCCGTTCGGGTTCGCGAAGCCGTTGAAGAGCGCGGTGCTGCCAGTGATGCCGGAGACCGCCGAGGTGGTGACGGTGGGCGCGTTGGGCGTGCTGAAGGTGAAGAGCGAACCCAGGCCGGTGCCCGCCGAGTTGTTGGCGATCGCGCAGAAGTAATACGTGGTGCCTGGCAAGAGGCCGGTGAGCGGCTCCGAGTAGGCGATCGCGCTGTTCCCACTTCCGAGCGCCGTTCCGCCCGTCGCCGGCGCGCGAGTGCCGAAGGTGTCGTTGCAGGTGCCGGGGCTGGTCGAGGAGTAGCGGAAGTAGCCGGTGGAGGCCGCGCCACGAGGCGTCGCGCTCCCGTTGAGGGTCGCGGTCGTGCCGCTGATCAGCGTCGCCGACGAGGTGGAGACGATCGGCGCCGTCGCGGGCGCGGTGAAGCTCTGCACCGCTCCGAAGCCGTAGTCGACGCCGTTGACACCGATCGCGCAGAACCAGTACGTGCTGCCCGGGGTGAGCGAGATCGAGGTGGAGAACGCGACCGGCGCCGAGCCCGCGCCCAACGCCGTACCGCCCGAGAACGGCGCGCGGAAGCCGAAGGTGTCGGTGCAGCTGACCGGGTTCGAGGTGTCGTACCGGAAGTAGCCGGTGGTGCTCGAGTTGTTCGGCGTTCCCGTGCCGTTGAGGATCACGCTCGTCGCGGTGAGCGAGGTGGCCGCGTTGGTGACGATCGTCGGGCCGGCCGGAGTCAGGAAGCTCAGCACGGTGCCGAAGCCGGTGCCCTCGGCGTTCGTCGCGATCGCGCAGAAGTAATACGTCGTGCCCGGGGTGAGCGAGCTCGCGGTGATCGAGTACGACTGGTTGAAGGTGATGCTCGTGCCGCCCGTCGTCGGAACGCGAGTGCCGAAGACGTCGTCACAGGTGCCAGGGTTCGTCGCGGAGATGCGGAAGTACGCCGTCGCGTTGGCGAGGTTCGGGTTCACCACGCCGTTGAGCGAGGCCGACGTGCCGCCGATGCCCGAGGCCGCGCTGGTGGTGACGCTGGGCGCCGCCGGGGTCGTCACCGAGAGCACCGAGCCGAAGCCGGTGCCCGCCGAGTTGGTCGCGATCGCGCAGAAGTAATACGTGGTGCCGCGGGTGAGGCCCGTCGCGTTCTCGAAGAAGGCGACCGACGAGTTCCCCGAGCCCAGGTTGGTTCCGCCGGCTGCGGGAATCCGGGTGCCGAAGGTGTCGTTGCAGGTGCCGGGGCTCGTCGTCGAGTAGCGGAAGTAGCCGGTGGCCACCGCGCCTCGAGGAACCGCGCTGCCGTTGAAGGTGAGCGTGGTCCCGGTCACCAGCGTCGCCAAGCTGGTGCTGACCGACGGGATCGCGGGCGGCGTGGTGAAGGAGCGAATTCCACCGAAGCCCGTGCCCACTCCATTCGCGCCGATCGCGCAGAAGTAATACGTGGTGCCTGGCAGCAGGCCGCTGATGCTCTGGGAGAAGGTGACGTTGGTCGTCCCCGCGCCGGCGCTCGTTCCACCGAAAGTCGGCGCCCGAGTCCCGAAGACGTCGTCACACACGCCAGGGTTGAGCGCGCTGTAGCGGAAATAGCCGGTGGTGGAGCTGCCTCCTGGGTTCACCGTACCGTTGAGCGTCGCCGTCGTGCTGGTGAGCAGCGTCTCGGGATCGGAGACGACGACGGGGAGCGCTGGCGTCGTGAAGTTCTGCACCGTGCCGAAGGTGGTGCCCTCGGAGTTCTGTCCGATCGCGCAGAAGTAGTACGTCGTTCCGGGGCTGAGGCCGGTCGCGCCTTGCGAATAGCTCAGCGCCGAGGTGCCCGAGCCCATGTTCGTTCCACTCGAGAGCGGAACGCGGGTGCCGAAGGCGTCGTTGCAGGTGACCGGGTTGCTCGCGGAGATGCGGAACCAGCCGGTGGTGGGGGCTCCCTGTGGGTTGATGGTGCCGCTCAACGTCGCGGTGGTGGCGGTGATGCTGAACGCCGACGAGGTGGTGGTGATCGGCGCCGCCACCAGCGTGGTGAGGGAGAGCGGAACGCCGATGCCGGTGCCCTGCGAGTTGTCGGCGAAGGCGCAGAAGTAATACGTCGTTCCCGGGAGGAGCCCGGTGATCGACTGGTTGTAGTTCACCGAGGCGTTGCCGGCGCCCAGGGCGGTGCCGCTGCTCGCCGGGACGCGGGTGCCGAAGCTGGTGAAGCAGGTGCTGCCCGGGCTCGAGGTCGAGTAGCGAAAGTAGCCGGTCGCCGAGGCCCCGTTGGGGGTGGCCGAGCCGTTGAGCTGCGCCGTGCTGCTGGTGACGAGCGTCGCCGCTTGAGAGAAGACCGTCGGCGCGAGCGCGGGCGTGGTGAAGGAGAGGATCGCTCCGAAGGCCGTGCCCGACGCGTTCTGGACGATCGCGCAGAAGTAGTAGGTGGTGCCGGGCAGCAGGCCGGTCGTCGTCACCGAATAGGGCACGTTCGTCGTGCCAGTGCCGATCGCGGTGCCGCCCGTGTTGGGCACCCGAGTGCCGAAGGTGTCGTCACACGTCCCCGGGCTGGTGGTGCTGTGGCGGAACCAGCCCGTCGTCGCCTCTCCGCCGGCGTTCGCGGTGCCGTTCAGCTGCGCGGAGTTGGCGGTGATGCTGTTCGCGGTGTTGGTGGTGACGGTCGGCGCAGCAGCCAGAGCCGGCAGGGCCAGAACCATCGCGATCGAAATGCTTCGGAAATATCGGGACATGGAGACGCTCCTCGCGCGGCTTGACCCCGCGGTGTGCACTTGTGTGCACGATTCCTGAACGATTGGAATGACCCGGCCCGGCTTCTTGCGAGATCAGCGGTCGAGCGGAGGTTCCGAAGCGCCTCGATCGTCGAGCCGGCGCCAGAACTCCGCCAGCTGACCGAGCTCTTCGCGGCTGAAGCGGGTGAGGAACTCGCGGCGGACGAGGGCGACGTGCTCCTTCGCTGCCGCCAGGAAGTGCGCTCGGCCCTGCTTGGTGAGCCGAGCGTACGCACCACGCCCGTCTTCCTGCGCGTCATGGCGCTCCACCAACCCTGCCCGCTCGAGCCGCTCGACCGCCCGGCTGGTGCCGCTGCGAGTGAGGAGGCTGCGGGCCGCGAGGTCCTGAATTCGCGCCCGCCCCGTCGCCGCGAAGTTCAAGCGGAGCAACACTTCGAACTCGGCGTGGGTGAGCCGAAACCGCTTCCGGAGATCGTCCTCGATGCGCTGAAACAGCCGCGACTGGGCGACGATGAACCCGCCCCAGGCAGCCCGCTCGAGCTCGTCGAAGAACTCCGACACGCGGAACACCTTGACCCGGAGGACGTCCTTCGTCAATTTAGGTGCGTGCGCACGCATCAATCGACAAAGACCGTGATTCTCAGTGCTTCCAGAGGCCTCTCATGAAAACTGCGCTCATCACCGGTGCGACCGACGGGATCGGCCGCGCGACCGCCAAGGATCTGCTCCAGCGTGGGTGGGCGGTGGTGATCACCGGCCGCACGGAGTCACGCTGCGCCGCCACCGTCGAGGCGCTGAGGCAAGCCGTCGCGGGCGCGAAGGTGTCGGCCCTCGCTGCCGATCTCTCGGTGATGAGCGACGTGCAGCGCCTGGCGAGGTCCTTCTGCGCCGATCATCGCTCGCTCGATCTCCTCCTCCTCAACGCGAACTCGATCACCCAGACCCACGTGCGAACGAGCGAGGGCTTCGAGTCGAACTTCGCGGTGGGCTTTCTGGGCCGCGCGCTCCTCTGCCAGCTGCTCGCCGGGCTGTTGCGCTCGACGCCTGGCGCGCAGGTGCTCACCGTCGTCGGTCTCAACCTCGAGCGGATCGACTTCGACGATCCCTCCTCGGCGCGGGGCTTCTCGTCGATGAAGGCGCTCGGCCGCTGGCAGTGGGCGATGCAGGTCTACGCCCGCGCCTGGAACGCACACGAAGCGGTGCCGATGAACGTCTTCATGCCGGGCTTGGTGAAGACGAAGATCCTCGCCAACGAACCCCAGCCGATGCGCCTCATCGTCCAGCTCGCGAACGTGTTCGTCGGCATCTCGGTCGAGCGATCGGCGCACGAGATCACCCAGGTGATCGACCAGGCGACGGCTGATCGGCTGCGCGATGTCTACTTCTCGCGCACGACCCTCAAGCCTCCACGGAATTTGAAGGACCAGCCCGGGGACCAGGCTCGAGTGTGGGAGCTGACGCACCGCTGGCTCGCCCAGTGGCTCGCCTAACTGCCCGATTTTGCGACTGCTTTCTGGCGTATGACGAAGCAGTGATCGATCCTCGTGCGTGTCGACGACGAGAGGTCGACCCCATGGCGATTCCTGCTCCCAGTCCGGTCTCGACCGCCCTCACCCTGGCGCAAGCCGCCGCGCGTGGGGACACCGAAGCGATGGCGAAGCTGCTCAAGCTGCTCGCCCCAGGCATGATCCGCGCTGCCCAGGCGCTGCTCTCGCCCTCGCACCCCGACGTCGACGACGTCGCCCAGCAGTCGATGATCGCGCTCGTGCAGGCGATGCCGTCGTTCCGAGGCGAGTGCTCACCGGCCCACTTCGCCAACTCGATCGTCACCCGCTACGCGCTCGCCGCTCGCCGTCGCCAGGGCAAGCGGGAGTCGCGCACCGACGACGAGGTCGAAGTCGACGGGCTCTTCAGCAACGCCCAATCGGCGGTCGATCACGTGCTCGCCGAGAAACGGCGCGGCGCGATTCGAGAGCTCCTCGCCACCTTGCCCGAGAACCAGGCCGAGACCCTCGCCCTGCGCGTCGTGCTCGGCATGTCGCTCGCCGAAGTCGCCACCGCCACCAACGTTCCCCTCAACACCGTTCGCAGCCGCATTCGCCTCGCCCGGGAGGCGCTCATGTCCAAGATCGAAGCCAACCCCACTCTCCTCGAGCTCCTGGATCCGTCATGAACGCGCCCGATCTGCATCCAGAGGAGCTCCTCGATCTCGCCGCCGCCGGAGCGCTCTCCGAGTCCGATCAGGCCCGGCTCGACTCGCACCTCGCGGCCTGCCCGGCCTGCCGCTTCGAGCTGAAGGCCCGCGCCGACTTCGCCGCCCTCCCCTTGCCGTCGATGGCGGTCGACGAGCTGGTGACGCGCGCGCTGGCGGGAATGCCCTCGGCGTCGGTGGTGACGCCAACGCGGCGCCGCTTCTCTCCCGGCCTCATCGCCGCGGCGGTGATGTTGGTGGGCGCGGCGAGCTTCGGCGCGATCAGCTTCGGCCGCCCGCTCGCGGTGTACCTCGGCATCGTGAAGGTGCAGCCGGTGGTGCCGCCCGAGCCCGTGCTGCCCGCGCCCCGAACGCCGTCGCGGGTCAGCAAGCCCTCCGATCCTCCTGCGCCGATCGAGGAGCCGGCTCCGGAGCCAACACCCATCGTTCGAGTTCCCGAGCCGCAGCCCGTCATTCATCGGCCCACTCCGCCGCCGCCGCCCGCGCCGACCCCGATCGAGCCGACCGCCGCCGAGCTCTTCAAGTCCGCGACGACGGCGCGCTCCGAGGGGCGCTTCCTCGACGCCGAGCGCAGCTATCGCGAGCTCACCACCCGCTTCCCCGACTCCGCCGAAGCGAGCGTGACCCCCTCCGTCTTGGGCCGGCTGCTCCTCGATCTCGGCCGGCCGGTGGACGCGCTCCCCGAGCTCGAGGCCGCCCTCGCCTCGAGCAACGCCTCGCTGCGTGAAGACGCCCTCGCCAACCGCGCGCTCGCCTTCGAAGCCGTCGGCGCGACCACCAGGGCGTCCGAGAGCTGGCGGCTGCTCCTCACCGAATTCCCCACGTCGGTGCACGCGAAACGTGCCAGAGAGCGGCTGGAGGCCTTGAACGATCCGTGAGCGAGAGGCGCCGCCGAGGCAGCTTTCCGTTCTGCACAGTGGCGCTCTTCTGCTGCGCGTCGACCGCGTTCGCCCAGATTCGGCCCGTCGCCGTCCTTCGTGAGGTGAAGCCCGCGAGCTCGAGCGCGCTGGAGAGCTCGCTGCGCGAGATGTTGGGCCGGCTCGACGTCAACCTCGACACCGCGCTCGCCGACGGAGGAGCGCCCGCCCTGGCCGTCGTCGACGTCGACTTCTCCACGGGCGAAATCGTCGTCGACAGCCCCAGCCGCGCGGTGACGATTCGCCGTTCGCTCACCGACACCTCCACCACCGACGTGGCGTCGGAGACCGCTGCGACGTTGATCGCCTCGTCGATCGACGTACTGCTCCACACCGATCCACCGCGGCAGCCCTTCAAGCCGGAAGTGCCAGCGGTCGTCGAGGCCCCTGCGCCACCACCAGCGCCGAAGCTGAGTGCGGTGGGGCTGGACGTCGGGGTCGGCCTGGGCGCGCGGCTGCTCGGCGGTGCGTCGGTGGTGGACTTCGGAGGCTCGGTGCACGCGCTCCTCACCGTTCCCCTCGGCTCGCAGCTGCCCGGCGTCCTCGCGGCCGTCACCTTCCAGCCCGGCATCGACCTGAGCGGAGACACGCTGTCCCTTCGCGGGAGCCTCCTCTCGGCGCGGCTGTTCGTGCAGCTGGAGGTGCTGCGCTGGCGCTGGGGCCGGCTCGAGGCAGGCGCCGGTGGTGGCTTCGATCGCTTCGCCTTCACCCCGCTGCAGCGCGAGGGAGAGGTGCTGCGCCCGATGGCGAACCGCGTCGCCGTCGCGCCCATCGTGACCGGCCTGCTCTCGTACCGACTGCCCGTCGGAGAGTCGGTGCACGTCTTCGCCTCGCTCACCGTCGACGGCGATCTGCGCGCGCCACCGCCGCCTCGCGGCATGGCCGGCTCCGACGACCTGCGTCCATGGACCGTGCGGCCGATGCTCTTGATCGGCGTCTCGTTCGCACCGCTGCGCGCTCGTCCGTGATCAAGCTGGCCGACTCGGAGTGATCGCTTTTTCCGCGGGCTGATCACCAGTCCTTCGAGAGGGCCGCGCCTCTCGCAACCGCCCGGCGCTGGTGCCTGGCACAAAGGACAGGTGAGTTCCCATGCAACACAGCCCGAAGTCATTCCTCCCTCGTCGTCTCTGGGTCCTCGCTGGACTCGCGGGCGCCCTTCCCTTCGTCGCCTGCGGGACGGGCACGACGACGGTCGACGTCGCCTCCGAGACCTCGTCGTTGGTGACGGCCCAGTGTGACGCGCAGAGCTCGCGCGCCGCCGTCGACGCCTGCTTCGAGACCTTCAAGACCTGCAAGGCCGCCGAGGGCGCCGTCGAGGCCGACTGCAAGACCGCGCTCGACGCCTGCTTGCCCGCGGGAGTGCCGCAGCGCGCTCGCCACGGAGACGGGCGTGGCCATGGTGATGGAGGCTGTCCGGGCATGGGTGGTGGAGCGGGTGAAGGTGGTGGAGGCCGTGGTGGGCGTCCCGAGGGCCTTGGTGGCCTCTTTGGACCGCCTCCTGGCGCCGACGGTGGGATGGGCCACGGCGGCATGGGCCACGGTGGGCGCGGCGGTGGACACGGTGGAGGCCGCCCGCACGGACCAGTCGCGGTCGACGACGCCGCCGTGCAGGCCTGCAGGTCCGCCGCGCAAGCCTGCCTCGACGCCGGCACCGACGAAGCAACCTGCCGCGACACTGCGCGCACCTGCCTTCACGATGCGTTCGCCGCCGCCCTCGCCGCCCGGTGCCAGGAGCTGACCGACGCGTGCACCGCGAGCGGGCAGACCGACTGCGCCACGCTCGCCGCGCAGTGCGCTGCAGGCCCCGAGGCTCCGCCCGCCGGGACCTGTGACGTCGCCGACGCTGGAACCCCCTGAAGGAGGCATTCGCTGAACCGACGCCTGGGCTCGTGCCTGGGCGTCGTCGTTTGGAGAGGCGCTCCCGCCTTGCTTTCCCCGCCAGCCCCGCCTAAGGACGCACGACTTTCTCTCTGAAGGAGCAGCAATGGCTCGCGTCACCGTCGAAGATGCGCTTCCCCACGTCGACAACCGCTTCGCCCTCGTCCTCCTGGCGTCGAAGCGCGCCCGTCAGCTGATGGCCGGCGCCCGCCCGTTGGTCGAGACCTCGAAGAACAAGTCCTGCGTGCTCTCGCTGCGTGAAGTCGCGACCGGCCGCGTGCGCTTCGACCGCGACGTCCGCCAGGCCCTCATGGGCCGCTACGATCAGCCCGCCGTTCGCAGCTGATCGACTCCAGCCCTGGTCGCTGAACCGGCGCCTTCTCCGTTCACTCGGAGGAGGCGTTCGTGTTGGTGGGCTACGGCGTGAGCAGGGCGGGCGCGGTGCCGGCGGGACGGAGATCCAGCAGCCCGCGGTTGTAGGCGGCGATCGCGCTCGAGAAGGTCTTCGCCGCCTCTTGAAGGAAGGGTTGAGCGAGGGCCATCGCCACGCACCCCACCAGCATCGCGCCACCACCGCCGATCACCGCGATCGCGAGCGACATCGGCGAGAGCATGAGGGTCCCGACGAGGAGCAGCGTGGCGCCGCCAAGGTTGGTCGCCGCGCCGACCGTCTGGAGCGCGGCGCCGACGCGAAAGGCCTTCTGCGCTTTCACTGCCAGTGCCTGCGCCTCGGGGACGAGCTGGAAGATCTCGGCGAACTCGTCCTCGGTGATCCGCACCACCCGCTCGCGTTGCCTGACCGAGAGCCCCTGCGGATCCAGCTCGAGGACGAGGAGGCGTCGATCGACGAACTCGGCGAAGTCACGGGTGGCGGCGGGCTCGTCGGCAGGCCGGCGAATGGCCTCGAGCGCCGGGTGGAGCTGTCCG
Organism: Myxococcota bacterium; assembly: GCA_052034585.1. Classification (GTDB taxonomy): domain Bacteria; phylum Myxococcota; class Myxococcia; order Myxococcales; family Myxococcaceae; genus Xiheimicrobium. Next base: position 21,270 of record JBPOIJ010000059.1, read on the forward strand.
GCTGGTGCGCCTGCGGCCGAGCCCGTGGGGTCCTCGGTGACGGTCGGGATCAGGGGGAGCTGCGGCACCTGCTCGCCTGCCGACCCGACGAGCGCCTCGGGCTCGGGCGCCTCGCGATCGACCGGCCCGCTCGAGGCAACCGACGGCTCGGCGAGCTCCAGGGAAGGCGCTGGCGCGGCGTCCACGGCGATCGCTTCGACCTGCAGGAGCGCGACGAAGAGGGCGTACATGCCGCGCAGACACGAACCAGCTCGCGGGCGATTTCACTACGGCATCGGAATGGTGAGGCCGCCACCATCGGAGTCGCCTGGCCGCAGCTTCAACAGCCCATGGTTGTAGGCCGAGAGCGCCTTGATGAACTCGGTGTTGGCGCTGAGCGCGAACGGCAAGCCGACGATGAGGAGCACGACTCCGGCGAGATCGAGGACGGCGCCCGCGATGAGCAGCGGGATCATCAGGCCAGCGCCGAGGAGCGGCACCATCACCAAGGCCGCAGAGCCAGCCGCCACCGCGACGAGCGCGCCGATCTGCAGCAGCGTCGAGGTCCGGAGATCTTCCTGGGCCTTGCGGGCCATCGCCTGGGCCTCGGGGACGAGCGAGAACGCCTGAACGAAGTCGTCGTCCTTGATCGAGAAGGTGCGCTCGCCCTGCCGGAGCCCGATCGCGGCCTTGCCGAGATCGGGGTCGAGGCTGATCAGGTGTCGATCGACGAAGTCGGCGAAGTGGTGCACCTGCGCGGGCTCGTCGGCTGGCGGCGCGGTCGCGACGGGCGGAGCAGCATCACTCGGCGCTGGTGGCGGAGGAGGCGCCGTCTGCGCGAGCAGCGCGAGGGTGAGCAGGATCATGGGGACGGCTCCATCAGCGCCGCGCGAGCCCGCTGCGCCATGTCTCGTTCGCCAGGGTACGTCAGCTTCGAGACCGCCTCGTCGAGCGAGATCCAGTAGGCGCGATCGACCTCCTTGCGCATCTGCTCGGTGAGCACGTCGATCTGCCCCGACTGGTAGCGAAAGAGGAAGAAGGCGACCTCCTTGAAGATCGTGGTGCCCCGCCAACGGTACACGTACTTCACGTCACCGAGCTTCTTCTCGAGCGAGGCGGTGAGGCCGGTCTCTTCGTTCACCTCGCGGGTCGCCGCCTGCTCGGCGGTCTCTCCGGGGTCGATGTGGCCCTTGGGGAGCGCGGTGACCGATTTCCCTGCGGGCCGAATCACCGCGACGTCATGGCGCCCCTCGACCAGCCGAACGACGATGCCCCCGGCTGAGAACTCACGCGTCGACGCCACGCTGCTCGTTCTACCTCACGCGGCGTTCCGCTCAGCGGCCTTTCAACAGCGAGCCCCGCGGCGGACGGCCGCTATTCCTTGGCGAAGTAGGCGAGCTTGGCTTCGGCGCCGAGCCGGTAGGCGTGCCGCAGCTCGCGCAGGAGCGGCTCGAGGTTCCCTTTGCGGATCGTCGGCAACAGCCGCGCGCAGTAGCGGCGAGCGAGCCGATTGGCCTCCGAGTAGCGCCAGCGCTCGGGCGCGGTGAGCCGCTCGGAGAAGCGAACGCGATCGAACAACGTTCCCATCAGCGAGCCCGCCCAGCCGGCGACGTCCTTTCCCCAGCGCAGCAGCGTGCAGAGCGCGAACTTGTCCACCTCGGCCTGCGCCTCGAGCTCGAGCAACGAGACGTGCCGCTCGAGCGACGCCGTCTGCGCCAGGTAGAGGAAGTGGGAGACCCCTTCGGTGACTTCACAGAACGACGGCAGCTCCTCGTCGAGCAAGGCGTCGGGCCGGTGCTCCAACCGGCTCACCCGCTCGAGCAGCGCCGGCTCGAGGTAGAGCGCGAGATCGACCGAGTCGCCATCGTGGAGGACGAGCAGCTCCTCGCGGGAGCCACCGCTGCTGCCCAACGCCTTCGCCGCGTCCGCGTCGACGAGGAAGTCGCGCGCTCGATACTCGCAGCGAATGCCGTAGAGGCGCTCCAGCTGCGCTTGCAAGGCGTCGAGCATCAGTTCGCCAGCACCTTCTTCTTGGGCAGCATGCCCGCGTCGATGAGCACCGACTCGAGGTGCGAGTCACCCGTCTTCGCCCACGTCTCGAACACCTGCATCTGGCCCTGCGGCCCCGACGCCACCTGCCCGCGCGCCGCGATCTCCTTGAGCACCTCGACCAAGGTGGAGAACTTCTGATCGAGCTCCATGTACACGTGGCTGAAGGTGGTCGAGGGCGCGAGATCGACGATCGCCGCGTACGCCTTTCTCCCCATCTGCATGTAGTAGTCGGAGCCCACCACCCGATCGCGCAGCGAGGCCTGGAAGAACCCGGCCGTGTAGAGCGACTGATCGCCCAGCTGCCGCAAGGTGCGAATGCGCTGATCTCGCTCCTGCTGGAGCGCGCGCGTGTAGAGCAACGCCAGCGGCTCGGCTTCCTTCTTCCCCTCGAAGTCCTGGGTGAAGAGCTTCTCGGCGGTGGCGAACTCCGACAACAGGTTCACCACGTAGAACTCGGTCACCTCGGCGAGGTTGACCCGTTGGCGCTGCACCACCTCTTCCACCAGCAGCTTGAAGAACTCCTTCAGCGACCCCGACAACACGAGCTGCGACATCGTTCGACTCCTTCAGTTTGGCGGGTCGACCCGACCCCACCCCAGCCATGCCCTCTCCTCAATCGTATCGGCACGGGCCCCGACTCTCAAAAAGACCACTGGAAATCCGGACGGTTGGGCTGGCACTCGCACCCACGGAGCGCCAACGCGATCGGCCGCGCCCGTTGGCACTCTCGACCCGAGAGCGCCAGGTTCGGCCTTGACCGTCGTGGTGCGCTGGTTATATCGCCCGCGCTCAGCTCTGGCACTCGCGTGGTGTGAGTGCCAATTCGCACCGCAGTGCACCACCCACTCTAGGAGACCCCATGAAGATTCGTCCTCTGCACGACCGGTTGATCGTCAAGCGCCTCACCGAAGAGAACAAGACCAAGGGCGGCATCATCATTCCCGACAGCGCCAAGGAGAAGCCGCTGGAGGCGAAGGTGGTCGCGGTCGGCAACGGCAAGATCCTCGAGGACGGCAAGGTCCGCCCGATGGACATCAAGGCCGGCGACACCATTCTCTTCAGCAAGTACGCGGGCACCGAGATCAAGATCGAGGGCGATGAGCACCTCATCCTCCGTGAGGAAGACGTCCTCGGCGTCATCGAGAAGTAATTCCCTTCCCCTTCACTCAAGGACATCACTCACATGGCAGCCAAAGACATCATCTTCGACACCCGCGCCCGCGACGCGATCCTTCGTGGGGTGAACACCCTCGCCGACGCGGTCAAGGTGACCCTCGGGCCCAAGGGCCGCAACGTCGTCATCGAGAAGTCGTTCGGTTCTCCGACGATCACCAAGGACGGCGTCACCGTCGCCAAGGAGATCGAGCTCGAGAACAAGTTCGAGAACATGGGCGCGCAGATGGTGAAGGAGGTCGCCTCGAAGACCTCCGACATCGCCGGCGACGGCACCACCACCGCGACCGTGCTCGCGCAGGCCATCTTCCGTGAGGGCGCCAAGCTCGTCGCGGCCGGCCACAACCCGATGGAGATCAAGCGCGGCATCGACAAGGCCGTCGTCACCATCGTCGCCGAGCTCAAGAAGCTCGCCAAGCCCACCCAGGGCAAGAAGGACATCGCTCAGGTCGGCACCATCTCGGCCAACGGCGACACCACCATCGGCAACATCATCGCCGAGGCCATGGACAAGGTCGGCAAGGAAGGCGTGATCACCGTTGAAGAAGGTTCGGGCCTGGAAAACAGCCACGACGTCGTCGAAGGCATGCAGTTCGTCCGCGGATACCTGTCGCCGTACGTCATCAACAACCAGCCGTCGATGTAGGCAGAGCTAGACAGCCCGTTAATCCTGCTGCACGAC
>JBPOIJ010000056.1:0-33904 GCA_052034585.1 Myxococcota bacterium
CGAGGAGATCCTGCACCTTCTGCTCGCCCTTCGTCGCTTCGTCGGGCTTCTTCGGCGCATGCTTCGCGGTGGCGATGGCGCGCTCGGCTCGGCGAGACATGATCAACGCGCCGATCGCGAGCGGCGCGAAGGCGAGCGTGGGCAGGCCCGGCAAGAGCGCCATCAGCCCGAGCACCATCGCGGTGTAGCGGAGCGCGCGCGGGCTGCCGAAGATCTGGCCGCCGACCTGGGTTCCGAGATCGGCGCCTTCGGAGCGGGTGACGAGCACGCCAGCAGCGGTGGAGACGAGCAGCGCCGGGAGCTGGGAGATGAGCCCATCGCCGATGGTGAGCACCGTGTAGGTCTCGACCGCCTGGCTCAAGGAGAAGTGATCGCGCGCGAGCCCAGCGATGAGGCCGCCGACGATGTTGATGCCGGTGATGATGAGGCCGGCGATCGCGTCACCGCGGACGAACTTGCTCGCGCCGTCCATCGCGCCGAAGAACTCGGTCTCGCGAGCGAGGGCCTGGCGGCGTTCCCGCGCCTGCTTGTCGTCGATGATGCCCGCGGCGAGGTCGGCGTCGATCGACATCTGCTTGCCGGGCAACGCGTCCAACGTGAAGCGGGCGGCGACCTCGGACACGCGGCCCGAGCCCTTGGTGATCACCGTGAAGTTCACGACGAGGAGGATGAGGAAGACGACCGCGCCGACGATCAGGCTGCCGCCGACCGCGAAGCGCCCGAAGGCCTCGATCACGTGCCCGGCCGCGCCTGCGCCTTGCCCACCATCGAGGAGGATGAGCCGAGTGGTGGCGACGTTGAGCGAGAGCCGGAAGAGGGTGGTGATGAGCAGGAGCGACGGGAAGACCGAGAACTCGAGCGGCTTGGAGAGGCCGAGCGAGACGAGCAGCATCGTCACCGACACCGCGACGTTGAGCGCGAGCAGCCCGTCGAGCAGCGGCGCCGGCAGCGGGATGATGAGGATCGCGAGGACGCCGAGGACTGCGAGCGCGAGGATCGCCTCGGGTGGAACTCGCTGCTGAGTCGCGGTGGCGGCGCTCACTGGCGCACCTCAGCGGTGGCGGGTGCCCGCCCGGTGACGCGGTAGACGAAGGCGAGCACCGCGGCGACGGCCTTGAAGGTCTCCCGCGGCACCTGCCCGCCGGCCTTCACCTTCTTGTAGAGCAGCCGCGCGAGGGGAATGTCCTGCACGATGGGGATCGCGTTCGCTCGGGCGGTGTCGCGCATCACCTCGGCGAGCGCACCCTTGCCCTTGGCCACCACCCGCGGCGCCGCGTCCTCGTCCTTGCGGTAGCGAATCGCGATCGCGATGTGGGTCGGGTTGACGATCAACGCGTCGGCGCGCTTCGTCTCGGCCACTGCGTTGCGCTTGACGAGCTCCCGGTGCTTTCGCTTCCGCGCGCCACGGATGAGGGGATCGCCCTCGTCTTCCTTCATCTCTCGCTTGAGCTCGTCGCGGGTCATCATGTGCTTCTTCCGGTGGCGCCAGCGAGTCAGTGCAAAGTCGGCACCAGCGAAGACCGCGAACAGCAGCAGCACTCGGGCGAGCGATCGCGCGATGGGATCGAAGAGAGCGTCGAGCTGCGCGCCTGGCGAAGCGTGCAGGAGCTTCGAGAGCGTCACGAACTCGCCGCGAAACGAGGTCCACACGACCCCAGCCACTGCCACGAGCCTGACGAGCGTGAGCGCGAGATCCTGTGCGAACTCCTTCGACACGAACCGGGTGACACGTGAAGGCTCGAAGAGGCGGGAGAAGTCGGGCGTCGCCCGCTCGTCCCAGATGTGCGCGCGGGTCTGCACGAAGGTGAGCGCGAGGCCGATGGCGGCGATGGTGAGCATGACTCCCACCGCGGGCATCGCGAGCGGCGCGACGATGGCTGGGAGGCTCGAGAAGGACGTGGTGTGCGCCTGGCGTGCGGCCTCCGACAAGGCGACGGTGAGCGCGCGCTTGAGGGCTGGCGCCAGGGTGAACAAGACGACGGCACCGGCGACGAAGGCTCCGAAGGAGACGAGCTCGCGAGAGTAGGGAAAGTCGCCTTCCTCGAACGCCTGGGCGAGCCGGCGATCACTCGGGTCTTCGGTGCGTTGGTCCTGGTCGTCGCGCTCGTCGGCCACGATCAGCTCCTCGCGAAGATGCGGGTGGCCGCGTCGGCGCAGAGCCGCGCCGCGTCAGGGGCGACGAAGAAGAGCGCCAGGAGCCCACAGCCGATGGAGACCGCGAAGCCGAGGTTCTGGAGCGAGAGCTGCGGTGCGGTGCGCCCCAGCGCTGCGAGCGCCGCGTACCCGAGGATCGACGCCGCAAAGAGCGGGAAGGCGATGCGGACCGCGAGGGTGATGCCGAAGATGAGCTGCCGGGTGAGCGCCGTCGCGAGGCTCGTCACGTCGACCGTGCCGCCAGGAGGGACCTCTTGCACCGAGCGCACGAGCCAGCCGATGCACTCCTGAGGAAGGCGGAGGATCAGCGCCGCGCCGAGGGTGAGCGCCATGAAGAGCTCGCCCATCGTGGTGGACTCGACCTGGCTGTGTGGGTCCAGCACCGACGCGAACCCGAAGCCCATCGCGTTCGAGGCTGCCTGGCCGCCTGCCTGCGCCGCCTCGAGCAGCACCCGCGACGACAGCCCAGCCGTGAGGCCCAGCGCGAGCTCACTCGCCACCAGCGCCGCGAGCGAGACGAAGTCGGCGGGCACGGGAATGCGAGGCGCCTGGGCCGCGAGGAAGATGACGACCGACACGACGCCGATGAGCGCGACGCGCAACCGCACCGGAATCGTCCGCGAGCTCGTCACCGGCGCGACCGCCAACACCGCCGCGGTCCGGGTCAAGACCAGCGCGAACCCGAGGACGAGCGGAAGCGAGAGATCCAAGGCCTAGAACCCTCGATCGCCCAGCCGCTCGATCGCCGAGCGGAGAAACGCGGCGAGGCGCTCCATCATCCACCCGCCGCCGAGCATCACCACGATCGCGACCGTGGCCAGCCGTGGCACCGCGCCGACCGCCGGCTCCTGCACTTGGGTGACGCTCTGGAGCACGCCCACCACCAGGCCCACCACGAGCAACGCCGCGAAGAGCGGGCCACCCACCACGCCGAGCAGGGTCAGGCCCTCCCTGAACAACGCCGGCAGCGCGTCGGGGCTCACGCGAAGCTCCTGACGAGCGACTGCACGATCAGGTGCCAGCCGTCGGCGAGCAGGAAGATGCCGATCTTCAGCGGCAGCGAGACGAGCGTCGGCGGCACCATCATCAAGCCCAGCGACATGAGGATCGCCGAGACGAGGAGGTCGACCAGCATGAGCGGGATGAAGAGGAACAAGCCCATGCGGAACGCGGTGGTGAGCTCCGACACCATGAAGGCCGGCACCGCGATCGTCAGCGGCACCTCGTCGGCGCGGGTCGGTCGAGACGCGCCGGCGAGCTCGTAGAAGAGACGCAGATCGTCGGGCCGGGTCTGCCGAAGGAGGAACTGCAGCACCGGGCCGCTCCCTCGATCGTACGCCTCGCGGCCGGTGATCTGATCGTCGAGGTACGGCCCGATCGCCTCGGTGTGCACCTTGGAGAAGGTGGGCGCCATCACGAAGCCAGTGAGCGCCAGCGAGAGCGCGAGGATCACCTGGTTCGGCGGCAGCTGCGGCGTGCCGAGGGCCTGCCGCAGGAAGGACATCACGATCACGATTCGGGTGAAGCTGGTGATCGCGATGAGCGCGCCGGTCGCGAACGTGAGCGCGGTCATCAGGAGGAACAGCTTCACCGCCGACGAGCCTCCGCCGATCGACACCGACAGTGGGCCGTCCGTCGCGGCGAGCACCAACCCGTTCATGGCGCGATGCCCCGCTGACCCAGCGCCAGCTTCGCCCGCAGCTCCTGGTCTTCGACCGAGTCGCGCAACAGCTCCTCGAAGGCCGCGTTCGCGCCCGTCTGCGGCACCCGACCGAAGAGCCGATCGAAGAAGCCCATGCGGCGAGCGGGCGCGGTCGAGGTGGGCACCACGAAGGCCTGCTCGATCGGCGGCGGGGCGGGGCGGGTCGAGAGCACGGCGATGCCTGCCTCCGAGACGCCAAGCACCAGCCGCTCTCCCATGACGTCGGCGATCACCAGCGAACGTTTCGGGCCGAGCGCGGTCGATTCGACGATCGAGATCGAGTGGGCGTGGCGCGCGCGACGACGGGTGAGCGCGAAGGCGAGCGCGGCGAGCGCGACGAGGGCGAAGATCGGCGCCGCGAACGAGCTGGTCGACGACGACTGAAGGGCCGGCGCGCTCGTGCCGATGGAAGAGGTGAAGGCGGCGGCGACGACGGAGTCGGCCGCCGAGGGGTTCGCGGGCGTCGGTGCGGAGGTGGTGCCCTCGGCGGTCGATGGGGTCGCGGCGAGCGACAAGGCGACGATGGTTGCGAGCATGAATCCCTCCCCAGGGAAGACGGCGATCAGCGCAGCCGGGCGATGCGCTCTGACTTGCTGATGATGTCGGTGATGCGAATGCCGAACTTGTCGTTGATGACGACCGCCTCACCGCGCGCGATCAGCCGATCGTTCACCACGATGTCGAGCGGCTCGCCGGCGATCTTGTCCAGCTCGACGACGCTGCCGGGCGAGAGCGCGAGCAATTCCTGAATCGACATGCGCGAGCGGCCGAGCTCCACGGTGACGTCGAGCGGCACGTCGAGGAGCACGTCGAGCCGGCGGGTCGAGACTTCCTGGTTCGGCTGGGTGGCGTCGGACATGGTGGCTCCTCAGGCGGCTTTCGACGATGGCTCGGGCGAGGGCTCGAGCTCGAACGGACGGCGGACCTCGTTGACGGGGCCGGAGTCGAGCTCCAGGGCGACCGCTCCGCCGACGACCTTCGGCTGGCCGGTGAACTTGGGCTTGCCCTGGACGAAGAGCGGGAGCGACGCGCCTTCGCTGGTGCCCGTCATCACCACGTTGCCCGGCTCGAGCTCGAGCAGCTGGCGCACCGTCATGCGCGTCTTGCCCAGCACGCCCACCAGCTTCACCTCGACGCGGCTGAGCTCGTCTTGCAGCGCGGTCGCGAAGCCCTCGTCGCCCGCCTTGCCCACCTTCGGCGCCGACATGAGCGCCTTCTTCGCCGGCTCGATCGCGGTGTAGGGCAGGGCGAGCTGGATCACGCCGCGCAGCGCGCCTTCGAGCTCGAAGCTGCAGAGCACCGCCGACTCGCTCGTGGGCGACGAGGTCGCGAGGCGGGGATCGGTCTCGAAGCGCACGACCTCGGGCTTGAAGGGCAGCACCGGCGCCCAGGCCCCCTGCATCGCCTCGGTGAAGATCGAGAGGAGCCGCTTGAGCACGTTGCGCTCGACGGTCGTCATGTCGCGCTTCGCGTCGGGCTTGTTCGCCGCTGCGGCTGCCGCTCCCTGTGGGGCGTCGGAGGTCTTCCCCTTCTTGTCTCCAAGCGCGGCCGCGATCAGCGTGTCGGCGAGGCCGGGCTCGAGCACGAGCAACGACTGAGCGCCTGACTTTCCGAGTGCGACGACGGTGACGGTCGCGGGCGGCGCGAGCATCGAGCTCAGATCGCCGTAGCGGAGTATGGAGGCCGGCCCCGCGGTCACTCGAACGCTCAAGCGGGTGCGCCCGGCGATGCCCATGCCGAAGACGGTGGCGATCTGCTCGTTGATCGCGTCCAGCGTCGGCATCTGCCGGTGGACGACGCGATCCTGGCTGGTGAGATCGTAGTTGACGGCGTTCGACTTCCCCGAGCCCGACTCCGTCTCGACGCGGCCATCTTGGATGGCCGACATCAGAGCGTTCATTTCATCGGGGTTGAGGAGGCCGCCGACCATGGTGTCCTCTCACTGCACGACGAAGTCGGAGATGTAGAGGCTGCGCACGCGCGCCTCGGGGACGAGATCGCGCAGCTTCGTCTGCAGCGCGTCCTTGGTGCGACCGAGCCCCTCGGCGCCCTGGAGCTCCTCGAGGGTGCGATCCGAGAGGTAGGTGATGAAGGCGTCGCGCACCCGCGGCATGTGCGCGTTGAGGGAGTCCTTGTCGGACTCGGAGATCACCTCGACGTCGAAGGACATGCGGGCGTAGCGATCGATCTCGGGGTTGCGGAGGTGAATCACGAAGTCGCTGATCTTCACCAGCGGGCCCAGCTTGCTGCCGCCGCCGCCGGCCTTGCCCTCGTGCTCGCCTTCGCCCTCCTTCTTCTCTTCGCCTTCCTTGCCCTCGGCCTTCTCTTCCTTCTCGGCCTTCTCTTCCTTCTTCGCCGGCTTCTCTTCCTTCGCTTCCTCCTCGCCCTCGCCAGCCGACTCGTGCTCACCGGCTTCGTCCTTCGCGGCGACCGGCTCGGGCGCGTGCGACTTCTTCATCTGGAGGAAGAGGAACGCGATCACGCCGAGGAGCAGCAGGCTGTTCAGGCCGATCAGCGCAGGCACCAGCTTGCTGGACTTGGCGGGCGCGGGTGCCGCTTCGGCCTCCGTCTTCGGTGCTTCCTTCGCCTCGCTCATACCCAGCCCCATCGCAACGCACGTGCCTTGACGCGTCAGGGGGCTGGCGGGACGTAAGCCCTCGGATCAGCGGGTGGAATCTCGAGGACGATTTCGATGCGTCGGTTCATCTCGCGGTGATCCGGGGTGTCGTTCGACACCAACGGGTTCTGGGCACCCAGCCCGGCGGCCATCAGGCGCTTCGGAGCGATCCCGTGGGCTTCCTGGAGGTAGGAGACCACCGTTGCAGCCCGCGAGGCCGAGAGATCCCAGTTGCTGCGGAATCGCGTGGTTCGAATCGGCTCGTCGTCGGTGTGGCCCTCGACCCGAATGTTCTGCTTCGACTGGGCGAGCTCCTCGCCGATGGCGTCGAGCACGGCGATCGCCTCGGGCCTGAGGGAGGCGGAGGCTGGGTCGAAGAAGCGCATCGCCGAGAGCCGCAGCCGGAGCTTGCCCTGCTCGATCTCGAAGCTGATCGTCGGCGTTCGGTTGCGCTCCATGAGGAACGACTTGAGCGACTTCTCGAGCCGTTTGCGCTGCGACTCGAGCACCCGGCGATCGAAGGGCGTCGACTGCGGCTGTGCGCCGGTGTTGGTGACGCACCCACCTTCGGTCGGAGGCCCCTTGAAGATCGACAGCTTGGTGATGCCGCCTTCACCCTTGAAGTTCAGCGCCCAGCGCATCGACTCGCTCGTCTCGGCCAGCTTGTTCGTGTCCACCTTGCTCGAGGCGTAGAGCACCACGAAGAGGGCGAAGAGCAGCGTCACCAGGTCGGCGTAGCTGATGACCCATCGTTCATGGTTCTCGTGTTCTTCATGTTTGTGCTTCTTCGCCATGGCGCACCGTCACTTCTTGTCTGCCGACGGCATGTGCTTGGCGTGGTGGCCGCCGAAGCTCTTGAGCTTCTCTTCGAGGATGCGCGGGTTGAGCCCTTCCTGAATCGCGAGCACGCCCTCGGCGATCAGCGTCTTGCGTTCCTTCTCGATCATGATCTTCCGCTTGATCTTGTTCGAGAGCGGCAGCGCGATCAGGTTGGCGACGCCGACGCCGTACACCGTGGCGACGAAGGCGACGGCGATGCCAGGGCCGAGGGCGCCGGGGTTGTCGAGGTTCTCCATCACGTGGATCAGGCCGAGCACCGCGCCGAGCACGCCGACCGTCGGGCAGAGCGCGCCGAAGTCGCCCCAGAACTTCGCCTGCACGCCGCCTTCTTCGGCCTCGATCTCGATCTCGGTCTCGAGGGTTCCGCGGGCGACGCTCGCCTCGACGCCGTCGACGAGGAAGCCGAGCGAGCGCTTGAGGAACGGGTCCTTCAGCTCGGCGAGCTTGCTCTCGAGCGCGAGCACGCCGTCGCGGCGGGCGATCGTCGCGAGCTCCACCAGCTGGGTGATGAGCGGCACGATGTCTGACTTCTTTTCCTGCAGCGCGACCTTGAGGCCCTTCACTCCGCCGATCACCTCGGAGAGCGGGTAGGAGACGAGCACCGCGCCGATGGTGCCGCCGACGACGATGAGGAAGGCGGTGAACTGGAGCAGCGAACCGGCGTGACCCCCTTCGAGCTTCTGCCCGAGGAGGATCATGCCGATGCCGAAGAGAATTCCGGGGATCGTCGTCTTATCCATGACTCGGCTCCTGCATGAGGGGCATGGGCACCGACTGGCGGCGGAACGCGGCGATGCGCTCGACGATGTCGTTCAGCCGTTCCTTCACCATGAGCCGTTGGCCCGACGTCATCGTGAGGACGGTGTCGGGAGTCTGCTCCGCGAAGACCATCAGGTCCTCGTTCACTGCGACGCTCTGCCCATCGAGCCGCGTGAGAATGATCACAGGCACCTCGCACTTCTGGTTCGGCACGTTCACCGTCGGCCTTCAGGCGCGTCAGGGGCGTGACGGAAACGCGAACGCCCACCAGAACGGAGGTGGGCGCGCGGTCAGCGGTGGGTGGGATTACCGCTTGAGCTGCATGAGCTCGCCGAGGAGCTGGTCGGCGGTGGTGATCGTCTTCGAGTTCGCCTGGAAGCCACGCTGCGCGGCGATCATGCGAACGAACTCACCGGCGAGGTCGACGTTCGATTGCTCGAGGGCGCCGGCGCTGACGGTGGCGCGGCCCCCTCCAGCCGGAGCGCCGATCGTCGGTTGGCCAGATTCGATCGATTCGAAGAGGAGCGTGCCGCCGACGCGAGGGAGCCGAGCGGCAGCGTCGAGGTCGGCACCCGCGCCCTGGCCCAGGGTGCGGGTGGTGCCGTTGGTGAAGGCACCCACCACCTCGCCCTTGTTGTTGATCTGAATCGACGAGAGGGTGCCCGCGGCGTTGCCGTCTTGGCTGGTGAAGGTCGTCTCGAAAGGGTTCCCGCCGATGTTCTGCACGATTCCGTCGAGGCCCGTCCCGAGCGTGCCGGAGGTGCTGCTGGTGATCGCCGTGCCGAAGTTGAAAGTGAGCGCCTGCGGGTTGACGGCGTTGAGCGGGTTGAAGTTCGCGGTCTGCGTCTCCGTGTCGAGCGCGCCCGTGGTCGTGAAGGTCATCGAACCGCTCGCAATTTCCGCTGGGCTACCCGCCGTTCCGCCAGTCAGCACCGCACCGTCCTTCACCATCGCATGCCAGTCCCAGGCGCCGGTGCCCGTGCGGTTGTAGTAGACGGTCACGTCATAGGCCTGTCCGAGCGAGTCGTAGATTGTCACCGAGGTGTTGAAGTTCGAGCTCGTGTCGGGGAGCGCCGGATCGAAGGTCAGAATCGTCGCGTTCGGATCGAGCTTCGCCTTGATGTCGATCTCGCTGGTGGCCTTTGCCAGAGAACTCGCGCTCCCTACCTGAAGGTCCCCGAGGGTTCCTTGGATGTTCCCGGCGTCGTCAGCGGTGTAGCCCTGGAGCCTGAGCGCCTCGAGGTTCACCAGGTAGCCGGTCTTGTCGACCGTAAACTGCCCAGCGCGCGAGTAGTACTGCCCCACCGCGCCGTTGTGATTCCCGCGCAACACGAAGAAGCCATTCCCCTGAAGGGCGAGATCGGTCGCGTTGCCGGTGCTCGCGAGCGCGCCCTGGGTGATCAGCCGCTGCACGGCCTGAACGGTGGTCCCAAGCCCGATCTGACCTCCACCAGGCGCTCCGATCACCTGCTCGAAGAGCGCATCTTGAAACGCCGTGCGCGAGGCCTTGAACCCGATGGTGTTCGCGTTCGCGATGTTGTCGCCGACGACGCTGAGATCTTGGCTGTTCGACTGCAGCCCCGACGTACCGGTGATGAGTGAAGTGATGAGCGACATGGGTGAATCCCCTCCTTAGGGCGTGAACGACGGTGCTGGTGTGGTGGTGGACGGCGACTGCGAACTCGAGGTGTCGATGGGCTGAACGTTCGAGCTGTTCGGCTCGTTGACTTCTTGAACGTCCGAGAGCCGAACCCGGACGCCATTGACGATGAGCTGCGGAATTCCGTCGGCGAACGAGACACCGCTCACCCGGCCGCGGCCTTGGGTGGTGATGGGCACCGACTTGCCCTTCTCGTCTTCGGCGGTGAGGGTGACGGTGTAGTCGCCCGAGGTGACGCGCTGCCCGTTCGAGTCCCGCCCGTCCCAGGTGAGCGCGAGCGGCCCCGCGTTGCGATCGGCGTCGATCACGATGCTGCGCACGACCTTGCCGTTCGAGTCCTTGATGATCGCGCTCAGCTTGTGCGCCTTCTCGCTGAGCTGGCCGTTGATGGTGACGTCGCCCGTCGGGTCGAGGTGCACCTTGTCGGTGATGAAGGTGAGGTCCTTGCCGACGAGGTTCGCGACGGCCGTCTGGTTCGCCGAGGCCTGGGCGACCAGGAGCGACTCGAGGGTGCTGTTCATCTGTGATTGCTGCTCGACCGCCGCGAACTGCGCGAGCTGCGCGATGAAGGCCTGGTTGTCGACCGGCTGGAGTGGATCCTGGTTGGCGAGCTGGGTGGTGAGGAGCTTGAGGAACTCCTGCTTGCCGAGCTTGCTGTTGCCGTACGGCGTTTCGGTCGAAGGGGGCGTCGCGGGAAGCGAAGTGACGGGCGCGGTGGGCATGTCAGGCCTTCACGGAGAGCAGCCCTTCCGGGTGCGTGGTGGTGCTGCGGGTGGGACGGTGCGAGGCGCGCGTCGGTGGAGCGTCGGGCTCGAGGTCTCGTCGCTGCGATCCAGAGCTGGAGTGATCGAGGTCGAACTGGCCGAGCGAGAGCCCCTCCGCGGTGAGCGCGAGGCGGAGCTCGGCGAGATGGGGATCGAGCCGGGCCGCGCTGGGGCCGACCGCGCGGAGATCGGCGATACCGTCGTGAACGCGCACCTGCAGCGAGAGCGGCTGCGCATCACCGGTCTCCACGGTGAGCCGCGCCACGTTCGGGAGAATGAACGCTCGAAATGCCGGGTCGTCGATGGCCGCCTGTGGCACTGGGAGCGGTGGAGGAAGCACGAGCTCGGTCGAGGGCAGGCGCAGCTCCGAGGGCGCCGGGAGCATCGCTGGACTCGGCTCGTCCGACCTCTTCGCCGGGCCGAGCTCGACTGGTGCTGGCTCCGTCGTCGTCGCCTGCGTCGTTCGTTTGGTCGCCGGCTCGGTCGATTCCACTTTCGCGACGCGGTCGCCCTTCAGGGCCGGCGAGCGCGTGCCGATACCAGGAGCAGGAGTCGCAGAGTGGGACGGAGTCGGAGCAACGGCGGGAAGGGCGGGAGCGAGCGCGCGCTCGGTCGGGCGGACGGAGAGATCACGAGGTGAGGCTGAGCGGGCCGGCCGCTTCACCTCGGGTGTGGAAGCGACGCGGCGATCGGGCGCGGGAGCGAGCGGGAGGACGACGGTCGCAGGAGAATCGGTCGAAGCCGGACTCCGCACGGGTGTGGGGTCGGGTCTTTCGGCGTTGCGCTCGCGTGACTGGCTTGCCTGCGTCGCCGGTGTGCGCCGATCAGTCGGACTCGGCGCGGTGAGGTGAGCTGCCTGCTGCGTGGGGACTGCCGGCTGATCGAGCGTCGGCGCGGGGCCCTGGAGGTTGACCGCCACGGGCTTCGGCGAGACGGGATCGTGCGGTGGCTCGCGGTGAACGAGCGGAGGCGTGTCGCTGCTCCGTCGCCTCGGCGTCGCGGCTGGTGGTCGAGTCGTCTCGAGCTCGTGCGTCGAAACGACGGCCGATCGACCCGTGGCGGTGGAGCCCGTCGCCTCGTGTCGGAGCTCGGCTCGTGCGCCCGCGATGAGCGTCGCTGGCTCGACGTTCTTCGGGTGACCGCCTCCAACGCCAACTCCAACGAACAGGTGACTGTCGGCCTCGCTCGCCTGGCGCGAGGCTGGCTCGAGCGCCTTGATCGCATTCGACAGCGTGCCGGCAAAGCCAGCGTCTCGAGCGGCGACCTTCTCGGTCGGTTTGGTGACGATCGGGAGCGTTTGGACGGGCGACACGCGCTTCACTTGAGCGCCCCCTTGGGCGGAGCCGACGGCATCAACGCCATCGTCGCCACCAGCTCCGCCGCGAGATCGGGCTTCAGCCGATCCATCACCGCTCCGGCGTCCGCCGGCTTCATGCGCTTGAGCAGCGAGGCGGCGAGCTTCAAGTCCATCTTCTGAATGAGGAGCGCCGCGGCCTCCGGCTTCATCGACTTCATCGTCTTGGCGAGCGCATCGAGCTCGGCGGACTTGGGCGTCGGCGGCGGGGGCGGTGGCGTCACCGCGGCGACGGCAGGCGCTTCGGCTGCAGGGGCTGGCCGCTTGGCGATCAGCTCCTCGAGCCGCACCGTCTCGGCGCGGAGCTGCGCGCGGGCGTCGGCGATCTCCTTGGCGAGCTTCTCCAAGGCGGCGCGCTCGGTCTCCAGCTGCTTGCGATCGTCGTCGAGCTTCTTCCTCGCGGCGGAGAGCTCGTTGCTCGTCTTCAGCAGCTCTCCACAGAGCGCGCGCTTGGTGAGCGCAGGCGGGGTGGCTTCGGCCCGCTTCGCGAGCGCCTCGGCGACGTTGCGCTTGTCGTCCGCCTTCTTCGCTGGCTCCTTCGCCTCGGGAGCGCTCGGCGGAGGCGGCTCGTCCTTCTTGGGCGCGACCGAGGGCGGCGTGGGCGCGGTGGGCGTGGTGACGACGGGCGTCTCGGGCGGCTTGGGCGCCTCAGGCCCGCTTGCTGCCACCATCGCCACCAACACGATCAACACGACGCTGCTCCCTCTGAGCGACCGGGGGCACCGGTGGCTCCTTCGGCTTCAACGCAGCCTCGAGCTGCGTGACGGCGCTCCCGAGCGGCACTCGCTCGGTCGGCTGCTGCCGGAGGAATGCATTGAGCTGGCCAAGGCACGCGAGGGCGCGATCCACCCGGAGATTCGAGCCGGGCTGATACGCGCCCACCTCAATCAGATCGGCGGCTTCGCGATAGGCGGCCAACACCTCGCGCGCCTGCATCGCGAGCTCGCGTTGCGTCACCGTGGTGACGTCAGACATGCAGCGACTCACCGACGCCAGAATGTCGACGGCGGGGAAGTGGCCCGCGTTCGCGAGCTTGCGCGAGAGCACCACGTGGCCGTCGAGCGAGGCCTTCGCGCAGTCGGTGACGGGATCGGTGAAGTCGTCGCCCTCGGCGAGCACCGTGTAGAGCGCGGTGATGCTCCCCGCGCCGGCGTCGTTCCCTGCGCGCTCCACCAGGCGCGGCAACATCGCGAAGACCGACGGCGGGTAGCCCTTGGAGGTCGGCGGCTCTCCCGCGGCGAGGCCGATCTCCCGCTGCGCCATCGCGACGCGCGAGAGCGAGTCGATCAGCAACATCACCTTGAGCCCCTGCGCCCGGAAGTACTCGGCGACCGCCGTCGCGGCCATCGCCGCACGAACGCGCACCAACGGAGGCTCGTCTCCCGTCGCCACCACCACCACCGAGCGCGCGAGCCCTTCACGGCCGAGATCGCGCTCGACGAACTCGCGCACCTCGCGCCCACGCTCCCCCACCAGCCCCACCACGATCACGTCGGCGATGGAATGCCGCGCCACCATGCCGAGCAACACCGACTTCCCCACGCCAGGGCCGGCCATGATGCCGAGGCGCTGGCCCTCGCCCAGCGTGAGCAAGGTGTCGATCGAGCGCACCCCGGTCGGCATCGGGTCGGCGATGCGGCGCCGGGACATCGCCTCGGGCGGGCGGGAGGCGAGGCGGGCGCGCTCTGGCAGCTGAATCGGCGGGCCCTCATCGATCGCCTGCATTCGCGCGTCGACGACTCGGCCCAAGAGCGCCTTCCCGACGGGAATCTCGCCAGCGTTCGAGCGGGGAACGACCGCACAGCCTTCGCAGATGCCTTCCATGTCGCCGAAGGGCACCAGGAGCGCCGTCGGGCCCGAGAAGCCCACCACCTCGGCGTGTACGGTGCGGCCGTGCTGCG
This sequence comes from Myxococcota bacterium, assembly GCA_052034585.1. Lineage (GTDB taxonomy): Bacteria > Myxococcota > Myxococcia > Myxococcales > Myxococcaceae > Xiheimicrobium. The sequence goes on from JBPOIJ010000056.1 coordinate 13,752, forward strand.
CGCGGATCTCGCAGCTCGTGCCCAGCGCGATCTGCGGCATCGCGGCCTCGAGCAGCAAGCCCGTCGCGCGAACGATTCGCCCCTGCACGACGACGTCACGGCTCGAGTCGAGGACCCGCCGCACCCGCTCGAGATCGACTCCGCTCATCGCGACCTCACTCGTGCTGCACCAGATCCTTCAGCTCGCGGCGCAGCTCCTCGAGCCGGGTGTCCAGCCGGGCGTCGACGCCGTGTTGATCCGACTCCACCACCACGTCACCCGCGCTGAGCGACTCGTCGGCCACGACCGTCACGTTCACCAGCGAGAGCTGCGCCCCGGGAGAGTCTGGGAGGCGCCGGTGAGCCTCTGGCGACACCTTCACCACCACGGGCCGCGACTCGGCGTCGCGCCGCACGGCGCTTCGAATCAGCTGGAAGAGCGGGTCGAGGCTCGCGCTCAGCTCGCGCTCGACGATCTTCCTCGCGATCAGCACCCCGATCTCGAGCGCGTCGCTGCGGGCCTGCTCGGCGAGGCGCCTTCCTTCTTGCCTCAGGCCCTCGATCGCCGCGCCAAGCCGAGGCGTGTGATCGATCACGATGGGCGGGGGCGGAGCTGATGGCTGAGGGAGCGGCTCGAACGCCGACGGTGGTGCCGGAGCTGGCGGATTCGGCGCTGGCGCGGTCTGCACCGTCGGTGGAGATGGGGGCGGCACCGCGAGCGCGGGATCGAGTGGCGCTGCCGTCCACGCCGGGTACCGCTTCGCCACTGGGCCGCTCGGGCGGGGCAGGGTGCCCACGTCGCGCAAGAACGTCGGTCGTCTGGCTTCGCTCACGGTCCCCTCACAACATCTTGTCCGTCGGGCGGACGATGGTGATGCGGCCCTTCTCGGCGCCTTCGATCGCCACCTTGGCGATCTCGCTCTGCGCCGCTTCGACCTCGGAGAGCTTGACCGGGCCCATCGCGGAGAGATCGTCGGCGAGCAGCTCGGCCGCGCGAGAGGACATGTTGCGCAGGAACTTGTCCTTCACCTCGGGGCTGCCGCCCTTCAACGCGACGGTGACCTGCTTCATGTCGAGGTCCTTCATCAGGGTCTGCAGATCGCGATCCGACAGGCGGGTGAGATCTTCGAAGGTGAAGAGCTTCGAGCGGAGATCGTTCGAGAGCTGCGGGTCGTCCTTCTCGATGTTGCCGAGGATCTCGGACTGCTGGGCCGCCGGGCTCCGACGGAGGATCTCGAGCGCCGCGCTCCGCCCATCGACCCGCCGCATGCCCTCGGCGTCGAGCGACTGGAGCTCGGAGGTGAGCGCGAGGCGCACCTCACGCAGCACCTCGGGCGCCACGCCTTCGACCGTCGCCATGCGCCGCACGACCTGTGGCCGGAGCGTGAGCGGGAGTCGATCCATCACGAGGGCCGCGCGCTCGGGCGTCAGCGAGCTCAAGACGAGCGCGATCGTCTGCGGCTGCTCGCGCTGGAGCACCATGGCCAACGACTCGGTGTCGGCGCTCGCGACCGGCCCCAAGAGCTCTTCGGGGAGCTGGCTCGGTGGCTCGGCGTCGAAGGTGCGCTTGACCGCGTCGGGGCCGAAGACCGACGTCGCGAGCTTGCGCAGCACCTCGTCCCCCGCGAGCGCGTCGACCCCGGCCTGCTGCATCGAGTCGACGAAGGACTGCAAGGAGTCGTTGATCGCGCTGGGGCTGGCCTTCTTGAGATCGCGCGCACCGAGCGCCACCTGGCGAACCTCGAGCTCACCGAGCTTGCCGAAGATCTCGGCGGCGACCTCCTGGCCGAGGGCGAGCAGCAGCGCGGCGACTCGCTGGGCACCAGGGCCCGACTTGTCGATCCACGGCAGCGGCGGCCCGGCGTTCTTGGCCTGCTGTTCGGCTTTCTCCTCAGGCACGGTCGCCTCCTGGCGCTTGGTTCGTTTCGAGGTCGGCGCTCAGCCAGGCGCGAACGATGACCAGCGCTCGATCTCGATCGGCGCGCACCATCGCCCTGGCCTTGTCCTTGAGCTCGGCGAGGGGATCGACGAGCACCGGCGGTGTCTTGGCGATCGGCAGCTCGCCCGTCTTCGTCGGAGTCCCGTCGAGCGCGGCCGCCTTGGCCTCGAGCTCGCTCACCTTCTCGCCGGGCTTGAGCACGAGCTCGGCGGTCACCACCTTCGACTTGCGGCGCGAGAGGATCAGCACTGCGGCGACGATCAGGAGCAACAGCACGCCGCCGGCGGCCCAGGGCGCCCACACCGGCACCTTCGAGACCTCTGCGACCGGCTCGGGCAGGTCGGACTTGCCGAACGGCTGGCTGGTGATCTCGATCGCGTCGCCGCGCCCCTCGTCGAAGCCCACCGCCTTGCGCGCGAGCTCACCCAGCTTCGCCACTTCCGCCGGATCGCGCGGCTTCCCTTCGAGGCCGTCGACGATGATCGCGAGCGACAGCCGCTGGAGCCGCGGGAGGCGCGCGAGGGTGGTCGTCGTCGTCTTGGAGATCTCGAAGTTCTTCACCTCGTCCTGGTTGTTCTGGCTCCCCTGAGAGGTCGGCCCCGGCGGCTGCTGCGGCGGTTGCTGGAGCGGCACGTTCGCCTGCGCTCCCGCGACCCCGGGCTGAGTCGTCTGCTGGTTCGACGCCGCTTGGGTCACCTTTCGCTCGCTCCGGAGCGCGACCGCGTCGGGGTCGAAGATCTCGCTGTTCTGGTTCACCTGGGTCGCGTCCATCGTCGCGGTCACCTTGGCGATCACCGCGCCCTGACCGACGACGGGCTCGAGCAGCCCCACGATGCGCTGCTCGAAGTCGCGCTCCATGCGGCGCTGAAAGGAAGCCTCTGGCGAGTCCCAGGCGGAGTCTCCCGAGAGCACCGCGCCACGTCCGTCGATGACGGTCACTTGATCCGGCGGGAGGCCCGGCACCGACGAGCTCACCAGGTGTCGAATGCCGGCGAGCTCGCGATCGGCCAGCGAACGCCCTGGCTGCAGCATCACCATCACCGTCGCCGACGGCTTCTTGTCTTCGTCGCGGTAGAGGCCCTTCTCCGAGAGCGAGACGGTCAGCTTCGCGCTCCGCACCCCAGAGAGCCGCCCGATCGTTCGCGCCAGCTCGCCCTCGATCGCCCGGCGGAGGTTGACCCGCTGGGTGAACTCGCTGACCCCCAGATCGCCGCGATCGAACAGCTCGAAGCCGACGCCTCCTCCGCGAGGGAGCCCGGCCGTCGCCAGCACGATGCGCGCGTCGTAGACCTTGTCCGCCGGCACTGCGAGCGCCGAGCCGTTCGCCTCGGTTCGATAGGGAATGCCGGCCGTCTTGAGCACGCCCCCGGCTTCGGTCGCGTCTTCCTGGGTGAGGTTGGTGAAGGCGTACTGGTAGTCGCCACCGTTCCGCGCGAGCGCCCCCACGCCGAGGGCGAGACCGATCGCGATCACCGCTCCGGCCATCAGCGCCGCTCGCACCCCCGGAGAGAGGGACGAGAAGCGCGTCGGCAGTTCTCGGAGCTGTTTGAGCAGGCTCTCCATGGCGTCACACCGTCATGCGCATCACGTCGTTGTAGGCCTCGACCAACTTCGAGCGGACCTTCATCGCCACTCGCATCGCCACGTCGGCCTTCTCGAGGGCGATCATCGTCTCGTGCAGGTTGCCGTCACCGCTCGCCAGCTTCTGTGCTTCCGCGTCGGCGCCCACTTGCAGCGCGTCCACCTTCTCCACGGCCGCGGCGAGGGCGTCGGTGAACTCGGCGCTCGTGCCCGGAGTGGCTGGTTCGGCCGAGGGCGTCGCGACGCTCGACGGCAGCTCGACGGTGTTGACGGAGACGGTCTTCATTCATCACCTCGCGATGTCGAGCGCGCGCTGCGCCATGCTCTTGAGGGTGTCGACCGCCGTCGCGTTCGCGTCGTAGCCGCGCTGCGCGGTGATCAGGTTCACCGTCTCGTTGATCGGGTTCACGTTGGGGAAGGTGACGAAGCCGTTCGGATCGGCGTCGGGGTGCCCCGGCAGGTAGACCCGCTTGCCCGGCGAGGTGTCTTCGTGAATCCCCACCACCTTCACCGCGGTCGCCTCACTCGAGTCGCCTGGGCGCGCCCCGGAGATCTGCGCCTCGTTCAGTGACGACTCGAAGCCGACGGCTGCGAGCACGGGATCGTGCCGGTGGTACGGCTCGCCGTTCGGCCCACGCGTCGACTCGGCGTTCGCGAGGTTGCTCGCCGCGACGTTCACTCGGGTCCGCTGCGCCGACAGCCCCGAGCCCGCGATGGTGAGTGCAGAGAGAAAGTCCATGAACGCCTCCGAGATCAGCCGATGCCGTCAGTTGCCACGTAGCGAAGGATCGCCAGCTTCTTCCCGACCGCGCGGGTGCTGGCCCCGTAGAGCAGCGCGTTGCGCGACAGCTCGACCATCGTGCGATCGAGATCGACCCCGTTCCCATCGAGACCGCCGTCGCCCTCGACGACCTTCACGTGCGTGGAGGGATCGGCCGGGCCCGCCGGTGCGGAGGCGACCTGGAAGTGCTGCTCCTGCGTGGAGGCGGTCGCGAGCGACGAGGTGGGAGCCTCGCTCGCCCGTGCCTTCATCGCGGCGTCGAAGTCGAGCTCTCGCGGCTGGTAGCCCGGAGTGTCGGCGTTCGCGAGGTTGCCGCCGAGGACGGTCTGGCGCGCGAGCCGAACGTCGAGCGAGGCCTGAAGGCGATTGAGCGTCGTGTCGAAGAGCTTCATGACAACACCTGCGGCGCTTCCTGGGGCGCCGGCGTGGGTCGAGACGAGGCGCCGGGGCCGTTGAGCTTCTGGCGAAGGGTGCGCAGCCCGATGCCGAGCAGGCGCGCGGCATGGGTTCGATTGCCGTTCACCCGCCGAAGCGCCTCGGCGATGGCCAGCCGTTCGAGCTCGTTGAGATCGAGCGGGAGCCCCTCTGGGAACAGCCCGGGCGTGCTCTTCGGCGGCGCCAGCGCGAGCGCCGCGACCTCGATGGTGGGCGTCCGTGAGCGAATGAGCGCGCGTTCGAGCACGTTCTCCAGCTCTCGCACGTTCCCCGGAAAGTCCGACTGTTCGAGCGCGCGCACCGCCGCCACGCTGATGGTGGGGGCCGGCCGCCCCAGCCGCTGCGCCGCCTTCAGGAGCAACACCTGGGCGAGGCGAGGGAGATCGTCGTGCCGCTCCCGGAGCGAGGGCACCCGCAGGGGGTACACGTCGAGCCGGTAGAAGAGATCGCTGCGCAGGCGCCCCTGACGAACGAGCTCTTCCGGCGCTTCGCTGGTGCTGGCGACGATGCGCGCCGTGTGGGGCTTCTCGAGCAGCGCGAGCAGCTGCGCCTGGTGCTCGTGGGAAAAGGCGCCGATCTCGTCGATCAGCAGCGTGCCGGCCGTCTGGAGCTCTCGCTCGACCTCGATCGCCGAGAAGCTGGTCGGGCTCACCTCGACGAAGGGCTTGCCCGCCTGCTTCGAGTTCTCGTGAATGAAGCGCGCGAACCGGCGCTTTCCGGTGCCGTGCTCTCCGCGGAGGAACACCGTGGTGGGGCTGGCGGCGACGTCGAGGGCGGCGGCCAGCGCTTCCTGCATGGCGCGGCTGGTGGCGATCAGGTCGTTCATTGGGGCTCTCCAGAGGTCACCGCCGCTGAGCTCGCTTTGGCTGCACGAGCGAGCTCGGCGCTCACGTTCACGGCATCGGTCAGGGCTGGCAGCCGCTCGGCGAGCGGCGGGGGTTGGGCACGGTCGGTTCGTCGCGCTGGGGCGGGGGCGAGGCGCTGCCGGAGCGTGCGCCAGTCGCGGCTCGAGAACGTCGCGGCGTCGAGCCGCTGCTCCGCGTACTCGACGACGAAGCGCGCGCGAACCGGATCCTTGCCCGCGAGGTAGAGGTGGGCCACCCGGAGCAGATGGGCACCCAGCTCCGGCTTGGCGAGGTGGCTCGAGATCGACGCGAGCACGTTCGCTGCGTAGAGCGGCGCGCCAAGCTGCTGGGCGGCCTCTGCCGCCGCGATGGTGGTCTCGAGACCGAGCGCGCCGTCGCCCAGATGGCCGCTGGCGAAGATCGACAGACCGAGCTCCTGGGTGCGCTCGTCGCTCGCCTGCAGGCCGACCTGCACGACGCGCTGGCAGAAGGCGTGGTTCGAGGTGCAGATCGGCGAGCCTCCCTCGATCGCGTCGAAGAGCCGCCGCAACGCCTCGCCCGTTCGGTCCATCGCGAGCGCCATTCGAATGAGGTGCACCTCGGCCTCGATGGCGGGAGCGCCGGCCAAGCCTTCGGAGGTCGGCGGCTTCCCAGTGAGACAGCCACCGGTGAGATCGCAGGCTCGCAGCTGCGCGATGCGCGTCACCGGGCCTGCGGCCGTCACCTTGGTGTACCAGCTCAACGCTGCCTCGGGGTCGCCGCGCCTCAAGGCGAAGTCTCCAAGCCGGAGCCGCGCGAGGTGCGAGTCGGGGCCGATGAGCGCCGCCGCATAGCGCTCCTCCGCTTCGAAGTAGCGCCCCTCGACGAGCGCGCACTCCGCGATCGCCGCGTCGGAGGTACCAGGGCACGTCTCGGGAATGCCGACGGTCTTCAGGGGCCAGCCGGTGAACTCGATGCCATCGGGCTCCCAGCGCCAGGTCACCCCACGCAGCGAGCGGATCTCGAGGAACAGCTCTCCGCCTTCGGTGTCGAGGCTCGCCCACAGCCGCCGCGTGCTGCAGGCGAAGCGGAGGCCTTCGCGCGTGCGCGTCGCCGTCGGGCAGAGGTGGCTGTCGAGCCGGGCTTTCCGGAGTGACACCCCAGAGACGAGCAGCGACTTCGAGAACGGATCGATGGTGAGCTCGGCGGTGGGGCCGGTGCGCTCGAGCGCCACTCGCTCGACGGCCGTGGTGAACCCGGTCGGCGGGCTCGCACACAGCGCGATGTTCACCAGCGCCACCAGCATCACGTCCTCCCCGTTCGATCTGCGTTGCTCACGCCGCCTGGGACTCGCGGGCGCGGCGCCGCAGCTTCTCCACCAAGGTCGTGCGCTGGAGCCCGAGCAGATCGGCGGCGGCCTTCCGGTTCCCGTTGGCCTGCTGGAGCGCGGCGGCGATGTAGGCGTCCTCCAGCGCGCGCAAGAGCCCCGGCAGATCGATCGGCAGCTTCGCCGGGCTCACCTCGGCCATCAGCGTCTCGGGCGCCGGCACCTGGATGATGGGCGGCTCCGACGGCAGCGGCTCGAAGGTGCGCGAAGCCGGTGGAGGTGGGGTGGGCGCTGGGGGCGTCGTCACCAGCGAGAGCGTCGGCGCGGTGAACTCGGTCACCGTCATCGCGACCTGCTTGAGCGGCGGTGGCAGATCGGTGGCGCGAATCACCGGGCCTTCGGTGCAGACCGAGATGCGCTCGACGAGGTTCTCGAGCTCGCGCACGTTGCCCGGCCACGGGTGTTGCTCGATCGCGCGCAGGGCCGCCGGCTCCACCGGCCGGGTCTCGCCGCGCTGCCGCCAGAAGTGCTCGAAGAGGGTGAGGATGTCGGCCTTCCGAGCGCGGAGCGGGGGCAGCTCGACCGGGCACACCATCAGCCGGTAGTAGAGATCGCGGCGGAAGCGGCCCGCCTCGACCTCGTGCGCCAGGTTGCGGTTGGTCGCCGCGATCAGCCGGAAGTTCGCCGTCACCGACTCCGCGCTCCCGACCGGCTCGTAGGTGCGCTCCTGGAGCAGCCGGAGCAGCTTCACTTGCAGCGCCAGCGGCATCTCGCCGATCTCGTCGAGGAAGAGGGTGCCACCCTCGGCCATCGCGACCCGGCCCTTGCGATTGGCGATCGCTCCAGTGAAGGCGCCACGCACGTGACCGAAGAGCTCGCTCTCGAGGAGCGTCTCCGGAATCGCGCCGCAGTTCACCGGGACGAAGTGCCGTCGCGCGCGAGCGCTGTTGTCGTGGACGAAGCGGGCGATCACTTCCTTGCCCGTCCCCGTCTCTCCGGTGAGCAGCACGGTCGAGTCAGTGGGCGCGATGCGCGCGACCGCCTTCATCACCTCCACCAGCGGTGACCCCGGCGCATGTACGAGCGAAGGCGACGAGGGCACCGACGAAGCGTCGTTCAGCGAGGCGATGTTCATTGCTTCCCCTGTGTGCGGCGTGGGTACGCCGGTCCGCAGCGGGGCAAGAGCAACCCGCTTGCCACCTGCGCGCGCCAGCGATTCCAAGTCAGTGCACTGACGCGCCAGTGGGGTGACGAGAGTCACGTTTGCCCCACCTCGTCGGAGCCCACTCGACGCGCCAACCGAATCGGCTGGTTACTGGTGGGGTCGCGTCGACCCTCGCGTACCCAGCCTGACTCACGCCGCCCAAGGCGCGCTTCGGTCGTGAAGTTGCACGACGAATCGGCGATGGCGTCCGTGGCAGCTCTTCGACCGGTGGGACCTCCCGAGCAGCACGAGGCCTTTCAAGGGTTCGCCGACGCCCTGCCGATCGGCGTGATGTGGTTCGATCACCTGGGGCAGGTGCAGGCCCAGAATCAACTCGTCACCGACCTCCTCGAGTCGGCCGCGGCCGGGGTGCTCCACACCGCCCTCCAGTCTGCGCTCGAGGAGGCGAAGGTACGCACTGTGTGTGTGCAGACGACGGTCGAGCTCTCGCCGGCCGAGCGGGTGGTGATCACCGTCGCTCCCGAGCGAGATGGGCGAGGGTGGATCGCGAGCTTCGATCGCCGGCGCGTCGAGCGAATCAAGGCCGAGGCGGGCGTGCTGCGCGCGGTGATTCGCGCGATGGCGGCGTCGAAGTCGAAGCGGGAAGCGATCGATCGAGCGATCGACGTGGTGCGTGAGCAGCTGCCTGGTGCTCGGCTCGCCTGCTACGAGCTCGTCGGCACCGAGCTGTCGTGCGAGGGCGCGGGTGGGCTGAGCGAGGAAGAGCGCGCCGCGAAGACGCAGCTGGTCGACTCCGCGTGTGCCCTCTCGTGCGGCTGGACCCAGAAGCGCCCACTCCACCTCGCGCACCTTGGCCGCTCGACGCTCAAGCTGCCCTTCTTCTGCGAAGACGAGGCGTCGGTGTTGATCCTCCCGACGGGAGCGCGTGCGCAGCGAGGGCTGCTCTGCGTGACCGCGTCACCGAGCGTCTTGAGCGAAGGCGCGATCCGGGTGGTCCAGGGCCTGGCCGACGCGATCGGTGCGGTGACCGACGTCGCGGTGATCGAGGCCGCTGCCGCGCGTGCGATCGAGGTGGCGACCCAAGCCGATCGGCTGGCGACGATTGGCCAGCTGGTCGCAGGCGTCGCCCACGAGATCAACAACCCGCTCGCCTTCCTCAAGTCGAACCTCCACTCCTTGCGGTCGGAGGTCGCCGATCTGCGCAGCTCGGTGTCGGGCTTCCCTGCTTCGGCGAGTGAGCTCGACGAAATCATCAGCGAGTCGATCGAGGGCGTCAGCCGCATCGAGACGATCGTCCAGGCGCTCAAGGGCACCGCCCGCAGGCGTGACGAGAAGATCCGCTTCGATCCCGCGCGCGCGATCCAGGAAGCGATGACGATCTTCAAGGGCGCGAAGAAGAGCGAGTGCGAGGTGGCGGCGACGATCCCCTCGCTTCCCGAAGTCGTCGGCTCCCCGTCGGCGTTGGGTCAGGTGATCCTCAACCTGCTCCAGAACGGCCTCGACGCGATGGCGGTCGTCGAGCGGAAGCGGCGCAAGCTCGAGGTGTCGGCCTGCTCGCTGCCCGAGGGCCGGCTCAAGGTGACGGTGCAGGATCACGGCTGCGGCATTCCCGTCGAGGTGCAGAAGCACATGTTCGAGGCGTTCTTCACCACCAAGGGCGTCGGCAAGGGCACCGGGCTCGGGCTCTCCATCTGCAAGGAGATCGTCGAGGAGATGGGCGGGTGGATCGAGTTCGAGAGCGCCGAGACCGGCACGGCGTTCCACCTCATGCTCCCCGAAGCGCCCGAGTAGTCAGCGTCGGCGCGATCGCGACCGCGCCGAGCCCCGCCATCGCGGCATTCCTCAGCCCAGGCGCGGCAGCGGCGTCAGCATGCGGGTGACGAAGGGCAGGTGCGGCGCGACCTGCTGCCGGCCCCACTCGATCGCGTTGAGCAGTTCGTCGACGCGCGGCACCACCGAGAGCGCGTTCAAGGTGCGCTTGAAGTCGTGGGTGAGATGCGCCCAGGGTCGGGAACGCGCCACGTTGAGCTCGGCGATTCGCTGCAGCGGAATCCACAGCGGTGTCGACAGCTTCGTCGCGAAGCCGTTGAGCGCGAAGATGAAGGTGTTGCGGGTGCCGATCATGCCCGAGTGCACCGCGCGCCACGCCGCTCGCGCCGGCACGTTGTCCACCAAGCCGCCGTCGACCAACCGGAAGACGCGCTTGGCGTCGAGGACTCCGCGGAGCAGCGCGTGCATGCGTGGATCGTCGCGGAGCACGTCGTAGTGAATGATGCCCGGCAGCGAGCTCGAGAAGCCCGCCGCGTCGACCGCATCGAAGCCCTCGGTGCCTTCGTCGGCGCCCAAGGTGACGCGGGTGAGGATCTCCGGGTGCGTCGCGAAGTCCCAGAGCGCGGCGATCCACTTCGGCAAGATGAGCGGGTTGAGCAGCTGCCGAGGCGAGGCGGCGGTGAGGCGCTCGTAGAACTCGAGCGGGTGGGGCAGCTTGCCCATGCGAATGCCGCTCACGGTGATCAACGTCTTGATCGGCAGCTGATCGAGCCGCACCGCCTCGCCGCCGCGGGTGTCGACACCGAACCAGCGCCCGATGCCCGAGCGGAGGAAGAGCCGGAGCGCCGCGGGCACGCCGTACTTGTTCTCGGTCGACACCACTCTGAAGAGCCGGCGGAACGAGAGGGTGCGCACGATGTTGACGACCTCGTCCTGCTCGAAGCGCCGCATGCGCGAGCGGAAGAGCGAGAGGATCGCGCCCATCGAGGTGCCGGAGAGGAGCCGTGGCGACAAGCCATACTCGTCGAGCAGCGCCATCGCGCCCAGGTAGACGTAGGCCGTGCCGCCGCCGCCGCCGAGCACCAGCACCAACGACTTGTGGCGGATCTCCTGATCGATCGTGTCGAACGACGCCCGGCCCTCGAGGCGCTTGGCGAGCTCGTCTCTCGTGGCGAGGGTGCGCTCCTTCAGATCGCGCAGGTGCGGCATCAGCATCGCCCGCTCGATGCGCCCGCTCTTCGGCTGGAGCACCGGGCCCAGCCGGCGCGTCAGCTCTTCACGAAACGGTCCGAGCGCGGCGCCCACGCCGACGTCCCTCCCGTCCTGCCGAACCTTGTAGAGCCGGGCGAGCGAGAGCGCCGTGCGGAGGATCGCCTCTTCGTGCGCCGTCACCAGCGAGGGATCGGCGAGCGCGCCGCGAACCAACGCCGACTCCAGCTCCTCCAGCGGGCGAAGGATCTCGAACCGCTCCCGAACTCGCATGGCGCTACCGCTTCGACTTGCCGAGCAGCCGCAGCTCGCGCAGCGCTTCGGTGCAGTCGGGGTTGGCCTGGATCGCCTTCTCGAACTGCTTCTCCGCCTTGTCCGGCCGGCCCATCGCCTTCTGGATGTAGCCGAGGAAGAGGTAGGCCTTGTCGAGCTTGGGGTTCAGGTTGATCGCCTTCTCGATGTCGCTCACCGAGGCGTCGGCCTCGTTCGGGTCGGCCTGGAAGCGCGCCCAGCCGAGCCACGCATAGAACTCGCCCTCTTCTGGGTAGAGGGTGACGGCGTCGCGGAAGGCCTGCATCGCTTCGGCGAACTGCCGCTGCCGCATGTGCTCTTCGCCGCGCTGGAACTTGCCCTCGGCGGCGAGGATCTTCCCCACGTCCTCGCCCATGTCGCGCTTCACGCCCTGCTCGAGCTCGGCGACGTAGCGCGCCTTCTCGGTGGGATCGGTGAGGGTGTCGTGGGCGCTGGAGATCAGATCGTAGAGCTGCTGGGCGAGTTCACGCACCTCGGCCGACTTCGACATCGAGTGCTTGTCCGGGTGGTATTCCTTGGCGAGCGCGAAGTAGGCCCGCTTGATGTCCTCGCGGGTGCCGTTGCGCTTCACGCCGAGCACCTCGAAGTAGTCGAGCTTGCGCATCGCGGCGACCTTCGCGGCCAGTCGTTCACGCTGCTCGCGCTCCTCGTTCGACAGCCGCGGCATGCTCGTCACTTCGGACAGCTCCGGCAGCAGTGAGCTCGAGCGGGGCGGCGGTTCCGCCTTCTTCTTCCGCGCGTCGGCGGGCGGGGTGGTGTCCGGCGGAGGCGGGGGCGGACCAACGGGCGAGGCCGCCGGGCGCGCGAGCTCGGCCGAGTCCCACGGGAGATCGAGGAGCGGCTTGGGTTGCGCAGCGGGTGGGGCCGGGCGTGCAGGCAGCGGCGGTGGCAAGGGGGGCGGCAGCGGCGGAGGAACGGCTGGCGCGCTCGGCTTCGGCACCGGCATCGGCGGCATGGCGTCGGCGTTCAGATCGGCAGCGATCTTCGCGATCGAGACCCTCGGCTTCCCGGCAGCTGGTGTCTCCTTGAGCGAGAGCATCTGCGCGCAGGTGAGGGCGAAGATCAGCTTGTCCGTCTCGACCGGGCTGAGCACGTTGAGCGCGCGGAGCGTCGCGACCGTCTTGTGGCCGTCGGCGACGAGCGCGATCTCCTTCTCTTCGTCCGAGAGCCCCGCGTCCTGCAGCGCGTAGAGCGGCTCGTCGCTCGGGTGCACGTAGCGCTGGGAGATCTCTCCCATCGCCTTCGCGAGCCGGCCTTCATCGTAGGTTCGGCGCACCCCCTCGACGATCAGCTGCGCGGTCGTCATGCCCAGCGTCACCGGCTCGGGCGGTGGCGAGACGCCAGGCTTGAACTGGTACAGGCCGTCGTCCCAGCGGAAGGCGTCGTAGAGCTTCTCCTGCATCTGCTGGGTGAGCGCGTAGGACAGGTTGTGCGGGCTGATACAGCCCATCTCGATCAGCACCGTGCCCTGCATGCGCCTGGTCGACTTCATCCGCTTGAGCGACTCTTCGCACTCGGCCTCGGTGATCATCTTCTCGCGCACGAGAATTCGGCCGAGCGCCTCGACGAGCAGGTTCGACTTCACCAGCTCGGGCATGCCGTTCTTGAGGTAGAGGATCTTCTTCACCTTCGCGCGGCCGAGGAGCAGCGCGCCGGTGGCCCGCCATCGGTAGAGTTCGGCGAGCACCTTGGCGAACGGTGTCTGAGAGAAGTCGCCCTTGATCACCGGCCCAGACGGCTTGGCCGACTGAACGCTCTTCGCCTGCACCTCGACGTGCTCGGCCTCTTCGCGCTGGAGATCGTCGGCGTAGTACTCGCCCGTCTTCTCGTCTTCCTCGATCGGTGGCGGCGGCGGCTTGGGCGCAGCGGGCTCGGGGTAACGATCGCCCAACGCGCTTCGGAGCGTCTCGGTCAGCTTCTCGAGCTCGATCGGCTTCTCGAGGAAGGCGAACGCCCCATGCTTCTGAACGGCTTCGCGCTGATGAATGGCGCTCTTGTAGACGCCGGAGATCATCACGATCGGCGTGCGCCTGCCCTTCGGCGTCGCGCGCATCTTCTTGGCCACCTCGTAGCCGTTGAGCGCGGGCAGGAGGATGTCGAGCAGCACCAGATCGAACGGCTTCTTCTCGAACGTCTTCACCGCCCATTCGCCGTCTCGCTCCACGGTGACGACGAAGCCACGCTTGGTGAGGGCGTCGGCCAGGAAACGTTGAGTGGAGCGGTCGTCGTCGACGATGAGGACGTTGACTGGAGCGGACAAAGTGGGCCGACACTACCCAAAGCGCTGGCTGGGTGGAGGCGGAATCCACACATGTGAGGGCCTCGTAAATTCCTGTCCCGCCCGTCCGTCACCCGCGTGCTAGAGCCGTTTCCGTTCGTTCCCCATGAAGCGAGGTCGAGTCATGAAGAAGCTCGTGCTGATGGTCGCGCTGTCGTTGTCGGGCTTGGCGTTCGCGGACGAGGCTGCCGCTGAGACGCCCGAGGTGAAGGGCGCCAGGGAGCTCGTCACCAAGTACCTCACCGCCGTCAAGGCGAAGAAGTGGGCCGACGCGAAGAAGTTCCTGCACGCGAAGACCGTCGAGGCGATCGCCGAGCGCAAGAAGCGCATGGGGAAGGAAGATCACCCGATGGCGCCCTGGTACCACGAGAAGGTCGATTACTACTTGAAGGAGTTCAAGGTCGTCGGCGCGCGCCAGGGCCCCACCGAGTCCACGATCGTCGTCGAGACCAGCGAGGACAACTACCAGGTCGAGGACAAGGGCGTCGCCGAGGGCGAGAAGGGCACCTACCTCGTCGGCAAGAAGGACGGGAAGTGGTTCCTCGTCGACAAGAAGCGCGGTGAGGACTTCACCAACGACTCAATCAAGCTTGGCTACAAGGGGTGGTTCGACAAGGTCGAGAAGAAGGAAGAAGAGGCCGCTCCCGCGCCCTGAGCCGTTCAGCGCACCCCTGGGCCCTGCGCGAGCCACCCTTCGTCGCGCTTGGTCCAGGTGACGTCGCCAAGCACCACGTCGTGAAGTGCCGTTGTGCGTTCGAGCACCCGGCGCGCCTCGTCGACCGGGAGTTGCGCGGCATCGAGGCTCAGCCAGCCCAACTTCGGGAGTCGTCGAACGATCTCGCCGAGGGTCGCGGCATCGAGCTTCACGTCCACCAATCGAAGATGTTCCAGCCGTTCGAGCCGCTCGACGATCGGCAACCAGTCGAGCCGATCGACCCAGCCGAAGAGGCCGACGAGTGGAGGCAGGTCGGAAAGGCGCGCGAGCTGTTCGAGCTCTCGGCGCTCGACGCCCTTGACGTTCTGCAGTGAGCGCATCGAGGCGGAGAAGAACGAGCGCGCGGCCGACGCTTCGGATCCCCTCTCGAACACCAGCGCCTCGAAGGAGAACCAGTCCTCGAGCCGAGCAGCCGCCTCCGCTGCTTCGTTCGTTCGAACCCGTAGCTTCGCCGCGCTCGGAAAGCCGTTCTTGAACTCCACCCACTTCTTCACCACGAACGGTTCGAGCGGGCCCAGCCAGGCGTCGAGGTGGTTGCGAAGGAGCGTCGCGGCTCGTCGCTTGGCCTCGGATCCTCCGAGGAGCTGGAGCGAGATGAAGGTGCCTCGCGGGTCGCCTTCTGCGGTCAGCGCATCGGCGAGCACGGCGCGGCTCGAGAGATCGAGTGGGTTCTGGCGAACGAGCCGAAACAGATCGCTCGACGCGTCCTTCATCGAGTCTTGACGATCCCGATCGCTGCCGTGCCCGCGATGATCGCCGAGCCGGTGAAGAGGTTGTCGGACTTCGGGCCACCCGTCTTCGCCGACTGGAACACGATGAGGTAGTTCTTCCCGGCCTGCGGAAACGCCGTCGCGGGAATCGTCACCGATTGAGCGCGGTACTCCGTCTGCGCTCCGACCGCATCGCCAATGAGCTTGAGGAACTGGAGCGGCGTGGTGGGCACGTTCGTGTACGTCGGCATCGGTGACTGGTTGCCCGAGGCGTCGATGGGGAACACGTTGACGAAGCCCAAGTTGAGCTTCTGCCCGGGCGGGGGCTCGGGACGCACGAAGGTGAGCGGGGTGTTCGCGGGCTGATCGATGAAGCCGCGCGAACTCTCGAACGACGGAATGCGCTCCTCGGGCGGCACCTGCTCGACCTCGGCGACGTAGGTCTGGTTCGCCGAGACGATCGTGAACTGGTACGTCGCGCTGCTCGTGTACTTGAAGCCGGCGTCCTCGCCCGCGAGGAGGTAGTTGCCGCCCCCGGTCTCGTTCAGCTTGAAGCTGGCTCCGCCGACCTGGTTCAGAGTGACTTGCGCGCCGGTGACGCCGGTCGGCGCGACGTCGAGGCCCTCGCCCTGGCGCTGACCGAAGAAGACCAAGACCACGTTCTGCGGCGGAATGGTGACGCCTGCGTCGGCGAACGAGATGCCCGCGTCGGGGAGGCTCGCGTCGAGAGTGAAGCCCGCATCGAAGGCGATCGCC
Organism: Myxococcota bacterium; assembly: GCA_052034585.1. Classification (GTDB taxonomy): domain Bacteria; phylum Myxococcota; class Myxococcia; order Myxococcales; family Myxococcaceae; genus Xiheimicrobium. The sequence goes on from JBPOIJ010000056.1 coordinate 29,533, forward strand.
TCGGGTTTGAGAGTGACGGGAGGCGTCGCGAGCAAGGTGGCGACGACCACGCTTCGAGCGCTGATCTGATTCGCCGTCTTCTGCAGGTCGCAGGCGGCGACGAGGAGGGCGGTGAGGGCGACGGCTCCCAACATCTTCGAGGCGATCTTCATGGGCTTGGAGCATAGTGCCGAGCGGCCGTGTCCACGAACCCTCTTCAGTCCGCCGGGCTGCGTTTCGTCCGGAAATTCGGCGTGGCGTTCATGTGGGCAACGGTGTTCGGGCTGCTCTTCGGCGCCGCGCAGTTCTTTCGCATCGAGCGGGAGGATCTGGCGGGCGACGCGCGCTGGCACGTGGTGCTGCGGCTGTGGCTCGAGCGGCTGGAATGGCTCACCTACGATTGGCGCGCCCGCGAGCTGGGTGGCGCGTCGGAGCGCAGCGATCAAGTCGTGATCGTCAGCGTCGACGACGAGACGATCGCCAACGCACGCGAGTCCGAGCATCCCGATTGGGCGATGCGGCCGTGGCCGCGCGATCTCACCGGCCGGGTGGTCGGGCAGATCCTCGACGAGGGGGCCGCGCTGGTGATCGTCGACGAGTCCTTCCGTGACGTGTCTCCGCGCACCTGTCTTCCCTGCAAGGGCGAGAAGTCGCTCTCGGACGACGAACGGTTCGCTGCCGCGCTGGAGCCGCGAGAAGGCAAGGTCGTGCTCACCTGGTCGTTCTCGAACGATCGAGGCCGACCGGGAGAACGTCCGCTCACGCCGGTGATGGTGCGTCTGGGGGAGTTCGAGACGACCCGCGAGGCGCTCGGCATGGTGCGCGATGCCTTGAGCAAGAAGGCGCCGGTGAGCTTCCTCGTCTCCGATGGGAAACCGGTGCTCTGGGCGGGCGCAGTGAGCGAAGCAAAGGCGAAGGAGCTCGCGGCGTCGTTGAACGTGAAGACCGTGCAGGTGCGCCAGCGGGTCCCGAGTGACGAAGAGCACGAGGTGACCGAGGCGTGGCTCGCGCAGCGGCTCGCGCAGCTCGAGGTGCCGGGCATCGAGCCGAAGCGATTGGCGCAGGCGAGATCGATCGAAGCGCCGGTGGCTCCGCTGCTGCTGTGGGGCTCTCCGCCGGGCGCGGCGACGTTCGTGCTCGATCCCGATCAACGGTTGCGCGCGATCCCGCTGTTGGTTGGTGGAGAGGTCGATGGGCAGCCCGCCGTGCTCGCCTCGGCGCCCTTGCTCGCAGTGATGGCGATGGTGGGGTCGCGCTCGGTGGAATACCGCGCAGGTCAGCTCCACATCGGCGAGCGGTTCAACGTCCCCATGGACGCCGAGGGCTTTCTGTCGCTGCAGTGGGACGCCTCCGAGCCAGGGCGCGGTGGACGCGGCACGGTGAAGCGCACGATTCCGGCCTGGCGGCTGTTGCAGAACGCGGAAGACGACGCGGCGGCGAGAGGGGTGCGGCACCACGACAACGATCTCTCTGGCCGCATCGTGGTGTTGACCGACGAGCGTGCGCTCGGAGCCGCGACCATTCCGACGCCCATCGGCGAGCTCGGTCACGCTGCGGTGCTGGCGCAGGCGGTGGTGGGGCTGCTCCAGTCACGTGGGGTGGTGCGGGCTCCGCCGTTGAGTGATTTCTGGTTCACCGTCGCCTTCGCCTTCATGGGCGCGGTGCTCGCGGTGGCCTGGTCGACGTTGACGCGAAATCCCGGCTGGCTCGCCTGGGTCGGCACCATCGCCGGAGTGACGGCGCTGCATGCGCTGGTGGCTCGTCAGCTCTTCGTGAACGATCAGCGCTGGGTGGCGATGGCGGCGCCGCTGCTGGCCTGTGCGCTGACGTTCCTCGCGGCGCAGGGTTATGCGCGGACGATCGAGAAGGGCTTCCGCGACTTCATCGGCCGGGCGCTCGGTGGCGCAGTGAAGGCGGACGTCTTCGCGCGAGTGGAACGCGATCTCGCCCTGATGCGCCCCGAGCGGCGCGTGCTCACGATGTACTTCAGCGACATCGAAGGCTTCACCGCGGTCGCGCAGGAGAAAGAGCCGGCGGAGATCGTGAAGGTGCTCCAGGTTCACCTGAACGCGATGACGAACGTGGTGATCGACTCGGGCGGCCACGTCGACAAGTACCTCGGCGACGGAATGATGGCGTTCTGGGGCGCCCCGGTGGCGCTCGACAATCAGGCCGAGGTTGCCTGCGAGGCGGCGCTCGCGATGCAGGAGCGCTTCGAGAAGGAGCGCGCGGCGTTCGAGAAGGTGTGTGGGCGATCGCTCGTGCTCCGCGCTGGACTCGAGACGGGCCCGACGGTGGTGGGTGAGATGGGCACGCTCCACCGCGTCAACTACACGGTCATGGGCGAACCGGTCGCGACGGCGGCGCGGCTCGAGGCGATCGCGAAGCGGTACGGGTCGAAGATCCTGGTCGCCAAGCCGGTCGTCGAGGAGGCCGGAGGTCGATTTCTCTTTCGCACCGTCGACAAGCTTCGGGTCGGCCGACTCGCGGAACCGCTCGAGGTGTACGAGCTGCTTGGTCGCGAGGCCGACAAGGAAAAGCTGGGGCCGCGCATCGAGCGTCACGAGGCGGCGATCAAGCTGTGGCGGGAGCGCAAGTTCGCCGAGGCCCTCGAGGCTTTCAAGGCGCTGGCGACCGACGCGGACGACCCCTTGATCGACCGATATCTGTCCCGCTGCGAGGCGTACCAGGCGTCGCCTCCCCCGGAGAGCTGGGACGGCGTCTACGATCGCGAAGAGGCCTGAACGCTCGTTCCATTTGGGTTAAGTCCTGCCGCGTGGAGCGCTTCTTCAAGTACCACGGGCTCGGCAACGACTTCGTGGTGCTCGATCGACGGACGACGGGCCTCGACATCGACGACGAGACGAGTCGTCGTCTGTGCGATCGCCACTTTGGGATCGGCGCCGACGGCGTGCTGGTGGTGCTCCCGGAAGAGGGAACCGCCGGCCGCATGGTGGTGCACAACGCCGATGGCTCGACCGCCGAGATGTGCGGCAATGGGCTGCGGTGTGTCGTCAAGCACGTCGCCGAGAACGCGCCCGATCAGCCGCGCTCGTTGTCGATCGCGACCGGCGCTGGCGTGCTGGCCTGCGAGCTCGAGTGGAAGGGTGGGAACGTCGAGCGCGTCACCGTCGACATGGGCCCGGCGAAGCTCGAAGACGAGGTGTTGCCGAAGGGCCGGCTGGTTCGCGGGCTGATCGACCCGCCTCAATCGGCGCCGAGCCTGATCGACGGTCTCGTTGGCACCGCGGTGAGCATGGGTAACCCGCACCTGGTGTTGCTCGACACGCCCCCGTCGGAAGCTCGCCGGCTCGGCCACGCGCTCGAGCATCACCCCTCGTTCCCCAATCGCACCAACGTCGAGTTCGTCGAGCGGCGGGCGGAAGGCGGCTTGCGCGTCGTCGTCTGGGAGCGCGGCGTCGGCATCACCTTGGCGTGTGGGACGGGCGCGTGTGCCACCGTCGCAGCCGCGGCGCTCGACGGGCGGGTTCCGTTCGAGGAGTGGGTTCCGGTCGAGCTCCCTGGCGGCGTGCTGGAGATCAAAGTCGCGCGCGATCTGTCGAAGGTGTGGCTGCGCGGCCCAGTGCGCTTCGTCTTCTCGGGGACCATTCCGTGAGCGCGATCGACGACCGCGCGTTGTCGGTGGTTGGTGTCACGGACATCGAGCTCGTGCAGGAGAGGGTGCTCCAGGAACTCTGTGAGCACTGTGGCGCGCAGTCGGGAGCGCTCTGGGTCGCGGGTGAGCGCGCTGGGCTCCGGTTGCGCGCGTGGCGTGGGTTGGTCGATCGCGCGGGTTTGCCCGACGTGGTCGATCCCTCGCTGGTGCAGGCGCATCCCTGGCTCGCGGGGCCGTCGTTCCTGGTGCCGCTGGTGACGAAGGAAGGCGAAGTGCAGGGGCTCGTTCAACTCGGTGACGCGATCGGCGGGTCGTTCGCAGACACGGTGCTGATGGATGCGCAGCGCTTTGGGCCGTTCGCGGCGGCGTCGCTGAAGATCGCGGCGAGGTATGCGCTCCTTCAGCGGCAGGGCCTGCGTGATCGCGAGACCGGCGCGTACACGCTGAGCTACTTCACCGACTACGCGACGAAGGAGATCTACAAGGCGCGTCGATACGGCCGGGCGTTCTCGTTGCTGACGTTCTCGATCGACAACCTGGCGGCGATTCGCGCGCGGCTCGGGCCACAGCAGGCGAGGCTCGCGCAGCAGATCGTCTTGCGGGTGATCTCGCAGGTGACGCGCGACGCGGACGTGGTGGCGAGGGCAGGGGAGCAGGAGTTTCACGTCTTGTTGCCCGAGACCGACTTCTTCGGCGGCCTCATGTTCCTCCGGCGCGCGCTCTCGTCGCTGAGCGAGGAGCCAGATGGGCGGGCCTTGGAGGCGCGGGTTCCGTTCG
>JBPOIJ010000114.1:0-3636 GCA_052034585.1 Myxococcota bacterium
CAGATCCGACCAATCGTGGTTTTGCCGACGCCAGGAGGCCCACACAGGACAAGCATTGCGAGGTATCCTGCCAGCTTCGACCGGAATCTGCTAGCGTTTCGACGATCATGATCGAGAAAGCGCCCACTCTGCGCGGAGCGACGGTCTTACGCGGAGCGACTGTCTTACGCGGAGCGACTGTCACGGTCCAACTGCACCCCGACTCCGATCTCGACACAGTGCTGCGGCGGCTCGAAAAACTGCTCCGGTTCGGACTCCGCTTCATCGAGCTACGGGACGATCTTCTCGACGACGATCAGCTCCTGTGGCTGGCCGCGCGACTTCCTACCAATCAGCGCTTGCTCAGCCTGCGCCGCCATCGCCACCGAACGGGCACGCTGGCGCTGATCGAATCAGTACGTCCGGCACTCCTTGACTACGCGCTAGAGCTTGGTCGGACTCCGATTCTGGACGCACTCTGCATCAGCACAGAGCCGCATCGGCAAGTGATTCTCTCGACGCATACCCGCACCCAGCATGAGTCCTTAACAGCCCAGCTCGACCGTCTGAGTCATGCGCATCCGGCGCCACTCCTTCTCAAAGCAGCGCTGCCGATTCAGAGCTTGGCCGAGCTGTGGGAAGGTCACTTGTGGCACCTTCAGAATCCGCAGCGGCACCTGTTCCTGCCGATCTCTGCTGATGGATCGGGACGCTTCCGGTTCTATCGCTTGCTCCAGGGAGAGTCGCTGCTGCTCAACTTTCTGCGCGATGAAGACGCGCCACTGATTCCCGATCAGCCGACTTGGGAGGAGTGGACGACTCGTCATGCGGTACCGATGCCGCACCAGCCGCCGATTCCCTTTGCCGCGATCTTGGGTGATCCCGTCGAGCATAGCCGCACTCCGGCACATCATCAGGACTTCTTTGGAAAGTTAGGAATGCCGGTTCTGAAGATCAGGATTCCTGAAGCAGAGACACGATCCAGTGCGGTCCTTCCGATCTTGCGCGGACTCGGTCTGCGGGCTGCCGCAGTGACCTCGCCGCTGAAGTCTTGGCTGTATGAAGTGACTCGGGAAAGTGGTGGCCGCTGGGAGTCTCCTGCTTCGGACAGCGATGAAGCGGGCGCTGGCAACACCCTGGCGGTGACTCCTTTGGGCACTCTGCATGGCACCAGCACCGACGGCATTGGCCTGCGTACCGCGTGGCAGAGTGTCCTGCGTCAGCACACACCGCTGCTCGGTCCAGCTCCGCGCCTGGCGGTGTTTGGGGGTGGCGGACTCCTGCCCTTGTTGCGAGTCTGCTTTCCTGCCGCACTCTTTCTTTCGGCGCGCACAGGAACACTCCGTGACGCAGCAGAGTGTCCGTCTGCCGTTGCTGTGCTGATCTGGTCGGTAGGAAGAAGTCGTTACGTTTCACCGCCTCCTACCTGGCTGCGTCCCCAGCTGGTGTTCGATCTGAACTATGCGGCGGACTCTCCCGGTCGCGACTTTGCACAAGCGATCGCTGCGGTGTATGTCGATGGCAGCGAGTTTTTTGTCGCGCAAGCAGCGGCCCAGCAAGCCTTTTGGCAAGCGCACCTATCGACGGTGGCGGAGGTCCGCTAGGTGTTGTTGATGAGGAGCTACGCCGCGCCTAGGTGACGCCTCCTACAGCTCCTTTGCCAACAGCGGAGTCAGCTCTGTGATGACGCGACGGCGATCCAGCTTGCCACTTGGCAGCTCCGGAAAGGAGTCAACCCGAGCCCACCAGCGCGGTCGCTTGAACGACGCCAGCGACGAAGACAGCAGCTCCGCAAGCTCGCCCCGCTGAAAGTCCGGACTCACGATCAGGGCCGCCGCTACCACCGATCCATACTGTGGATCGGGAATCCCAAACACCACCGCCGCACGCACAGAAGGAAGTCGCAGCAGCTCCTGCTCGACCTCGAGCGGGTAGACATTCTCGCCCCCGGTCACAATCAGATCGACCCGCCGCGCATGCACGTACAGAGTCCCTTCCTCGTCAAGCTCACCGAGATCACCGGTATCAAACCAGCGCTGCAAAAGCGGCTCCTGTCCCACGTATCCGGTGAGCAGACTGCTGCCGCGCACTACGATCCGGCCCACTTCTCCCGGCGGAAGCGGAACTCCCTGTTCACTCTGAATCGACAGCGAAAGTCCCGACAAGGGAGTCCCACAGCCTCGGCGAGCCAGCGGTTTTGGTAGCCACTTCTGCACCGTCACCTGCGAGCACGCCTCGGTCAAGCCATAGGTACAGAGGACATTCACCCCCGCAGCCACCGCCCGCTCGACCAAAGACAGAGGCGTCGCCGCACCGCCACACAGCACCGCGCGCAAGTGGGCCAGGGCGTCGCTCCCTTCCGCATCTGCCGCATCTGCCGCATCTGCCGCATCCAGCAGTCCCTTCAGCATGGTCGGAACCACCGACAACAGAGTGACGCGATGACGGACAATCATATGAAGCACGTGTGATGCTTCATATTTGGGCAGCAGCACCATGGCTCGTCGCCCCAGTAGGCAGCGCGTCACAATCGACAGTCCGCCAATGTGGCACAGCGGTAGACAGAGCAGCCAGCGATCGTCCGCCTGCCAGCCCAGGTTGTCGGCACTCCCTTGCGCGCTGGCCACAAAAGCAGCCCGCGACAAGATCGCCCCTTTCGGAGTTCCGGTGGTTCCCGAAGAGTACAAGATCGCGAGCGGTGCAGCGTCGCTGATATCCACCGCAGAACTCGTGAAAGGAGACGCGCCATCGATGTGCTCACCAGCCGTTAGGGAGTCAACTTCGGCATCCCCACACAGCGCCACTGGCCGCGCATCTTGCATCACCACCTGCACCTCCCGCTGGGTCCAGCGCGGATGAATGGCGACAAAGGGAATCCCCCTTTCGATGCACGCCAGGATCAGCACCAGGGTCGGCCAGCGGTTGCTCGCACGGATCGCCAGCAGCGTCGCTGGACCATAGCCTCTTTGACCCAGCGCCGCGCAGGCAATCCCGACCCGCTCGGCCAGCTGCGCATAGCTAAAGGAGCCCGCTTCCCAGATCACAGCGGTGCGACTCCCACACTCTTTCGCAGCGGCAAAAGTACTCAGATCCATGGCAGACCTTGGGTAGGAAATCCGAGTCCGCTGTGGCCGGTAGCGACGATCGAAGCCGGTGATTCCTGATGATGCGGAAGGGTCAAAAGCGGCCAAGCAGACAGCCCCGGATGTGTATCCAGACCACAGGCAAGCGGCGGAATCGGTAGCGACAGCGCCAGCTCACAGGCCGCTGCCAGGCCAATCGGTCCGTCGAGAAGATGCGTCACCACCACACCCAGTCCGTGCCGCTGCGCGCGAATCGCCAGCTCCCGACTGCGGCGCAGACCCAGCATCGCGGGCTTTATCACCCACGCGGTACAGCCAGGTGCAGCCAGCAGCGCCTCCAGCGCAGCGTCATCGGACAGCGACTCATCTGCGGCCCACGGAACCGCACACTCGCCCAGCGTCAGAAGTGCCGAGGTGCTGGTAGGCTGCTCGACAAACTCGGGCCGGAGCGCGCGAAAGCTGGCCAGGCGTGCCCGCGCTTCGCTGGCCGTCCAGACTCCGTTGGCGTCGAGCCGCAGCGCAAAGTCATCGCCCAGCTGGGTGCGCAGCGCGTGCAGCATATGAAGCTCTTCAT
>JBPOIJ010000163.1:0-3782 GCA_052034585.1 Myxococcota bacterium
TCGAAGGACGACACGGTGCGTATGATCGACGGCTATCTGCTCAACTACGAGAAGGCGCTCCTCGAGGGGCGCGTGCGCTTCGACAACCCAACCGACTTCAACACGATGGTCCGGCTCAAGGAGTACGTGCTCGGCGGGCCCGACTCGCGACAGGAACTCCACGCGGCGCTGTCGCTCGAGAGCCTGCAGCAGCGGCACGCGCGGATGCTCCGCGAGCTGAACGAGGCCACGCCAGAGCTCACGGGCGTCGTCGAAACTGAGCGGCCCTCGGAGCCCGCTCAATTCTCGGCTGGGCGCTCAATTGCCGATCCCCCGCCGCTCACTTTCGAGGACGCCGCTCAGAAACCGATGGCCGGCGGAAAGGCCGCCGTGGGGGCCGACGTTGGCCCACGTGGGGCGAACGGAGACGAACCGTGAGGTGCGCCCACGACTATCCAGAGGAGCACGTCGCCGCGGAAACACACGTCGCAACGGGTGCCGCATCGGAGTTCCGCGGAGATGCGCGAGGTGTGACCTCACAGTGCTCGAGGAGCTCGAGCTCGTCAGACCTGGTGAGGATCGCCGCCGGCGTGGCCAAACGAACGGCCGGAAAGAGAGAAAAGTGGCCGTTCGCGCGAGCCCCGCTTCAAGGATTCGCGAGGTTACTGGCTCGATTCGGGGCCTCGGTTCCGGTCGCGAACGGCCGCTTTCCCTTCGGCCGAGCGCTTCCTCGCCCCTGGTCCACCAGCCGCGGCCGAACACTCTCCCAGGCCACCCCAGGTAGGGGGGCGGGTCCGATTTTCGGCGCACGGTCGCCCGCCCTGACGGGTTCCCGGTGCCGATTTCGAGTGGGTCAATTCCGGGAAACTGAGCAGCCCCGTATTCAGGAACGGCTCGCCGCAGAAATTGAGCAGCGCCGCCTGTTCGGTTTCGAGCTGCGAGTGGCACTTCGGTCAGCAGATGAGCGACTGGACCGAGCGGAGCAGCTCCTCGTCGGAGGGGTGCGTGTAGATGGCGGTCGACAGCACCGACTTGTGGCGGGCGAAGCGCTGGGTCAACCGGATGTCGCGGCTCGCCCGGTACACATTCGTGCACGCGCAGTGACGAAGCGTATGAAAGCTGAAGTGCCGGTCGAAGCCGCAGCGCTTCTGCCAGACGCTGAACGCGCGCCGCAGCTGCCGAGTGGAGAGCCGACGGCCCAACCGGCTCACGAAGATGGGCGTGTCGGGCGTCAGCGTCTCGCCTGCGTGCCTGCGACTGGCGGTCAGCCTCTCGAGCTTCGCGCGCACGAGGTCGGGGAGCATCACCTCCTGCGGCGCCAGGTCCTCGCTGGCCCGCTTGAAGACCCGGAGCCGCAGCCGTCGCCTGGCGTGGCCGGCCTCGTCGAACACGTCGCCGACGTTGAGCGCTACGATCTCGTGCTCCCGAAGGCCGGCACCGAGCGCGACGCTGTAGATGACGTGGTCGCGGAAGCCGTCGAGCCGCTGGCCGGTGACCTTCAGCAGCAGGCGTTGCTCGTTCTCGGTGAGCGTGCGCGCGGGGCGGGAGATGGAGTCGGCGTAGGTCGTCATGTCGAGCCATACACGCTTCGTTCTCGCGGGCAGGCAAGCGGAGGAACGCGATGACGCTCGGCATCGTGAAGCGCACCGAGGAGGAGTTCGCCGACTGGCTCGGCACTGAGTGGGGCTTCATCTCGGGCCTCGGTTCCTTCGACGACGAGCCGGTCGCGCTCGAGCAGTACCAGTTTGGGTTCCTGCAGAATCGCTCCCGCTTCCGCTGGGTCACGAAGAGCCGGCAGGTGGGGTTCTCGTTCCTCTTCGCGCTCGAGGCGCTGGCCAGGTGCCACCTGCGCGAGAAGCACACCGCGGTCTTCGTCAGCTACAACCTCGACGACGCGAAGGAGAAGATCCTCGTCGCGCGCCAGGTGCACGAGGAGCTGCCGCTCGCGTACCAGAAGCGCTTGGTGGTCGACTCGAAGACCGAGCTCGCGTTCGAGTCGAACGGCACCAACAAGCGGCTCTCCCGCATCCTCTCGCACCCGTCGAAGGCACCGCGCGGCAAGAAGGGCGACGTCTACCTCGACGAACTCGCGCACTACGTGAACGACCGCGAGGTGTACCGGGGCTCGACCGCGCTCATCCTGAGGTCAAACGGTCAGCTCACGGGCTGCAGCACTCCGCTCGGGCGCCGCGGCATCTTCTGGGAGATCGCCAACGAGGAGCTGCGCAAGTACCCGCACCACACCCGGCAGTACGTCCCCTGGTGGCTGTGCCGGTTCTTCTGCGCCGACACGAAGCGAGCAGCCGTCGAGGCGCCGAACATGCCGACCGAGGAGCGCGTGTCCGTCTTCGGGCGGCCGACGCTCATCGAGCAGCTCGACTCACTGCCGCTCGACGACTTCCAGCAGGAGTTCGAGGGACGCTTCGTCGACGAGACGTACAGCTTCTTCCCATACGAGCTCATTCTGCCGTGCACCACCGATGACCTGGTGATGGTCGACGACCCAACTTCGATGCGCGCGCCCGAGGGGCGGTTGGTCGCCGGCTTCGATGTCGGCCGAACGCGGGACCGCTCCGAGCTCGCGGTGTTCGAGGAGATCGAGGGGCGCTTCACCTGCCGCATGTTGAAGAGCTTCGAGGGCACGCCGTTCGCGGAACAGGAGGCCGAGCTCCGACGCGTTCTCGGCGCTCTCCCGGTCGCGCGGCTCTCAATCGACCGCAGCGGCATCGGCATGAACCTCGCCGAGAACCTGGCGCGCGACTTCCCTCAGGTGGTCGGCGAGAACTTCACGAACGACACGAAGGAGCGCTGGGCGACAGACTTCAAGATTGTGCTCCAGCGCCGCGATGTGACGATGCCGCGCGATCGCGATCTGGTCGCCCAGATCCACGCCATCAAGCGGCGCGTGCTGCCGTCGGGGAAGGTCAGCTTCGACGCAGAGCGGAACGCTCGCGGTCACGCCGACAAGTTCTGGGCCGTAGCCCTCGCCTGCCAGCGCGAGCGGCAGGCGTCGCCTGCTCGGCCTGGCGAGATCGGCGTCCGCGTGCTGGGCTGAAGCCGCTTGACGTGCGCTGAACGACTCGATTGCAGAGCGGGTCGAACCGGTCTCCGCGATTCACGAAATCACCGCGAGCCCGTATGTTGCCCGCCATGACACGAAGCTCCCCGCGCGCGTCCAGTGCCGATCACGATCGTGTCGCCAGAATCCCACTTTTCCGGGAATGGAAGCTGGCTGCGATGACCCTCAAAGGAGACGGCAAGACACGCCAGGCCAAGGGGTCTATTCGGGTCTTTAGAGACTCGCGGGTTGAGATCCGTTTCTCGTACACACACCCGATGTTTCACTCTGATAGCGCGCCGACGATCGGCGAGCTCAGCGGGATCACCACCAACGGTTTCACCCTGGCGCCCACCAAGGCGAACTACGTTCGGGCAGAGTTTCGCACGCGACGAACAACCGACCTCGTCTATCTGCCGACCCGGTGTGTCCTAGGGGCCTCCCCACCGCGTGCGATGACGTCTGCGCACTTCTACTTGAAGAACCTTAACCCCTACGCCGGGACCGCTACCGTGACGCACGCTGGTGTTAGCGGACTGCTCCTTCCGCACGGCGACTACGAGCACAACCATTTTGGCGCAGTGCTGGAGGTCACTGGTGACCGCCTCTCCCGAGGGAAGGCCACTCGCTTCGCGGAGGACGTGTCGCGCCTGCTAAGCCTCGCAGCGCGCTGCCCGATCGTACCGAGCTACCGCGAGTTCTATTCCGGCACTCGCTTGAAGCGGGTCGAGTTCTTCCCGAACTC
>JBPOIJ010000091.1:0-114815 GCA_052034585.1 Myxococcota bacterium
GAGCCACCTGCAACCGATCCGCCACTCGATCCACCCGCGACGGAGCCGCCTGCAGCCGAGCCACCTGAAACCGATCCGCCGGCCGATCCGCCGCCGACCGATCCCCCCGCGACGGAGCCACCCGCAACCGATCCACCGGCACTCGCTCCACCGCCGACCGATCCCCCGCCACTCGATCCGCCCGCGACGGAGCCGCCTGCAGCCGAGCCACCCGAAACCGCTCCACCGCCGGCCGCTCCGCCACCGATCGATCCTCCCGCGACGGAGCCACCCGCAACCGATCCCCCGCCGCTCGATCCGCCGCCCGACGTGCTGACGAGTGTGCACACCCCGACCGAGCACACCTGGCCCGAGCCACAGCTCGAACACGACGCACCCTCTCGTCCACACGCAGACTCGAGCACGCCCGACACGCACTGCCCTGCGCGATCACAGCACCCGCTGCAATTCGACGACGAACACGCCGTCGGAGTCGGAGTTCCACAGCTTGCCAACACCGCCACGGCAGAGAGCACGACGACGCCACGAAGCCTGAGCATCCACCCGACTTACTCCGACGCGGACTCGGCACGCGAGCCTCGAACTCGCACCGGCGCGGGCCCCTTCGGCTATGAGGTCTGACCGACGGTGGAGCGATCGACAAACCGACAGGCCTTCCCGTACCGACCCGAGACGAGTCCCCTCGCGGTCGTCATCACTGCCCTGCCCTGCGCCTTCGGAATCGTGATGGCGATCATCGATGCGCGGGAGCTCGTCCGTGCGCCGCTCGAACACCTCGCCCTGCTCGCGGTCTTCATCTCGCCCTTCATCATCGCGGTCCTGCTTCGGGCTCGCCGCCTGAGCCTCGCCGGCCAAATCACCCGCGGCGAAGTGGAGCTGGGCTTGTTCCTCGAAGAGACGAAGCTCCGGTACCTGCTGCCGGGCGATCCACCACTCGAACGTTCACGAGGCTCGCTCCGAGCGGTGTCGACGGTGCAGCGGCGCTACGGAAAAGGTCGGCGCGGACCCGACACCGTCGTCATCGTGAGCACGGAAGGCGACCTCGAGATCGACACCGATGAGCTTCACGTCGATCCCACGACGCTCCACTCAGCGCTCGACCGCTGGCGCTCCTGATCACGAAGCCAGCTCACTTCTGCGGCGGCGTGCTCTTCACGTACAGCTCGCGCAGTTGCTTGTCGTCGACGTCGCCGGGCGCGCCCGTCATCAAGTCCGTGCCCTTCTGCGTCTTGGGGAAGGGGATCACGTCACGCAGCGACTCGGTCTCGGTGATGAGGAACGCGAGCCGGTCCATTCCGAGCGCGATGCCACCGTGCGGCGGCGCGCCATAACGGAGCGCGTCGAGGAGGAAGCCGAACTTCGAGCGCGCGTCTTCGTCGCTGATGCCGAGCGCGCGGAAGACGAGCGATTGGGTCTCAGGGTTGTGGAGCCGAATCGAGCCGCCACCGATCTCGAACCCGTTGAGCACCACGTCGTAGCGGTAGCAGTACACCTTCGCGGGATCGAACGTCTCGGGCTGGAGGTACTTGAGGCACTCGTCCATCGGCCGGGTGAACGCGTGGTGCGCCGCGGCCCAGGTCTTCGACTCTTCGTCGTATTCGAAGAGCGGCGGGTTCACGACCCAGAGGAAGTTCCACTTCCCGCCCGAGCCGTACTCCGGAATCAGCCACAGCTTCTTGGCGAGGTAGACGCGCAGGTTCGCCATCACCGTGTGAACCTTCGCCTCTGGTCCGAACTGGAAGAGGATCAGATCGCCCGGCTTGGCGCCCGTCGCGTCGAGGATCGCCTGCTTGAGCTCGGGCTTGGCGTTCTTGAAGAGCGGCGCCTGCGTCCAGTCTCCGTTCTCGGCGAGCTTGGCGCGCGCGAGGCCCTTGGCGCCCATGCCCATCACGTAGGCCTCGGTCTCTTCGATCTCCTTGCGCGAGAGTTCGGTGGGCGGCGGCGGCACCTTGGCGGTCGGGTTCGGGTTCGCCCGGCGGAACGCCTCTTCCTTCGACTTCACGACGCTGGCGTCGTGCTCACCGGCCTTCACCGGCTTCACCACCATCGCCTTGATGAGGCCCTTCTGCTGCAGGGTCTCCCACATCGGCGCGACGCCACCGTCGGCGCCGAACTGCTCGATCACCTTGTTGAGCACGACGTGCGGCATTCCGAAGCGCAGGTCTGGCTTGTCGTTGCCGTACTTCTCCATCGACTCGTCGAAGTTCATCCGCGGGAACGGCGTGGGAAGGTCGAGGCCGTGCACCTCTTTCCAGAGGCGCTTGAGCAGCCCCTCGATGACGGTGAACACGTCGTCTTGCGCGACGAAGCTCATCTCGACGTCGATCTGGGTGAACTCCGGCTGGCGATCGAGGCGCAGGTCTTCGTCACGGAAACACTTCACGATCTGGAAGTAGCGCTCGAAGCCCGCCACCATGAACAGCTGCTTGTAGAGCTGCGGCGACTCGGCCATCGCGTAGAACTTGCCGGGGTTGAGTCGCGAGGGGACGAGGAAGTTTCGCGCGCCGCCCGGTGTGTAGCGGCCCATGAAGGGCGTCTCGAGCTCGAGGAAGCCGTTCTCGACGAAGTACGAGCGAGTCGCGGCGTTCATCTTCGCGCGGGTAATGAGCGCCTTCTGGAGCGGCGGCCGGCGAAGATCGAGGTAGCGGTGCTGGAGCCGGAGTTCCTCGTTCGCGCTGATGTGCTCGCTGATCTCGAAGGGCGGCGTCTCGGACCGATTGAAGACCTGAATGTCGGTCACGTAGACCTCGACCTCACCGGTCGCGAGGTTCGGGTTCGCGGCCGAGACCTCCTTGTTCTCCTTCTTCGAGAACTGGGTCCCGCGGTGATGCACCTTGCCGGCGATGCCGATCACCCACTCGGAGCGCAGCTGCTCGGCGAGATCGTGCGCTTCCTTCGCGATCGACGGCGCGAACTTCACCTGGGTCAGGCCCTCGCGATCGCGCAGGTCGATGAAGATCAGATCTCCGTGGTCTCGGCGGCTGTTCACCCAGCCGAACAACACGACGTCCTTGCCGATGTCCGAGGCGCGCAGGGCGCCGCAGGAGTGGGTCCGCTTCACCTTCGAGATGAACTGTTGCGACATGTGAGCCGTTCTTCCTGGGGAAATGAGCCGCGTGCACCGTAGAGGACAGGCAGCGCGCCAGCAACGACGGCGTTTCGTCGACGGGTGCCGACTCGTTCGAGCGCACGGAAGGCGTGGTTCTCGGAGATACTCGCGCTCCGTGGCGCGCCTTCTTTCGAGTCTGTTCCCCGTCGTCCTCCTCAGTGCCTGTCCCACTCAAAAGGCGAGCCCGTGCGGCCTCGACGGGATCGACGAATGCGGTCCGAGTCAGTCGTGCGATCTCGGCAAACACGAGTGCGTGAAGACGACGAGCTGCTCCAACGGGCTCAGCGGCACCTGCGCGAGCAAGACGGCATGTCGGGTCGATCCGCTCGCGAGTGAGGGCCAGGTCAACTCGGGCGATCTCGGCTGCGGCACCAACTGCCTGCCACGCTTCCGCGAAGACGAAGGCGGCAACGTGAAGTGCGACTACGGCTACGTCTGCGACGCGAGCTGGCGTTGCGGCCTCGGAGCCAGCTGCCGCCGCGGCACGGTGAACGACTGCAACGGCCCCAACTGCGCACCCGACGGAAAGTGCGTCGAGCCGGTGCCGTGTTCCGGAAACGACGCTCGCAGCTGCGCGCGAGGCCTCGCCTGCGAGCCACTCCTCAAGATGTGCTTCGAGTCCTGCAGCAGTCAGCTCCAGTGTCAGCCAGGGCTCAGGTGCGACACCTCGACCGGAGGGTGCGTGCCATGAAGCGCCTCCTCGTCCTCGCGTGCCTCGTCACCGGCTGCGACGAACCAGCCGCTCCCGCCGTGAAGCCGTTCGTTCACCTCGAGGGCATTCCTGACGAACTCTTCCTCCGCACGGTCGACGAGACGATCAGCTTCGAGATGCGCGCGGTGAAGCCCGACGGCAGCCCCGCGGAAGAGACCGAGTACTTCCTGTCGATGGATGGCAAGGCCGGCTTTTCCCCCGACAAGCCGCGGAACCAGACGGCCTCGTACCCGCCCATCGGCGACCTGACGGTGACGCTCGAGCACCAGAGCCCGAACGTCGAGCGCGTCACGGTGCGAGGAAAGAGCCGCGGCGTCCCCTTTCAGCCGCCCTGCTTCCTCTCGCGCCTCGCGCTCGGCGGCGCCGACCGAGACATCCTCGTCGAGCAGGGAACGATCCCCTGCCGCCAGCCGTGGGTGCAGTTCTGGGGAGGGCCGGCGAAGAAGCTCGAGGGCACCGAGTCGCAGGTCTCACTCGCGGTGGGAGAAGCGCGGCCGATCTTCGTGCTCCCGCTCACCTCCGTCGATCGCGGGCTGTCGCATCATCCGCTCAGCTACGCGTCGCAGGACGAGCAGATCGCCTCGGTCTCTCCTCGAGGCCTCGTCATCGCCAAGCTCGCCGGACGGACGATCGTCACGGCCTCCGTCGACGGCCTGACGAGACGCATCGAGGTCGTCGTCGGTGACGCGGGCATTCCGGGCCTGCCCTCGCCAGAACACTCCAAGAACGTGGTGCGCGCCGGCTCCGACCTCGACGTCCACTTCCTCATGGGTGACGCCTTCACGGGGCTCGGCAAAGGGCCTGTCTCGACCTTCCTCCCGAACGGAGCGCCCGAGTTCACCGCTGGCGTCGGCAACCAAGCCATGCGCGGCCCCGTCGTCGCACGGTGGACCGGAACCGCCTTCGGCCTCGAACCAGTGGCGCCAGCGTCGCTCGAGTTCAGCGGATTGCCGGCGGCAGTGAGCGGCGTGCGCGACGAACGTGGCCTCTTCTACGTCGCACCAGGACGAGCGGGCTTCGATCTGCTCGTTCGGGTCGAGGCGCCCGACGGAGGAACCTTCAAGGACGTCGCCCTCCTCGAAGAAGCGCCAAGCGAGATCCCGCTCCCTCGACGCGCCGACTTCATGCGAGGCGCTCCGAGGTTCGAGACGACCGGCGCGGTCACCCTCTCTCCTCGCCGCGGCGGAGGCGTCTGGGCCCTCTGGCCGCACGTCGCTGCCTTCAACCTGAAGCGCCACCCGTCGACGACCTTGCTCTCGGGAGGAAACGCGTCGGCGTTCGCGCGCAGCGGCTATTGCGTCTTGCAGCTGCGCCTCGCCGAGGTCCTCCCGGACGACACGGTTCGGATCGAGACGGTGCGTGAGTCACGGCGCTTCGTCCGCGAGCTGGTGACCGACTCCCTCGGCAACCACCCGTGTCAGGTGCCGCTCGGCGCGATGACGGCCTTCGCTTCGCCGCGCCTCGCCGTGCTGGGCCAGGCCCCGGGAGAAGCGAAGCCCGAGCTCCTCGTCGTCCCTGCCTCGATCGCGCACCCCGATGACGTGCTGATGCCCCTCGAGCTCACCGGCGCGCACCTCGTCTGGCGAAATGGCCGCTGGCAGAACGGCCCGGACGTGGGCAGCTATGCGATCGAGCAGAACCAGACCGCCGAGCTCAAGACGATGGTGGCCGACTCGCGGCGGATTCCGCCCTCGGAGCTGCCCGAGTTTCCGCCGGAGATCTTCAACCACTTCCCCAATCGGTGGAGCACCACCCTCGCCCCGCCCAACGGCGCCTTCACCTTCGGCCCCGGGCAGACGGGCCCTGGCGGGCCGGGACCGTTCGATCGCCCGCTGGTGACGAACGCGTGGGCCTTCTGGCGCTTCCCGCAGGCGCACCGCGCGCTGAAGCTCTGGTCGCTCGAGCGGTTCGAGATCGTCGATCTCCCCCGCGAGCCGCCGCGGCCCGAGGCGATGCTGACCGAGGGGAAACGAATCGTGTCTCCCGCGCACCCGCTCCAGACGCCGTTCGTCTCGCGGCGCCCTCACGAGTCGATGGTGATCGCCGACGATGGCGTCGTCTATGGCTTGCGGAACGATCGCTGGGTGCCGATCGCTGGATCGGTCGCGGCCGACGGTGGCGTCGCCCAACCCGCGCAGGTCTCCGCGCTCGAAGGCGAGCCGCAGCGCCTCGGCATGGGCTTCCTCCTCGTGGGTGGTCGAGCGAACGGCACCGCCGTGGAGCCGATTGCCGTCACCTCGTCCGACGGCGTCGCGTGGGTCGATCGCGCTGGACAACGGCCGACGGCCCTCGCCTCGACCGTCTTCGCCACGAGCGATGGGGGCGCGGTCGTGATGACGAACGCCGGCACCTCCGTCACCCCGACTCCGAGCGTCTCGTTCAGCGCCGACGTCGCCCAAGGCCCCTTCTCGCCACTCCCGGCGCTCCCGGCCGAGGCGACGATGAAGAACGTGCGCGTCTCCACCGAGCCGCGGCTCGCGAACGTCGTCGTCACCGACACCGGCGACTACGCCGTCGTCGCGAACTGCAAGGGCACCTTCCAGGCGCCGACGAGCTCACTCGACTTCCCTGGCCTCTGGGTGCGCCAGGTGAGCGCGAGCGGCCAGGTGAGCGCCGACGTCTTCGCCGCGTTCCCGACGAGCCAGCCGACGGCGAACCTCTCGCAGCGCGACTTCTTCGACGCCTCGACCGCGATCGTCTCCAACGGCGTGCTGTACGGGCTGTACCTTCGCGAGAACCCCGGCGGCACCGTCGAGAACTGGAGCGCCTTTCCGCTCTCCTTCAGCCTCTCGACCCGCCAATGGCAGCTCGGCAGCGCGCTCACGCTCTCGTTCCCGTACCTGACGTCCGTCGACGCCCAGGGCCAGCCGATTCAGCTCGTCGATCCCGGGCTCACCAACCGCTGGCCCACCTTCGTGCACCGGGTCGCGCTCGCGCGATCCGGCTCGACCTTCCGCGCGGTGGGCGTCATCGCCGAGGGGCCTCGGGAGCGGCTCTTCATCAGCACGAGCGCCGATGGGATCAGCTTCTCCCCGAAGACCTTCCTTCGGCCGAACGGGGGCGCCCGCCAGCGGGTCGCCGCCTGGGGAGCGGACTCGAGCGGCCGGCTCTTCCTCGCCGCGAGTGACGACCAGAGCCTGCCTGGCTCGGTGGCGCCACCTGACACCTTCACCCTGCTGCTCCCCTGAACGACCGCGACCGGATTCGCCCGTTCAAGTAGTGTGCGCCGCCATGCGCGTGTTCTTCCTCACCGCGGCGCTCGTGGCGACCGCCTGCGGCCCCAACCCGCCCGCGCCCGTGCGCGTGATGGCGGTCGTCCCGGTCGAGACGGGGAGCTACGAGACCCGCGAGGTCGAGCTCACCACCATCGGCAACCTCACCACCTTGAAGGGCTCGGTCGCCGAGTTCGTCGGCGCCGGGCGAATCACCCTCGACCCGAACGATCCGATCCAGCGCCAGGGCCTCGAGATGTTCTCCGACGAGCAGCGCTTCGACATCATCGTCAAGGACAAGGGCGTCGACGTGCGCGGCAACTTCCTCGAGAAGGGCGGAGTGCAGTGGCCCGCCGACTTCCACACCTGGAACATGGTGTCGACGTACTGGAACTTCGAGAACGCGTACCTCTACTTCCAAGATCTCCTCGCCAGCCAGACGCCGCAGCAGACGCCCGACGAGCTCTCGAAGATGAAGGTCTTCTACTTCCCCGAGCTCAAGATGAACTCGGACGTGCCGGTCACCGACAACGCGCTCTATCTCCCGTTCATCAAGTCGTTCGCGGTCGCGCCCTTTCAGAAGGAGCAGCGCGTTCCCCTCGCGATGAACATGGGGGTGATCGGCCACGAGACGGCCCACAAGGTATGGAACAAGCGCGTCTTCAACGATCAGGGCATTCCGCAAGCGATTACCGCGTGGAACGGGGAGCCGTTCAACCTCCTCAAGTCGCTCGACGAAGGCCTCGCCGACTTCCACGGCTTCGGCGTCACGTGCCGATCGCTCGCCGGGTGCCGACCCGACATCCTCGCGGTGAGCATCGCCGATCAGGCCTACGCGAAGCAGCGCGACGTCTCCCGCAACGACGCCTGCCTCGACGCTGGCCTTCGGAGCGCCCTCAAGACCTTCACCGCCGATCAGTGGATCCGCGCGCGCGAGCTCTACCTCTACGGCAACGTCTGGGCGGCGACGCTGTACCAGGCCGGCTCGAAGGCCGGAGGGCTCCCCAAGGTGAAGGCGATTCAGGTCGCGGTGCTCGCGGCCTACAACGACGAGACGGCCAACAAGACCGGGCTCAACCAGCTCATCAACCGCAACATCAACAACCAGATGGTCTTCACGCCCGAAGCCGTCGGTGAAGTGATTGCGAGCCACATCAACGACATCGAGCTCCGCCGTTCGTTCTGCAGCGAAGCGATGGCGCGCCTCCAGCTCCAGTGCATGCGAACTGACTGCGCCGACAAGATGCCCAGCTGTCCTGGGACCACCCGCCGAGCGGTCATTGCTGGCTGCGATCCCCTCCCGCCCCCATGAAACGACTCCTCCTGCTCGCGTGTCTGGGCTTCTCGTTTCCCGTCCTCGCTCAGAAGAAGGACGACGACGCGCCCATTCCCTACGACGACGACGGCGCATCGTCTGGTGACGACGACCCCAACCGGCCCAAGAAGAGCCGCAAGTCGGAACGGCTGCGCCAGGAAGACGAAGACGAGGAAGAGCGCGGCGAGAAGCTGGGCTCGTACGACGACCCGAACTACGGCATCGGCGGCGACATCACCGCTGGGCTCGCCCTGCTCGACGCCTCGCGCGGTGGCGTCGACCCTCGCTTCAGCTTCGGCGTTCGCTTCATCTGGGAGTGGGGCCGACTCTTCGCCGACGAGTTCCTCTCCGAGATGTTCTTCGCCGATCTGCAATGGCGCTTCTCGGTCACCACCGACGGCACCGAGCAGGTGAGCGGCTGGGCGAGCCAGCACGCCTTCACCCTGGCGCCTGCCGTGCAGTGGCCGTTCAGCAAGACGCTCGGCGTCTATGCCCAGCTCGGCGTCGGGGTGAACGCCGCCTTCTCGGGCATTCGCATCGATCAGACCGAGGTGCAGCTCCAGGGCGCGCGCTTCGTGTTGCAGTACGGCGTGGGCCTGCGCGGCCGGCCGGCGATCCTCGCCGACGAGACGCTCCGGCTCTCGTGGCGAGTCGAGATCACCCGCTACCTGCGTGGGTATTTGCACGACACCGTCTTCGCCGCAGGCGTCGGCCTGCTCTTCTGACGCAGGTCGGTTGCTTTCGCCTGATTCTCGGTTGACGCCTCAGCGCCCCATCGCTAGAGCCTCTGCTCGAAACTCCATTCGTCACGAGGGGTTGCCTCCGACTTGACCCCTCGCCCACTGAACATCGAGGCGTGACATGAAGCTCCGTCTTGGGGCCGTGCTGGTCCTGATCCTTCCTGCGCTTTCGTGCAAGGCGCCAGAGAAGCCGAAGCCACCGCCCAACCCGCCGTCGATCACCAGCTTCACCGTCGACAAGCAGAGCGTTCGCAAGGGCGACCTGGTGACGTTCAACTTCACCGTCGAGCGCGCGCTCTCGGTCGAGCTGATCGATCAGACCGGCGCCGCCATCGGCAGCACCTTCGACGATCTCACTGGCACCGGGAGCGCCAAGGCGTCTCCGCCACGCTCGGGGTTCTACGTGCTGCGCGCCGACGGCGAGGGGGGCCGCGACTCGGCCTTCGTGCAGGTCGCCGTCGACGAGGGCCTCCAGTCGGTCTTCCTGATCGTGGTGCCCCAGCGGGTGAAGCCGGGCGAGCGCGTCGATCTGATCTGGTCGGCCGCGGGCGGCAAGAACGTGAAGCTCACCGCCGGCACGATGGAGCTGTCGACGATGGAGAACGGCGCCCTCTCGCAGACGCCGATGGCGACGACGACCTACACGCTGCAGGGTGAGCGCGCCGACGGCACGGTCTCGAGCCAGAGCGCGACGGTGACGGTGGTGCCGATCATCTCCGAGTTCACCGCCACTCCGCCCGCCGCCGTGCCGGGAGAGAAGATCACCGTGAAGTGGAAGACCGCCGGCGCCGAGCGCGTCGTGCTCGAGGAGAGCTCCTTCGGCCGGCTCGTCTCCACCACCACCGACGTCGCGACCGGCTCCTTCGAGTTCGAGGTGCCACGCTTCTTCGCCGACGGCGGGGTGATCGACGCCGGAACCACCATTCCCGATCCCGACGCGGGCACCACCGATGGCGGGGTCGACGCCGGCCAGCCTGCCGTCAACGTGCCGGTCGTTCGCAACGGCTTCCCGCTCCGCTTCGTGCTGACCGCCAGCACCGCCACCCCTGCGCAGAGCGTGGAGCGGGCGCTCGACGCTCGAGTCGGCCAGGGGCCGGTGATCGACTTCTTCGACTGCCCCGCCTTCGGCAGCCGCGGCAAGCCGCTCACGATGAGCTGGCACACCACCGGCGCGGCCCGAATCGAGGTGCGCGCCAACGGCCTCCCGGTCTACTCGCCGATCGCCGGGCTCAACACCTCGGGCTCGTTCCGGCTGGGCACCTTCAGCGCCGAGACCACCTTCACCCTCGCCGCCTTCGACTACAACGGGCTCGAGGTCTCGACGAGCAAGCTGGTCAAGGTCGTGCCGGCGCCGGTCATCAGCAGCTTCGTCGTCCCGCCCACGGCGCAGAGCGCCACCATGCGCATCACCTCGACGTGGACGACCCAGAACGCGACCTTCCTCCTCCTCCGGCTCAAGGGCGGCCCGGCCTTCTACCGAGAAGACGGCGTCAACGCGGTCAACAGCGGCACCTACCAGTTCACCGTGCCGCTCAAGGGCACCTACGTGCTCGAGGCCTACAACGCCGCGGGCGACAAGGCGGTCGAGGAGCGGGTGATCGACGTGAACAGCCCGATCACCTTCTCGGTGACGCCCGAGCTGATGGCGCGCGGAGACACCGCCACCATGCAGTGGGACACCAGCGCCATCTCGAGCACCGATCTCCCCGGGTTGATCGCCCCGCCGCCCGCGGTGGGGATGAACCCGACCGGCTTCGACGACATCTCCAACGCGCCGACCGCCCAGCGCCTCTTCTTCGCGAACAAGGACGACGACGTCGCCACCATCACCCTGCCCGCCGGCTTCGTCTTCCCCTTCGTCTCGCAGCACGCCACCAAGCTCACCGTCTCGACCAACGGCTTCGTCGCCATCGGAGGCTTCGCCTCGCCGAGCCCGGTCAACGTCGACATCGCCGACGTCGGCTACACCGGCCCCGCGCTGCTGGCGCCCTTCTGGGACGATCTCGATCTCGGCACCTCGGGCAAGGTGCTCTACAACTTCGACGACGCCACCTTCCCGCGCCGGCTCACCATCAGCTGGCACGACGTGCAGCGCTACGCCGTCACCGACAGCAAGCTCACCTTCCAGGTCCAGCTCTTCGAGACCGGCAAGTTCATCTTCTCGTACAAGGTGCTCGACGGAACCGGCGCCGACGGCAGCGACGCCACCATCGGCGTGGTGGACGCGGCGGAGTCGTACCAGGGCGAGATCGCCTACAACAGCGCCACCTCGGCCGAGCTCGCCGTCGACACCGAGCGCGTCTGGTTCTCGAACAACAACGAGACGAGCGGGCAGCGGCAGCTCAAGCTCGGGCGGCACTCGATCTTGGGCTTCGTGATCGAGAACGCCCAGGAGCGGATCCCCGTGTACGGCCGCGCTCGCGCCTTCGGAATCGGAGACCTGCTCATCGACGAAGCGATGCCGGCGCCGATCGCCGCCGTTCCTGCCGGCCAGTGGCTCGAGATCTTCAACCCCCTCGATCAAGATCTCGAGCTCGCCGGGCTGCGCCTCGAGTCGGCGAGCGCCGGAGCGAACAGCTTCCTCCTCCCCTCGGCGGTCGTCCCCTCGCGCGGCTTCCTCGTGGTGGGTCAGACGACCGACGCCGGAGACAACGGTGACGCAGGGGTCAAGCTCGCCTGGGGCTCGTTCGGCCTCTCGACGCCCGACTCGGTGCGGCTGGTGCTGCCCTCGCAGCTCGCCGACGGCGGCACCTTGGTGGTGAGCCAGCTCGCCTGGGGCGCCCTCGTCGGGGCCACCCTGCCCGACGGCGGCCTCGTTCCCGACGCCGGCACCAACGTCGGCGTCAGCACCCAGACGCCCGAGCCGGTGCTCGTCCGCTCCGGCGCCCCGCCCTTCAGCTGCCCTCGCACCGGCACCTTCGGCCCGCCCACCCAGACGGGCACTCCGGGGCTCCCCAACGAGGAGTGCTTCCCCTACGTGATGACGCGCATCTCGCCCGCGCTCGAGGACATCTCCCAGGCGGTGCCGCCCCTCACCACCTCGAGCCGCGACGACGGAGCCTCCAACATCATTCTCCCCGCGCCCTTCCCCTACTTCGGCCAGAGCTTCACCGGGCTGCGGGTCTGCACCAACGGGTGGGTGAGCGTCGTCGACACCAGCTCGAGCTCGCTGTCGAACAAGTCGCTGCCGAGCAGCTCGACGCCGCTCGCCACCATCGCCCCGTTCTGGGACGACCTCCACCTCGAGAACGGTGACTTCTACGCCGCGCGCCTGCCTGGGCGAACGATCGTGCAGTGGGCCAACATCGCCAGCTACTCCTCACGCAGCGACGTGCTGAACTTCGAGGTGAAGCTCTTCGACAACGGCGTCATCGAGTTCCACTACGGCACGATGACGGGCACCAACGCCAACGGGAACAGCGCCACCCGGTGGATCGACAACCTCGACAGCACCGCGGCCCTCGCGCTCAGCGTCAACCAGGCGACGGTGAGCCCGAACACGGCCTTCCGCTTCACGCCCCGAAACCTCCTGGGGAGCACGCCATGAATCGCCTCCACCTCCTCCTGGCGGCCTCCGCCCTCGCTGCCTGCCCCGCCGCGCCGCTGCCCGATCCGCTCCCGGAGCCGCCCCGTGTGCTGGCCTTCACCGCGAGCCCCGCCAACGTCTCGCGCGGGCAGACCGTCACCGTGAAGTGGAAGACCGAGAACGCCCAGACGATCGACATCGTCGACTTGAGCCGAGGCTCGATCGCCGGCGCCGCCGACAAGGTGGAAGGTGAAGTTCAGGTGCCGGTCACCCAGCCGACCGTCTTCGTCATCTCGGCGAAGAACGCGCGTGGGGCGAGGGCGAGCTCGGTCGCGTCGGTCAACGTGGAGGGCGTTCAGGCCGCCGGCATCGTCTTCGCCGCTTACCCGCCGGTGCTCGCGCCAGGCCGGCCCGGGCTGCTGGTGTGGAACGCCCCGCAGGCGAAGCGCGTCGAGATCGCCCCCATGGGCGGGCAGGCGATCGATCTCAAGGGTCAGCTCGCCTCGGGGAGCATCGAGGTGACGCCCACCGCCGACGAGACGACCTACCTGCTCACCGCCGACGGAGCGACTCGGACGGTGAACGTCGTTCGCGGCCAGGGCATCACCGAGTTCACCGCGTCGAAGAGCCAGGTGCAGGACGGAGACTCGGTCACCTTGTCGTGGAAGACCGAACACGCGAGCAAGGTTCGGCTCACCAGCCCAGGGCGCGGCCTGCTGCACGAAGCCACCATGGCGGAGCTCGCGATGGGCTCCTTCACCGACACCGTCGCCTCGCAGATCGACGGCTCGGCGATCAACTACCTGCTCGAGGCCGAGGGCAAAGGCCCCCTCGAGAGCAAGCTCGTCACCGTCTACTTCGGCAAGGCGCCCCAGGTGCTCACCGCCGATGCGCCGAAGTACGTGAAGGAGAACTTGAGCTTCACCCTCACCTTCACCACCGTCGGCGCCGATCGGGTCGAGGTGCGCGACGGCATGCAGATCGTCTATCGCACGCCGAGCGGCACCGACGTGAGCACCGGCTCGGTCGTCATTCCTGCGCCGGCGATGCCGACCGACTTCGTGGTCGCCGCGATCTCCTCGGCCAGCGGAGCGACCGCGACCAAGCCGGTTCGCGTCACCACCGTGCGCGATCTCGGGATGCCCACCTTCACTGCCGCCCCCACGACGATCGCCGCTGGCGGCTCGCCGGTCACCTTGACCTGGAACGTGCCCAACGCCGTGCGCACCCGGATCATCGAGAACGGCGAGATGACGGTGGTGGCGGTCGAAGGCAGCTCCGCCGCGATGGGCACCGCGACCGTCTACCCGAACGCGGCCACGACGACCTACCGGCTGCAGGCGAGCAACACCCTCGAGCCCGCGACGAGCGCCTCGGCGTCGGTCACCGTCACCACCCCCGCCACCGCCCGCTCGGCGGACGGCGGCACGGTGTACCAGTCACAGAACTCGACCCAGCTCGCCTGGACCGTCGGAGGCGCGACCGCGGAGCTGATCGGCTTCGGCACTCCCGGCGCCACCGTCACCCCGAGCTCGACCGGCTTCGTCGACATCTCCACCACCGGCACCAAGCTGCCCTTCGCTCGCGGTGCCGACGACGCCGTCGTCTCCTTCACCCCCGTCGACTTCGAGACCTTCCTCGGGAACCGGCGCACCGAAGGGCCGGTCTGGGTCTCGACCAACGGCTTCCTCCAGATCTCCGCCGCGGCGATCACCAACGCGCGCTCGGTGCCCGCGGCGATCCCGGGCACGTCGGCCACCACCGTGCCGGAAGACTTCATCGCGCCGCTGTGGGCGAACCTCGAGCTCGGCCAGCTCGGAGAGATCTTCTGGGCGCAGAGCGGAGACGCGCCGAACCGCGAGCTCGTGGTGCAGTGGAACAACGTGCAGGTGCGCGGGCAGCCTGCCTCGTCGCTCACCTTCCAGGCGCGAGTGCATCAGAGCGGCGCGATCAGCTTCGAGTACCAGACCGTTCGCACCACCGCGCCGGTCCCCCTCACCATCGGGTACCAGGGTCGCCTCGGGCTCGGCTACGCCCATGCGTTCACCTCTGCGACGGCCGACGGAGGCACCGTGGTGCAGCCGCCCGCGTCGACCACTCGGGTCGCCTTCGGCCAGGCGCAGCGCTCGCCCGCGATCGTCTCGACCCTCGCCACGCCCGGCGCGGGCATGGTGCGCATCGGCACCGGGGGGCTCCGGCTCACCTACGACGAGATCGTCAAGCCCACCGACATCCTCGTCACCGAGGTGATGAACCGACCCAACCCGGCGGTGCCACGTGGCCAGTGGATCGAGATCGGCAACTTCTCGAACACCACCATCGATCTCTCGGGCTGGGAGATCGGCACCACCGATGGCGGCCTCTTCGGCATCGTCGACGCGGGGGTCAGCGTGCCGGCGCGCGGCTTCGTCGTCATCGGCCAGAGCAGCGACCCGATGGAGAACGACGGCCTGCCCTCGAGCACCTCTGCGCTGCCCACCCTCGCCCTCACTCCTGGCGGCGGAGTCTTGCGGGTCGCCAACAGCCAGGGCTTCCTCAGCCTTCTCACCTACCCGGCCGGCACGCAGGGCGTCGCCATCTCGGTCGACCGCGGCCCCTTCGTCGCGCGCGGGGCGTCATCCACCGCGCCCTTCACCACCGGCCTCTGCAACGCACGGCCGAGCCAGACGTTCGGCAACCTCTCGCCCAGCCAACGCGGCACCCCGGGCGCGAGCGGTGAAGGCGCCTGCATGAGCTACGTGATGCAAGTGATCACCCCGAAGTTCAAGGACATCTCCTCGTCGGGGCAGGTGGCGACGCTCAACGCGACGGGCATCTTCTCGACCGACGACGAGGGCCTCGCGCGGGTGACGTTCTCGAGCCCCGTGCAGCTCTTCGGGCGGCCGGTGACGGGCGTGTCGGTGTCGACGAACGGGCTCATCGTTCCCAACCCGGCGACCGGCACCTACACCCCGGCCGACGATCTCTACACGAACAAGACGGCGCCCGGCACCGGCGAGCCCGACATCGGCGGAGTGATCGCCCCCTTCTGGGACGACTTGCGGGTGGTGACGACCCGCAGCGGCGCCGGCATCCTCTCCCAGCGCTTCGAGGCCAACCAGGATCCCAACGAGCCGCGCGCCCACTGGGTCGTCCAGTGGAACCACCTCGAGCACCTCTCGGCGACCGACGATCTCGTCTTCGAGGTGAAGTTCTTCGACAACGGCGATCTCGAGTACCACTACGCCCAGCTCACCAGCGGCTCGACCGCCAACTACGGCAACGGCAACAGCGCCACCGTGTGGCTCGAGCAGGACGGCGCCGCTCCTGGCCGCGCGCTCGTCTACAGCGTCAATCAACCCGTCCTCTCGACCTCCGTCGCCTTGCGCTTCACGCGCATTCCTTGAGGCCTCCCACCATGCGCACCTCCCTCTCCTTCAGCGCGCTGCTCGTCCTCGGGGCGCTGATCACCGGCTGCCCCAACCGGCCCAACGCCTCGCTGCCCGCGCCGGCCCCTGCCACCATCACCTCCTTCGTCGCCTCGCCCTCGACCGTTCAGGCCGGCGGGACGATTCAGCTCGAGTGGGGCACGAGCAACGCCCTCGACGTCACCATCGAGCACGTCGGCAAGGGGCCGCTCGACCTCGGCGCCACCAAGCAGGCGGGGAAGCTCTCGCTCACCATCGACGCCGACGCCGTCTTCCTGATGACGGCGCAGGGCGCAGGCGGCAGTGACGTGAAGGCCGCCACGGTGACGCTCGAGCGCAAGGCCCTCTCGCTGCTCTTCACCGCCGTGCCCGCGACCGTCGAGGGAGGCCAGCCCGTCACCCTGGTGTGGAACGCGGCGGGCGCGAAGTCGGTCAAGCTCGAGGAGGTGGGCGGTGCGGCGATCGCCATCGGCAGCCAGCTCGAGAGCGGGTCGGTTCAGGTGGTGCCCACGAAGAGCACGACGTACCGCCTCACCGCGGACGACAAGACGGCGACGGCTGACGTGAAGCTCGCCCCCACCATCGTCGCGTTCAGCTCGAGCGGCGGAGTGCCGGGCGCGAGCGAGCCGCTCACCCTCACCTGGCAGACCCTCGCCGCCACCAGCGTCACCCTGCGGCGCGTGGGCCTGGCGACTCCCTTCACCCTGCCGGCCGGTTCGGTGGCGAGCGGCAGCTACGTCGACACGGTGCCCTCGACGCTCCCTGCCGACGCGGTGCTGCAGTACGTGCTCGAGGCGAGCGACGGCAGCGCGACGGTCTCGAGGCAGATCGAGCTCCCCGTCGGCGGCGGCGTGCGGATCAACGCCTTCGTCGCCCCCAGCTACGCGCTCGCCGGGAGCACCTTCGAGGTGAGCTGGTCGACGAGCGGCGCCGACACCGCCGAGCTGATCGTCGATGGGCACCGGGCCTACCTCGCCCAGAGCCGCACCGAGGTGAACGGCGGCCGCTATTCCCTGAGCGCGCCCACGCAGAGCACCCGCGTCGAGCTGATCGTCCGAAACGATCGCGGGGTCGAGGCGCGGGAGCAGCGCACCATCGCGGGGGTCGGTCCACTCGCGTACAACTTCTTCCGCGCCGACAAGTCGTCGATCGCGACTGCCGGCGAGCCGGTGCGTCTCGAGTGGAGCGTCACCAACGCCCGCAGCGTGCGCATCACCAGCAACACTGGCGCCGGGTTCTACCGGGAGTTCACCGGCAACGTGGACACCGGGTCGGTCGTCGTGCTGCCGAACGCACGGCCCCCGACGCTCACCCGCGTCACCTACACCCTGTCGGCTGACAACGGCACCGGCGGAGCCCCCATCTCGCGCACCGTCGACGTCGACGTCGGCACCTCGGCGAGCTTCACCTTCTCTCGGCAGCTGCCAGTGCGGGCGCCGACGACGGTGACCGGCTCGACCGCTGCGGGCACGACCCAGGTGGCGGGCTTCAAGAGCGTCGAGAAGAACCCCTCCGGCGAGGGCTTCGTCGACATTCGCCGCACGGGCACGGCGGTCGCGTTCAGCTCGACCTCGACCGCGAGCAACTTCCTCCTCCCGTCGACCTTCGAGGTGACGCTCTTCGGCTCGCGGCTCGCGGCGACGCGGCTCAACGTCTCGCAGCACGGCTGGTTCATGCCCACCACCTCGAGCACGGTCGCGACCGGCCGACCCGACAACGATCCCACCATCGGCACCACCCTCGAGCCGCAGGCGATCGCTCCGTACTGGAACAACCTGGTGACGGCCAACGGCCAGGTGCACTGGCAGCTCGACTCGGTGGCCGACGCGCGCCGCCTCATCGTGCAGTGGACGGGCGTGCGCCCCACCAACGGACCGATCGACGCGCGGCTCACCTTCCAGGCGCAGCTCTACTCCAACGGCCGGGTCGTCTTCGCCTACCGCGACTTCTTCAAGGTGCAGGGGCGCGGCACGGCCGGCATCGTCAACAAGAGCGAGACGGACGAGATCGTTCCCGCGATGCCCGTCGCCGCGGGAGACGTCTACCGCTTCTTCGCGCCCCAGGCCGTCCCCGCGCCGCTGCGCATCGAGGCGACTCCCTTCGCTGGCGCCGCGATCGTCAACGGCCAGTGGATGGAGGCCGAAGGTCAGGCGAACTACCCACTCAACGCGTTCGAGATCTCCGAGGTCAGCGCGCAGCCTCCGAGCGCGGTCTCCAACGGCCAGTGGTTCGAGATCAAGAGCAACTCCGACGGCGGCGTCGATCTCGGCGGCTGGGACGTCGACTTCGGAGGCACCACCAGCTTCCAGTTCCCGACGGGCACGAACTTGCCGGCCTTCGGGCGACTGCTCGTGGGCCAGGCGGCCGACGTCGGCGATCCCGGACCGGTGGGTGGCATCGTCATCGAAGACGGCGGGGTGGTGCCTCGGCCCGGCGTCGACGTCACCCTCCCCGCGAGCCTCACCATGCCCACCAGCAACGGCTTCGTGCGTCTGGGCATCGGCGGCACCGAGTACACCCGGCTCTCGTACGCGGCGACGACGGTGGGCGCCTCCTTCGGTCCAGAAGATCTGCGTGCGCCTTGGCTCACCTACTCGACGAGCACCCGAATCGTCTGCGACTCGGTGCGCTACGCGTACGGTGCGAATGGCCAGCTGGGCAGCCCTGGCCTGCCGAACGGGTCGTGCTGGCCCTACACCCCGTGGGAGACCATCACCGGCGCCTTCACGCCCCTCGCTGGGGTGATGGGCGCGACGCAGGTGAACTTCGGCAGCACCACGCCCGACACCCTCACCCTGTCGATCACCTTCCCCCAGCCGGTGCGCCTCTTCGGGCTCTCGGGAGGCGCCACGAGCGCGGTCGTCTCGGCCGACGGCTACATCGTCTTCGGAGGCTCGACGCGTTGCTGCGACAACACCCTCGCCCCGTCGACCTCGAACAGCCTCTTCGTCGCGCCCTGGTGGGACGATCTCCAGGGCCGCGCCGGAGGGAGCGTGTGGTGGCAGCAGATCGGCACGCCGCCGAACGTGGAGACGATCATCTCCTGGGAGAACTGGGGCATCTACCCGCAGTCGACCTACACGGGCACGTTCATCAACTTCCAAGCGCGCTTCAAGCCGAACGGAGACATCGAGTTCCACTACGGCCCGGCGACCGCCGCGGGCACGCCGGCTGACGCGATGGCCCTGTCGATGGGCAGCAGCGCCTCGGTGTGGATCGAGGCGGTGACGGCCGCCGACATCTACGTGGCGCGCAACGACGACGCGACGGTGCCCACGGTGCGACCGCTGGTGAACGGGTTGGGCCTCCGGTACCACGCGCTTCGCCCCTGACGCTCGAGACGGCTGCCTCCTCCGCGCCCTGGTGCGACTCGGTCGGCAGCGGAGCCAAGCCCTCGCCCCATACCTGCCAGGGCTGGGGGCGACTCTGGAAAGCTGCGGCTTGGCCTCTGAAGGAGTCATGGGCCGTCACCTCGGGTGACGAGCCGATCCCTCCACGAGCACACCGAGAAGGAGGAGCTGGGCCGCGTCGCGGAGCCTCAGCCGGCTTGGAGCGCCTTCAGCTTCAGCGCGACCCGCTCGTGCCCGAGGTACTCGTCGATCGACACCTGATAGGCGAGATCGACCGGCGCGCGGGTGAGCTCCGCGAGATCGGCGAACCCGAAGCCGATGCAGTCGAGGAAGGGGGCCGCCTCGAGGGACAGCTTGAGGTGCCCCGGCATGCCAGGCGTCTTGTTCTCGAGCACCCGGGCCGACACCGTCTTCTGCGCCCGGGAGGCCAGCACCGGCTCGGGGTTGCCCATGCCGAAGGGCGCCAGCCGCTGGAGCGCCTCGACCGCCTTCACGTCGAGCTCTCGAGGATCGACCAAGGCGTCGACGCGCTGTTTGGGGAGGAGTTGGTCGTCGCTCAGTCGCTCGCCCGTCACCTCCTCGAACGCCGACCGGAACTCGGCGAGCCGATCAGGATCGATCGAGAGCCCCGCGGCCGCCTTGTGCCCGCCGAACTTCGCGAGGTGGCCCGAACACGCCTTGAGCGCGTCGTAGAGGTGGAAGCCCTCGATGCTCCGCGCCGAGCCGCGCCAGGTGCCATCGTAGGAGCCGATCAGCACGGTGGGCCGATGGAAGCGCTCCACCACCCGCGAGGCGACGATGCCCACCACGCCGGGGTGCCAGCCGTCCTTCGCGAGCACGAGGCCCTTGGCGCCGCGATCGACCATCTCCTGCGCCTGCTCGACCGCGCCCTGCAGCATCAGCTTCTCGATCTGCTGCCGCTCGGCGTTCGCCGCGTCGAGCTTCATCGCGAGCGGGCGCGCCGACGGAACGTCCTTCGACAAGAGGAGCTGGAGGCCGAGGGACGCGTCGTCGAGGCGGCCAGCGGCGTTGATGCGCGGGCCCAGCCGGAAGCCGACGTGGGTCGCGGTGATCTTCGCGCCCGCGAGCTGAGAGACCTCCTTCAGCGCTCGCACGCCCGGCCGCGCGCCCTGCGACAGCACGTCGAGCCCATGGCGAACGAAGATGCGATTCGCGCCCGTCAACGGCACCACGTCGGCGACGGTCGCCAGCGCGACGAGATCGAGCATCTGCTTCAGGTTCGGCTCGGGGCGCGCCTGGGTGAAATGGCCGCGCTCCCGCAGCGACTTCCGGAGCGCCATGCAGAGGTTGAACGTCACCCCGCCCGCACACAGCCACTTCGTCGGGTAGTCGCAGCCCGGCTGGAGCGGGTTCAGCACCGCGAGCGCGGGCGGCATCGTCTCGGGGACCGCGTGGTGATCGACGACGATCACTTCGAGCCCGAGGTCGTTCGCCTTCTGCACCTCGGCGTGAGAGGTGATGCCGCAGTCGAGGGTGACGAGGAGCTGTGTTCCCTCCTTCGCCAGGCGCTCGATGGCCGCGCTGTTGAGCCCGTACCCTTCGCCGAGCCGATGCGGGATGTAGGTGCGCACCTCGAGGCCGACGTCGCGCAGGAACGTGGTGAGCAGCGCCGTCGAGCAGACGCCGTCGACGTCGTAGTCGCCCCAGAGGGTGACACGATCTTTCCGATCGATCGCGACCAGCAGCCGCTCGACCGCCGCGGGCAGCCCCTTCATCCGAAACGGATCGGGGAGCGCCGTCAGCGCCTCGTTCAAGAACGCGTTCGCGGCCTCGGCCGTCTCGTAGCCCCGGTTCGCCAAGACCCGCGCGGCGACGGGGTGGAGCCCCAGTTCCTTCGAGAGCGTCTCCGACACCTCGCCGACGTTCGGCTTCGGCATCACCCACTTCACTGGTCGAGCGAGGTCCCTCACGCGAAGAAGACCTAGCACCCCACCCTGACATTCGGTCGAATTTCCAAACAACCTCAACGAGTTATCCCCTTTTTCGAAGTGCTCGCTCGGAGGGTGCCGGCTTGTGGCGCATGGCCCCCTCTTCGCAGAGGATTCGGGCCGATGACGCGCCGGCAGCTCCAGCCGTTGGACATCACCCTTCGCTACGGCCGGCGCTACCAGCTCGTGCGCAAGGCGTTCCTCGGCTTCTCGCTGCTCCTCACCTTCGGGCTGCCGCTCCTGCACCTGCGGGCGCTGTCGGTGGAAGGCGCGGGACTCGCTGACGATTCTCCCTGGGCGCGGGTGATTCGCTGGCTGCCGGTGGCGCGAATGCCCTTCGTCGGCGCGCCCACCTCGATCGAGGTCTTCGGCTTCGAGCTCGTCGATCCGCTCGAGTGGCTTGGGGTGACGCTCTCCCGGGGCGTCTCGTGGAGCATGGTGTGGACACTCCTCCCCGGCCTGGCGCTGGTGGTGCTCTTCGGCCGGTTCTTCTGCGGGTGGGCCTGCCCGTACCTGCCCATTCTCGCGGCGAGCAACGCGGCGCGCTGGTTCCTCTCGCGGTTGGGCGTTCCGGTGAAGGACGTGAAGGTGCCGCGCCTCACCGCGCGGGTGGCGATCGTCGCCACGTTGATGGGGAGCGCGCTCCTCGGCACCCAGCTGCTCCCGCTCGTCTACCCGCCGGCGATCATCGGTCGCGAGGTCTTTCGAGCGCTGTTCTACGGCTCGCTCGGCGCGGGGGCCTTCGTGGTGCTCGGCGCGTTCCTCTTCGACACCTTCGTCTCGCGCGCCGGCTTCTGTCGCTCGCTGTGCCCGGGCGGAGCGATGTTCTCCACCCTCGGCGCCTTGAGCCCGCTGCGCGTGCACCGCGACGTTCCCAAGTGCACCGACTGCACGATCTGTGACGTGGTGTGCAACCTGGGTCAGCTGCCGATGACCGACAAGCTCGACGGTGGCTGTGAGCGCTGCGGCAAGTGCATCGCTTCCTGCCCGACCAAGGCGCTGTCATGGAAGCTGGGCACGCCCTCGGCCTTCCGAAAGAACGAGGAGAAGCCGGGAACATGAACCGCCGCCGCCTCATCGGAGCCGTCGCCGCCGCGATCTCCCTCGCCGTGGTGCCCAAGCGTGCGCGCGCGAACCCGCAGAAGATCCGCCCGCCCGGGGCGCTGCCTCCTGGCGCGTTCGAACAGGCCTGCATCGGCTGCTTCCGCTGCGCCGAGGTGTGCCCGACGGCCTGCATCCGCTTCCCCTCGAGCTTCTCGCTCGATCAAGCGACGCCGCACCTCGAGCTCTCCGATCGGGCCTGCGTGTTGTGCATGAAGTGCACGCAGGTCTGCCCGACCGACGCGCTGCTCCCGATCGCCGCCGACGCGCAGGTGATCGCCAAGGACGTGCGCATGGGCGTGCCGCTCTTGAGCCGCTCGAAGTGCCTGCCTTGGAACGGCTCCGGCGTGTGCCGGCTCTGCTACCAGGTGTGCCCGTACCCCGACAAAGCGGTCGAGCTCGTCGGCCCGCAGAAGGCGCCGCTCTTCCACGTCGAGGCCTGCGTCGGCTGCGGGCTCTGTGAAGAGGCCTGTCCCGATCAAGCGCAGGCGATCGTCATCGCTCCGCTGGGCACCGAGATCCCCAAGCCGGAGCCGACCCGCCGAGGGCCGCAACGCCGAGGTCCGTCATGAGCGAGAAGCGACCGGCGTTGAACTCGGTGGTGCGCAAGAAGTTGACGCGCCGGGAGCTGATGAAGGCGGCGCCCATCGGCGCGACGGTGGCTGGCGTTGGCATCGTCGCCTCGGGGGTCTTCTCGACCGAGGCGGAGGCGTCGACGAAGGGCACCTGCCGCTTCTGCCTCATGCATTGCGGGATCGTCGGCAAGACGAAGGGCCGGCGGCTCGAGAAGGTGGAAGGCGATCTCAAGTCACGCACCCGCGGCTTCATCTGCGAGCACGGCTTCGCGCTCAGAGAAATGGTGCACTCGGGCGCGCGGCTGAAGCACCCGCTCGTGCGCAAGGGCGACGCCTTCCACGAGGTCTCGTGGGACGACGCGCTCGGAGAGATCGCCGAGAAGCTGCTGGCGGTGAAGGCGAAGTACGGGCCCGAGGCGTTCCTCATTCAGACTGGCTGGCCGCTCGTTCGGCACCCGCTCGTGGGCTGGCTGCACCGCTTCGCGCGCGCGTTCGGCTCTCCCAACGTCTCGACGGTCGCGAGCCTGTGTGAGGCGTCGCTGCGCATCGGTCAGGCGCTCACGGTGGGCAGCAAGTACTCCGCCGACGTTCGCCGCACCAAGACGCTCGTGCTCTGGGGTGGCAACCCTGGGGTGACCGCGCCGCCGTTCTTCCACGTGATCACCAAGAAGGCCGACGGCGGGAACCTGATCGTGATCGATCCGGTGAAGACGGGCACCGCGCGCGAGGCCACCCTCTGGGTCCCGATTCGGCCCGGCACCGATGGAGCGCTCGCCCTCGGCCTCATTCGGCTGATCCTCGAGAACGGCTGGTACGACGCGGCCTTCATGGCGGCGAACACGCTGGGCCTCGAAGAGCTCCGCGCGCTCTCGGCGGCCTACCCACCGTCGGAGGTCGAACGGCTCTGCAACGTGCCCGCGGCGACGGTGGAGCGGCTCGCCCGAATGATGGCGACCGAAGGGCCGACGGGCATCTGGGGAGGGCTCGGCGTCGAGCATCACGAGAACGGGGTGCAGACGCTGCGGGCGATGACGAGCCTGGAGGTGCTCCTCGGCCGCTTCGACGGCACCCAGGAGCCGCGCACGATCCTCTCGCCTCCTGGAAAGAACTTCTCGAGCGAGATGCTGCCGGCGCTCTACGATCTGGGCACACCCCAGCCCGTCCCGCCGCCGGTGAAGGCGAAGGCGCTCGGCCGCGACGTCTACCCGCTCTACGAGATGTACAACCGCGAAGCGCAGGGTCAGCTCCTCGCCGATGCGGTGCTGAAGGACACGCCCTACCCGATTCGCGCGGTGATGCTGGTCGCGAGCAACGCGCTGGTGACCTCGCAGGGCACTCAGCGGCTCGAGGAGGCGGCCGAGAAGCTCGATCTCCTGGTGGTGGTCGACCCCTTCTTCACCGCCTCGGCCCGGCGCGCTGACGTGGTGTTGCCGGCGACGACCTTCGCGGAGTCTCCGGACGTCGACGACGAGGATCGGGTCGCCGCCGAGAGCATCGTCGCGCCGCAGCACGCGGCCTGGCCCGACTGGAAGGTCATCAAGGAGCTCGCCGGCAAGCTCGGCCTCGGCGAGTACTTCCCCTGGGCGACGATGCACGAGGCCGCCAAGCAGCCGCGCGTTCGGTGGATGCTGGATCCCGAGCAGCAGCCCACGCCTCGACCGACCGTCGAGCAGCCCAAGTTCGGCACGCTGTCGGGGCGCGCGGAGTTCAAGAGCCAGCTGCTCGAGCGCGCCGGGCATCCCGGGCTCCCGGTATGGACGCCGCCGACCGAGCAGCCGACGCCAGAGTTTCCGTTGCGCCTCGTCACCGGACCTCGCCCCCGTGCCTTCATCAACTCCCAGTTCCACGAGGTGCCGTCGATCAACGCGCGCATGCGCACGCCCGAGGTGCTGCTCCACCCCACCGTCGCGGGGCCCCTGGGCATCGACACTGGTACCAAGGTGAAGGTGAGCTCGCCGTACGGAACGATCGAGCTGGTCGCGGTCGTGACGGACGGCGTGCACGCGGAGTCGGCGGTGATGGCCGCCGGCTTCCCAGACGCGAACCCGAACCGGCTGATCAGCCCCGACAAGCGTGATCCGATCAGCGGCTTTCCGGCGTTTCGCTCGGGCATCTGCCGAATCGAGAAGCTCGCCTGAGCGTGACGGCCGGCCTCACAGCGCTGTGACGGTCGCCGTTACACTCGTTGCGAGACGGTCGCTCAAGCCATTGATTTCACACATCTCACAAGACGGCACGCGAGCCGCAATGAGGTCCAGCATGTCCATTCGATCGCTCTCGTCCCGAGTCACTCTCCCAGCTTCCTCCAAGGTGGCCTCCACCGAAACCGGCGCCATGGGCACCGTCTCGCCGCGCGATCTCGTCGGCACGACCGAGACAGGCGCGAAGGGCGTCTCCCCGCGCGATCAGGTCGCCTCGACCGAGACCGGAGCGAAGGGAATCGTCTCGCCTCGCGATCTCGTCGCGACGACGGAGACCGGCGCGCGCGTTGCGTCGACCGAGACTGGCGTCGGCGCGCTCGCGGCACACCAGAACGTCAGCGGCTTCGACAGCTGACAGCCCTTGCGAAGCCCAGCACACTGGGTCGCCGTGAGAGCGAGCGGAGTCGAACTGACGATCTCGCAGCCGGAGCGCGCGCGATGAGCGGGAGTCCTTCGGATCGGAGCTTGGACTCCATGCTCGTCGAGACGCTCGAGCACGCGGCGCGAGCGCCGTTCTACGCACGCCTCTGGGGTGATCGCTGGAAGGCCGTTCGTTCGCTCGAGGACCTCGGGCAGCTCCCGCTCATCGACAAGCCGACCGCCGCGAAGCACCAGCACGAACTCATCGTCGGAGCCCGCCCCGCTGGCGTGGGGGTGGTGTCGTCAGGGACGACGCGCGGAGAGGCGTACACCGATCCCCTCAACGTCCCTCGCACCGCGCAGGAACTCGCCGCCGCGTCTGCGGGAGCCGTCCGCCTGCCCGACGACGCCGGCTGGACGCTCTCCGTCGTCTCCGTCCATCACGGCCTGCCGAAGCGGCTCGAAGGGCACCGGGAGATCATGCTCCCGTGGCTCCATGACGCGAACGCGCTCGCGATGCTCGAGACCACCCTGCGCGGCCCACAGCCCGATGGGCGAGGCGTGACGGCGATGGTGATCGGCTCGGGGCCGATCAAGGTCTTCACCGCCGCCCTCGCCGAGCGATCGATCGATCCCAAGACGTTCGGCGTCGAGCTCATCGGCACGTTCTCCTTCCGGCTCTCGTCCACCTGGCAGCGCCTCGTCGAGGAACGCTTCGGCGCGCGCGTCTTCGACAACTACTCGCTCTCGGAGTTTCCGACTCCGTTCACCACCTGCGAGCACTGCAACTGGCTCCACGCCGGTCAGCCGCCGATGATCGTCGAGCTGCTCTCACTGAACGCCGATCGCCCCGCTGGCCAAGGTGAAGCCGGGCGCCTCGTCTTCACCTCGCTCGTGCCGTGGGTCACCACGATGCCGCTCATTCGCTACGACACGCATGACATCGCGATCGAAGGACCGACGTGTGAGGCGACGGGACAAGCGGGGCTCAAGGTGCTCGGCCGGCGGCGGCACGGGCTCGAGCTCGGCGGCTCGTTCGTCCTCAACCCGGTCGACGTGCGCGACGTGCTGGAGGCGTTGCCCGAGAGCGAGAAGACCCTCCACCCGATGACGCGGCTCGGTCACGTGAAGTCGACCGAGCTGGGGCCGCCGCGCTGGGCGATCGCGACCGAAGACGACAAGGCCGTGCTCCGCTTCGAGGTGCGCTTCGATCCGCTCGTGCATGAGCGGCGCGCGAGAGCCCTCGAGGCCGAGGTCGCCGACGCCCTCTGCCGGATCGACCCATTGACGTCTCGGTTCGCGGGGAAGCGACGAGCGCGGCTCGTCGTGCAGGCAGTGCGGAGCGGCTCGCAGAAGGCATTGACCGAGCGCTACGACTGACTCAGACCGAACGGCATGCGCGACTGCTGTGGAGCCGCCCTCCTTCGGCGCTTCGACCTCACGATCGACGTGCGTGCCGACGGCAGCTCGGCGGTTGACGAGCGCGCCCGTGCGGCCGTGTGATGGGCGAATGCGCGCTCTCGTTCTCGCCTCCTTCGTCGCCTCCGCTGCCCTCGCCGAACCAGGCCAGGCCGGCGACGCGCCCCAACTCTCGCTCGAGCAAGCCGTCACCAAAGCGAAGGCCCACGCGGCCTCGAAGAAGATCGACCTCTCGCGCCAGTACCTCGAGGCGGTGGCGTTCGACCCGATGGGCGTCGGCGCCAGTCGAACCGGGCGCTGTTGGTCGTTGAGATGGCAGGTGCCTCGCGCCAAGGGCGGCACCACCTTCTTCACCCTCTGCGAAGACGGCCGAGTCGAGCACACCTTCGGAGAATGAGCGTCCGGTCGTTCCAAACGCGCTCGTCGAGGTGACGAGGCGCGCTCAGCCCAGCGCCGTGCGGTAGTCGACGTCGTACTCTTCGTCGGGCGCGTTCAGATCTCGTTCGGCGCCCAAGAAGAACTGCTCCACCGCGGACTCGACCTGCGCCCGGGTATCGAGCCGGTTGACGAGATCACGGAACCGCGACGCCCCCGCGAGTCCGTGCGCGTACCAGGCGAGGTGTTTCCTGAAGTTGTGCACGCCCGCCTTCTCCGCGCGCGCTGCCTCTTCTTCAGGTGACAGCTTCTCGCGGCTCACCCGCTCGTGCGCCACGAAGTGGAGGTGCTCGCGGAAATGCCGCATGACCAGCAAGGCGCGCTCTTCTCGGGTCGGGCCCTCGCCACCGAGGAGCTGACGGAAGAGCCACGGGTTTCCGAGCGCGCCGCGGCCGATCATCACGTAGCCGCAGCCGGTCTGCTCGATCATCCGCGTGGCGTCGGCGACCGACTTCACGTCCCCGTTGCCGATGATCGGAAACGCGTTGCCCACGTGCCGAGCGAGCTGCTCGATCACCGTCCAGTCGGCCTTGCCCGAGTAGCCCTGCGCTCTCGTGCGCGGGTGAACGGCCAGCGCCGCCACGCCATTGGCACCCAGCGCATCGGCCATCTCGAGGAAGTTCCGAGTCGTCGAGTCCCACCCGCTGCGGATCTTCGCCGTCACCGGCAAGCCCGTCGCCTCGCGGATCAGCTTCACCAACTGCCCGGCCCGCGGCGGGTCGCACAACAGCGCCGAGCCCGCGCCGCTCTTGGTCACCTTCTTCACCGGGCAGCCCATGTTCACGTCGATGAGCTGCGCGCCGTGCTGCTTCCCGATCACCGCGGCCTGCGCCATCACCTCCGGCTCGCCGCCGAAGAGCTGGAGCGAGAACGGCCGCTCCACCTCCTCGTTGAAGCGCAGGTATCGGAGCGTGCGGGTGTTGATTCGAAAGAGCCCCTGCGCGCTCACCAACTCGGTCGGGCAGAGCGCGGCGCCGAGCTCGAAGGCGATGCTGCGAAACGGCATCTCCGAGACCCCGGCCATCGGCGCGAGGATGAAGCGGTTCTTCAGAGTGTAGGGACCGATCGGCAACATGCGGGGCTTTCCTCAGCGCCTCTAGCTCAGATGCCTCGCCGCCGTCGCCATCGACCGTCTCGGCTCCGCATCACCGACCGAACGACGGGCAGCCCGACCCCACCCGACGCGATGACGTTCGGATGACAGAACCACCGTTTTTCCCTCGAAAAACGCGGCGCGGCTGACGATCGGATGACGGCCTTCCGTGTTTTCTGTCGCGAAGGAAGACCCATGACGACCGCCACCACCACCAAGCACCAAACCGACCTCGTCGCCTCGATCCCCTTCGTCCTCTGGCACCTGCTGGTGCCCATCGGCTTCGTCTTCTTGCCCTTTCGCCTCGAGCACCTGCTGGTGATCGTCGGCGCGTACTACCTGCGCATGTTCGGCATCACCGCCGGCTACCACCGCTACTTCTCCCACCGCGCCTTCAAGACGAACCGGGTCTTCCAGTTCTTCCTCGCGTTCCTCGCGCAGACGAGCGCACAGAAGGGCGCGCTCTGGTGGGCGGCGAACCACCGGCACCACCACCGCTACAGCGACATGGAGGAGGACATTCACTCCCCTGCGCGCAAGGGCTTCTGGTGGAGCCACGTCGGCTGGGTGCTCACGAAGACCTACGAGCCCACCAACTACGGTGCGGTGAAGGATCTCGCCCGCTACCCCGAGCTGGTGTGGCTGAACGAGCACTTCATGGTGCCTCCGATGGTGTGCCTGGCGATCACCTGGGCCATCGGCGGCGTCGAGTGGGCCTTCTACGCGGGCGTGGTCTCGACCGTGCTGCTCTGGCACGGCACCTTCACGATCAACTCGCTCAGCCACATCTTCGGCAAGCGCCGCTACGTCACCACCGACACCAGCCGGAACAACTTCTTCCTCGCGCTGCTCACCTGTGGCGAGGGCTGGCACAACAACCACCACTTCCATCAGAACACCGCCAACCAGGGCTGGTTCTGGTGGGAGATCGACGTCACCTTCTACGTGCTCAAGGTGCTCTCGTGGTTCCGCATCGTCACCGATCTGCGCTTGCCCAGTGAGCAGACCAAGTACTGCTTCCGGAACTACACCGCCGAGCAGAAGGCGCAGCTCGCCGCCGAGACCCGCTTCAACGCCTGGAGATCGCCGCCGCCCGCCTCGAAGCCGATCGAGACGCCCGAGCAGGTGCCGGTCCTCGGCCTCACCCCGGCCCCGCTCCTCAAGCGCTGACACGCGGCGAAGCACCGCACTTTCGTTCGGCGTCCGGGCGCCCCGTGGCAGACTCGACGCCCAATGCGCGTCTGGCTCGGGGTCGTCGTGCTCTCGATGGGCTGTGCTCGCCTCCCTGACGGAGTGCTCTTTCGCTGCTCCTCCAACGCCGAGTGCGCAGCGAACGAACGCTGCCTGCCCATCGACGGCGTGTCGTACTGCCTGCCCCTCGATGGAGGCAGCGACGGCGGTGCCTCGACCGACGCGGGGAGCACCGACGCTGGCCCGGACGCAGGCGCTCAGAGAGATGGCGGCGAGCTCGACGCAGGCAGTGACGCCGGAGCGGGCGACGCGGGCACCGACGGAGGCACTGACGCCGGAACGACTGGCGACGCCGGCGCCTTCGACGGCGGAACGATCTCCGAGATCTGCAACGAGACCTCGTGCAACGGCCAGCCCTGCGGGGCCAGCGTCGGCGGCTGCCTCTGTGGCTGCAGCCCTGGCCTCACCTGCGACGTCAGCCAAGCCTGCTCGCTGCCGAGGGTGTGCGCGGGCGCGTGGTGCTACGAGCACCCGCTGCCTCAAGGCGGCCACCTCACCGCCGCCTGGGCGAGCCAGGTGCGCCCGCTGAAGCTCGGGGTGATCAGCGCGGTCTGGGGCGGCGAGCGAGGCGTGCTCCTCGAGTGGGACGGGCTTCACACCACCCCCACCCAGCTGCCCTCGTCGGAAGGTGACGTCGTCGGCTTCTTCGAGACCGACGCGGGGCTCCACGCCGTCACCGATCTCGCCTCCGTCTTCCGCCGCGACGCCACAGCCTGGTCGCGCGCCCCACACCTCGCGCCAGACACCGTCATTCTCCCCAATGGCGCCGCCCGCTTCCGGCCGTGCCCGGCGTTCGGCCGCACCAAGGAGGGCAACTTCCTCGGCTGCACCACGACGGGCGGCAACTTCACGATCCTTCGCGTCGACGCGCGGCAGTTCGTCATCGAGGCGGTGTTCGGCATTCCCGACGCTGGCGCCGCTCGCCCGGTGACCGTCAGCGACGTCGGAGATCAGGTGCTCTTCTCGGTCGGCGTTCGGGGTCAACCGACGCTCGTGCGGCGCGCCGGAGGCACCTGGACCGGCTACCCGGGCCCAAGCTCGGTCTCGCCGATCGCTGCCTTCGCGACGACTCAGACGACCCTCTACGCGGCCTACGAGTTCGGCGGCTACGCCACCAACTCCCGCGTCCTCAACGACGCCGGCTTCTACGAGTTCAGCGGCTTCAACGGCACCTTCTCGGCCTCGGCCACCGTTCCGTTCGGCGGGTTCACCGCCGTCTTGGGAGACGGGATCGCGACGCTCGGCCCGGGGGGCTTCCTCCTGGAAGACGGAGGGCTCCTGATCGCGCGAGATCCGGCCTCTCTCCATTCCCGGCGCTGGCTGGCTGGTGCCTCGATGCCCGAGGGACTTCTCGCGGTGGGCGCGTTCGGCGCGACGGCGTTCTTCCGCCAGAGCGGGGTGGCGACCCTCGCCTCCTCCACCTTCGCCGTGCGACCAACCGATCTCTGTCGCGCACCAGGAGGCAATCGCCTCTTCGCCACCACCTCGGCGACCTGGCTCGAACCCCTGTTCGACCGAAGCGGCGACTCCGTGCGGCTGCGCGAAACCGACCGCTTCAAGGGCGTGATGGAGCGCACGGCGACGGGCAGCTGGGTTCCGGTGGCCGATGGCCGCGGCGTCGACGCAGGCTGGGCGAACAGCCTCGATCAGTGCTGGGTCGATCGGCAGGGAACCCTCCACACCGCGAGCCCGATCGGCTTCAGCTCATTCCTCCTCGACGGAGGGGTGACTGGGCTCTCGACGGTCGCCGCCTCGTGGCTCGACGCCGGCCTCCCCTACGTGCCCGGGTTCTTGGGCTTCGTCGCCGAGAGCGGCTCTTTCCTCGCGGCGGGCTCGAACGTGCTCCTCGCCGCCGAAGGCTCGAGCCTCAGCCGATCGGTGGCCTTCGGCAGCCCGCCAGCCATGTGGTGCGCCTTCGCCAGCATCGGGGCAGAGCGGCTGTGCGCGCCCGATCCGAACCAGCTTCGCGCCTACCGATCGCTCGCCGGCGAGGGGGCGCGGCTCGACGCGCAGGCGTTGCCCAACGGCCTCAACTCGCGCGCCTCGGTGACGACGAGCCCCACCCCCGACGGCGGCGAGCAGTACGTCTTCTTGGCTCACTCGCCGTCGAGCGCCGTCGTGCTGACCCGGCCGCCCTGCGCTCAACAAGCCGTCAGCGGCTGTGAGGGGTTCTCCAGCGTGGCGACGCGCTCCCTCGGCGCACGGGAAGGCGTCTCGAACCTCGCGTCCGAAGCCGGAGGCCGACTCCTCTGGCTGCGGACGAAGGCCGCTCTCGAGTACGACGGCGTCTCCTACTTCTGCGACCGAGACCTGACGGTCGCCCTCGACTGGCTCGATCCCGACGGCGGCATCAGCTCGCTTCCAGCGCCCAGCTTCGTCTACGACCAGCGCTGCGACTTCTTCCCCTTCGAGCTGTCGAGCACCGCAGGTCGAGTCCTGCTGAAGACGAGCCGCGGCGTCATCTCGAGGCCGAGCCCTTGAGCTGATCGACACGAAAAACGGGGCGCCCACCGT
The DNA here is from genome assembly GCA_052034585.1 of Myxococcota bacterium. Taxonomy (GTDB): domain Bacteria; phylum Myxococcota; class Myxococcia; order Myxococcales; family Myxococcaceae; genus Xiheimicrobium. The sequence continues at coordinate 32,270 of JBPOIJ010000091.1, forward strand.
GATGATGAGCGCCCCGCGCACGGCCTCGATTGCTGCCTTCGGGCCTCTTACATCGAGCAGACGCCGATGCCGGTGTTCATCAGGCTCGAGCACTGGCCCGCGGCGCACGTCGGCATGCCGCCGTCGACGTTGCAGAAGTTGCGGCAGACGCCCATGTTGCCGCCAGCGCCCGACGCCACGCATTGCAGCCCGCGCTGGCAGAGCGCACTTCCCGAGCACGCCGCGCCGTTCGCCCCCGAGCCGGCGGGCACGCACTGGCCACCGTTCGCGCTCAGCACCATGCAGCCCTCCATCGCCTGACAGGGCGCCTGCGTGTACGGGTTGCACGCCACCACCGGCGTGCAGAGGAGGTGGCTCTCGAGCGTCGGGCCAGACTGCAGCCCGAAGGTGAGGAGCACGTTGCACTCGGAGCCCATGCTGCACGGGGCGGTGAGCGGGTGGCAGTAGCGCCGGCAGCTGCCCGCGCCACCGGAGCTGATGCACTGCGAGCCCTTCTGGCAGGGGTCGGCCTGAGCCGGAGTGCAGGCCGCGCTTTCGGGCAAGCCTCCGTCGCCGAGGGTGAAGGGGAGACAGAGGCGATAGACGCCGCCGTCGGGCGCCGGGCCCACCATGCACTTGGTGTTGGGGGCCGTGCAGTCTTGGTTGGCCACCGAGCAGTTGCCGGGCACGCAGGTGCCGGCCGAGCCGCTGACGCCGTTGAGGAGGCACTCGCTCCCCGGAGGACACGTCGGGTTGGTGGCGAAGTCACAGGCCTGGAGCATCGAGGAGGAGCCGCCACCCGTTCCCGAGCCCGCGGTGTTGCCGCCGCCAGTGCCCGACGAACCACCGCCCGTGGTGCCGCCGCCCGTTCCCGAGGTGCCGCCACCGGTGCCGGAGCTGCCGCCGCCCGTCGACGCGCCGATGCACGACTTCGTCGACAGGTTGCAGGTCTGGTTCGAGGACGCGCAGTTCGAGCACGCGTTGCCCGCGCTCCCGCACGCCGAATCGGTGAGCTTCTCAGCCGCGACACACATTCCTGCGTTGCAGCAGCCAGTGCAGTTGTTGGCTCCACAGCTCCCGCTCGGCGTGCCGCAGGAAGGGATCATCGCGACCAGGAAGCCGAGAGCAGCTCCCAGTGACAGTGCCTTGAGACTCATGTGCTGGACTCCAGTTGAGCGCCCGGTCCGGCCCGGACACGTCGGAAAAACGCGCGCACCCAAACGCACGAAGGGGCCTCCGTCAAGCGACGCGTCTTCGACGAGGCGTCTTCGGATTGATTCAGCCGTTCGTTCTCACCCTCCGAGAAATCGAGAGGCGAAACGTGGTGCCGCGGCTCAGCGGCCAGCGTCGCGCGGCGCGATCAACTCGAGCGCCTTCGGCTTCTGGAGCGAGCAGGAGCTCACGACCCCCGAAGGATCGATCGCGTCGCCCCCTTCCTGAATCGCGAGCACCTTGCGCTTGTCTCCGATCACGAAGGTGATCCGCTTGGATGTGGTGATGATCGGGTACTTCACGTCGAAGGCCTTCATCAACGTTCCCTCGCCGTCGCTCACGAAGGGGAACGGCGCCTTGAGCGAGTCACGAAACTTCTTGGCGGTCTCGCGGTCGTCACCCGAGACGGCGATCACCGTGGCCTGCGCCTTCTCGAGGTCTGCGTACCGATCCCGGTACGCCGTGAACTCGCGCGTTCAACCGCCGGTGAAGGCCTTCGGGTAGAACGCCACCACGACGGGCCCACGCTCGACGAGCTTGCTGAGCGTCAGCTCGTTGCCCTCGACGTCCTTCACGGTGAAGTCGGGCGCCACCTCGCCCACCTGCGGCGTCGCGCCAGCCACCATCATCGTGATCATCAGCATCGGGGCACCTTTCGTCTCTCGCGGCTCAGCTCGTCGGCAACCGCGCCCACACCGCGGCCGTCGCCTCTCGACACGTGCGCGCCACCTCGGCGGCGTCGAGCGAGAGCGACTTTCGTTTCCACAGCCGCCACATGCCGTCGACCATCACCGACTCGACGTGCTGCGAGGCCATTCCGTGCAGCAGGTGGTGGGCGAGGGTCTCGCTCGTCACCGGCGTCGGCGGCTGGTAGTCGAGCACGAGGAGATCGGCGAGCGCCCCTTCACGCAACGGCCCGATCGTCTGCCCGAAGGCCTGCGACGCGAGCCGGTGTCCGTTGGCGAGGAACCGCAGCGGCTCGATCGGCTGGCCGGCGTCCGCGCTCCGCAAGGTGGCGAGCTGCGCCTCGGCCAAGCTGTCGAGGCTCATCACGTCGGTGCCGAAGCAGCCGCGCTGACCGAACTTGAGCGGCGTCGCGAGGCCGGTCTGGGTGTTCATGTTGCTGCGCGCGGCGTGGGCGAGCCAGGTGCCCCGGGAGAGGATCTCGGAGAGCTGTGGCCAGGAGAAGTGCACGCCCTGGGAGATCACGGTGCGCTCGCTGATGAGCTCTCGCTCGAAGAGCCGCTCGAGCGGCGTGCGGCCGAAGCTCGAGACGCTCCGGAACTCCTCGTGCACGTCTTCGGCGAGGTTGAGCGCCACCAAGCACTTGGTGCCCGAGCAGACCGCCTTGATCGCGTCGAGCAGCTGATCGGTGAGGGTGGAAAAGCCGGCGGCGCCGATGGCACCTCGAAAGCGCCCCCGCGCCTTGCTGATGAAGGATGTCGCCTCCTCGAGGGCCTCCTCGCGGCTCACCACGCCCGAGCGATCGGAGAACTCATAGGCGATCACCGCGCGCAGCCCGGTGTCGTTGAGGCCGTGCGCGAGCCGCTGCAAGCTGCCCTGCGCCACCTTCGGCGACGAATGGAGCGCGAACACCGTCGTCGTTCCAGCACAGAGCCCCTCGAGCCCACTCGCCGCCGCCGCCGCCTGCACGTCGTCGAGGCTCAGCGCGTCTTCGAGGTGCTCGAGCAGGGCCTGTGCCTTCCCAAACCCGGCGAAGCCACGCGCCAGCCCGCGGAGGAGCACGCCGTGGAGATGGTGATGCGCACTCACCAGCCCAGGCATGACGAGCCGCCCCGACAGCTCGGTGACTTCGTCGGTGGGCAACGGCTCGAGGCTCGCTCCACGGGCGGCGATCTTCCCCTTCTCGATGCGCAGATCGGCGCGCTCGACGAGTGGTGGGTCGAGCTCGAGGAGGGTGGCGCCTCGCAGCAGCGTCGTCACGGAACGCCGAACCCTATCGAAACCCGCGCCGCTTTCCGACACATTCCGCGCACCTGCCAGCAGTCGTTGCAGATCGCTGGTGTGCGCACTGTCCCGTTTACGGCCAGAGCAGGGCGAGGGTGTCCCGAAGGCGTTGGAACGACTCTGACAACCCCTTGAAACTCGTTTACACGCACCTACGGGCACACACCTTGCTCGGCGCGGCGCACGTTCGCCTCGTGCGAAACCACGTTTCAGGGAGCCGTCGACATGAAGTCTCAGCTTCTCTCCACGGTGTTGGCCGGCGCCGTCTTCGGGAGTGCTTGCGGCCAGGTCGAACTCAGCTCCTCCGAGGCCAGCGCGGCAGCGCGATCGAGCGAGGCGATCATCGGAGGGAGCGTGGTGCCTGGCGATCGTGATCCCGCGGTCGTCGCGATGGCCCTCGGCTACGGCGGCCGCTACCAGAGCCTGTGCACCGGCACCCTGATCGGGCCCAAGACGGTGATCACCGCAGCGCACTGCATCTACGCGAACGGCACCAACTCCCCCTACTACGCCACCTTCGGCACCTACGTCTCGAGCCCGTCGGCGGCGGTGCGCATCGTCAACCAGGTGAAGAACCCGCAGTACGGCGGCCAGAACAACGACTTCGGCCTGCTCCAGCTCGATCGCGCGGTGTTGAACGTGGTGCCGATCCGACTCAACGAGACGCCACTGACCGCCGCGATGGTGGGCCTCGACGTGAGGCACTCCGGCTTCGGCGTCACCGACGGGGCCTCGCAGACGGGCAGCGGCACCAAGCGAGAGGTCACGACCCCGCTGCGCCGGATCATGAGCGGCAGCTTCGAGTCGGGCTCGCAGGGCAAACAGACCTGTCAGGGCGACTCCGGCGGCCCCGGCTTCATGGTGCTCCCCGGGGAGAGCCAGGAGCGGCTGGTCGGCACCGTGAGCTACGGCGATCAGGGCTGCCAGCAGTTCGGCGTCGACATGCGGGTCGACACCGCCGTCGCGTGGATTCGGCAGACGATGGCGCGCTGGGAAGAGCCGACCTGCGAAGAAGACGGGCTCTGCAAGCAGGGCTGCGCGGTGATCGATCAAGACTGCGCCTGCATGGCCGACGGGCAGTGCACCGCGACCTGCAACGATCTCGGGCGTGATCCCGATTGTCCGGCGAACTGTGGGACGGACTCCATCTGCGCCACCGGGGAGTGCCCCCGACCCGACGCGGACTGCGTGGCCGAAGGCGGGCTCTGCACGCTCCCCACGCAGTGCAAGGGCCGGCAGTGCCTCAACGACTCCCAGAACACCGACACCTACTGCTCGCGCACCTGCACCACGACAGCCGACTGCACCGCGAACATGCAGTGCACCAACGGCGCCTGCCGAATTCCGCCACGCCCCGAGCGCCAGCTCCTCGAGTCGTGTCTGCCGATGCTCGACTTCTGCGTGCAGAGCACCTGTAACGGCCCGGCGAACGGCATCACGCGTTGTGTGCGGCCGTGCTCCGGCCAGGCGAACTGCGACGCCAACTCGACCTGCGAAGGCGGCTCGCTGGGTGGTCGGTACTGCCGCCCGCAGGGAGTCGACTTCCTCCCCAAGACGCTCGCGCGCAGCCCGACCGCACTCGGCGTCACCGCGAAGTCATGCAGCGCGGCTCCTGGTGGACTCGTGATGGCGCTCGTGATGATCCTCCCGGCTCTCCGCCGTCGCCGGACCTCGCCATGAGCCTTCGCCTCCTCTCCGTTCTCCCCTTCTTCTTCCTCGCCTGCGGCCCGACCGAGGACCTGAGCGGGGAAGCGGCGTCGTCCAGCCTGCAGGCGATCGTCGGCGGCACTGTCGCGAACCCCACCGACAACAACGTCTTCCAGCTGATCATGACCGAGATGACCGGTCAGATGGGCATCTGCACCTCGACCTTGATCGGCACCCGCACCCTGCTCACCGCGGCCCACTGCGTCGACGGAGCGCGTTCGATCCTCGCCCACAACGCGCCGACCGACACGCAGATCCAGTTCGGGGTCAATACCTACCGCGCCCTGCAGTGGACGGCGCACCCTGCCTGGAACCCGAACTCGCAGGATCTCCGCAACGACATCGCCATCATTCTCCTCGAGCGTGCGCCGCCCAACGTGACGCCCAAGCCGTGGAACAATGTCTCGATGAGCGGCACCCAGGGCCGACCGATTCGCGCCCTCGGCTACGGGAACACCACGCCGGGCTCGGGCAACGGCACGCGTCGGCAGGTCGGGCTCACGGTCTCGATGTTGACCCAGCAGCTCATCTTCATGGGCGACAACGTCTCGAAGGGCATCTGCCAGGGCGACTCGGGCGGGCCGACCTTCTACACGTTCTCGGACGGCGTCGAGCGGGTCGTCGGCGTGCACAGCTTCACCACCTCGCAGACCTGCACCTACGGCGCCGACACTCGAGTCGATGCCTTCGCGACGTTCGTGCAGCAGTACCTGACGATGTACGAGGCGCCGTCGTGCGATCGTGATGGGCGCTGCGCGACGAACTGCGCGATGACCGACTACGACTGCGTCTGCGCGAAGGACAACATCTGCAGCTCGCTCTGCTTGGGACTGATGGGCGGGGTCGATCCCGACTGCCCCGACTGCGGCCCCAACGGGCTCTGTGCGACCACCACCTGCGCCGACCCCGACCCCGACTGCGTGCTCGAGGGCCAGGCCTGCACCCAGAATACGCAGTGCGTGAACCGCGAGTGCCGCAACGATCCCCAGAACCTGCAGCCGTACTGCACCCGTGCCTGCACCAACCCCTCGCAGTGCGCCACTGGCTTCGATTGCACTGGCGGGTTCTGTCTGAAGAAGCAGCTGCCGGTGGTGGGGGCCGGCGTCGCGTGTTCCTTCGGCACCAACTTCTGCGGAATGGATCTCGTCTGCACCGGGCCGACCGCCGCCGATGCGGTGTGTCAGATCACCTGCCGCAACGCGGGCGACTGCCCGTCCAACTTCACCTGCACGAGCGGGTTCAACGGCTTCCGGTACTGTCAGGAACCGCCCAAGCCGCAGATCCTCATCGGGCGCGCGAACGTCGCCGGCGAGGTGGCGAAGACCGGCTGCTCGAGCCTCGGGTTCGCCACGTTCCTTCCGCTCGCGGCGCTCGTGTTGTTCCGCCGCCGTCGCTGATCAGCCGCCGAGCTCGCTGGCGACCTTCCACGACGTGCCAGCGGGCGTGTCCATGATCTCCACTCGCATCGCCTTCAGGTCGGCGCGGATCTGATCGGCCTCCTTGAAGCCCTCGGGGGTCTTCTTCGCCCGGGCGGCGTGTCGAGCAGCGATCGCCTCGTCGATCTTCTTCACGTCGATGCCCAGGCGCGTGACCTGCCGATCGCGGCGGCGCAGGAGCCAGTCCGCGGGTGAATCTTCGAAGAGCCCGAGCGCGAGCGCCGCCTTGGTGGCGATCGCCCGCAGCGCCTGGAGCGTTCTCCCGATGAGCGCCTTGTCCTTGACCGGCGGCTTGTCGCCGACGAGCTGGTTCAGCTCCTGGAAGAGGCCCGAGAGCGCTCCGAGCGCTCCTGGGAAGTTGAAGTCGTCGCTCATCGCCTCGTCGAGCTCGCGCAAGAACCGCTCGGGATCGCCGTGGAGCGCACCGGTGCCGAAGTCCTTGCCCGCGATCCGCTCGTCGACCTTCTTGAGCGTCTCGTAGAAGTACTCCATGCGCGTCTCGGCGTCGGCGAGCTGCTTGTCGGAGAAGGACAGCGCTTGGCGATAGTGAGTGGTGAGGAAGAAGTAGCGAAGCGCCTCGGGATCGACCTGCTCGAGCGCGTCACGCAGCCGCACCACGTTGCCGAGCGACTTCGACATCTTCGCGCCCTCGAGATCGAGGAAGCCGCCGTGCATCCAGCAGGTGCAGAGGGTCTTCTTGCTGGCCGCCTCCGACTGGGCGATCTCGTTCTCGTGATGCGGGAAGATCAGGTCGAGCCCGCCACCGTGCAGATCGAAGGTCTCACCCAGGTACTTGGCGCTCATCGCCGAGCACTCGATGTGCCAACCGGGCCGGCCTTTTCCCCACGGCGAGTCCCACGAGGGCTCACCGGGCTTGGCCGCCTTCCACAACGCGAAGTCGAGCGGATCGCGCTTGGCTTCGAGCATCAGCTCCCGCTCACCCGCACCCGAGACCAGATCGTCGAGGTTCTTCTTCGAGAGCTTCAAGTACGAGGGGTACTTGCGCACCTCGAAGTACACGTCGCCCTGCGATTCGTAGGCGACGCCGTTGCCGATCAGCTTCTGGATGAGGGCGATGATCTCGGGGATCGTCTCCGACACCTTGGGCGAGACGTCGGGCTCGAGCAGATGGAGCGCCTTCGCGTCGCGCTGAAACTCACGGATGAAGCGCGCGGCGAGCTCGATCGGATCTTCCTTCGCGTCGTGCGCCGCTTTGATGATCTTGTCGTCGACGTCAGTGTAGTTCCGCACGTACTTCACCTCGAACCCGCGGAACCGGAGGTACCGAACGATGGTGTCGAACGAGGTGAAGGTGCGGGCGTTGCCGATGTGAACGAAGGAGTAGACCGTGGGGCCGCACACGTAGATCCCGATTTTTCCGGGGCTCAGTGGGGCGAGCGGAACCTTGGCCTGCTGCATCGTGTTGAAAACGCGGATCTCTGGGGCTGTCATTCAGGAGGGACTTTACCTTGGGGAAACTGATGGTGTCAGATGTGCGATACCTCGTCTGCCGGACGACTGTCTTCTGGAGTTCTCATGGCGCAGCAGCCTGATCCTGACGATTTCCCCATCTCGGACGAGAACATTCTTCGAGCCGACGATCCCCGCCCGCAGCGGGTTCCGCAGTACCCCAGCAAGTCCACCGGAGCGAGGCGGCCCGTGAAGAAGGCGGAAGAGATGATCCCCACGAGTGTGTACGACACCGAAAAGGCCGACCAGGAAATGCAGGCGCAGTACGGCATGAGCGAACAACACAAACCAGCCTTCCTCTACGTCGAGCGCGGCCCTGGCGCGGGTCAACTGCTCGAGGTGAAGCAGGGAACGATCGTGATCGGGCGCGCCTCGGTCTCCGATCTCCGCCTCCAGCACCCGTCGATCTCGCGGCGCCACGCGCAGATTCGCCGCATCGGCGATCAGTTCTTCGTGAAGGACCTGGGCTCGCAGAACGGCTCCTTCGTCAACAAGACGCGCATCGCCAGCGAGGTCGAGGTGCGCATCGGCGACACGCTCGCGCTGGGCAACGCGCTCCTTCGCCTCCGTGGCCCGATGCAGAAGGGCGAGAAGCCGGAGCGCCCGGCAACCTCGACCGGCAACGGCAAGGCGCGCGTTCCAACCGCCGTGGTGGCCCGCCCCTCGTACTCCACCGGGCAGATGCGGGCGGCGAACTCGAATCGAATGGTGAAGATCGCGGTCTTCGCCGGTGCGGTGGGCTTCGGCCTGGCCGCCGTGCTCGCCTTCGCGCTGATCAAGATGGCGACTGGCGGCAGCACCGCCTCCTCCAGCAAGGAGAAGGCCTCGAAGACGGCTGCCATCGCCGAAGTGCCGAACGACGCGATCACCGAGGCGCTCAAGAAGAAGCAGGCCGAGAGCCGTGCGGTCGTGGTGGTGAAGAACGACCCACCTCCAGCCGCGCCCGAGGAAGCGGTGCCCGAGGAGCCGTCGATCGACGACAGCCCCGCGGTGGTGAGGTCCGTGCCGGGCGTTGCCCCTTCCGTGGCTCCCGCGAAGGCGAACCGCACTGGGTCCCCGAAGCGTGTCGCAGCGGCCAGCCCTCGTGCCTCGAGCGGAGATGACGAGGAGTCGGCGGCTCCGGCGAAGGGTGGCAAGCGCTCCCAGATCCTCGCGCCGTACGAGCGGGGCAACGCCGAGGGCTCGCTCGAGCTCGCCAAGGCGTCCGGAGAGAAGGAGCTGTCCGACAAGCTGCTCAAGTTCATCTCGGCCTATGACGCTGGCCAGGAAGCGCTGCTGTCGAACAACGGCACCGTCGCGATCAAGGAGTTCACCAAGGCGCTCGCCCTCGACGAGCAGCTCTCGAGCGGCTGGGGCAAGTACGGCGGCGAGATTCGCAAGAACCTCGGCAAGCTCTACTTCCTCGTGGGCAAGCAGTACGAGGCGAATGGCGACGACGCGAAGGCCAAGGCGGCCTACCAGGCCTCGCTCAAGAACGACCCCTCGAACGGCAACGCGAAGGGCGCGATGGCGAAGCTGAGCGGCGGTGGCGGAGACGACGAAGAGCCCGCTCCCGCGCCCAAGCCAGCGCCCAAGAAGGCGCCGAGCAAGACGAGCATCGACGACGCCTTCGGCGACTGAGCCTCGAGACCAAGACGTCGGCTGGCGCTCCCCGCATCGCTCGCCAAAGCCTCATCGCTTCGCGAGGAGCCGAGCGGTGCCGCGGACCAACAGCCAGAGGTTGAGCGCGGCGAAGAGGCCGAGCACGGCGACCCAGATCTGCCCGCCGAGATCGCCGCCTGGCTTGTCCTCCTGGAGGAGGATCCACTTCGCGGGGGTGCCGGACCACTTCTCGTACTCGGTGAAGGCATCGGCGTACTTGGGTGGCGCCTCTTCTCTCGAGAGGAGTCGCCCTCTCACGGTGAACGGGCGCGGATCAGGCGGCGGCGGCGGCTCTCCTGGCTTCCAGCTCTCGGACGGCAAGGTGGGGCGGCGGAGGATCACCGGCGTGTCGACGACGCCGACCGCGACCACGGTGGTGTTGCGCTCGACCCAATACCAACCCCGCGGTGACGGCGTGCCGTGGATCTGGGCGTAGCGGTTCGACTGCGCGAGATCGAAGCGGTAGGTGCCCTCGGCGCCGAGATCGATGGCCTCCTTGGGCGCGGTGAACTGGTACTCGAGATCGGCGCGCTGGCCCCAGATGAGGTAGCTCGAGAACAGCAACGCGACCAAGGCGACCAAGGGCGTGACGCCGACGTTGGTCGGCCGGTTCAGCTTGGCCTCGAGCTCGGCGATGCGCTGCTCGCGATCGTCGCGCCGCTCCTCGAGCACCGACGGCTCGGCGGGGCGCTCAGGGGACGACGGCTCCGGCTCCGGCGGTTTCGGCTCGGACTCGCTCACGCGGACCTTTCAAGAACAGAAAACCCCGGAGTGCACGTGGCAATCCGGGGCTTCGATTCGGCTCGAGCGATCGACGACTCAGGCCATGTTGAAGATCTTCTTCAGATCGTTCTCGATGTCCTGCTCGGTGACGCCCTTGGCGAAGGCGAGTTCCTTGATGAGGAGCGAGCGGGCGGTGTCGAGCATCTTGCGCTCGCCGAAGGAGAGGTCCTTGTCACCCTTGAGGAGGTACAGATCGCGGAGCACTTCGGCGATCTCGAACACCGAGCCCGTCTTGATCTTCTCCATGTACTCCCGGTAGCGCCGGTTCCAGGTGGTGGAGTCGACCGAGATGTCCTTCTCCTTGAGGATCGCGTAGACCTGCTTCACGTCGTCTTCGCTGATGATCTCGCGGAGGCCGACCTGGCCGATCTTGTTGATGGGGATGAGGAACCGCCCGCCGTTCTTCTCCAGCATCTTGAGCACGTAGAAGCTCTGTCGCTGGCCGGCCACCTCGGTGTGCTCGATGCCCACCACTTCCCCGACGCCGTGGCCGGGGTAGACCGCCTTGTCACCTGGTTTGAACACTCACAACTCCTTGTTTTTATTTCGAAATTCCGACCCGTTACGGGTGGGAAGGTGGTTTTCATACCATAAACTGCCGTTGACTACAAACTCGCACATCCCCTAGCCTTGGGGCGCTGTCCGGGCGTTGGGGGGTGGGCGATGGGGTGGACGTGGTGGGCGCTGGGGAATCGACCAGCTGTGTTTCCGGTGGCTGGGGTGCTCCTCGGGGTGTGGTTGGCCTCTGAGACGGAGTCCCCACTCGAAGTGTTCCTCTTCACTTTGGCCGTGTCGGCAGCGGCGGCGTTCTGGCGGCGAGCGCGGGTTGGTGGGCGCGCGCTGCTCCTCCTGGCTGGGGTGGGCCTGGGAGGGAGTCTGGCGACGCTGCACGCGCTCACCGAGGGCCCTCTCGTCGCGCCCGGGAGCCGCGTCGTGCTCGAGGGCGAGGTCGAGTCCTCGCGCGGGGTGGAAGGTGGCGCCCAGCTCATGGTGCAAGTCTCGCGAGTCGACGGAGCTCCCGCACGGCTTCGGGCTCAGCTGTTCGGGCTGGGGGCCCCAGTCGTCCTCCCAGGGGCGAGGGTGCGGGTCGAGGCGAAGGTGAAGCCGACCGTTGCGTCCGCGAATCCGGGCGAGTGGTCGTCATGGAGGCGTGCGCTCACCCGCGGCCAGCTCCACACCGGCAGCTTCGAGGGCGGCCGCCTGGTGATGCTGGAAGAGGCTCCGCGCTGGCGACGCTGGCTCCGCACGACGCATGGAGGGCTCGAGGAGGCGACGAGGGCGGTGGCGCCTGACGACGCCTCGGCCTCGCTGTTCCTCACCCTCTCAGCGGGGCTGCGCGCCACCTTGGATGAACGGGTCGAGGAGGACTTCGCCCGCTCGGGCCTCGCCCACGTGCTCTCGGTGAGCGGGCTCCACGTCGCGGTGCTCGCCTTCGCGGTCTTCGCGGCGCTGCGGTGGCTCGCGATTCGTGCACCAGGACGCCTCTTTCGGCGCCTCGAGCCGCGCCGGGTGGCCGCCCCGCTGTCGCTCCCGCTGACGTGGGGCTACGTGCTCTTCACCGGCCTCCAGGCACCGGCGGTGCGCTCGGCGCTGATGTGCTCGATCCTCCTGCTCGGGCACTCGCTCCGGCGGCGCTCCGACGGGCTCAACGCCTTGGCGGTGGCGGCCGCGGTGATGGTGGCGATCGACCCGTCGGCGATCTTCGATCTCTCGCTCCAGCTCTCGTTCTCCGCCGTGCTCTCGCTGGTGCTGCTGACGCCCACGCTCCGCGCGTTCGTCCCGCTGCCCGTTCCCTCGCCGGCCAAGGCGCGAGGGGTTCGGCTGACGCTCTGGAAATGGCACGAGGCGGCGCTCACCACGGCGATCGCGAGCGTGGCGGTGACGGTGGTCTCGGCGCCGCTGGTGGCCGCGTCGTTCCAGCGGCTGGGCGTCGCCGGGCTCGTCTCGAACGTGGTGGCGATGCCGATCTCGGGAGGGCTCACCTTGCTCGCGGCGAGCTCGGCCGGCCTCTTCTTGATCTCTCCCACCCTCGCTGCGCCGGTGCTGTGGGTGGGAACGCGGCTTTCGGCGGTGATGCTCGGCCTCGCCGAGTGGTTCGGCTCGTTGCCCTTCGCCACCTGGGAGGTGCCTTCGCCGCCCCTCGCCCTCTCGGTGCTCTGGTGGGCCGGCCTCGGCTTCTTCGTGCTCGCCCGAGGCTGGCGGCGATGGCTCGCGGGGCTGACTCCGCTGGCAGCGTGCCTGCAGCTCATCCTCCTCGCGCCGTCCGACACGCTCGAGGTGACGTTCCTCGCCGTCGGGCACGGCGACGCGACCGTGGTGAGTCACCGGGGAGCGCACCTGCTCATCGACGGCGGCGGGGTGCCCAACGGCACCGACACCGGCAAGCGCTTCGTTCTCCCCTTCTTGCGCCAGAAGCAGGTCACCACGCTCGAGCTGGCGGTGCTGACGCACGCGCACCCCGATCATGGCCTTGGGCTGATCTCCACGCTCGACGCGATCCCCACCAGGCGGCTGTGGCTCTCCCCTTCCCCGCCCGGGCCGATGACGAACGATCTGCTCGCGGCGGCCGACGGCGCGGAGACGGAGACGATCGAGCGGGGCCACGAGGCGTTCCAGTTCGGGGAGGCGCGGCTCGAGGTGTTGGGGCCTCCCGCGGAGCGGTCGACGATCGAGCACGAGAACGATCGATCGATCGTGCTCCGGCTGGTGCACGGCGAGAACTCGTTCCTCCTCACCGGTGACGTCGAGGCGCACGGCGAAGATCTGCTGGGCACACCAGGCCAGGCGACGGTGGTGAAAGCGCCGCACCACGGCTCGGACACCTCGAGCACACCGGAGTTCGTCGCGAGCGCGCGGCCGCGGTACGTCGTCTTCTGCGTGGGAACGCACAACCGCTTCGGCTTCCCTCGGCAAGCGGTCGTCGAGCGGTGGGAGGCGGTCGGCGCGCGCTGCTATCGAACCGATCGAGACGGCGCGATCACCTTCCGGAGTGACGGCCACCAGCTGTCGGTGGAGACGTTCGCTCCCCGCCAGCTTCGCGCCCGACGTCGTGCCTGGCGGTGATCCTCAGGGTGCCTGGAGCTGGTGCTTCTCGGTGCAGCTCGGGCAGATCGCGTGAGTGACCGGCTTGCCTTGATCGCGCATGTACCGGGCGACCGGCACCCAATTCCCCCGATCCTGGATCTTGTGACACCACGCGCAGACGGACAGGAGGACCTGAAGGGCCTCGAGCTCGGCCTCGGCACGCTGGAGGAGGCGATCGAACAACCACACCATCGCAGCGACCGAGAAGAGGAGCGGGACCCAGTCGCCCAAGGCCCCCCAGTGATCGCGCTCGACCTTCTGATGAAAGGTGAGCCCTGCGGCGTTGGCTGCGACGATCGCGCCCCCGACGACGACCGCGAGGATGGTGGCCTTCGTCACGGTGAAGGCGAAGCGGTGACGGCGAGCGGTGCGGGTGGTCGCGACCGCACAGAGCGGGAGCAAGACCAACCACGCCAGCTGCTCGGCCCTCAGCTCGTCCGACTGAATGGAGATGAAGAAGAAGAACGCGCTCGAGGTGAGGAAGTGCACCCAGACGACGAGGGGCAGCGCGATCGCGAAGCGCACCAGGCTCGCGAGGATCAGCAGGGCGATGCCGAAGACGGCGACGACGACGGCGCCCAGCCATTCGCCACGGAGCGCCGCCTGGGGGACGCTGAAGACGACCGCCAGGAACGCGATCAGATCGCAGCCGATCAGGAATCGCCGCAGGAGCGCATCTTCAGGGCTGCCGCGTCGCCCAACGAGGCGATCGACCAACTGCTCGACCCGCCCTTCCTCGAGCCCGCGGGGGGCCACGAGGGCATTGCTCGAACCACTCATACGACCTCCGAGCGAATCATCCTCTCATCTGTGCCTCGCCGCACCGACGCCTTGTCGTGTTCCATGACGCAGCAAATCGATCTCGGAGGGTTCACCCGACGAGCGGCTGAGGGGTCAGACCCAAGGTGAACGACCGACACGTGCGGATCTTGGCTGTCCTCATGATCCTGTTCTCGCTCCCGCTCTTGCTGATGCTGGTGCTCGCGCCGATCGCGATGGTGCGGGTGTTCCTGTTCGACGGCGCTCCGAAGCCCGACGAGCGGATGGTGGCGGCGATCATGCTGCCCCTCTCGTTCCTCCTCGGGTTGTACGGGGTGGTGATGGCGGTGGTGGGCCGCGGGTTGTGGCGAGGCCGCGCGTCGATGGGCGTGTGGGCGATGGTGATCTGCGCGTCGTGGATCACGATCGGGCTGTTGCCGTTCGGCGCGTACGGCGTCTTCGCCCTGGTGCGGCCTCAGGTGCGCGATCTCTGGTGGCCACCCAAGGCAGCCAAGGGCTGATCACTCCTTGAGCTGCGGGACCCGGCTCGAGCGACGGGCGAGGAAGACGACGACCGCGAGCAGCGCGGCCCCTCCGCCAGCGATCCACGGCCAGGGCAACCCTTCGGCGGGCTCTTCGTTCGAGCTGGCGACTGCGGCTCCGGCGTCGACGGCGATGGGGACGGCGACAGTGGGCGCGATTCCCGCATCGATGACGGCGCTGGCAACGGTGTCGGCGGCGCCGGCGTCAGGCTCGCCCGGGTGCGCTTCGGGTGATTGGGCCGGAGTGGGCTCGACAGCGGCCACCTTCGCGGCGGCGGCTTCCTCAGCCTGGCGCTTCTTCTCCTCGGCGGCGGCCTTCTTGGCGGCGAGCGCTTCTTCGGCCTTGCGCTTCTTCTCTTCGGCGGCGGCCTTCTTCGCGGCGAGGGCCTCTTCGGCTCTTCGTTTCTTCTCCTCCGCAGCGGACACCTTCGCGGCGGCGGCTTCCTCGGCTTTGCGCTTCTTCTCCTCGGCGGCGGCCAGCTTGGCGGCGGCGGCTGCGTCGGCGGCGGCCTTCTGTGCGGCGGCGAGCTCCTCCTTCGAAGTCCCGGCATCGATCACCACCGGCTTCGGCTTGGGCGCCTCGGGCATGGTGGCGTCTTCGAGCTTGGCGATCATCACCGGCTGGCTCGGGAAGGTGAGCTTGATGCGCTTGCCGAGATCGGGCTGCTTCGCATCGCGCGTGGCGGTGATGACGACCCCGACCTCGAGGCCTGCGCGCACGTCGAAGGCGACGTCGCCTCCGAGCTTCCAGCGGTGATCACCCTCTTCGGTGGCGAGCGCGCTGGCGGTGTTGTGCACGGTGAGCTTGGCAGTGACCTTGTGGGCGCCGGGACTGACGTCGACCGAGCCGACGGGCATCGGGCCGTCTTGCACCCAGCCGGCGATCGCGGCCGTGGTCGGGGCCTTGAGCGGCTTGCCGTCGACCGACACCTCGAAGTCCTCGACCGCGAAGTTGGGATCGTCGACGGACCTGAACTCGACCCGAACGCGCGACGGTTGGCTGCCGACGAGCTGGTTGAGTTGGCGCTCGATCTCCTCGCGCGCGCGTCGCTGGGCCTCGTCCTCGGCGACTGCAGCGAAGGCGCTGAGGAAGAAGAAGATCGAGATCAGTCGCGCCACGGCCACGCTCCTGCCCGAGTGAGTACCCGCCAGTCGACGCACCATTCACCACACTGTACGGGGCGGTTGGCCGGGGGGCTACTCCTCGACAGGTCAGCGTTCGAAGGCGCCGATCGAGGCGGGGCTCGCGAAGCAGGCGCCGGAGAAGTCCGAGAGGCGCGGCACCGACCGAGCCGCGCCGATGGCTGGGCTCCCTGCGTTCAAGTGGAAGTCGCCCTGAGCGGCGTTCGCGAACCGGGGGTCTTGCTGCACGAGGCTGCCCATCTCCGGAGGCACGTCGGTGATCGGCGGTGTCCACGAGGCGCGATCGAGCGCGAACCAGAGGTTGTTGCCGAAGGTGAAGGTCAGGGGCGACGTGTTGGCTCCGACGTTCACGACGGTGCTCAACTGCGCTGCGTTCACCGCGACGATGTTGTTGACGAAGAGCCCATTGCGAGACGGCACGAAGCGCGCGTCGACGGTCTCCTGGAGGATGCGAACGATCCACCGTTGCTGTTGGTAGATGGTGTTGTGCGCGGCGACGCAGCCGTCACAGCCGACGAAGGCCACGGCGGCACCCGAGCCCGAGCCGCCGCCGATGAACAGGTTCGAGAGCACCCGAATGTTCCTGGCCTCGGCGGTGGCGTTCTGGGGGCGGAAGAAGGCGAGGTCGGTCGACCCGCCGGCGTTCACCGCTCGGCCGGGAATGCGCTCGAAGCGGTTGCGGTGGATGACGACGTCTTCGCTGCCGCCCTTCGTCTGCACCCCGCTGCCCACCACGTCGTGAAAGGTGTTGCCGGCGATGACTCCACGGTGGCAGCCCACCATGTCGATCGCCTCGCCCTGGTTGCAGCCGGCGACGTTCGAGTCGAGCACCCAGAAGTCGTCGAGGCCGCTCAGCTTGATGCAGTCGTTGTTGCCGCCAGTGCCCGCGCTCGGGATCGTGAGGTTGCGCAACACGACGTGATGCGACGGCGTCGCGAGGCTGCTGGCGTCGTCGAGGTTCATGCCGTGAACCATCGAGTTCGCGATGGTGAAGCCCTCGATCACCACGTACGCACCGTCGCTCATCGAGATGCCGACGCCGGTGCTGCCGTTGATCGTCACCGCGCCGTTGGCGACGAGCGCGATGGGCTGGGAGGCGGTGCCGGTCAAGGCGCCGAGCGAGAGCGCCGGGTACGTTCCGGGGCCGACGAGAATGCGTGTTCCAGGCGTGGCGGCCTGAACCGCGCGCGGAATGGTGTTGAACGGGTTGCCCATCGACCCATCACCATTCGCGGCACCAGTCGCCGAGACATAGAGCGTGCGGCTGTACGTCACGCCGACATCGAAGGCGGCTGGGGGTGCACAACTCGTCGAGCCTCCAGCCGTCGAGCCTCCAGCCGTCGAGCCTCCCGCCGTCGAACCACCCGCGGTCGAACCACCAGCGGTCGAACCACCAGCGGTCGAACCACCCGCAGTTGATCCACCCGCAGTCGAACCACCCGCAGCGGTCGAGCCTCCGCCCGCCGACCCACCTGCGACGACGCCACCTGCGGTGCCACCGGCGCCTCCGTCTCCCGAGGGCGTCATCGTTCCACACGCGGTCGCGAGCGCTGCGATCCCACCAATCACCGCAAAGCGAGCATTCATGTGCCGAGAAGACGCGAATCGACCGCCCGCCTCAAGCCCCGCGCGTCGCCATGCCGCGCCCAGTCAAACCCTCGGTAGAGTGATCGCATGCGACGCCTCCTGCTCCTCGCCGTCCTTCCATCGTGTTGGAGGCAGACTTCCCCCGAGTCGATCGACCGTGGAGTGCAGGACGCCTACGCGCGCCGTCCGCGGATCTCGGTGACTCGCCCCTCACCTGAGCTCGAGAAGACGTACTGCCCTCCGCCGCTCAGTCAGCTCGGCTGGGAGCAGATGCTCGACTGCGCCGAGTATCAGGACGCCAACGGCGATCGAAAGTTGGCGACGAACCTCTGGGTGAAGGTGGCGGCGGTCGCGGAGACGTCTGATCAGCGATGCCTCGCGCTCCATCGCCTCGAGACGCGCACCGACGGCCGGCCGCTCGGGCTGGTGCCTCAATCGACCTTCGCCGAGTGCCGCTTCGAGCACGACGCCCAGGCGAAGGCGTGCAGCGAACGGTGCACGGCCGACATCCAGAAGTGTCAGGAGCGTCGGCCGGCCGCCTCGCTCTCGTTGGTGTTGAGCGCGGTGACGGGCGTCGGGTGGACGGACGCTCCGAGCCCGGCCTACGAGACGTGGATGAAGGAGCAACCCGACGCGACCCGCTGCGGAGAAGAGTTCACCGCCTGCTATCGGAGCTGCACGATCGTCCGTTGATCACCCGAACTCGGCGACGCGCGCTCCGAAGAGCCGATTGACCGCTTCGAGGAGTTCGTCCGACACCTGCACCTTGAGCGCGGTGTTCCCAATGAGGGTCTCGGCCTCTCCCGGCATCAACACCGAGACGGCGATCGGCGTGGCGCCGGCGTACTTCTTCGCGAGGTCGGCGAGCTTGCCCAGCCGATCGTCGGTCGCCATGTCGACGTGCAACCGCAGCTCGAGCCGCTTCACCCGCTTCTCGCGCACCTCGCGGAGGGACTGGATCTCTTCGACGATCAGCTCGGCGATCGGGTTCTCCTCGTCGCGGTTGTTCACCTGCACGCTGCCCGTCACGAGGATCGGATCGTCGCTCTTGAGCAGCGGCTCCCATTGATCGAAGCCAGGCTTCGGCCCGCCCTTCGTCCAGCGGCCGTCTTTCCCCATCACCGAGCGGGTGCCGTCCCTGCCGGGGAAGCAGACGAGCTCGACCGAGCCGCTCAGATCTTCGAGGGTGACCCAGGCCATGCGCTTGCCCGTCTTGGTGGGCCGCTCGCGCAAGGCGGCGACGATGCCGGCGACGGTGATCTTCTCGTCCTTCCGGGCGCGCTGTACCGAGGTGACGGGGCGCGCGTACCGGCGGAGCTCCTTCTGGTACTGATCGAGCGGGTGGCCGGAGACGTAGAAGCCGATCGCTTCCTTCTCGAACGACAGCCGCTCCTTCTCGCTCCACTCCTCGACCTTCACGTAGTCGCTGGCGATCGGCGTGGCCGACGGGCCGCCGCCGAGGAGCCCGAAGAGCGACTCCTGGCCCGACGCCTTGTCTCGTTGGGTGGCGGCGCCTCCATCGACGGCGCGATCGAGGGTCTCGAAGAGCTGCCGGCGCGGGCGCTTCTCGAAGTCGAACGCCCCGGCCTTCACCAGCGCCTCGAGCACCTTCTTGTTCACCCGCTTGCTGTCGACGCGCTCGCAGAAGTCGAACAGCGACTTGAAGGGCCCGGCTTGGCGCGCCTCGAGGATCGCCTCCACCGCGCCCTCGCCGACGCCCTTGATGGCGCCGAGCCCGAAACGGATCTTCTTGTCGATCGCGCCAAAGGCGAGCTCGCTCAAGTTCACGTCGGGCGGGAGCACCTCGATGCCCGACTCGCGCGCCTCGGCGATGTACGCGACGACCTTGTCGGTGTTGTCCTTGTCGAGGGTGAGCAGCGCCGCCATGAACTCGACGCGGTGGTGCGCCTTGAGCCAGGCAGTGTGAATGGTGATGAGCCCGTAGGCGGCCGAGTGCGACTTGTTGAAGCCGTACTGGGCGAACTTCTCCATCAAGTCGAAGACGCCGCTGGCGATCTTCTCGTCGACGGCCTTCTTCTTCGCGCCGTCGAGGAACAAGGCGCGCTGCTTCGCCATCTCCTCGGCCTTCTTCTTCCCCATCGCGCGGCGGAGGAGATCGGCGCCTCCGAGCGTGTAGCCGCCCAGGACCTGGGCGATCTGCATCACCTGCTCCTGGTAGACGATGACGCCGTAGGTGTCCTTCAGCACCGGCTCGAGCGTCGGGTGCGGGTAGGTGATCGAATCGCGGCCGTGCTTTCGATCGATGTACACGTCGACCATCGTGCGGCCGTCTTCGAGCTTCTGATCGAGCGGGCCTGGCCGGTAGAGCGCGCCGGCGGCGATCACGTCTTCGAAGCACGACGGCTTCATCTTCATCACCATTTCGGTGAAGCCGGAGGACTCCATCTGGAAGACGCCGGCGGTGTCGCCCGCGCTGATGAGCTGGAAGGTGTCGACGTCGTTGAGCGGGATCGTGTCGCGGGAGATCGCCTGCTCGGGAGGGAGCTTCTTGTTGATCAGCTTCACCGCGTTCTCGATCACGGTGAGCGTCTTGAGGCCGAGGAAGTCGAACTTCACCAGGCCGGCGGCCTCGACCTCGTCCTTGGCGAACTGGGTGACGAGGAACTTCTCGCCCGGCGGTTGGTAGACGGGCACGAACTCCCAGAGCGGCTTGTCGGCGATGACGACGCCAGCGGCGTGCATGCCGGCCTGGCGGTTGAGGCCCTCGAGCGCCATCGCGACGTCGAGCACGTCCTTCGAGGTGATCTGCCGGCCCTCGACCTCGGCCATCGGCTGCGGCGTCTCGTAGAGTTCCTTGAGGCGCGGCTCGCCGGCGATCTCCTTCTCGGGGTCGCCGAAGATCGCCTGCTTCAGGGTGATGCCGAGGATCTCGGGGACGAGCTTCGCGAGCCGATCGCCCTCGGAGAACGGCAAGCCGTACACGCGGATCACGTCGCGCAAGACGCTCTTCGCCTTGAGCGCGCCGAAGGTGATGATCTGACCGACGTTCGCCTCGCCGTACTTGCGCTCGACGTAGCGGATCACCTCGTCGCGCCGGTCCTGGCAGAAGTCGATGTCGAAGTCGGGCATCGAGACGCGCTCGGGGTTCAGGAAGCGCTCGAAGAGGAGGTTGTACGGAATCGGATCGAGGTCGGTGATGCGCAGCGACCAGGCGACGATCGAACCGGCGCCCGAGCCACGGCCCGGCCCGACGGGGATGCCGTGCTCCTTCGCCCAGTTGATGAAGTCCTGAACGATGAGGAAGTAGCCGCAGAACCCCATCTTCTGAATGACGCTCACCTCGAGGGCGAGGCGGGCGCGGTACTGATCGGGATCCCACTTGTACGAGACCTTCGCGGCGGCGAGCTCCTTGAAGCGCCGCTCGAGGCCCTGGGCGGCGAGCTCGCCCATGAAGGACTCGGCGCTGTGGCCCTCGGGCACCTTGAAGCTCGGGAGCATCGGCTTCTTGATGAGATCGAGGTCCTCGCACATGTCCGAGATGCGCATGGTGTTGTCCACGGCCTCGGGCACGTCGGTGAAGTAGGCGCGCATCTCTTCCGGGCTCGAGACGTAGAGCCGGTCGGTCGAGTGCTTGAGCCGCTTGTTGTCGGCGAGCGTCTTGCCCGAGGCGATGCACATGAGCAGCTCGTGCGCGCGGGCGTCTTCCTGCTTGATGTAGTGCGCGTCGGCGGTGGCGGCGAGCGGGAGGTCGAGATCGCGGGAGAGCTGCTTCAGGTTGGCGTTCGCCTTGTCCTGCTCCTCCATGCCGTTCCACTGCACCTCGAGGAAGAAGTGCCCCGGCTCGAAGATGTCTTTGTATTCCTGCGCGGCGCGGCGGGCGTGATCCATGTCGCCGCGGAAGCAGGCGCTGGTGATCTCTCCACCGAGGCAGGCGGTGAGCCCGACGACGCCCTTCGAGTGCTCCTTGAGCACCTTCTTGTCGATGCGCGGGTGGTAATAGAACCCGTGCATGTAGCCGGTCGACGCGAGGTACCGGAGGTTCTGGTACCCCTCCTTGTTCTTGGCGAGGAGGATGAGGTGGTTGGCGATCTTCTCCGAGCGATCTTCGCGGCCCTTCGGCCCAGCGACGTAGGCCTCGATGCCGACGATCGGCTTGACCCCGGCTTCCTTCGCCTTCTTGTAGAAGTCGATCGCGCCGAACATGTTGCCGTGATCGGTGACCGCGACCGACGACATGCCCTTCGCCTTCACCGTCTTGATGAGGTCCTTCATTCTGATCGCGCCGTCGAGCAGCGAGTACAGGGTGTGAAGGTGGAGATGGGTGAACGACATGAGCGCGGCCCTCCCGGCGGCTGGGGCGTAGACCATACTCTCCGCCACGTTGGGAAGCTGTGCGCTGGAGTTGCGACGGCCTGATTTCAGCGTCACGGTGAACGGGTGGGGAGCACGCTCTTGACGACGGTGACGGTCGACTCGCCGACGCTGGCGGTCTTCGGCGAACTCACGGTGGTGGGCGGCGTGATGACCAACCTCGCGCTGCTGACGAGTGAGGTCTTCGACGGCGAGTTTCAGCAGCGCTCCACCGAGGGCATGGAGCTCGCGACGACTTTCCGTACCAGCCCGATCACCGCCTCAACCAGCACGATCGCGATCGAGGTCGAGCTGGTGGACCGGGAGCCCCTCGCGCGCTCCGTCTTCACTGCTCCACGCAGTGGCGGTCGGTGGACCGAGCACACCTCGGTCGCGCAGCTCGTCGGTCGTTCCCCGTTCAGCAGGAGACACGGCACTCGTCACCTCGGTTGGCTGGCGGGAGACGACGTCTGGGTGCTCACCCTCGACACACTCGAGCAGCGGCGCTTTCGGGTGCGCGGTTGGGGCGAGGCGACGGCGCTCGCGGTGAGCCGGGATGGGCAGCGGGTCGCATTGATGGACTCGGAGCGCGTGGCCTGTTTCCTCCCCGATGGGCGCGAGGAGCGTTCGTGGGCGGCCCCGGCGAGGGCGCTCGAGGTGTGCTTCTGGGCGTTCACCGACTCGCTCCTGATCACCCGACGAGATGGCGTGTCGGTTCGCACGATGGGCACTGGCGGCGAGACCGACATCACCGTTCGGGGCAGTTGCCTGATGGTCGATCCCGAGGCGAACCGCGCGCTGTGCCTGACCGCTGACGGCCTGATGGTGATCGACTGTCTGACTGGCGCGCCGCACTCGGTGAAGCCCTTGCCCGAGGCCGTGCTCGAGCTGAGCAAGCGAGGGCTGATGCTGATCACCGGCGAGCTCCAGACCGGCCGCGTTGCGGTGCTGACACGCAGTGAGGCGGGCGCCCTCGCAGTGACGTCGTTTCGGGTCGGCTGACGGTTCAGCTGTCGAGGTGGGCCTTGAGGATCGCGGTGGCTTCGATCCCTCCCGAGCCGTCGGAGTCCATCTTGAAGGTCCACACGCCGTCCTTCACGAAGAAGCGCGCCTTGAAGTCCTTCGGGTCGGTCGCGTTGCCGCCCATCACGCAGGAGAGGCCTTTGATCTTCGACTGCACCGCCTTCTTGTACGCGGGCGTGCCGCAGACGGTCTTGAGCGCGTAGGTGAGCGTGGTGCAGACGCTGTTCACCGGGTTCCGAGGGAAGTCTTCCTTCTTGTAGTGCTCGAAGTCCGAGGCGACGTCCTTGAACGAGGTGCCGCACGCCGGGTTCACGTCTTCAGCGAGGACCTTCGCGAGGTGGGCGTCGAACTTCTGCTTCGCCTCTTCTTGGAATGGCTTGAGATCGGCGAGCGCGGTGGTCGAGAGGAGAAGGGCGGGGACGAGGAGGGTTCGCATGGGGGCTCCGGAGTGGGTTCGTCCGGAAGATCCACGACGGCCCGATCGCGTGCATCGACACGAGCAGGATCGATTGGGCGATGACCAATGGGTATGGTGCGCGCCATGCGTCGCTCCGCGTTGGTGATCGTGACGGTGCTGGGAGTCGGTTGCGTCTGCGGCCCCACCGAGCCTGATGGGGGCGTCGACTCGGGGACGCCCGACGCGGGGGCGGTCGATGCTGGGCCCGATCGAGACGGAGGCATGGACGCCGGGCCCGATCGAGACGGAGGCACGGACGCGGGGCGGGTCGATGGAGGGGTCGACGCGGGCGGCGACTCCGGCGTGTTCGATGCGGGCTTCGACGCGGGCTCGTTCCTCTGCGCATCGTTGCCCTGCGCTCCTTGGCAGACGTGCGTCGAGGTTGGAGGCACTGCGCGCTGCACGGGCACGGTGACGATCAGCTGGGTGTCGCCGGTGACGGGAGCGTCGGCTCCGCTCGACATCGACTCGATTCCGCTCGCGATCGATACGAGCGCTGGGCCAGCGGTCGACGTGCCGTGGAGCTCGAGTGGGGTGATCACCGCGGCGGGCACGTTCTCAGGGCAGATGGGCATTCGCGGCGCGACGCTCCTGATGACCGACACCGACGCGGGCATCGTGGTGCTGACTGCGGGGTGGGACGGAGGACCGCAGGCGACGACGCAGCTGGTGCTCGATCGACCGAGTGTGCGGGTCCCGCCAGCGCCGTCGTATGGCGCGAACACGAATGACTTCGAGCCGAATGATCCGGCGGGGCTCGCGTTTCGCCGTGACGACGTGGTGCCGATCGAGGTGGACGAGCTGCCACAGCCCATGGCGCTGTTCGCCCGGCTCGACGCGCCGAATGCGCGGCCGATGGCGGTGCCGATCGTGGCGCGGTGTGACGCCGGCACGTGCCGGAGAGTGGATCTCGATCTGAAGCCGCTTCACTTTCCGACGTTTCGCGGGCGGGTGCTCGTGTGGGCGACCGCGGCCGATGGAGGGATTCAGACGAGGCCGAGGAGCATTCCGGTGACTCGGTGGAGGTGGAGGCGGCAGGTGTCGAACGTGCCGAATCCGATCAGTGTCACGCGACCGGTCTTCATGGACCTCCTCGGCGGAATCGCGGTTGGCAGCAGCGACACGGCCACGACCGGAAACCATCTGGTGTTGTCTGGAGAAGGAAACCCCGCTTCGACGACTCGGTGGCCGTCCTGGCCCGCCCCTGGTGCATCGATCTCGGCCTTCACGAGAAGGCCCACGGTCGCAATGTTCCAGGCCGACGGAGGGTGGTTGTGGCAAATGGAGCAGCTGCCCGATCGCCGACCAACGGGACGAGTCCTTGCCTGTTCACACGCGAACGACCTCGCCGTTTGCATGACGGATGAGGCCAAGCTGGAACGCGTGCGCGGTAGCCCAACCGACGTCTCAACCGTGGACTCTGGCTGTCCGTTGCCGCAACCGGGCGATGCTTTCTTGGGGTCTGTAGCGGACAACACTCACTTTTCACCAGGGCGGCCGTTGTGCGTAACGCGATTCGCGACCTTCCCCCATCCTGTCGAGTCGACGACGCTGACCAACGGCCGCTATGGCCGAGCGTTCGCTTCTGTTGGCGAGGACCAAGTGAAGGTGCTGGCGTCAGGTGCAGACGGAGGCCTCTGGCTGGTTCAACGCGTGGGGTTCGGTCCCACACTGACGGAACAACTCCTCTGGGACGGCGGGATTGTCGACGGGGTTGGCGAATCGGAGATTCCGATACCGGCGCTCGAACGAAGCTGGACGTACTGGGCGACCGCGGATGGTCGCGTCCATCGGGCTCAGCACTCCGCGACGTTTGGCCCAGAGCAAGTCGCGAGCGAGCGGTTGACGAATCGGCTCTCCACGACTCCGGTGCTCGCGTTCGATCCCAACGACGGAGGGACAGCGCTCTTCGTCAGCACCAACGGCGACATTGCAGCCTACGATTTTGAGTCGCTCCTCAAGGTGTGGAGTCTCCCGAGCGGTGACGCAGGCATTCGCGGAAACCGCGTCGATACGGATCCGATTGGAATCCAGCACTGCGCGCGCCACGGGAGCCTGATCGTCCCCTCCTCAGGCGACGGCAGTCTGTACGCCTTCATCCTCGACGGCGCGCGGTTCACTTGGACCAGCGGCCGGTCTTCGTGGTGCATGGCTGGTCGCAGCCCAGAGGGAGAAACGATCACCGTGTTCGACCACTGCATCACCGACTGAGCCGGAACCAGGCCAATCTCCGCCGCCAATTTGCGCACCGATCTGCGCACTGAATTTCGAGTGATCGACCACGCGAAGAAGGGCAACGCACGAACGACAAAGGGGCCGCTCGTGAACCACTTTCCTCTCGTTGTCTCGCTCACCCTCCTCTCTTCCTGCGCGCTCGGGCCCGTCCGACGAGTCACGGTCTCGCCTCTCCAGCCCTACAAAGAGATCCGCACCGTCGGGATCGAACCGAGCGCCAACACTCCGCCCGCCGATCAAGACCTCGAACGCGCCCTCCTCTTCGGCGTCGCCAACGGCATCCAAAAAGGCGGCGGAGGGCTCTCCTCGTCGAACCCTGGCGGCTTCCGGCTCCGGCTCAGCCTGCTCGAGGCCAGCGCCGGCGTCCCCTCGGGCAACCCCTCCGTCCTCGGCGACGCGGCCACCTTCCTCGGCGTCTCCTCGAGCGTCCCCAACTCCGGTCGGCTCGCGTTCGCGGCGTACCTCGTCGCGCCCTCCGAAGAGCTCACCCTCGGCTACGCGCGCTGGGAAGGCACCGGCAACCCTTCCACCCTCGCCGCTCGTGCCGGCACCGAGCTCGGCGAAGCGCTCGCGAAGCAGATGGAGCTCCGCCGCAACGAACGCTTCGAACGCCGCGTGCTCGACGATCGCTTCGTCCTCACCCCGACCGCGCAGACCCTCGAGCCCGGCGCCTTCGTCTTGAGCAACGACGAAGCGCTCCTCTTCCGCGCGGCCATCGGGATCCACCGGCGCGTGCAGCTCAACTTCTGGCTCGGTGGCTTCGGCGTTCCTTTCGGTGGCGGCTTCGTTCTCCCGGCGATTCACCTCATCGGCGCGGGTGGCGGAGGCGGCATCGCGCTGGTCGGCGCGGTCGACGTCGGGCTCAAGTTCCGCATCCTCGACGAGGGCGAGTACCTGCCGGGGCTCGCGGTCTCGTACGACATGACCAACTGCTTCGGAGCGATCTTCGGCGCCGGTGCGCTCGTGCTCGGCGGAAAGGGAGGCGGCGCGATCGCTGCCGCAGCCGGCCTCGCCACCGCCAACGTGCAGCTCAACGTCTTCAACGCGACGCTCGCCAAACACTTCGGGCCCGTCCAGGTCACCGCGGGCGCCTACGTCATCGACAACCACCACTGGCTGCCTCAGCAGGCCGTCATCACCACCGGCGTCGCTGCGGTCAGTAACGGGGTCGTCGGCGCAGCGTCGAACGACAGCACGCCCATTCCGCGAATCCCCACCCAGGTGCAGCCGTACGCCGCCGCCGAGTGGGTGCTCGGCCCGCACAGCGCGCTGTTGTTCGAGTTCCTGCCTCGACTGCCCTTCGAAGAGACGATGGTGACGACCGGCGCGCGCTGGCAGCTCGGGTGGACCGAACCCGCCGGACCGATCGCGCGTGATCGCATTCGCTTCCGCATCGATCTCGCGGGCATCTGGGTCTACCTGCCCAAGAGCAACAGGTCCGGGCCGCTGGTCGCCCCGCTCCCCTGGCTCGGGCTCGGCGTCGCGTTCAACTGACGATTCGGCCCCAGCGCTCCGACGACATCGGCGAGTTTGCGAAGGCACGATTGTGGGGAGACGCGTCGTCATCTCGATCGGCGCGGTGGCGGAGCCCATCGGGGCCGTACGCGAGATCAGGCCCTCTCGGCGGAACTGCCCCTCGTGCGACAACCCAGCTTCTCGAGGGAGTGTCGCTG
Organism: Myxococcota bacterium; assembly: GCA_052034585.1. Taxonomy (GTDB): domain Bacteria; phylum Myxococcota; class Myxococcia; order Myxococcales; family Myxococcaceae; genus Xiheimicrobium. The sequence goes on from JBPOIJ010000091.1 coordinate 59,280, forward strand.
AGCACCAGGGACGTCACCCTGTGACTCCCCGCGATGGCTCGTCGAAAGTGCCCGATCCCTGGTCGAGTCGAGCGGCCGCCACGTTGCACTCGATGCGGCCATGCTCGCTCTCTTCCTCTCCCTCACGCTTGGCCAGGCCCCTGCGCGCGCGATCGCCGTCAACGGCGCTCCGCTGACCGCGGCACGACTGAAGACGCTCGAACGCGTCGAGCGCACCGGCCCGAAGCTGCCCAATGGCGCCTGGTGGTACGACCCGATCTCGGGCGCGTTCGGTGCCTGGGGTGGCCCGACGATCAGCTGGATCGTCCCCGGGCTCGATCTCGGTCCAGCTTGTCCGGCGAACGCCTCGGGCGCGAGTGGTGGCGTGGCGATCAACGGCCGCTGGCTGCATCCCCTCGACGTTCAGCGGCTCAGCGCCTGGCTCCGCTCGCCGCTCCTCCCTGGCCGTTACCGAGTGGACGCGCAAGGCAACGCGTGGCTCGAGAACGGCATGTACCTCTTCAATCTGTTCGCGATCGCGAACGCAGCGCCCCGCTCGAATGGAAGCGGGAACGCAGGCATCAGCGTGTTGGAGCGCGACTTCTCGGTGGTGGGTGACGGGAAGTTCATGGGCGCGTGCACGAAGCACGGCTGCGCCTACATCGAATAGCCTCGGCGGTGCGCCATGCGAGCCTTCCTCTTCGTCGCGCTCCTCCTGGGCGCCTGTGGCCCGATGCCGCTCGACCCCGACGGCGGCACCGAATCGGACACCGACACCGACGCGGGGAGTGGCCCCTCGCTCGATTCGGGAATGACGTTCGATGCCGGGCCGGGCGACGCAGGCCTTCCCGACGCTGCCCTCGATGCGGGCGTCACCGACGCTGGAGCGGTCGACGCCGGCGCTGACGACGCTGGGCGCTCGAGCGATGGAGGCCTCCAAGACGCTGGTCCCGACGCTGGCTTCGATGCGGGTACGCCTGACGCCGGTGGAATCGATGCGGGTGCACCCGACGCGGGCGGCTTCGACGCGAGCTGCCTCTCGCTCAGCTTCGATCGCATCGCCGATGGCGGCGCCTGGCCTGCGGGCTGGACCAGCGCGGGAGGCGTGAGCACCTTCGCGGTGAACGCCGGCGCCGGGAGCTGGTCTCCCGTGCTCTCCACCCAGCCCTACTCGCTCGGCCGGCTCACCCACCCCGGCTGTGGCGCGACCAACCTCGAGGTGCGGTTCGACGCCTGGCTCCCGCCGAGCGGCGGGCTCGGCTTCTACGTTCGCTCCAACGGCGGCTTCCTCGCCCCGCGCGCCTCGAACCCTGGCGCCGGCTACGCGCTCTTCGTCGAGAACTTCCGCGATCGAGCCTTCGGGCTGTGGCGCGAACGCAACGGCGTCGAGCTCGAGCTCCGACCCGTCCTCGGGAGCACGCCCACCGCCACCTGGGTGCGCGCGCGCTTCCAGGTCCGGCAGCTGCCATTGTCGGATGGTGGCAGCTCGACGACGACGACGCTCCTCCGCGGTCGCGTCTGGACTCCGCCTGCGCCCGAGCCCTCGACATGGACCGAGACGACCGACTCGAGCCCCGAGCTCCAGGCGCCGGTCTCGGGTACCCGCATCGCGATCGACGCCTTCAACGATCTCGTGGCTGGGCGTGATGCCTCGGTGCCCGTGCTGATCGACGACCTCGAGCTCGTGCGGCTCGCCCCGTGAGGACGTCAGACGAACCGCTCGTCCCCTGCCTTGCCCGGCGCATTGCGGAACCTCGTCGGCGAGCGGCTCAGGCGACGGCGGTCTCGCGCGGCCCCAGCTGCCGGCGCACGGCCTGGAGGTTCACCGTCGGGAAGATCTCCGCGAGCTGCTGAACGATGGCCACCAGCTCCGACGTGCGGGGCTCGCTCGAATGGGCTTCCTCTTCCATCGCGGAGACGAGGGCGAGCGCCGTGGGCACGTTCGCGGTCGCCGCCGCCGCCGGGGGCGTGTGGTGGAGCGTCACCGCTTCGACGAGCACCGACGGCAGGTTCCACAAGCTGAGCAGCGCCCCGCCGATCTCGGCGTGGGTCGAGCCAAGCCGCTCGAGCTCGGCCTCGGTCCTCGGCTTCTGGCTCTTCTCGAGCGCGGCCCTGTCGATCGGCAGCCTCGTCGCGATCAGCAGCTGCCCCACGTCGGCGAGGATCCCCGCGGCGAACGCAGCCTCGGCCATCGGCGTGCGTCCGAGGAGCTCGCGCATCGCGCAGGCGCGGGCGAGCGCGTCCATCTGAAGTCCCTTCGCGACCTGCCCACCGCCCATGCCTTCGAACACCTCGACGGTGAGGACGATGTTCTTGAGTGGCTGAATCCCCAGGTACTTGACCGTCTCGCGCACGCTCGACACGCGCCGCGGCAACCCGAAGTAGGCCGAGTTGATGATCTTGAGCACGTTGGCGGTGATCGCGGGGTCGCGCTCGACGACGGTCGCGACCTCGTCCAACGACACGTCGGGGTTCGCGGTGAGCTCGGACAGCTTCGCGTAGGTCGTCGGCAGCGCCGGCAGCGATCCCAGCTTCGCGAGCACCGTCTTCACCCGATCGCTGCGCACGGTGGCGAGCACCAGGGCTGCACGCTCGACGAGATCGAACACCTGGGTCGGGAGGATCGGCTTCTTGAGCACCTGGTGCGCCAACCGCCCGAGGCGCTGCCCCTGATCGGGCTTCACCTCGTGGCCGCAGAGCACGCCTCGCACGACCTGCGGAAATCGATCGCGCGCGAGCTCGAGAAAGGCCTCGAGCTCCATGCCGGAGACCCGCGAGTCGCAGATCAGGGCTTCGACCGGCTCGGACGAGAGTCGGCTGAGCGCGTCGGCTGTGCTCTCGACGAAGTGCATCGCCCAGACGTTCTGGTGCACCCGCAAGGACCGCCTGAGGCCTTCCAGGACCTGTCCGTCGCCACTGACGAGGACCACGTGTCGCACGAACGCCCAGTCGAGCAGCCCCCATGCCACCGAAAGGGGCGAAAAGCCCAAGGAACAGGCTGGGTCAGGGGTGACGAGCGGGGCTGGTGCGACTCAGGGTTTGGGTGCGGTGCGCCGCTTCAGCTCGGCATCGAGCACGCGGACCTCTGCCTTGAGCCTGACGAAGTTCGAGAAGATTCCGGTCGGCTGCTTGCCCGGGGTCTTTCGAATCTGCTCGCGGAGGTTCTCCATCGTGCCGCCGATCTCCTTGAGCCGCCGCGTCAGCTCGCCGTCTTCGCTCACCGCCATCAGGAACAGCTCGTCGACCTCCAGCTTTCCTTCGAGCTCCTTCTCGAGCACCTTGAAGGACAGCTTCCGCGGTGCATCGAAGCCGAGCACCTTCTGAACCGTGCCGACGAGCTTGAGCGCCTCTTCCTCGAAGCCAGCGAGCTCCTTGGCGGCGCGAATGCGGGCGAAGTCGGTGACGAGCGAGGGAAAGAGCGGGTCCATCGCGGGGCGCGCGGGCGGTCGGAGCGCGGCGAGCAACCAGGCGTCGAGGCCATCACCACCGGCCTGCTCGATCACCTGGCGAAGCGTCGGCAGCCACCCTCGGCGCAGCTCCTCGAAGGCGACCCGCACGTGATTGACGTCGGAGAGCACGACCCGGAGCGAGGACTCGAGCCCGCCCACCATCTCTTCCTTCGTCATCACCATTCGAGGGGCGACGACGCGATCACGCCAGCGGCCCTGCGAGACCTCGGGCGCCATCGCCGCCGACGAGCCGGAGCCGCGCACGTGATGGGAGCCCGTCGCGACCTCCTCGACGAAGAGGTTCTTCCCGGCCTTCGCGATGTAGGAGTCGGTCGGCGAGGCCGGCTTGTCCTTCGCGGCGGGAGCACCCGGTGAGGTAGCGGTCTTCTTGGGAGTGAGCCCCGGCGGCACGCGCACCGTCTCGTCACCAGGCTTCTTGTTGCCTTGGCTCACCGGTCGATTGTGCCTGCGCTCACCGTCGAGCGCCACTGTCGCGTCACCCGGCCGCGCGCCTCGCCCTCAAGCGGAAGAACTTCTGGAGCGCCAAGGCGTAGTCCGCGCCAGCCGAGAGCTCGACGGCGTCGAGCTGGAGCTTCTTGAAGAGCGTCTCCCGGGTGGCCCGCCGCTCTTCCATGAACTTGCGGAACTTGCCCCGCACGCGGGGATCGCTGGTGTCGATCAAGAAGCGCGCCCCCGTCTCGGGATCCTCGAGATCGGCGAGGCCCAGGTTGGGAAACACCTGCTCGAGCGGGTCGACGATCACGCACGGCACCAGATCGTGCTTCCCGGCGACGATGCGCAGCGGCTTCTCGTACTTCTCGGTGAGGAAGTCCGACACGAGGAAGGCGACCGTCTTCCGCTTGGCGACGTGGGTCAGGTAGGTGAGCGCGGCGGCGAGATCGGTGCCCTTGCCTGCAGGCTTGAAGGACAAGATGTCGCTGATGAGCCGGAGCACGTGGGAGCGGCCCTTGCGCGGCGGCACCACCTTCTCGACCCGATCGGAGAAGAGGATCAGCCCGACGCGATCGTTGTTGGCGATGGCGGAGAAGGCGATCTGCGCGGCGATCTCGGCGGCGATCTCGCCCTTGCTGCGCTGCTGCGAGCCGAACGACTCCGAGGCCGAGACGTCGACGAGCAGCATCACCGTGAGCTCGCGCTCCTCGGTGAAGACCTTCACGTACGCGTCGTTCATGCGCGCGGTGACGTTCCAGTCGATGGTGCGCACCTCGTCGCCCGGCTGGTACTGCCGCACCTCGGAAAACGCCATGCCGCGGCCCTTGAAGACCGAGTGGTACTGGCCTCCCAGCACGCTGGTGACGACCTTTCGGGTCGAGATCTCCAGCTTGCGAATGCGCTTGATGAGCTCCTTGGGGAGCATCGGTCAGGGCACTTCGACGCGCTCGAACACGCGCTGAATGATGCGCTCGGGAGTGAGCTCTTCGGCCTCGGCTTCGTAGGTGATCGAGACGCGGTGACGGAGCACGTCGAGGCCGATCGCCTTCACGTCTTCGGGCGTGACGAAGCCGCGGTGCCTCAAGAAGGCGTGGGCGCGGGCGGCCTGGGTGAGCGCGATGGTGGCGCGCGGCGAGGCCCCGTACTGGATGTAGTCCTCGATGTCCTTGAGCCCGAACTTCGCCGGCTCGCGGGTCGCGAAGACGATGTTGAGGATGTAGTCCTTCACCTTCTCGTCGACGTAGATCCGGTGCAGCACCGCGCGCGCCTGGGCGATCTGCTCCGGCGTCACCACCTTCTGGGCCTTGGGCACCGAGTCTCCGGCCATGCGGTTGAGGATCTCTTTTTCCTCGTCGCGGGTCGGGTAGCCCACCTTCACCTTGAGCATGAAGCGATCGACCTGCGCTTCGGGCAGCGGGTAGGTGCCTTCCTGCTCGACCGGGTTCTGGGTCGCGAGCACGATGAACGGCGAGGGCAGCGGGAAGGTGTTGTTGCCGATGGTGACCTGCCGCTCCTGCATCGCCTCGAGCAAGGCCGACTGCACCTTCGCCGGAGCGCGGTTGATTTCGTCCGCGAGGATCACGTTGGCGAAGATGGGGCCCTTGCGCACCGCGAAGCTGGCGGTCTGCTGGTTGTAGATCACCGTTCCGACGAGGTCGGCGGGCAGGAGATCGGGCGTGAACTGAATGCGCATGAACGCGGCCGAGATCGAGTCGGCGAAGGTGCGCACGGTGAGCGTCTTGGCCAGGCCGGGCACGCCTTCGAGGAGCACGTGGCCGTTGCACAGCAGCCCGATGAGCACTCGCTCGAGCATCGGCTTCTGGCCGACGATGACGCGGGAGGTCTCGTAGAAGAGCGGCTCGATGAAGGCGCTCTCGCGCTGAACCTGTTCGGTGATCGCCTTGATGTCGGTGTTCATGGTTCCCAGCCGGCCCTCGACTGCTGGGCGCGAGTGAATCTTCCCCGAGGAGGACGACGTTCCAGCTCCCGCCGAGCGGCGTTAGCGGAGCTGGTCGAGCTTGGTGCGGGCGTCGCTCTGCAGCTCGGGCCGCACGTCGGAGGCTCCGGAGGTGACGTAGCGCTGGTAGTAGGTGCGCGCGTCGTCGACCCGGTTCATTCCACGGTACGCCTCGGCGAGGCCGTACAGCGGCGCCGAGAGGTTCGGATCGAGCTTGAGGGCGTACTGATAGTCGATGGCGGCCTCGGCGAAGCGGCGCAGGCCGATGAGGGTGCTGCCGCGGGCGATGTACCCGACCGAGAGCGCCGGCTCGAGCTTGAGGCACTCGTTGAGCGAGGCGAGCGCGTCGCCGAAGCGGCGCTGGTTGATGAGCTGCACGGCCTGCTCGTAGAACTGACGGGCCTGCGCACGGGTCGAGTCGGCGATCGGCCCGGTGCCCGGCTGCTTGCCCTGCTCCTGGGGAGAGCCGCCACCCGACGCCGCCAGCTTCTGCTGCGCGCGGGCGATGTTGTCCTGCGCCGACTTCTTCACCGCCGGGTCCTGGCTGAGCGTCGCCACCTGGTTCCAGCGATCGATCGCCTGCGAGTAGTAGCCGAGCACCGCGTAGCTGTTGCCGAGCTTGAAGAGGCCCTCGACGTTGTTGGGATCGGCGTTCACCGCGTCCTGGTACGAGAACGAGGCCTCGCGGTACTTCTTCTCGGCCATCAGCTTGTCGCCTTCCGACATCTTGCGCGCGGCGAGCGAGGGGAGCGGATCACCAGCCGGCGGGCTCGTGGTCTCGGCAGGCTTCGTCTCGGCGGGCTTCGTCTCCGCAGGCTTGGTCTCGGCCGGCTTCGGAGCGGCCGTCGAGGCCTTCAGCTGCGCGATCGCGTCCTTCGCCTTGTCGACGTACTTCTGCTCCGTCGGGCGGGTCTCCTTCTTGATGTACGTCTCGTACGCGGCGATCGCCTTGTCGGTCTGGTTCGACTGCCGGTACGACTCGGCGAGGCCGTAGAAGCCGTCTGGATCGTTGGGATCGAGGGCGGTGTACTTCTCGTACGCCTTCGCGGCGGTGCTGAAGTCCTGCGTCTTGCGCGAGGCGAAGCCCAGGTTGAACCAGGCCAGCTTGAACGAGGGATCGGCCTCGGTGGCAGCCTTGAACTGCGCCAGGGCGTCGTCGCGCTTGTTCAGCTTGAAGAGCGCGCTGCCCATGCCGTTCATCGCCGCGGCGTAGCCAGGGGTGGCCTTGAGCGCGTCCTGATAGGCGACGATGGCGGCGTCATAGGTGCCGGCTTCGAGGGCCTTCTCTCCACGCTCGAAGGCAGCCTTCGCCGTCGGAGAAGGCGCTGCAGGAGCCGCCAGCGCCACACCCGCCAGCACGACCACGAGGGAGATCATCGACTTGAAGAGCTTCACCATGGAACCTTCGCCTCCGGGGGCCATCGACGGGCGAACTGCTAGCAAAGTTCATTGCCGGGCGCGACGAGAGCCTGTGATTTTGGGTGCTCAGAGCGTCAGAACCGATCAACACCGCCTGCGAGGTTTCGTTCCGTCGAGGCCGGTGGAATGGTCGGCCAGTGCGAGTTGGGGCTGCCGTCCTCATCCTGAGCGCGGTCGTCGGCTGCGTGGGCATCGCGACCCAGCCGGACGCGGGCCTCGAAGACGCGGGCTTCGATGTCGACGCTGGAGCGAGCGCAGATGCTGGGCGTTCTGACGGGGGCGACGACGCCGCCTTCGACGCCGGTGTTTCGGAGAATGACGCTGGGCCCGACGGCGGCGCGAACGACGGAGGCAACGACGCAGGCGCAACCGACGCAGGGACCGACGACGCTGGAGGCCCCGACGCGGGGGCTCGAGATGCGGGCGCGCCTGACGCTGGGCCGCTGCCACCGCTGAGTCCCCAGCTCGTTCGTTTCGAGCGAATCGCGACCGATCCCGAGGTGGGTGAAGCCCCGAGCGGTGCGCCGGGCAACTCGTGGGGCGGCCACCAATCGCGGCTCGTCCGGCTCTCCACCGGAGCGCTCTTTGCGGCCTACCTCGTCTCCCCCACCTCGGGCACCGATCCCAGCCAGGCCCAGTGGGTGCTCCTGCGACGCGGGCCGCTCGACGCTGATGGCTGGACCGAAGTGGGCCGTCGGCGGTGTGGCCGTGAGCCGATGCACCTCCTCCGCCTGCCGGACGACAGCCTGCTCATCCTCTCCTGGCCGACCTCCCCGGCGACGTGGACCGTCAGCACCGGAGCGACGTCAGTGATCTCGGGCCCAAGCTCCATTCCCGGCGGGTGGGAGCAGCTGCTCGGCTCGTCGACGCCGTACAGCGCAGCGGGAGTCGCCGTCGACGGCTCGGTCTGCTTCTTCGCCTCTCGCGGCGTCGCCGGAACGGTGAGCGGCGTGCCGTACACCGCCGACAGCGCCTGGGACTTCGCCTGCCGCTCGCCAACGGGCACCTGGGGGCCGATGACGACGCTGAACATCGGGCTGCGCTACTGCTACGGCTACGTGCTCCCGCGTTCGGACGGCTCGTGGATCCTCACTGCGACTCGTGACGTGCAGTGGGCCGCCGCCGGCTACACCCAACCAGCCGGCTCCTTCGGCTACGTCTTCAACGCCGTCGATCGCTGGGTCTTCGCCTCGTCGAGCGCGACCAGCCCGCAAGCGCGCACCGAGCTTGGGCGCCTGGAGCCGACGAGCGGTCCGCAGGCGGTGATGTACCAGGTGGGTGACTCGATCATCGATCGGGAGGGGCAGCACCGCACCCTGACGCGCTCACGCACCAGCAACGACGTCTGGCAACTGCGGCAGGTCGCCTTCGACGGAGGCACGCCCGTCGCCACCAACCTCCCGCCGATCAACTTCTACACCGATGGCATCGTCCGCCTCATGCAGGACGACTACGGGCGCGACGTGATGCTCTTCGCCCAGTCGACGGCGGCGTACCTGATCCCCGTGGGGCCGGGCTTCACGCTGGGGACGCGCGTCGATCTCGGTCCGACGATCTTCGCCGGAGGCCGGACGATCGCAGGGCCGTACTACCTGGCGACGCCGAGGGGCGGCACCCCGTTCGGGCGCGAGGTCGACTTCCTCCTCGACCTGCAACCCGCCTCGGGATCCGCCGAGCTGTACTACGGCCGAATTCGTCTCTACTGAACCCGCTCAGCTCAGCTTCAGGCCCTTGAACTTGTCGGCGAGCGTGCCGAAGCCCGTCTTGCCGCCGCCCTGCGGCTTCTGGGTGGCCTTCCAGGCCTCGAGATCGGCGCGCTCCTCGCTGCGCTGCGCGGCGACCATCGACAGCTTCACCTTCTGGCCCTCGATCTCGATGATCTCGGCCTTGAGCTCCTTGCCCATCGGGAAGGTGCGCTTGAGATCGGTGCCGCGCTCGGTGCCCGTCTCGCTCGCCGGAATGAGCCCGTTGCCGCCCTCGAACTCGATGAAGACGCCGAACGACTCGATGCGCACGACCTTGCCGATCACCACGAGCCCACGACGGAGCTTCACGGCCGGCTTCTTGGGCGCGGCGTCGGTCTCGGTGGCCTGGGTGGGCTGGGTGGTCGACGAGCTGCTCGCGACGCCCTCTCCCACCGGCACGCCGTTCTTCACCAGGCGGAGCCCCATGCGCTTCTCGTCGAGATCGATCTTCTCGATCTTCACCTCGACCTCGTCGCCGACGCGCACCACGTCACGCGGGTGGGCGATGCGCCGCTCGGACAGCGCCGAGACGTGGATCAGCCCGTCGACGCCCGGCATCAGCTCGACGAAGGCGCCGAACTGGGTGAGCCGAACGACCTTGCCCTTGATCTGCTGGCCTTCCTTGAACGACTCGGCGGCCTTCTTGAAGGGATCCTCGAGCAGCTTGCGGAGCGAGAGGGTGATCCGCTCCTTGCGCTTGGACTTGTCGGGCGAGCTGGGCTCGGCCGCCTCCATGCGAATGATCTCGACCTCGAGCTCGTCACCGACCTTCACGACCTCGCTGGGGTGACCGATGCGGGTGTGCGAGAGCTCGCTCACCGGCACCAGGCCCTCGAGGCCGCCCAGATCGACGAAGGCGCCGAAGTTCTGCACCGAGACGACGCGGCCCTTCACCACCTTGCTCACCTCGAGCGTCTTGCGCAGCTCGGCCGCCTTGACCTTGAGCTCCTCTTCCACGAGCGCGCGGCGCGAGAGCACCACGTTGCGCTCCTTCACCTCGCTGACGCGGAAGGTGAAGCGCTGGCCCACGTACTCGTCGAGCTTGGTGGGGCGAACGTCGACCTGCGACGAGGGGCAGAACGCGCGCACCTCGCCGACCGCCACCTCGAGGCCGCCCTTGTTGACGCCGATGACGATGCCCTCGACGGGCATGCCGGTGAGCTTGGCCTCGGCCAGCATCGAGAGCGACGCCGCGTCCTTGGAGAGCTTGCGCGAGAGCATGATGCCCTTGGCGCCGGTCTCGGTGACGTGCGCCTCGACCTCGTCGCCGACGCCAGAGCGCAAGATGCCCTGCTCGTCCTTGAGCTCGTCGAGATCGATCATCGCCTCGTGGCGGCCGATCGTGACGAAGGCCGTCTCGGCGCCGAGCTGGAAGATCTTGCCGCGCACCTTCTCGCCCACGCGGGGCAGCTTGCGGCCCGGCAGGCCACCGTCCTTCACCTGCTTCTCGAACATCTCGCCGAAGGACTCGTGCTCGTGCACCTCGTCCGAGACGGAGGGCCCGTGGGGAACGACCGGCTTGACGACGGCAGCCTGGGGAGCCGTCTCGGCCTGGGCGTCGGAAGCAGGGGTCGGTGCGGGCGCGTCAGCCTTGCGGGTCTCCACCGCGCCGCCGGCCCGCTTCACCACCACCATGGGCCCGCCCTTCTTCTCGCGCTTCTCCTCGCGGGCGCCATCGGCCTTATCCCGGGCTCCAGAGGGGATGCCCAACATCACGTCTCCGAACGTCGCTGCCGGCTTCTTCTGATCGCTCACACTACCCTCTAGGAAAGAAAGACCGTCGGCCCTTACCCAAGCCCGTGCACAGGGGCAAGGGAGGTCGGCCATTCAATACGCTGCCCCGGTGGGGGGCGGAACACGGTCGAGACGGTCCAAAAATGCGCTTTGAGGCGGTCTCGGCGCCTCGTGTAGGGTCGCCGCTCCACTTCACCCAGGAAGGTTCGTTCCGCCATGCGAGTCACCCAAGCGAAGGTTCCCCAGACTGCGAAGGCCCACGCCACCAAGGCGCCCGCGAAGACGACGGCGAAGGCCCGGTCGGGCGAGGCGGCGAAGTCGACGGGGGGCTGGAAGGCCAAGACCGTGAAGGCGGGCGAGGCGCGCGGCGGGAAGACGCACGGCACGGGGGTGAAGGGGGGCGAGGCGAAGGGCCGCGGCGGTGAGGCGAAAGGCGGCGGTCGCGGTGGCGAGGCGCGCGGCGGTGGGAAGACGCAGCATGGCACTGGGGTGAAGGGCGGCGAGGCGCGGGGCGGCGGCCGTGGCGGCGAAGCGCGTGGAGGCGGGCGCGGTGGCGAAGCCCGTGGCGGCGGCCGGGGCGGGGAGGTTCGTGGCGGCGGGCGAGGCGGAGAGGCGCGCGGCGGCACTGCGGTCCGTGGTGGCGAAGTCTAAGCAGCACCGCGCCGACGCCGCGCTCCGGGAGACCCTCGCGCACGCCGTGAGGGCTCCGTACTACCGGAAGGCGTGGGGTGCGCGCTGGAAGCGGGTGACGCGGGCGGGCGAGTTGGTTCGCCTCCCGCTCCTCGACAAGCTCACGGCCATTCAGCACCAGGCAGGGCTGATCGTTGGGAAACGCCCCGTCGGTTTTGGGGTCGCTTCCTCGGGAACGACGCGGCGTGAGGTCGATCTGCCCGTCCTCAACGTCTGGCGTTCGGAGGTCGAAGCGGAGGCGTCACTCGTCGACGAAGGCGAGGCGGACGACGGTTGGACGCTCGTCTCCATCTCGGTGAACCACGGCCTGCCGGGAGCGCCCGGGCCAAACGAGCTCTTCGTCCCCTGGCTGTATGATCGGAACTCGCTCTCGATGCTCGAGGCGGTGCTGAGTCGTGCTCAGCCCGACGGCCGCCGCGTCACCTCGCTGCGGATCAGCGCCGGCGCGTTGAAGGTCTTCGTCGCCTGGCTGCTCGAGCGCGGGCGCACCGCCGAGTCGTTCGGAGTGAAGCTGATCGGCACCAACTCCTTCCGGGTGAGCCCGTTCTGGCGCGAACGCATCGCCACCGTCTTCGGCGGCGCCGAGCTCATCGACAACTACAGCCTCTCGGAGCTCGAGACCTTCGCCAGCGAGTGCAGTGCCTGCGGCTGGCACCACTGGTTCGGCCCGACGATGGTGACCGAGGTGCTCGATCTCGCGACCGGTCAGCAGCGCTCGAAGGGCGTGGGCCGGTTGGTCGCCACCACCCTCCTCCCAGCGGGACGCACGATGCCGCTCGTCCGCTACGACACCGGCGACGTGATCGAGCTCGGCCCCGTGTGTCGTCAGGAAGGTGAGCGCGGCGTTCGGTTCCTCGGGCGGGTGAAGCGAGGGCTCGTTTTCGGCAGCGACTACCTGCTCGCGCCGTCGATCGTGCAAGACGTGCTCGAGTCGAGCCACGAGACCGAACGCACCGATCATCCCTGCGTGAAGCTGGGCATCATCAGCTCACGCGAGGTCGGGTTGCCGAGATGGACGGTGGCGCTCGAGGGGACCGTGGCGACCCTCCGCTTCGAGGTGCGGTTCGATCCGCTCGTGTACGCCGGGCGGGCGCGGGAGCTCGAGCAGGAACTCGGGGGACAGATCCTCCATCTCGATGAGCGGCTCCGGAGGCTGGTGCGGGGCAAGACGCTCGAGTTCGAGGTGCAGGCGGTTCGTGCCCAGAGCCTGGCGCCGCCGCCCGACAAGCACGACTGAGAGGCAGGCGTCGCGAACCGTCTCGGCCCGAGCACGACGCCGGCGCCGAGCGAGTCGAATCGACTGCAGGGCGCCTTCAAGAAGACACGACCGAGGAGGTTCTTCTTGCTCGTCGCGAGATCCGAACTCGGCAGCGAAGCGCCAGGCTCAGCGCTCGGTTGGTCGCGCTCCACGTGCCGGCTCGTCCTTCGCGAGCAGCCCCAGCCGCACCCGCACCTTCTTCCCGCTCGGCACGTCCTCGACGAAGTCTGGCTCCGGGCGCTCTCCGGCTGCGATCGCCTGCACGACCTCGACGCGCAGGTGCGACTGATCCGGCGTCGACGCCTCGAGCTCGAAGTGCATGCCGGGTGAGATTTCGTACGGGTGGTTCACCTCGAGCAGCAGCGCCACCGACAGCCCGCTCTTCGACACCGAGGGATCATCGTGAAGGTTGAGCTTCGATTCCTTGATCGTCAGCGGCAGGGGCGCCGACGAGATGCCCAACTTGAGCGGCCGGGTGATGAAGGACGCGAGCTTCGTCTCGAGGGCGCGGCGCTCGGGGACGGAGAGCTTCCCGTCATGATCGGCGTCGGCGCCGGCGCGAATCAGCTCGCAGCGGGAGCCTCCGTCGACGTCGAGCACCAGCAGCCCTACCAAGGTCGTCTTGGTGAGGGTGAAGGCGTACTTCGCGTGGAAGCCCTCTGGGTGGGCCTCGGTGGCGAACGCGACGAGGGCGACGGTTGCGGCGAGCCACCCTCGCACGACTCACTCCGGATCCGAGTGGAACGCGTGGAACAGGGTGCGCAGATCGGGCAGCGTTCGCGGCGAGTACGGCTCGGCGTTCGACAGCGGCAGCACCTTCTTCGGCGCGGTGAGCGGCTGGCCAGGCGCCTTGCGAACGAGCCAGATGGGGTTGGTGAAGGCGTATGGCGTCACCAGCTCGGCCTGATTCGGCTCGTACTTGCCGTACGTGCTCGAGAACCCGAAGGCGCCGCCGATCACCCCGACCGCGTCGCTGATCTGGAGCGACGGGACTTCATGCGGGGTGAACACCGGCCACATCGACTTGGAGCCATACGCCTCGACGACGAAGTACGAGTTGTCGGGAATGCCGGTGAAGAGCTGGGTGTGATCGAGCCGGAGCGTCTGATCGCTCGGCGGCACCGGAATCGTCGCGAGCACCTCGGGCCGCTTGCCCTGATCGCGCCCGCCGCGGCGGATCACCACGCGATCGACGTCGATCCACGGCGCCGCCTCGACCTTCACCTGCAAGCGGAAGATGCCGTTCGCGTTCACCACCGTCGCGCCAGGGCCCTGCCCGTCGACGACCGCGGTGATGAGCGGCCCGTTGGTGACGAAGCCCCTGCCCTCTCGAACGGCGGTGAGCGCACGATCGACGTCGAGGGCGCGCATCGAGCCATCGGCGGTCGGTCCAACCTCCAGATACGTGCGCGGGAGGCCGGCCTCCGACTTGTCGCCGTGGGAGTCCGAGTTGCCGGTCGCGGCGATCTTCTTCCCCTGCCCGAGCATGGTGAACCACTCGTCCTGCGCGCCCGGGTACGCCGGCTGGAGGACGATCTGATCGACGCCTGCGCTGTCCTTGTACTTGATGGGTTTCTCGATCACCTCGCCCATCTTCGGCAGACAGGCGACGGTGATGTTCCCGTCGGCGGGGCACGCCGGGAGGTTCGGCTCCGGCCCATCGACCTGCCGCATGCGGGTGGTGAAGAGGTTGTCGAGGCGCTTGCCGTTGAAGACCTCCATCACGTCGAAGTCGGTGCTGAAGTTCTGCGGATCGTACGGAGAGAGTCCGCCGTCGGGCAGCGGGGTGCGATCGAGCCGAACGAGCGACGAAGGGGCCGGGAGCGACTTGCCCGAGTAGGTGCCGACGTCGAAGGCGTTGAAGTAACCGAGCACCGTGTCGCGCGGGTGGTTCACCTGCACGACCACCTTGTCCTTCGGGCCCAGGCCACGCAGCTGCGCGAAGAGCTCGCCGGGCGGCCGATAGAACCAGCGGAAGCTCCCGTGCTGAATCGGCCCTGGCTGCAGCTCGATCGGAAACGCGTTGAAGTGCCCCATCTCGAGGGAGGTGAGCTCGAGGCCGACGACGCTCCGGAGCCAATCGTCGAGCCGCAGCTGTTCGATCGTCGGCTGGTAGTCGGCCACCATGTTGTGATCGGTGGAGGTCATCAGATCGACCCCTTCGACCGCGAAGCTGGTGACGCGTTCGGGCAGCGCCATGTTCGAGTCGACGCTGCGAATCGAGTGCACGTGGAAGTCGCCGCTGATGAGCCCGGGCGTCGGCAGCACGTGGGAGATCGACAACCCGACCAGCGCCGTCTTTCCTGCCTCGACCTCGATCTCCTTCTTCTCGAGCGAATACTCGATGCCGCGTGACGCCCACACCGTGTACTTGCCGGGGCGAAGCTCGGTGCCCGCAGTGCCGTCGGCCGCGAAGAGCACCTTCTCGAGGTAGCGGCGCGAGTCAGGGTTCGAGGGATCGTCGGGCACGAAGTCGCTGAAGCGGTACCGCTCGCCGATCTTGAGATCGTAGAGGTACTTGCGAGGCAACGCGCCCTGCCCCGGCGCCTCGGCGATCGCCTCGATCGAGATCTTCGCCGGCACCGACCGCCCGCCCTCGTCACGCACCACGACGCGCAAGTCGCCCGGCTGCTCCATCGCGAGATCGATCCGCGCGGTACCTCCCTCGGTCACCTCGACGAAGTCGGACTTCGCGACGTTTCGCACCCGGTCCACCGCGTAGGCGCGATAGCGGCCGGGCGGGAGCGGCGCCGAGTACGCGCCCTGGGTGATCGTCGTCGCCTGGCTCACGTACTCGCCCGCTTCGTTCTGGAGCACGACCGAGACGTTCTCCATCGGCCGGTTCGTCTTGCCCTCTCGCACGAAGCCCGAGACGGTGCCGAAGGGCGTCTTCTCGCGGAGGATCGTCTCGCGCCCGTTCGGGTTCTGCCGCACGTCGCGAAGGTCGTAGACGACGCGCTGCACGCTGGCGACGTCACCCGAGCCGACCGCCAGGTAGCCGATGTACGTGAAGCTGGCCTTCGCCTTGAGCACTTCGGGCGACTTCGCCCAGAACGAGCCGAGGAACGACGACGACGCGATGGGAATGAGGAGCGAGTCGGGCTTCGCGGTTGGATAGAACTGCGGCTTGCCGTCCATGTAGCCGCCCGAGGGCGTGCGCGCGGCCACCAAGGCGTACGACACGCCGTCACCTTCGGTCGTCCACATCGAGGTGACCTCTCCCGGGAGCGCCTGGAGATCGGCGTTGCGCTTGTAGACCGTGTCTTCGAGGTGGAACCGCATGTCGAAGCCGGCCTGACCGGGCACGAAGAGCCGCTGCCCTTCACCGAGCAGGGTGACGAAGCCGAACGGAATCGAGAGCGGGAAGGAGACGTCGGTCGTGTTCGGGTTCGTCACCGTGGTGACGATCTTGAGGTACTGCTTGCCGGGCTCGAGCTGGTACTCCACCGAGTAGTCGAGCGAGTCCTTCGGGTAGACGACGTCGGTGATCGCGTTCACCACGCTGATGAACGAGCCCGACTTGCCGGAGACGACGATCTTCGCGGTGCCGTCTTCGTTCGAGATCGCCTCGACCTTCGCCGGCTCGATCGCGGTGAGGAAGAACGCGGGGAACATCTCGGTGAACCAGTCGTTGCCGACCGGGCCCTTCACCGGGCTCGTCTCGGTCGCCCGCACGAGATCGATGTCGATCAGCGAACCTCCGAACGCACCGAAGCCGCGCGAGGTGCCGACGTCTTGCACGATCGCCTGAATGAGGCCGTTGCTGATCTTGTAGTCACCCACGTCGGCGAGCGCGCGCTTGCCGCCGATGAGATCCGCGCGGCTCTCGACCTTGAACGCCCGCGCCGGCGGGGTCGTCTTCGTGCAGCCCACGCCGAGCGCGAGCACTGCGAGCACGAGCTTCTTCATGGCTCACCAGATCGCGTGGAGCATCACATCCACGCTGTCGTTCGGGTAGGAGACCGACCGCTCCTCCTCGCGGTGGGTGTACTGCGCCAGCACGCGGAAGGGCAACTTGAAGGGCCGCCAGCCCACCATCGCGGCCAGCTCGATCACCGAGTCGTCGGGCTGCACCTTGGAGGGCTCGTAGGAGGCGAAGCGCGCCGCCCCCTCGAGGCCCGTCCCCTCGTGGAAGTAGCGGAGCTGACCCAACACGCCCATCGAGGAATCAGGGGTGAGCCCGGAGAAGCTGTAGGTCGAGCTGCGGCCGAGGAACGCGCCGAGCACCTGGAAGCCCCACTTGTGCGCTTCGAGATCGACGCCGTAGTCGAAGTTGTTCGTCGACAGCCGGTTCGGGCGCGTGCCGGTGGTGAGCACGTTGTAGCCGGCGTTCACCCCGAGGGTGACCATCTGCTGGTAGTCGACCTCGACGCGCGCGACCGGGTTCACCCCGTTGTTGTCGTTGAAGAGCTGGTTGATGCCGTTGCCGTTGAAGACGCCGAGCGCGTACTTGAAGCCGATCGTCTCGTTGCCGAGGCGCTTGGAGGCCGCCTGCACGCCCACCTGGCGTTCGGGAGCGAGCCGTGTGCGCGGCCCGTAGCCTTCTGGCGGGTTGATGCCCTGCGCGATCACCGAACGATTCACGAAGGGCACCGCGCCGTCCGAGAGCATCATCTCGGCGTAGTACGGCGGGCGAAACTGGCCGGCCTTCACGAGAAAGCCCGAGCAGACCTCGTATTCGACGAAGGCGTCGCGCAGATCGATGATCCTCCGGCCGACGAGCGGGTCGGCGGGATCGGGCAGCGGCGCCGCCAACTCGATGCTCGTGTAGACGGTGAGCTTGTTCACCGGCCGGAAGTCGAAGTTGAGCCGGAAGTCGGCCATGCGGAAGCCGCCGTTGCCGCCCACTAGCTGCTCCTCGCGGAACGGCAGATCGTAGAACAAGCCGATGCGGGCAAAGCCGCCGACCTTGAGCCGCTGCCACCACGGCGTTTCGGTCTCGAGCTTGAGCCCGCCGACGGCGTTCGCCTGGCCCGAACGATCCTCGGCGACGGTGAGCTTCTTCTCTTCGGGCAGCGCCGGAGGATTGGTGAGCGACGGCGGAGCGTCAGGCTTGGCGGCAACGGGCTCAGCGGCGGGCGCGGGAGTGGGGCTGCTCTCGGGTGCGCTCTGAGCCAGAACCAGCGCGGCGGCGACGGCGAACGGATTCACGGGGTCCTCCCTGATGGTGGCACTGCTCCAGAAGCTGCGGCGACGATCTCCCTGAGCACCTTGCCCTGCGCTCCCGCGGGCGGTGGAACCTCGAGCAAGCGCGCGAGCGTGGGAGCGATGTCGATGGCCTCGGCCTGCTCGTGGACGCCCTTGGTCACTCCGGCGCCGAGGAACAGCGCGGGCACCGAGCGATCGTAGAGCCACTGCGAGGCGTGCCCGGTGACGTCCTTCTTCGTGTAGATCCAGTAGGGCTTGGAGACGACGGTGAAGTCCGGGCTGCGGCCGGGCACGTAGCCGCGCCGCCAGACCTCGACGCTGGAACCGAGCGCGCCGGCCTGAAGCTGCGGCCCGGGGAGCAGATCGAGAACGCCTGGCTGCCTGATCGCGACCGCTCGCAACGCATCGGCGATCGCGAGCACCTTCTCCCGGCCCTGCGCGGAGGCGGTGATGCCGGGCGTCTTGTTCCCCGCGAACCAATCGCCAGGCCCCAGGCGCGCGTCGGCCTCGTCCTCGAGCGCTTCTCGCAGCTTCTTCAGATCGATGCGCCCAGCGTCGATGCGGCGCGCGAGCATCGTCTCGGGAACCGGCGCGACCCCGTGATCCGACGTCAACACCGCGACCCAGCTGCCCTTGCCGAGCTGCTGATCGAGGCCGTCGAAGAGGCGCCCGACCTCTTTGTCGACCGCGAGGAACTCGGCGACCCCTTCGGGCGAATCGGGGCCGAAGCCGTGGCCGATGCGATCGTGCCCCGAGAAGCTGACGGCGAGGAGATCGGGCACCTCGTCGGCGCCCAGCTGGAGCGACTTCACCGCCGCGAGCGCGAGATCGATCTGCCAGGCATCGAGGAGCGGCTGGAGCGCCGGCTGCTCGGCATCGGGCTCGCTGTCGCCCTGCCGCCCTCGGGGAATCGGGTTGGCGCCGGTCGTTCCGCCTCCGGGGAGCCCCCAGGTGAAGAGCTTCTTGAGCAGCGCGGCGCCGAGCGCCTGGTTGGTGGGCTCGACGAAGGCCGGCACCTTGGGCGCGTAGAAGGTGCTGCTGGTGAAGATCGGGCGCTCGGAGTCGAACCACACCGCCGCGTCCGCCGACCGGCCCGCGAGGAGAATGCCGGAGCGATCCTTCCCGCTGATCGCCACCACCTTCGCGCGCGCGTCGCTGACCTTGAGCGCGTCTCCGAGCGTGGGCACCCGGAGGTGCGTCGGCGCGGTGCCGTCTTGTTTGGCGGGCGGCCGATCGAGCGTCTGGTAGGCGTGATCTTCGGTCGACAGCACGCCCTTGCCGCTCTGCCAGTCGATCCACTCGTTCGAGACGATGCCGTGGCTCGCCGCGTAGGTGCCGGTCACGATCGTCGCGTGGCCAGCGGAGGTGATCGTCGGCGCGACCTCGAAGCGGAGATCGCGAAACCGCGCGCCTTGGTCGATCATTCGCCGGATGCCGCCGGTCGTCTTGGCTGCCCGAGCCTCGAAGGCGTCGGCCGAGAGCTGGTCGACGACGATGATGACGCCCAGCTTCGGGCGGGCGACGGTGGTGCTGGCGAGGAGCAACGCCAGAGCGACGAGGAACCGAGTCACGCCGCGCTTCTACCTGGGGCGCCGTGCGATGCACGTGACAAAACGGCCCCGGTCTCCAGTGCGCCGGCGACCCTGGGCCCTCTCGGCGATGGGCGGGTCGACGATGAACACCCCGCGCCTTCGTCAGGTGGAGCGCGGTGGTGAGCGGCACTCGCGACGCGGGGAAGCCGACCTGCTGGTGCTCCTCGTTGGCCGCCGGCTCAGCGGGTCATCGAGATCGCGGTCACCGAGCTCTCGAACACGGTGCGGTGGGTGATCGTCGCGGTGGTGCCATGCCAGCTGAAGGCGTGAAAGTTGTTCTCTTCGATGGCGGGCGGCGGCTGGGTGGCGACCGGCACCGCGAACCGGGGTGGGAGCGCCGTCAACCCTCGCCTGGTGACGTGATCGACCCGGAGCTGGGTCGCGCGGTGACAGATGCCGCAGTCGAGCAGCGGCGTCGGCTCGTCGATCGGGTTCTCGACCCGCGCGATCGCGTCTTGGAGTTCGCCGAGCACGTTCCGCTGCTGCGCCAGCCGCTCGAGGATCGTGCGGGCCACGCCTCCGTCGGGCGAGAGCTCGCCTTCGGCGCCGCCGTCGGGCATCGGCACCTCGTAGCGCTGGGGAGGAATGCGGATCGCGTCGATGGGAAACACGCTGAACCACCCGCTGCCGGTGGTGGCGATGCGGGTGAGCACTCCGCCCGTCACCGAGAACCGAAAGAACCGCCACTCGGCGCCAGCGTTGAGGAGCGCGATCTCCTTCAGCCGCGCAGGCGTGCAGTGCTGCGTCAAGAACGCGCGCACCGCGAGCCCATAGGTCCCGGTCCAGCCGTCACGCGCGATGATCGGATGCACGTCGAGCGCCCCGGCCGTGCGGCCACCGGCGAGCAGCGCCAGGCTCAGCACGTCGTCTTGCACCACCGCCCAGTCCGCGTCGCTGAAGACGAAGAAGAGATGAATGGCCGAGTCCGAGGCCTCGAGCGTCGTCGGGTCGATTCGTTGGCCGACGAGCCGCACCTCTCGCCCGCAGACCCCCGCCGCCACCGGAAAGCAGGGGTCGATTCGCACGCTGACGATCCTCACCTGATCGGGCGTCGCGAAGGTGGTCGCTTGGAGTTGCTGAGGCGTGAGGAAGTCCTCCAGCGGCAGCAGGTCGGTCGAGCGTGGGAACAGCCAGGAGACGTCGTTGAGGGTGAGCCGGCCTCCGTCGAGGGTGATCCCTCCGGCGTCACGCGGCTGGCCAGCGTCGAACCCCGCGTCGCGGCTCGAGGCGTCCATCGCGCCGGCGTCGAAGCCCGCGTCGGTCGAGCCGTCGAGCAGCCCGGCGTCGAGTCCAGCGTCCATCATCATCCCCACGCCCTCTCCGACGAGCGAGGAGCCGGGCTGAGTCGAACAGCTCACGAAGAGCACGACGAAGAGGCGGCGCACGGCCGAGAGGTTGACGCGATCGCGCCCGTCACTCCAGCGCTCCGCGGAGGCCCTTGATGCGTCTCAACCCGTGCGCAGCGCCTTGAGCGCCTCACGAAACTGAGCCTCGAACCCGGCCTCGGCGCCCGCCCGCTCGACCGCCACCGTCGCCGCCGTCTCGGCCTGCATCGGTTTGTAGCCGAGGTTCACCAGGGCCGAGACGAGATCGCTCGCAGCCGGTGGTTGTCGCTTCGTGCTGCTGGTGGCCACCGCCTCGACACCGAGCAGCTTCACCTTGTCCTTGAGCTCGAGCACCAGCCGCTCGGCGGTCTTCTTCCCCACGCCATGAATCTTCGTCAGCTTCGCGACCTCGCCCTTCGAGAGCGCAGCGACCAGCTCGGGCACGTCGAGGCCCGAGAGCACGGTGAGCGCCATCTTGGGCCCCACCTGGCTGACCGAGGTGAGCAGCAGAAACAGCTCCTCCTCGGGCCGAGAGAGGAAGCCGTAGAGATCGAGCGCGTCTTCCCGGACGATGGTGCGCACCCGGAGCACCACCGGCTGGCCCGTCTCCGGCAGCTTCGCGGTCGCCATCGTCGAGAGCGCCACCCGGTAGGCGACGCCCTGCACGTCGACGATCGCCTCGAGCGCGCCCTTCTCGATCAGCACGCCCGACAGCCCTGCGATCACGACACCGCCCCCACGACGCGGATCGGCCGCACGACGTTGGGCCGGAGCCGGCTCCCGAAGTCGGAGCGCTCCTTCGCACCCGCGCCGCTGGGCGACAGCCGGGAAAAGGGGAGCTGGTTCGCATGACAGCACGCCACCGCCAAGGCATCGGACGCGTCGAGCCGCTCGAGTGGTTTGGTGAGGTGGAGGAGCCGGCTCACCATGCGCGCGACCGATTCCTTGCTGTCGTTGCCGCCAGTGCCGATCGACCGCTTCACCTTCGCCGGGGCGTACTCGAACAGCGGCACCTTCGCGCGCGCCGCGAGCAGCAGCACCACCCCGCGGGCGTGGCCGAGGATCAACGCGCTCCGGGCGTTCTTGTGAGTGAAGACGCCTTCGACCGCCATCGCGTCGGGCGTGTAGAGATCGATCACCCGCCCCAGCTCGAGGAAGATCGCTTCGAGCCGTTGCTCGAGCGGCGCGTCAGTGCCGGCGCGAATCACCCCGTGCGCGAGGTAGCGGGGGTGCCGGCCCACGACGTCCACCAAGCCGTAGCCGAGATATCGACTGCCAGGATCCACGCCGAGGACGCGCATGTACGGAACAGATGTGTAGCACCCCTCGCTGCGTTGTCGACAAGTCGGCGGGGGCTCGAGGCGCTTCAGGGGCGCGCGAGGAGCGCCTTGGCTTCGGCGACGTGCTCTCCGTTGGGATCGAGCTCGAGGTACTTCTCGACCTCCGACCGCTTCGTTGCGCTGTCGCCGGCGTCGTGCGCGATGGTGGCGAGCAGGAGGTGCACCTTGCCGTTCTTCGCGTCGAGTTCGATCACCTTGGCAGCCGCGTCCTTGGCGCCTTGGGTCAACCCGGCGTCGTAGCGCGCCTGGCCGAGCACGAGCCACCCTTGCACGGACTTGGGATCGTCAGCGACGACCTGCTCGAGCACCGCGACGGCCTTCTGATACTGGCCCGACTGGTAGGCCTTGACGCCCTCCGACAGCGACTCGCTCACGTCGAGCGCGGGCTCCTCGGCGAGCGCCTCCTCCTCGACGGGCGCGACGGGCTCGAGCACCGCCACCGGCTCCGGCGTCTTCTCTGGCTCGGCCAGCAGCGCCGCAGGGGCGGCGGGGAGCGCCTCGGGCTCCGGAGTCGACGGCTGGCGGAGAAGTTCGACGCCGATCGCCAGGGCGACCGCCGCCACCACCAAGCCGATCAGCAGCCCCAGCTTCGACGACTTCTTCTCGCCCGCCTGGGTGGGCACGGTGTCTTCGAAGCCGGTGTCCTCCGGCGCGCTCGCCTGGGAGTCGAAGAAGCCGCCCTCGAGCGAGTCCTCGTCGTTGATGCGGGCGATCGCCATCGGGCGAGCCGTCACCGTCACCGCGCTCGGCGCAGCCTCGGCAGCACGCATGGCGGGCGCCAGCGTCTCGACCGCCGGCTCCGTCTTCACGATCGGCAGCTCCACCTTCGCGGCCTCCACCGGCGCGGAGACGGCTGGGGTGAGGGTCGGGGTGATCAGCCGTTCCTGTCGATCGTCGGCGTTGAAACGGCGGCCAGGCGAGGGGGGCGTCGGATCGGGATCGAGATCTTCGACGACCGCGCCGCCGGTCACCGCGAGGATCGCGTCGTCGATCGAGCCGCCTTCACCCGTCTCCGGGCCTTCCTTGGCGAAGTCGCTGACCTCCCTGGCTCCTGGGATCGGCTCCTTCCCTTCGACGATCGTCGACACCTTGAACGCCGCCACCTGCTGGGCCGAGGCGGGATCGAGCCCGTCGAGGAGGTGCGCATCGGGGAGCGCCGTCGTGGTCCACCCTCCAGCCGGGTCCTCCACCTCGAGCTCCGTCTTGGCCGCGCCCATCACCGCCCAATCGCCCTGCTCGGGAGCGGCGGCGACGTCGGACGAGCGGATCTCGGCGCTCCCGTCGAACAGCTGGCGCATCAGCTCCTCGGCCTCCGATGATCGGGGCTCGAAGAACTTCGGCGCAGGGCGGCCGGCCGTCGGCTCGGTGTCGGGCGTCACCGGCCCGATCACCCCCATCAGGTACAGCCGCGTTCCCACCTCGAGCGTCAGCGCGTGATCGAAGGGGCTGTCGAGCAGCACCTGGTTCACCGGGCGGCGGCCGTCGAAGAGCTGGACGATGCGGTTGACGTCGTCCGGCATGGAGGGGAGCGCCTGCGCCAGCCGGTTGAAGTCGACGGCGAGGACGGCATCGAGGGGGAGTGAGCGTTGCACGAGCGAGGTCCACCGAGCGAGGCGTGGCAGCACCAGCGCCACGTAGTCACGCAGAGAGAGCGAGAAGCCCGCCGAGACCGAGACGGGCGCGAGCGTCACCGAATACTCCCCCACGGTCAGCGCCAGGGCTCGCACCAAGGCGTCGACACCTTCTTGTTCACCAAACCGGGCGTGAACGATCACTCCGTCGCGGAAG
Organism: Myxococcota bacterium; assembly: GCA_052034585.1. Lineage (GTDB taxonomy): Bacteria > Myxococcota > Myxococcia > Myxococcales > Myxococcaceae > Xiheimicrobium. Next base: position 83,157 of record JBPOIJ010000091.1, read on the forward strand.
GACAGCGTGCCGCGCCCCTCCGCCAGCCTCACCACGCCCTGCCGCGACGAGGTGAGCAGCGCCCGCAGGAGGTGCCCGGCAGGGATCGTCCGGTGCGCGAACCGCAGGGAGTGGCCGCCCTTGGTTCGATGGCGCACCAACTCGAACCGAACCAGCGCCGCCACGTCACGGGCGAAGGCCGGCTTGGTGACGTACTCGTCCACACCCACCACGTCGGCCAGGTTGGAGACGTTCTGATCGTCGGCCGCGGCGAGGAGCACGATGGGGACGTGGGCAGTGCGCGGGTTGCCCCGAAGCTCGGCGCAGAAGGAAAACCCGTCTCCGCCCTTGAGCGCCGTCTCGAGGACGATCACGTCGGGGGTGCGTCCGCGACCAAGCACCGCCAGCCCGTTGTCGGCCGTCTCCACGCTCCAGACGTCGAAGCCGTCTCGCGACAGCGCCACCTCGAGCACCGCGCGCGCCGAGTGATCGGGGTCGATCACCAACGCCAGCGGGCGCTCTCCCCCGGGCGACGGACGGTTGGGTGAGGCTGACGGCGAGAGCTGAAACATGCGACCTCCGGAGGCGTGCGCAGACACCCTACCCCGAAGACCCACCCTCTCTGCAACCAGCCAGGGCCGTCTAAGTCATTGAAATGTCGAACGAGAATCGAGCGCGTTGGGGCGCTTGGAGCGGTGGTGGGGCTGGGGAAGCGCGAGCACGCCGAACTCGCCGATGAGGGTGTTTCCGAGGAGCTGGAGATCGTCGGGCGCGACTTCGGTGAAGGTGAGGACCCAGCCGCGGCCGTCGATCATTCGCGCCGAGCAACGTGCCTTGAACATGCGCTCGCGGGCAGGGAGCGAGAGGTGGAGCGTCACCGCGTCGGCGAAGGGCGAGCTGCAGCCGATGGGGAGCCGGGCACCGCGAACGGTGAGCTCGAGCCCGCGGCCGAGCGTCGAGCAGCCCTCCGACTCGACGAACCAGTCGAGGTCGAGGAAGAAGCGGGGCCACCTGCGACGACCTCCCGAAGCGAACCGAGCGGAGCGCGTTCCCATGCTGCAAGGCTGTAGCGGAAACTTTCGGGGGTCAAAAAACCGGCCTATTTCTGGGGAATGCTCGCCCTCACCCTCCTGGTGGTGCTCCCGCTGGCGGCCGATCCCTCGCCGGCCGAGCCCGTGCCCACGTCGGTCAACCACCAGCCAGCGACCGAGCGAGGCGGTGCGGTCGCTCCCGCCGCCTTGCCGGGAGGCTCGATGGCCTTCTGGGGGACGATCGGCGCGCCCGAGGTGGCAGCTGGCTACCGGCAGGGCTTCTCGATTCTGGAGTTCGAGGCGATCGCGCGCTTCCACTACCTCGAGCTGTCGGCGACGGCGGAGGCGGGAGTGCGGCTGGCAGCCTGGAAGAGCGCGCGCACCATCGTGGCGCCGACCTTCTCGCTGGGCCTCAAGCTGAACTCCGGCGCGCGCGCGTTCGATCCGTACAACTTCGGCTACGTCGCGCTCCGGCCGCGGGCAGGCCTGGTGACCTCGATCGCCGTGTCCGACGTGCTGCAGGTGTTGGCGCTCGTCGACGTGCCTTGGGCGATCGCGCTCAACGTGCAGGGGTTTCAGGTGACGCCCACCGTCGGCGCCGGAGTGGAGTTCTCGCTCAACCAGAAGCTCTCGCTCGTCGGAGTCGGTCAGCTCGGCGTCGATCTCATCAAGGAGCCGCTGGGCGTCGTGGTGCCACGCCTCGGCTGGGCGGTGCGGCTGGGGGTCGGCTACCGGCTGTTCTGACGCCTCAGAACGTCACCGCCAGGCCCAGCGTCGGCACGAGGGCGCCCGAGCGGCTCGAGGCGGCGCCCAGCGTGGGGATCATCGTGAGCGCCGAGTCCTTCTTCGGCTCGCGGGTCGCCCAGGTGACGATCGCGGTGACGCCGAAGGTGAGCGCCATGGCCGAGAGCGAGGCGATCGCCCCGAGCTGCACGGTCGAGAGCAGCGCGCCGAGGTAGAACACCGACAGGCCGATGCCCAACGGCAAGGCCGCCGAGCGCACCACTTCTCCCAGCGGAATCGTGGAGAGCGCGGCCACCAGCCCACCGACCGCCAGCCCCAGCGCCGGGGCGATCAGGAGCCCTGGCGTCCACAGCGGGCGATCGATGGCGAGGTTGAGCAGCGTGGTGGCGGCGAAGGCGTAGAGCGAGACGGCGCTCATGAGGGCGAGATCGGACGGCTCGAGATCGTCCTTCGACCAGAGCAGCGCGAGCGGCACCAGGGCCCCGATCTCCGAGCCCGCGAGCGCGAGGATGCCCGGGAGCGTCGCGGTGAGGTTGGGGATCATCGACGCGAGCAGCGAGGCCACGCCTGCCCCTGCGAGCGCTCCGACCCCGAGTCCGAGCGTCGCTGCGCCCGCTGCCACCATGCCGATCGGCTGGAAGTACTGGAGCACGACGCCGAGCGCGCCGAGGCTGACGCCGCCGGTGAGCGCCCCGATGTACGCGCCTCCCGAGCTCGCGAGCGGGTTGGGGCTCGAGGCGGTCAACGCGGTTCCCAAGACGCCGCCCACCACCAGCCCGTCGACGATCTGCGAGAACGCGAAGAGTGGGCCACCCCGCCCTGCCGAGAACGACGAGTAGCGCGTTCGCGAGGCGGCGCTCACCGGAGCCTCCGGCGTCTGCTTCACGTTTCCCGGGCCGGGATCGTACGGCGTCTCGCCCATCGGCCGAACGACCTGCGCGCTCGCCGAGCAGGCGATCACCAGCCCGGCGGCGAGGACCCCACCCAGGCGATTCGAGCGTGCACCTCGCGCGCCGAGCCCCGAGGCGCGGCTCGAGCCCGGCTCTCGCGCCGTCGCCGTCATCGATACTTGAGGAAGCCGCCCACCACGTCGCGCACGAGCGCGCTGACCGACATGCCGTGCTTGCGCGCGATGAGGGCCAGCTGATCGAACTCGCTCGCGCTGAGATCGATGGTGAGCGACTTGCCCGACTCGTCGACCGCCTGCGACTCCGAGATCGGCTCGATGGTCGAGATGATCTCTTCGGCTTCTTCGATCACCTCTTCCGGCCCAGTGCCTGGCTGCCGCAGGCTCGACAGCCGCTGCTTCTCTTCCTCCAGCTCGTCGTCGAAGAGCTGCTTCAAGAAGTTCGCGAGGTGGATGTTCGACGGCGTGAACTCGTACTGGGACAGGAACTGATCGATGTCGTACTGCATGTCCCAGGCGGTCTGGTACCGGCGCTCCCGATCCTTCTCGAGGGCCTTCATCAAGATCGCCTCGACCGCCTCGGGGATGTCGGCCTTGAAGTACGAGGGCGCGTAGATCTTCCCCTCGGTGATGCTCTTCAAGATCGCCACTTCGGAGTCGCCGGTGAACAGCTTGAACCCGGTCAGCCACTCGTAGAGCACGGTGCCGAGCGAGAAGAGGTCGGACCGGTTGTCGAGCTGCTTGCCCATGCACTGCTCGGGCGACATGTACGAGAGCTTGCCCTTGATCTCTCCGGCGCGCGTCTGCTCGATCTGGTTCGCCGCCTTGGCGATGCCGAAGTCGAGCACCTTCACCGTGCCGTCGAAGGACACGAAGATGTTCTCGGGCGTCACGTCGCGGTGAACGATGTTGAGCGCGGTGCCGTAGGTGTCGGTCTTCTGGTGGGCGTAATAGAGGCCTTCGCACACGCTCGAGGCGATCTTGAGCGCGTAGACCATCGGGAACGGAATGCCCAACGAGTCGGCCTTGGGAATGATGCGACGCATGTCGCGGCCGAACACGTACTCCATGGCGATGAAGTACGACTCGCCGATCTTACCGAGGTCGTAGATCTGAACGATGTTCGGGTGGTTCAGCTGCGCGGCCAGCTTCGCTTCGTTGAGGAACATCTTCACGAAGTTGGGCTGCTTCGAGAGGTGCGGACGAATGCGCTTGATGACGATCGTCTTCTCGAAGTTCTCGATGCCGGCTTGCCGGGCCAAGAAGATCTCGGCCATGCCACCGACCGCGATGCGATCGATCAGGGTGTACTTGCCGAACCGGATGTTTCTCTTCGGATCTGCGGTGGCCATCGCGCGCGGCGGACCTTACCAAGCCGGGCCCGTCGGTACAGAGCGACGGAACAGCGAGCGCGCGGTGTGTGTTGGAGGCCCCGCGTGCTTCGACTGATCGCCCTCACCCTGCTCGTCGCGGCTCCGAGGGCGCCGACCCAGGCCGACTGCCCGCCGGGAACGACGCTCCAGCGCCACGAGAACGACGGAACGACCTTCATCGGGTGTTCTGGGCCCGAGGGCGCAGACGGCCCGATGATCCGACTCGACGCGGACGGCGGGGTCGTGGAGGCAGGGCACTTCGTCAATCGCCAACGCGAGGGCGTCTGGTGGCAGCGTCGGAACGGGCGCTTGGTGGAGATCGCCTACGTCAGCGGCCGCGAAGGCCCGATGCGGCCGTGTCCCCCTGGGAGCTCGGAGCTCGTCACCTGCGTCGCCCGTTGTTGTGACGTCTCGGCGCGCATGTGCGTCGCGCCCGACGGCGGGCTGGTCGGGCCGTGGGACGAGTGGGAGCCCGGTGGCCGTCGGCTCCGCTCGAACCTCGATCAACCCGACTCAGGCGGCGCCGAGCCTGATCCCACGAAGCCGGCGCCCTTCGCTGGGCTCGGCGTGGTGCGCGAGCGCGCGAAGGAGCTCGTCGGGCCGAGGCGTGACGCTCAGCCGCCGAAGTAGGTGAACGCGAACTGCTTCTTGAAGTCGTGGAGCTTCATGGTGAAGACGCCGTCGTCCTTGCCGTCCTTGCCGGGCTCGGTGTGGCCCCAGGGGTTGCGCAAGGTGACGAAGCGCTCGCCGTCTTTCTCGCTCACCCCGAGGATCGCGTACACGTGGGCCTTCACCAGCCCGGTGCCTTCGTAGTTCTTGAGCGCGGGCGCGGTGCTCGCGGCGACCGGCCGCTTCTCGTCGAGGGCGTTCTTCAGCTTGCGGAAGATCGAGCCGTCGCCTTCGACGAGGTTGGCCGTCATCGCGCCCGACTTTCCGGTGAGCGCTTGCCAGATGGTGGCGGGGCTGCCGCCCTTGCCGACGCGCTGATAGCCGCCGTCGAGCTTCGCGTAGGCCTTCTCGATCACGAGCGGCCAGAGCTCGCCGTCCTTCGCCTTCGTGTAGAGCTGGGTCTTCCCGTCCTTCGTGGGGAAGTCGTTGTCGATGGTGACCTCGATCGGCTTCTGGCCCTTGTCGAAGAGGCCGAAGAGCGAGTCCTTGTGGAAGGTCACGGTGAAGGTGCCGTCGGCGTTCTCGCGGATCGCGTTCTTGATGACGTCGGGCTGCACGTTCGCGAGCGAGGAGAGCGCCGAGAGCAGGTAGCAGTCACCGAGCGCGCCCTGCTTGATGTCCTCGGGACTGATCCCGTCCTTGAAGAGGGCGCCCGGCACGTTCTGGAAGGTCGCGAGCCCTTGGTCCTTCTTTCGGAGCGATGGATCGGCCGGCGGAGGACCCCAGCCGGTCGACTTGGGAGCACCCGGCGCGGCCTGAGGCGCTGGCGGTTGGCTGACGACCTGCGGGAGCGAGGGGACGGACGGACCGGTGATGCGTTTCGGCATGGCTTACACTGTACACCGTGGCGACTGTCCGTGCGCAAGCCGAAACCCGGGGGCGGCGAAAACCCACGCCTCGGCTGACCTCCTCCTGTACCCTCCGCGCGCGTGTCTGGGCTGCGACTTTCCGGCATCAAGAAGAGCTACGGCGACAACCCGGTCGTGAAGGGCGTCGATCTCGACGTCGCGTCCGGCGAGTTCCTGGTGATGGTGGGGCCTTCGGGCTGCGGCAAGACGACGCTGCTGCGAATCATCGCCGGCCTCGAGCAGCTGGACGCCGGCAGGGTGGTGATGGACGAGACCGATCTCACCCATGTGCCGCCGCGCGATCGCGACGTCGGCATGGTGTTCCAGAGCTACGCGCTCTACCCGCACATGACGGTGCGCGAGAACCTGGCCTTCGGGCTCGAGCTGCGGAAGGTGCCGCGCGCCGAGATCGACGAACGGGTCGGAACCGCCGCGAAGATGCTCGAGCTGAGCCACCTGCTCGAGCGAAAGCCCAAGGCGCTCTCCGGCGGGCAACGGCAGCGCGTCGCGATGGGCCGGGTGATCGTTCGCCGCCCTCGCCTCTTCCTCTTCGACGAGCCGCTCTCGAACCTCGACACCGCGCTGAGAGTGCAGATGCGCGGAGAGCTCGCCCGGCTCCATCGGCAGCTCGGGGTGACGATGATCTACGTCACCCACGATCAGGTCGAGGCGATGACGCTGGCGACGCGCGTCGCGGTCTTCAACAAGGGCGTGCTCCAGCAGCTCGGCCCGCCGCTCGAGCTCTACAACCGGCCGACGAACACCTTCGTCGCGACCTTCCTCGGCTCGCCCTCGATGAACCTCCTCGAGGCGCGGCGCGAAGGACCGTCACTCGTCGGCAAGGGCTTCTCGCTCGCCGTCGACGGGGACTTCTCGGGCGAGGTGAAGCTCGGGCTGCGGCCGCAGGATCTGCTCGTCGCAGCCGAGGGACCGTTCGGCGGTGAAGTGGAAGCGGTCGAGCGGCTCGGCTTCGACGGCTACGTGTTCCTCGAGACCGAGGCCGGCCCGCTCACCGCGCGCTTCGATGGCTCTCTTCCGGTCGACGTCGGACAGGTCGTGAAGGTGCGGCCCAGTGGCGACGTCGCGCACGTCTTCTCGTCCGACGGAACGAAGGCGCTCCGGCACCCGGGGGCGAAGACGTGAGGTGGCTCTGGCTGATCGTCCTGGCGAGCTGCGCCGACGATCCCACCCAGCGCCCGCTCAAGCTGTGGCACGCGTACCGCGGTGGAGAAGAGCAGGCGATCGAGGCGTCCGCGAAACGCTTCACCGAAGAGACCGGCGTACCCGTCGAGGTGCTGTCGGTGCCCTTCGATGCGTTCTCGTCGAAGCTCACCAGCGCGATTCCGCACGGCGCGGGGCCCGACGTGTTCATCTTCGCCCACGAGCGGCTCCGGCAATTTCACCGGCTGAAGGTGGTCGCGCCCTCGACGGCCCGGTTGGCTCGCGACAAGTACCTCCCGAGCACCGTGCAAGCGCTCGAGGTCGACGGCGAATTCTACGGCTACCCGCTCTCGCTCAAGACGCTCGCGCTGTTCATCAACACCGACCTCGTGAAGGAAGCGCCGACGACGACCGACGAGTGGCTCGGCCAGCTGGAGCAGACGAGCAACGCGGCGCAGACGAAGTTCGGGCTCGCCTATGCCGCCGGAGACTTCTACCTCCACGCGCCCTTCGTCTTCGGCTTCGGTGCGAGCCTCTTCGACGAGAAGGGCCGGGCCTCGTTCGACACGCCGGGCATGGCGAAGTCGCTCGCCTTCGTGAAGTCGCTGCAGGATCGAGGCTTCATGCCGCAGGAGGTCTCCGGCGCGCTGGTGAAGTCGCTCTTCAACGAGGGCCGCGCGGCGATGGTGATCTCCGGGCCGTGGTTCACCGGCGAGATCGAGCCGTCGGTGCACTACCGCATCGCGCCCTTGCCGACGGTGAGCGAGACGGGGCTCGCGCTGACCCCGTTTCTGGGCGTCGAGGCCGCGTTCGTCTCGTCGCGTTCGCACCGGCCGGACGACGCGCAGAAGCTCGCGGAGTACCTCTCGGTCGGTGAAGCGAGCGCGCTCCGGGTGAACCCGGGCCGGCAGATCCCCGCCGAGCTCGCCGCGTACGAGCGGCCCGAGGTGGCGAGCGACCCGGTGATCTCCGCGTTCAAGGAAGCAGGCCAGCGCGCCGTGCCGATGCCCAACACGCTCGAGATGGCGAAGGTCTGGGAGCCGATGAAGCTCGCGCTCCGAGGGGTGCTCCAGGGCGAGGTGACGCCCGAGGCCGCTGGGGCCCTCGCCGAGCGTCGCTACGTCGCGCTCAACCGGGAGCAGCCGAGTGGGCGTGATCGGCCGGACGCCGCGTCGCCAATCCCGTACGTGATCGCGCTCGGGCTCGCGCTCGCTGGCTTCGCGGCGTGGAAGTGGCGCCGCCGTGGGCCTGCGCGTTCGTTCGCCCAGCGCTACCCCGAGGCCGCTCGTGGGCTCGCCTACGTCGCGCCGGCCGCGCTCGGCATCGCGGTGCTGGTGATCATTCCCTTCTCGGTCGGCATCTCGCTGGCGTTCTTCCATCACGAGGCCGGCGAGTACTCCTTCGTCGGCCTGGCCAACTTCGTCGACATCCTCACCTCGAAGGGCTACCGGATCACCGAGCCGCTCTCGTTCTGGTTCACCCTCGTCGTCACCATCGCGTGGACGTTCATCAACGTCGCGCTCCACCTCGGCATCGGGCTGTTCCTCGCGATCCTCCTGAAGGACCCGCTGCTCAAGCTGCGCGCGGTGTACCGGGTGCTCCTGATCGTTCCGTGGGCGGTGCCGAACTACATCACCGCGCTCATGTGGAAGGGCATGTTCCACCGGCAGTTCGGCGCCATCAACGGGCTGCTCTCGCTGCTGGGCCTCGAGCCGATCAGCTGGTTCACCCAGTTCTCGACCTCGTTCTCGGCGAACGTGATCACCAACACCTGGCTCGGCTTCCCCTTCATGATGGTGGTCTCGCTCGGGGCGCTGCAGTCGATCCCGCAGGATCTCTACGAGGCCGCGGAGGTCGACGGCGCCTCGAAGTGGACGCAGTTTCGCCGCATCACCCTGCCCTTGCTGAAGCCCGCGTTGCTCCCGTCCGTGATCCTCGGCTGCGTGTGGACGTTCAACATGTTCAACATCATCTACCTGGTGTCGGGCGGCGAGCCGGGTGGAGCGACCGACATTCTCGTGAGCGAGGCCTACCGCTGGGCGTTCCAGCGCAACGAGCAGTACGGCTTCGCGGCGGCGTACTCGGTGTTGATCTTCTTCGTGCTCCTCGGCTGGACGCGGCTGACCCGGCGGTTGTCGGGCCCGGAGGCGGCATGAAGCGGAGCGGCCTCACGGTGGCGCTGATCCACATGGGCCTCGTGCTCGCCTGCGCGGCCTCGCTCTACCCGGTGCTCTGGGTGGTGAAGATGGCGCTGTCACCGACCCAATCGCTGTCGCTGTCGGTCAACCCGTTTCCGCAGGAGGTGACCTTCGATCACTTCCGCGACGTGCTCTTCTCGCATGACACGCAAGGGCGCTGGCTGTTCGGCCGGCAGCTCCTCGCTTCGCTCACCGTCTCGGCGCTCACGACCGTCGTGGGCCTCTCGCTCGCCGTCACCGCTGCGTACGCGCTGAGCCGCTTCCGTTTCCCCGGCAAGGACGCCGGCATGCAGACCCTGCTGGTGACCCAGATGTTCCCCGCGACGTTGATGCTCGTGCCCCTCTATTCGCTGCTCGAGCGGCTCCACCTGCTCGATTCCTGGGGCGGGCTGGTGCTCGTCTACTCGACCTCGTCGCTGCCCTTCTGCGTGTGGATGCTGAAGGGCTACTTCGACACGATTCCGCGCGAGCTCGAGGAAGCGGCGGTGATGGACGGCGCGACGCCCTGGCAGGTCTTCGTGAAGGTGGTGCTCCCGCTCGCCCGGCCGGCGCTCGCGGTGACCGCGCTCTTCAGCTTCATGCAGGCGTGGAACGAGTTCATCTTGGCGGCGACGCTCATCAACGAGGCGGCGCGCTTCACCTTGCCGGTCGCGCTCCAGCAGTACGTCGGCGAGTGGAAGACCGAGTGGGGCCACTTCGCCGCCGGAGCCCTCATCGTCTCCGCGCCGGTGATGGCGCTCTTCTTCGCGCTCCAGAAGTACCTCGTCGGAGGCCTCACCGCAGGCGCCGTGAAGGGGTGACGATGAAGACCGCGAAGACCCTCGCCACCTGGGCCACTGCTGGAGCACCCGACGTCACCCAGAAGCTCGCCTGCGTGGGGACGCCGATCGAATCCACCTCGTACGCGATCGGCGGGAAGGCGTTCCTCTTCGTTCAAGCCAAGAAGGGCGCCACGGTGATCGCGCGCTTCAAGCTCGACGGCTCGCTCGCGGAGGCGAAGCAGGCGGGCTGCGAACGGTTGGGTGAAGGTGGCGCTCCCGGGCGAGTCCTGCCCCGTCACCGTGCGCCGGTGGCTCCACGAGAGTCGCGCCCTCGTCGCGCCCAAGCCGACACCGAAGCGGTCGCGCACACGTCGCTGATGCACGTTTTCGAGGCTCGGTGCATCGTGTCGCCATGATCGCTCGCCTCGCGCCTTTCGCCCTCTTCCTCGTCGGCTGTGCCACCGCCAAGCCCGCGGTCTTCGACGACCTGCGCGCCCTCGACAAGCAGCAGAACTACCTCGAGCTGATGGGCCGCCTGAAGGAAGTACCTCCGGCCTCGCGCGACGACGAGTGGGAGGGCTTCGTCGAGAAGGCGAACATCAACGCGCTCACCGCCCTCGAGATCAAGGACGGCCGGCAGGGCGAACACGCGTTGACCACCATCGAGGACCAGCTGACGAACTACCCCTCGCTCAAGAAGTCCGCCGCCTGGTTCCAGACCCGCGCCGAGGTGGGGATGAAGGCCTTCGCGTGGACGTTCTCCAACTACCGGCACGCCACCAGCGACGAGCAGTGGGTGCCCAAGATCGTCGCCTTCGTCGAGAAGGACACCTTCACCAAAGGGGTCGCGCTCAAGTTCGGGCGTGAGCTCGTCGCCGAACGCCTCGTCGCTTCGTCCGCCTGGCCGCTCTACGACTTGAGCTTCAAACGCGACGGCGACTCGGTCTGCACCGACCCTCGGCTCCCCGACCTCGTCGTCGACGCGATCGGCTACGAGAGCTGGCTCGAGCAGATGAAGAACCTGGTGACCGTTCGCTGCAGCGCACAGCTGAAGAAGCCGGTCGCCGAGAAGCTCAAGAAGAACGACTCCACGTCCTACCGCCGTGGGGCCTGCAAGGTGCTCGCGGGCCAGGCCGACGTCGCCGACGCCCTCAAGATCTGCGACGACTGACCGTTTGGCTCAGCCTTTCGTCGAACGCTCGAGCGCGACCTCGCGAACGACGTTGGAGCTCGTGCCGTTCGCGATCTCGAGCCACTGCGAGGCGGTGAGCCTGAGTGCGGGTTGCTGAACGATCGGCCGGAACGCTTCGGCGTAGAACGGTGGCGGCAGCTCTTTCGAGTAGACGAGCGCGACCGCGGCCTCGAGTTGGCCCGCCTCGAGGGCGCGCTCGAGCAAGGTCTGGCAGCGATACGGATCTTCGGCCTTCAGCGCCTTCCTGAACTCGGCGGCAGAAGGCGCGCCTTCGGGGAGTTGCTCGGAAGGCCAGTAGCGATTTCGATTCGCTTCGAACTCCCGAGCCGCTCGCGCCTCCTCCTTGGTCGGCGGCAGCCGCTTCCCACCGTCTGGATCCTCCACGAGGGCCTTCATGAGCTGCCCCGAGAGCTCGTCGATGAAGTTCGGGTTCGCGCGACGTCCCTCGAGCACGGGCACCCCTCCGCGAACCTCGACCACTCGCTCGAACCGCTCGTCGCGCAGCGTCACCCGATGTCTGGCCTTCGTGCTGCTGATGGCAGTGACTTCCCAGAGGTAGAAGTCCACGTCTTCGTGCAGCGCGCGATTGAACCTGTCGACCGCGGTGTTCACGAGCGCCAGCAGCTTGGACGGCGTGCGCACGACGCTCGTCTTCTTGGACTTCCGCCTGGATGCCGCCATGCCAAGCGCCATAGGACGAATGCCCTCCACGAGCCAACGCTCGGTGCGGGCACTGACGACTGCCAAGTCGCGAAAAATTGAGCCGGGCCGGAGTTTCGCGTGAAATCGGCCGGTGACGATTCAGGCGACTCCGTCTTCCCAGCATCGCATTCGGGGCCTCGCCGGTGACTTCGAGACGATGCCCCTCAAGGATCTGATCGTCTACCTCGCCAACCGGCTCGCGACCGGCGTCCTGAGCCTCGAGCGAGAAGGCACGCGCAAGCAGGTTCACCTCGAAGACGGCCGCATCGTGAACGCGTCTTCGAACCTCCCGCGCGAGTACCTCGGCCAGTTCCTCATCAACATGGGGCAGATCACCGAGGAGCAGTTCAACAACGCCTGGAAGTCGCAGCAGAAGACCAAGGTGTTCCTGGGGCAGCTGCTCGTCTCGATCGGCCTGGTGAAGGAAGACGTGGTCGCCACCGCGCTCGCCACCAAGTTCCGCGAGACGGTGCACGAGGCCTGCGACTGGATCTCGGGGCACTTCACCTACGTTCCGGGGCTCCCGGAGCGCCCGGCGACCGGCCTCGACGTGAAGGTGCCGCTGATGGACGTGTACAAGGAATCCGACTTCAGGGCGCAGGCCTGGGAGCAGATTCGCCGCGTCTTCACCTCGCCGCGCTGCACCCTCGAGCTCAAGCGCGACCAGCTCGACGTCGCGCCGAAGAAGGGCTCGCTCGATCTCAAGCTGCTCGACGGCATCGAGTCGGGGAAGACGCTCGAGGAGCTGGCGCTCGGGCTCCACGCCACCGACTTCTTCCTCTACCAGCGGCTGTACGCCCTGCACGCCATGGGGGTGATCGTGGTGAAGCCGCCGCGCGAGGCCGAGCCCGAGTTCGCGATCGACATCGATCTCGGGCTGGGTGACTCGCCCTCGCCCGAGCAGCTGCTCGAGAACGCCCGCATCTTCTTCTCCCAGTCGAACTACCGCGACGCCTACTCGGTCGCCCGCCGCTCGAACCTGCTCGTCCCCACCTTCGAGGCGACGATGCTGCTCAAGCAGATCGAGGCGGCCTGGCTGCCCCAGCTGCGCGCCGATCTGATGGCGAAGCGCCTCGTGCCGGTGCCGCGGTTGACGAGCGACGCGATGGCGAAGCTCAACCTGTCGGCCCCCGAGCGCTACCTGCTCTCACGCGTCGACGGCCGCCGGGAAGTCGAGGCGATCGTGCGCGTGGCGCCGCTGCGCGAGTTCGAAGCCCTCGCCTACTTCGATCGGTTCCGCGTGCAGGGCTGGGTCGGGCTCTGAGCCGACCCCGCTGAAACGACGACGGCCCCCGGAACCGCACGGGAGCCGCCGCTTCACTGCGCAGCCTGGCGATCAGTGATGATCGTCGGTGTCGACGATGATCTTGTCGCTCTCGTTCCGCGGCGGCGCGTCACGGTAGAGCAGGAGCACGCCCGTCTGAGACGGAGAGGCGGTGGCCCCGCCCGCGACGGCCTGCACGGTCAGCTGCGCCGAGCCCCACACCGGCACCCCCGTCGCCGGGACGCCGCTCGCCGCGTACTTCGGCGTCGCCAGGGTGTGCGTCATGCCCTGGATCGAGTCGGTGACGTTGCCGGTGAAGTAGTTGTCGTAGGCGATCACCGAGAAGTCGAACTGGGTCGTCGGCGTCAGCCCGAGCGCCTCGAGCGGCGCGGTGAGAATCATGTTGCCCGAGTTGAGATCGGCGTCGGCGAAGAAGAAGGCCGAGGCCGCGCCGTTCGGAGTGCCGTCGGGGTTGAACGCCTGCACGTAGACGACGTTCTGGCCGGTGGAAGCGAACGAGCCGAGCTCGCCGTTGAAGACCGCCACGTCCACCGTCCCGTCGCGGTTGACGTCGAGATCGACCTCGAAGCCGGCCGGGTAGTTCGGGTGCGAGCGGGTGCCGCTGGTGGCGATGCCGAACTGGATCACGTCCTCGTCCAGCCGCACGCCGACCGCGCGGAGATCGATGAGCGCGAAGTTGTCTCCCGGCTGCGGTTGCTGATCGCGGGGCAGGCGCGAGCTGGTGCCGGTGAGCGCGAAGACCTCGACCCCACCCTCGATCGTTCCCCGGTTCACCAGGTTCGCGGTGCCCGTGCCCGAGCGGTTCAGGTGCACCTCGCGCGGCGCGCTGACCGAGGCCGCCCGATGCGGCAGCACCTGCCAGGGCATGCGCAGCACCTGGTTCGGCCGCGACTGATCGGTGAACGTCACCAGGCCGTCGAACTCCACCGTCTGGAGCAGAGGGCCTTCTCCGCCGAGCGCGCCGCCGTTGAGGCTCCACGCCGGCAGGTGCCAGGGGTCGATCGACATGCGCACGTTCACCACCCGCGAGCTGCGCGGCGGCACCACCACGAAGGCGGGCGTCACCGTGACGGTCGCGGCTCCGGCGCTCGCGTCGTCCGCGTAGCGGAAGGACGAGGACGCCCGGAAGAACCGCGGCGTCGAGCCGAAGTTGGTGAGCTCCACCTGCTCGTCGCGAACGTCGGCGCGAGTCGGGGCGATCGCTCCGAACGACAGGCTGCCGCTGCCCGAGCGACGGTGCTGGGCGATCACCCCGAGGTCGAGGGCCTTGTCGACGCGAACTTCGCCAGCGCCCATGCGGGTGATCGGCGCGAGCTGGCCGGGCAGGGTCGCCGGGTTGGTGAAGATCTCGGTCTCGGCGCTGTTCATCAGCATCGCCTTGATCTGCCGCGGGCTGCGGTTCGGGAACGCCTGGACGAGGAGCGCCGCAGCGCCCGTCACCATCGGTGCTGCGCCGGAAGTGCCACCGAAGGCCTCCGTCTCGGTGCCCGTTCCCGCGATGGCGGAGATCGACGCGCCAGGCGCTCCGATGTCGGGCTTGATCGCGTCGGTGCTGTACGCCGGACCGCGCGCCGACGAGCCGACGATGCTGCGCTCGAGGCTGATGAAGTTGCTCCCCGACACCGTGACGAGCACCGGAGCCGCCGCGTTCGCCTTGATCGCCGAGCTCGTCGCCCGCGTGATCACGAGGCTCGGCTTGCAGCTGCCGTCAGCGGGCACCGGGCACTGGCCGCCGTTCGAGAAGCCGACCGCGTCACCGGCCGCGACGAGGCCGATGAGGACGCCGATCGCGCCCGCGTCGCTCGCCCGCCGCACCTTCTCGCTCACGTTGCAGGTGCCGCGATCGATGAGCGCCACCTTCCCTGCCGGGTTCGCGAGGTAGGCGTCGGCGTTGCAGCCGCGGCCGACGTAGGCCACCTGGCCGGTGAAGCCCGTGCCGAGCGGAGCGAAGTCGAGCACCTCGGTGTTGCCGTAGGAGCCGGCGATCGAAGAGGGCGCGGTGACGACGAGCGGGTAGCGCTTGGCCGTCGGCACTTGGGTCTGGGCGACGCTGATCACCTCGGGCGCCGAGGCAGGCGAGCCGGTGATGTAGGGGCGATCGCCGCTGTTGCCGGCCGAGGCCACCACCACCACGCCGAGCTTGGCGGCGTTGTTGCTCGCCTCGCTCAGATCGTCCTGCTCCTGGCCGTAGGACGAGCCGAGCGACATGTTGATCACGTCGACCGCGTCGGAGATGTCGTCGTCACCGTTGGGATCGAGCGCGAACTCCACCGCCTGAATGAGCGCCACGCCGTTGCACGACGACGCGACCGCCGAGCAGGCCTTGATCGCGA
The DNA here is from genome assembly GCA_052034585.1 of Myxococcota bacterium. Taxonomy (GTDB): domain Bacteria; phylum Myxococcota; class Myxococcia; order Myxococcales; family Myxococcaceae; genus Xiheimicrobium. The sequence goes on from JBPOIJ010000091.1 coordinate 98,340, forward strand.
CCAGCGACGCGCCCGGGGCCATGCCCGCCGCGCCCGCGATGATGTCGGCGACGTGGGTGCCGTGACCCTCGAAGTCGATCGGATCCGGATCGGGAGCGACCGGCCCGTTCGGCCACGCCTCACCGACGAAGTCGAAGCCGCCAACCACCTTGGAGGTCGGGAAGAGACCGTCGAGGGTCGTGTTGCGCGCATCGCCCGGGCCTGCGCCCCAGGCCGCCTCGTAGGCCGCCGCCGTGCCCGCACCGCCGAGCGCTCGGTGGGTGTAGTCGATGCCGGAGTCGATCACCGCCACCCGAACTCCACGCCCCGTCACCCCACGCGCGTGGGCGACCGTCGCGCCGAGGTAGGGAACGGTGTCGGCGAGGTGCAGCTCGTAGTCGCCGATCGGTCGCGCGCTCACCACGCCGGGCAGCGCCGCCAGCTGCGCAACCTTGCTCGCGTCGACCTTCACGATCACCGCGTTGAGCGCCTTGTGCAGCCGCGCCACTTCCCGGGCGCCCGTCGAGGCCATCAGGGCCGAGAGCGACCGCTGGGTGCCGTCGAGCCTCGCTGCGTGCGAGCGCTGCACCGACGCCGACTGAAACGCCGACCCGCCGCGCTTGGCGCCTTCGTTGAGGGCTGCCAACGGCGCATCTCCCAACCGAACGACGACGGTCAGCTCACCGCTCGTCGGTCGAGCCGCGTTCGGCTCCCGCTGAACGGGCGCGGCCAGACGAAGTGAGGGTGGAACGGCCCAGGCAGACGTCGCCGCCACTGCAGCGAAGAGAACGGCTCGTGAAATGCGATGCATGAAACCCCCGGAGGTTGGATTCGGCCGCGCGCCTGATACGCCCCGGGGATTTTCGTCGCCACTGAAATACGCGAATTCGTTAGCGTTGAAATCGTTTACACCTACGCAACTGCTCGAAATTTCTCGGTATTCGAGAAGACCGGGTGAACACTGAAAACCGACGAGCTGCGCCCGTATGCCGGTCAGGGGTTGGAGATGTCGACGCGGTAGTTCGGGGCTCCCCCGTCGGGTGTCCCTGCGTCGGCGTTGAGGGGCGTCAGGACGACGCGAACCAGCGAGAGGTCCGTGGCGCCGCTCCTGTTGACGCACACCAAGTCGACGTGGAGCTCGATCACGCCACCAGAGGGGATGATGGTGGTCGTCGAGACGTTTCCGGAGGCGAGGTGGCTGCGGACCTGGCCACCGGAGAGAATCTGCGGCGGCGTGGTGGCCGGCTGGAGCGTGAGCTCGGTCGAGCTGAGGGTGAGCTCGATCTCGGCGCCAATGGGCGCGACGCTGGCCCGGAGCTTCGAAACGACGGTGCCTGCGAGGCAGGCAGACGCGGGCGGCGGAGGGTCGGCGACGATGCAGCTCGTCGTGCCGGTCACCAACACCGAGGCGACGCCGACCGAGAGGGCGGTGCGGAGATGATCGACCACCCGCTCCCGAGGCGTCCTCAACGAAGGAATCACTGGCTCCTGCTTCCTGTCGTCACTCACTGAACACGCTCCTTGTCCTGGCTACCCGTTCGGCCCTCTCGTCCGTTCGTCCCAGCTGCAGCGGGGTGGCGAGATCGATGTCACGCGAGGTGAGCGTGTCGACGCCCAGCTCACGATGAAGGTCGTCCGCCACCGCCTTGGCGCGCCGGCGCACCTCGAGATCGGTCTGCGCGAGCTGGGCCTTGGCCTCGGCCACCATCGCGGGCCTCGAACGACCACCACGGACGCCGTCGATGATTCGCCGCAGGACCTGCACCGAGTCCTCTCCGAGCTGACGGCAGATCGACTGGGTCTCCTCGAGCCAGCGTGGACGCCACCGCTCGGGGGAGAAGTGCCGGGCGAGCGCGACGTCTCCGCGGAGCGCCATCGTCACGTAGGCCGCGGGGTCGGCGCCGAAGTTCCGATCGTAGAACGCGTCGTTCGTCACCTCGAAGACGCGCTGAATCGTCGGGTCGCTGATCGAGTAGTTCCACAAGAGCCAGTCGCCGCTCGCCCGCCCCTCACGCTGCATGCGCCCGAGCAGCGGCGTGCCCGCGTACAGCTCGACCCGCCCGAAGTTGAACGGGTGGTGCGCATGCCGCTCGAGGAAGCGCAGGTTCTCTTCGAGGCTCGCGACCGTCGTGTCCGGGTCGAAGAGCAGCATGTTGAAGGACACGAAGAGGCCGAGCTCGTCGATGACCTCCATCGCCCGCTCGTTGACGCCCTTGCGCAGGCCCCGCCGCAGCGTCACCAGCCCCTGATCGGTGTCGGTCTCGATGCCCACGTAGGCCCGAACGCAGTGCAGCCGCTCGGTGAGGAGCGAGAAGACCTTGGGCGTCACGTCCATCGGGCGCGCCTTGATCACGGTGGCGTAGCGGCCGAGCGTGCGGGCCTCGAGCGCTTCGGCCAGCGCCGTGAGCCGCTCCAGGTTGTCGCGCTCCCTGGGGAGGAAGAAGTTGTCGTCGTGGAAGACGAAGATCCCCACGCCGAGCTCGTGGTGCAGGTGCGCCATCTCGTCGGCGACGTCGTCGATCGGCCGGAAGCGGTAGCGCTTGCCCGGGGTCGCGGCCTCGTGCCACGCAGCGATGCAGCAGAAGGAACAGTTCGCGTAACAGCCTCGCGAGCTCACCAGCGGCGCCAGCCTCCGCCCGTGCACGACCATGCCCTCGGCGTCGCGCACCGGCCAGGGCAGGCTCGCCAGCTCGGGCGAGGGCCGCTTCTCGGTCAGCACCACCTTCCCGTCGATCCGCACCGCGAGCCCGGGGAGCTGCTGCCACGCGCGCCCCTCACGGAGCGCCGTCGCCAGCTCGACGATCGTCTCGTCGGCTTCCTGCCGGCAGATGCTGTCGAGCTCGGGAAAGTCGGAGAGGATCTCGGTCGAGGCGAAGGTGGCGAAGTGGCCGCCCGAGGTGAGGTGCGCGCTCGAGCCCGCTTCCCGCAGGGCGATCGCCAGCCCGAGCAGCTCCATCGCCCGCCACTGAAACGCGAGCGAGATGCCGATGAGGAACGGTGGATCATCGGTCTGGGTGAGCGTGGCGAGGACGGTGCCGAACTGCGCCGCGCCATCGAAGCGAACGATCCGCGTCGAGATGCCCGCACGCTCGAGCATCGCGGCGAGCGAACGGAGCGAGAGGTTCTCTTCCAGCTCAGGACCGACGAGCGCGACCCAGCCTTGACCCATCTCCAGCCCCCTGCCCGGCCCACCGCGACGCGAACGACCTCGAGCCTACCTCTTCTTGGGCAAGTCGGGCATCACCAGCCGCGACATCCAGTCGGTGACCGCGACGATCTGGGTGTCGGTGTAGCTCTTGATGAACTCCATCATCGCGGGGTTGCCGTTCTTCCGCTTCCCGTCGCGGATCTCCTGCGCCTGGCGGAGCATGTACTTGAAGTGCTGCCCCGCGAGCACGGGGGTGTGCGTCTTGGGATCGCCCTCACCACTGCGCCCGTGACACGACAGGCAGTCCTTCTTGTAGAGCCGCTGGCCGTCTTCGAGGAACTCTCCCTCGCCTCGGCCGTTGTCGCGCGGAATCGGGAGCAGCTGGAGGTAGCCGGCGATGTCGGCCATGTCCTGCTCGGTCAGCTTGTCCTTCGCGACCGAGGGCGCCATCACGGCGATGTCACGAGCCCCCGCGCGGAGATCGGCGAGCTGCTTCAAGATCACGATCGGGTGCTGGCCGGCGAGCTGCGGGAAGGTGCCGTCGGGCAGGCCCGCGCCGTTCTCGAGGTGGCACGACGCGCAGAGCGCCTGATACCGCTCCTTGCCCCGGATCAGGTCGGCCTTGCGGGCGACGACTCGTTTGAGCTCTTTGGCCGCTTCGGCTTCGGGTGCAGGCGGAGGACCCGCCCACGCAGTCCCCGCTACCATCGCGATGATCCAGAGGTTCTTCATGGGGGCTCCATACCAAACTGCGCCGTCCGACGAGGGTGAAACTCGGCGACCGCGGTGAGGGACGGGACGGCCTGGTGCTTCTTCAGCCCTCGGGTGAAACACCGCCCAACCGCTCCACGAGAGGCTCCTTGACGCTCGGGCCCTCGATGACGTAGCGCGTCGGCGCTTTCAAAAGGGCCCGGAGAGCAACGCACATGTCGACGTCGAGAAGTGCCATCGCCTTGCTGGCGGCGCTGCCGGCCATCGCGCTCGGCCAAGTGGTGATCAACCCAACTGGCGGCACCGGCCCTGGAACGGGCGTGCGCGTGTACGTCGGCCCCTCGGGCCAGGTGCAGGTCCTCCGCAACGGGACGGGCCAGTTCTACAGCCAGACCGCGACACCCGGCGCCACCACCAACCCGGGCGTCCTCACTGGCTTGTCGAACGGCGTCTACCTCGCGGTGGGCACGGCGAACGTGTTCGGGCCGCAGCACTTCGCGGTCTCGGTGCCGCTGGGAGTCACCGCCGCGGAGTTCACTCCCATCTCCAACACCCTCACGCCCCAGGCGAACGGCTCGGGGACGGCGACGACGGTGCTGCGGGCGACGGTGGGCGGGCGGAACTACGACGTCTCGGTTCGCTACGACTACGTCTTCCCCAACGACTTCGTCTCGGTGACGCACACGGTGACGATCCCTCCGGGCAACACCTCGCCCGTTCGGCTCTACCACGGGCTCGACGCCTTCCTCGGCGGTGACGACACTGGGCCCAGCTTCTTCGTGCAAGGGCCTCCGACGGTGGTGGGCGGCTTCCGACAGGCCTCGAACGTGGTGCTCGCCTGGCGCTACCGCGGCGGCGTCCCGTGGACGGGCTACTACGGCGGCTTCTACGAGTGCATGTTCCGCGACGCGCTGTGCCCGATGGGCATGGGCGGCGGCAACAACGCGCTCGGCGCGGTCACCTTCAACAACTGGATCGACGCCACCGTGCAGGACAACGGCTTCGGCATCATGTGGAACTTCGGCTCGGCGCCAGCCACCCAGATCGTCGCGAACGATCTCACCTTCTTCTCCTACCAGCCGACGCTCACCAAGGCCTTCGGCACCACCGCGATCTCGGCCGGCTCCACCACCACCCTCACCTTCACCATCGACAACGTTCCGGGCGCGCCCGCGCAAGGGAACCTGGGCTTCCAAGACACCCTGCCCGCGAACCTGCTCCTCGCGAACACCTCGTTCACCAACACCTGCAACGGCACCGTCACCTTGAACAACACGGTGGCGCCGCACAGCATTCGCCTGCAGTCGGGCAGCCTGGCGCCGCTCACCCAGCGCTGCTCGCTGACCGTCACCGTCACGGCGAGCGTGCCGGGCGCCTACGTCAACGGCCGCTCGAACATCGGGAACATCTCGGTGGTCGAGAACCAGGTGAGCGATCAGACGCTCTCGGTCGTGCAGAGCGCGCCCATCGTCACCCTCGACTCGCCGGGCATCATCAACCTCTCCAACGCGACCGCCTACTCCGTCTCCGGCACCTGTCAGGCGACCGCCGGCATGGTGACCGTCTCGGTGGGCTCGGTGGTGACCTCGACGGCCTGCACCTCGGGCGCCTTCTCGACCTCGGTGAACGTCGCCTCGCTCGCCGACGGGCCGTCGATCACCGTGAGCGCCGCGCAGACGAACTTCGCAGGCACCGGCAGCACGTCGCGGCCCACCTCGAAGGACACCACCGCGCCGGGCGCGCCCGTCTTCACCTCCCCGGCCGACGGGTCCTTCTCGGGCAGCACGACCCCGACGATCTCCGGCACCGCCGAGGCGGGGAGCACCGTTCGGGTGATCTCCGGAGGCGTCACCGTCTGCACTGCGCTGACCCAGGGAAACGGCGTGTGGACCTGCACCACCTCCGCGCTCCCCGAGGGCGTGCGCACCCTCACCACCATCGCGACCGATCCCGCGGGGAACGCGTCGGTCTCTTCCGGCCCGAGGACGATCACCATCGACACGACCGCGCCGATCGCTCCGGTGATCAACAGCCCGGCGCAGACCGCGACCGTCGGCCCGAACCCGACGATCTCCGGCACCGCCGAGGCCTTCGCGACCGTCACCGTCACCGAGGGCGCAGGGACGATCTGCACCGTCGCCGCCAACAACCTCGGCCAGTGGAGCTGCGCGACCACCTTCGGGCCCTCGATGCACGTGATCTCGGCGACCCAGCGCGATCAAGCCAACAACGTGTCGCCGGCCGCGCCGAACCGCACCTTCACGATCGCGAACGTGCCCACCGTCACCTTGACGACGCCCGGGCCGATCACCGCCGCGAACGCCGCGAGCTACCCGGTCGCCGGCAACTGCACCACGACGGCTGGCACGGTGACCGTCGCGGTCGGCACGGTGATGACGACGACGGGCTGCAACGCGGGCGCCTTCAGCACGTCGGTGAACGTGAGCGCGCTCGCCGACGCGGCCTCGATCACCGTCTCGGCCTCGCAGATGAACCCGACGGGCACCGGCACCGACTCGCGCTCGACCCGGAAGGACACGGTCGCGCCGACGGCTCCGACGATCACCTTCCCTGCCGAGGGCTCGCGCATCAACACCCAGACCCCCACCATCACCGGCACCGGAGAGGCCGGCGCGTCGCTCACCATTCGTCGCGGCGCCACCAGCGTCTGCACGGTGACCGTCCCCTCCAACGGGATCTTCAGCTGCGTGGCGTCCGCCATTCCCGACGGCCCGGTGACGATCACCGCCACCGCGACCGACGCGGTCGGCAACGTCTCGCCCGCGTCCCCAGCCCGGAACTTCACCGTCGACACCACGGCACCGAGCGCGCCCGTCATCACCAACCCCGCGCAGGGAGCGACCGTCGGCATCAACCCGACCCTGGCCGGCACCGCGGAGCCCGGCGCGACGGTGAGCGTGAGCGAGGGCTCGGTGCTGATCTGCTCGGTCACCGCCGACGCGAGCGGCCAGTGGAGCTGCCCGACGAGCTACCAGCCCGGCACCCGCACCATCACCGCGACCCAGCGCGATCTCGGCGGCAACCTCTCTGCGCCCAGCAGTCCGCGCCAGTTCACCGTCGCCTCGGTGCCGACCGTCACCCTCGCCACGCCCACGCCGATCAACGCGAGCAACGCGATGGCGTACCCGGTCGCTGGCACGTGCACGACCGCAGCCGGCAACGTCAGCCTCACCGTCGGGACCGTCATGGGGACCGCGCCCTGCACCGCCGGCGCCTTCAGCGCGACGATCAACGCGATCTCGGTGCCCGACTCGCTCGCCGTCGCCATCGTCGCGGCGCAGACCAACCCGTCCGGCACCGGCAACGACACCCGGAACGCCTTGAAGGACACCCAGATCCCCGGGTCGCCGACGTTCACCCGGCCCGCCGATCAGGCGATCATCAACGACACCACGCCGAGCCTCACCGGCACCGCCGAGCCTGGCAGCACGGTGAAGGTGAGCCGCGGGACGACGGTGATCTGCACGACGGTGACGCCGGCGACCGGGCTGTGGAGCTGTGTCTCGTCCACCCTCCCCGACGGCCAGATCTCGCTCACCGCCACCACCACCGACCCCGCAGGAAACGAGTCGACCCCTTCGATGCCACGCACCTTCACCATCGACACCACCGCGCCCGCCGCCCCGACGATCGCCGCTCCGGCCGAGAGCATGAAGGTCGGGCTCTCGCCGATGCTCTCGGGCACCGCCGAGCCCTTCGCCACCGTCACCGTGACCGAGGGCGCGGCGATCGTCTGTCAGGCCACCGCCTCGATGACGGGCTCGTGGAGCTGCCCCAGCACGCTCGGCGCCGGCCCCCACTCCGTCACCGCCCGGCAGACCGATCGGAGCGGCAACCAGGGCCCGGCCTCGAGTCCGCGGAGCTTCCTCGTCGAGGCGAGCCCCCCGGTGATCGTCTCGACCCCGGAGGTGATCAACAAGGCGCGCGCACCGCGCTACGAGGTGTCGGGCTTCTGCACCACCAGCGCGGGGAGCGTCAGCGTCTCGGTCGGCAGCGTGATGGGCACTGCGCCCTGCATGAACGGGCTCTTCAGCACCACCCTCGACGTCACCTCGCTCGCCGATGGCACGATGATTCCGATTCGCGCCTCGCAGACCACCGCGGGTGGAATGGGGAGCGACTCGAAGACGGTGCTGAAGGACACCCAGCCGCCCGACGCGCCACAGATCACCCTGCCGACGCTGGAAAGCGTGATCACCACCGGGCGGCCGATGATGTCGGGGAAGGCCGAGCCCAACAGCACGGTGACGGTGATCATCAACGGCCAAGAAGCCGGCACCGCGCAGACCGATGCCAACGGCAACTGGGTGTTCACTCCGCCCACTCAGCTCGCCGATGGCCGCTACGAGGTGAAGGCACACGCGACCGACGCGGCCGGCAACGTCGGCCCAGACACCGTGCAGGTGCCGTTCAACGTCGACTCCACTGCGCCGAAGCCGCCGGTGATCATCACCCCGGAACGGAACGCGGCGCTCGACGTCGATCGCGACTTCGAGATCAGCGGCACCTCGGAGCCTGGCGCGCGAGTGACGGTCTACCTCGATGGCGAGGCCAAGGCCTTCGTCGTCGCCGATGCGGAGGGCCGTTGGAAGACCCCAGTGCCGGCGAACGTGCTCCAGGTCGGGCCCCACGTCGTCTCGGCCGAGGCGCTCGATCCCGCGGGCAACCGCGGCCTGCGCGCCGAAGACGTGCCGTTCACCATTCGCCAGCCGGAGCTCCGATACGCTGGCCAAGGGCTGTTCGGCTGCAGCTCGGCGGGCTTCGAGGCGATGCCGCTGCTCCTGGCCGGGCTCGCGCTGCTGCGACGCCGGCGCTCGGGGCGGGGAGTGATCTCGGCTCGCGCGGCGGTGACGCTCTCGGTGGTGGCTTCGCTGATGGCGACGACGGCCTGGGCGCAAGATTCCACCCAGCTGCCTGGCTTCTCGCTCACCCGCTTCGGCTTGAACGACGCGCCCCTCGGAGGACTTGGCGCCGCCACCGGCGATCTGCTGCCCGCCCGAAAGTTCCGCGCGTCGATCGCCTTCCACTACGAGAACAACCCGCTCGTGCTCTTCCGCGACAACCAGCGGCAGGGTGCGCTCGTCGGCAACCGGCTCAACCTGCACGTCTCGGCGAGCTACGGCATCACCTCGTTCCTCACCGCGAACCTGGAGCTGCCCTTCGTGCTGTACCAGGGCGGAGACGATCTCAGCCAGGCGGCGCACGTGCTCTCGCCCGACAGCTTCGGCCTCGCTTCGCCCCGGCTCTCGGTGCGCCTCGGCATCATGTCGCAGCGCAAGGGTGGGCTCCTGGCGGACGCGCCGGTCGATCTCGCCTTCCAGCTCGGCACTGCGTTTCCCTTCGGTGTCGGCAACGCGCTGGCGGTGGAGAGCGGGTGGAACGTGTTTCCCCAACTCTCGGCGGGCCGTGACTTCGGGCCGGTGCGCTTTGGCGGAGAGATCGTCGGGCTCATTCGCCCCTCGGCGGTGACCCTCTCGAGCGGCTCGGTGGTGCGAGATCAGATCGGCAGCCAGCTCGGCGTGCGGGCCCTGCTTTCGAGCACCGGAGACGGCGTGCGCTTCGAGGGCTCCTTCCACACCCTGGTTCCCCTCGGTGGCGAGCAGACGCCGGCGGGGTTCGAGCTCTTGGGCGGCGTGCGAGCCCCGCTCGGTCCGGTCGAGTTGTTCCTCGTGGCTGGGCCTGGCTTCGGCAGCTTGCCTGGGACGCCGACCGTTCGAGTGCTCGGCGGGGTCGCGCTGCGTGCGGATGACGCCTGCTCGAGCGATCGGCCGCACACGCCCTCGCAGTGCCCCGACCTCGACGACGATCGCGACGGCATCGCCAACGGCGTCGACAAGTGCGCGCTCGAGCCCGAGGACCTCGATCAGTTCCGCGACGACGACGGCTGCCCCGAGCCCGACAATGACGGCGACGGCGTGCTCGACGGCGACGACAAGTGCCCGCTCAAGAAGGGGCCGATGTCGAACCAGGGTTGCCCGGTGACGAAGGTGGTCGAGATCGACACCGACAAGGACGGCATCACCGACGCGAAGGACGACTGCCCGACCGAGCCCGGCCCGCCGGAGCGCAACGGCTGCCCGGTGAAGGATCGCGACGGTGACGGGGTGGAAGACCCGCAAGACAAGTGCCCCGACGAGCCAGGCCCGAAGGAACGCGAGGGCTGCCCGCTCAAGGACAAGGACGGCGACGGCGTCGAAGATCAGTTCGACAACTGCCCGGAGGAGAAGGGCCCGGCCTCGAACCAGGGCTGCCCGGAGAAGGATCGCCAGCTCGTGGTGATCACCAAGGAGAAGCTGGTGATCATGGAGAAGGTCTACTTCGCCACTGCGAAGGCGACGATCCTCGCGCGCTCGTTCCCGCTCTTGAACAACGTGGCGCGGGTGCTCCGCGATCACCCGGAGATCCAGCTCATTCGCGTCGAGGGCCACACCGACTCGCAGGGCGGGCGCGACTACAACATCGGTCTGTCGCAGCGCCGCGCGAACTCCGTGAAGGACTACCTCATTCACCAGGGCGTCGACGGCATCCGGCTGCAGGCGAAGGGCTTCGGGCCCGATCGTCCTGCAGACACGAACAAGACCGATACCGGCCGCTCGAACAACCGGCGGGTCGAGTTCGTGATCCGCAACACCGGCTCGGGCGAGGACGCGGAGTGATCGGCGCAGCGCTCGCGCTGATCGTCGCGGCCGGCCCGGGCAGCCGGGTCTTCATCGCGACCGGAGGGAAGACGCAGGCGGAGGCCGAGAAGCTCCAGAAGGCGCTCGTGTTGCCGAAGGAGCTGAAGGTCGCCAAGGGCTTCCCGAAGATCCAGGCGTCGAAGGACCTCGCCGGCCTCAACCCGGGGTTCTTCGTGGTGGTGCTCGGCGCGTGTGCAGATGGGACGGCCGCGCAGTCGAGTCACGGCAACGGGCTCGCCGCGTTGATTCAGCGGAGCCTCAAGGGCGCCTACGCCAAGCCGGTGTCGCCGCTCCCCGAGAGCTGTCCGTTGTGGCTCGAAGGGGCCGAGAAGAAGCCGGCGAAGCTGGACGCGCTGGTGGCGGCTCCAGACGATCGCGCGCTGCTGCTCGCGGTCGCGAAGGAGTTCCACGCGCAGGGAGGCCTCCTCGGCGCTTCGATTCTGCTTCGGCGCGCGGTCGCGCTCGGCGCTTCCGACGAAGAAACGCTCGGGCTCCTTCGAACCGTCGAGTTCGTGCTCGAAGACGCGCCCTTCCGCCTGCCGCCCTGAGGAGCCGTCGTGGCCTCGTACTACGTGTGGACGCATGACGACGACGCTCGGTACGCCTGGGTCCTGAACCTCCCTGAGTTCATGGTGACCTGGAAGGAAGGGTACCTCGTCGAGGAGGGCGTTCCGCTCTCGGCGATCATGCCCACGAGGCGCGTCTTTCAGCTCGACCAGACGCGCGGAACGATGCTCACCGACTCCATTCCAAACGTCTGCGGAATTCTCCTCGTCTCGAAGGAGCTGCGAACGTTTCTGGAGCGCAGCTCAGGAGCGGATTGGGAGTTTCTCCCTGCTCGCGTGAAGAACGCTCGGGGCCGGCTCCTCCCGCAGCCCATCTTCATCGCAAACCTCTTGGGCCCGAGCGTGCCGCTCGACCGGAAACGATCCGACGTGGATTGGTCCTTCCGCGCCAACCGAACCGACTGCATTCGACGCCTGGTGATCGACGAGAAGGAACTCCCACGCTCCAGGAAGATCTTCCGCCTGGCGGAGCGCGGCAAGGTGCTCATCGTGCGCGAGGATCTCGTCGACGCGCTGATCGACGGCCCGTCCGAGGGTGCCTTCTTCCAGGAGCTCTCGGACTTCGGGAACGAATGGCGCTGACGGCTCAGCCGAGCGACTTCACGTAGGTGTCGGCGTCCATCAGCTTGTCCAACTCGCCGGCGTTCGAGGGCTCGACCTCGATGAGCCAGCCACCGGCGTAGGGGGCCTCGTTCACCAGCGACGGGTTGCCGACGACGGCGTCGTTCACCTTCGTCACCTTGCCGGAGAGCGGCGCGAAGAGCTCACTGACGGCCTTGGTGGACTCGATGACGCCGAACTGTGCTCCCTGGCTCACCGTCGTGCCCACCTTGGGCAGCTCGACGTAGACGACCGAGCCGAGCGCGTCTTGCGCGTGGAAGGTGACGCCGATCTGCACCGCCGCGCCGCTCTTCTTCGCCCACTCGTGGTCCTTCGTGTACTTCAGATCCTTCGGGTATTCGCCAGTCGCCATGTGTGCTCCTTGAGAGGTTCTCGAGAGGGAAACGGTTCAGCCGCGTGCGTAGAACGGAGTCTTGACCACCTTCGCCGCGACCGGGCGGCCCCGAATGTCGACGTGGAAGGTGCTGCCCTCGCCCGCGAGCGCAGTGGGCACGTACCCGATGCCGATGGCCTTCTTCACCGATGGGCCCATCGTGCCGCTGGTCACCTCGCCGACCTTCTGGCCGTCCTTCACGATCGCGTAGTGCGAGCGCGGCACGCCCGGCTCGGTGAGCTCGAAGCCGACGAGCTTGCGCTTCACGCCCTCGGCCTTCTGCTTCACCAGCACGTCCTTCCCGATGAACTCGGCCTTGTCCAACTTGACGATCCACCCGAGGCCCGCCTCGAGCGGCGTGTGATCGTCGTCGATGTCGTTGCCATAGAGCGCGTACTTCATCTCGGTGCGCAGCGAGTCGCGGCAGCCGAGGCCCGCGGGAACGGCGCCATCGCCCTTCCCTTCCTCGAGCAGGGCGAACCACAGCTTCTCGGCGTGGTTTGGTGCGCAGTACAGCTCGAAGCCGTCTTCACCCGTGTAGCCGGTGCGCGAGATGATGCACTCGACGCCCGCGACCTCTCCGGTGGTGAAGCGGTAGGTCTTCACCTCGGCGAGCGCCTTCTTGCAGAGCCGCTGAACGAGCCCGAAGCCCTTCGGCCCCTGGACTGCGATCTGGGCGAACTCGTCGGAGCGATCGACCGGAGTGACGCCCTTCGCGTTCTCCTTCATCCACGCGAAGTCCTTCTCGCGGTTGGCGGCGTTGACGCAGATGAAGATGTGCTCCGGGGAAAAACGGTAGGCGACGATGTCGTCGACGAAGCCGCCGCGCGGGTTGAGGAGGCCCGAGTAGAGCGCCTGCCCGTCGGTCGCCTTGGCGAGATCGTTGGTGATGAGCCGGTTGGCGGCCTCGAGCGCGCCCTTGCCCTTGAACTCGATCTCTCCCATGTGGCTCACGTCGAAGAGGCCGACCTTCGTGCGCACCGCTTCGTGCTCGGGAATGAGCCCTGCGTACTGCACCGGCAGCTCCCACCCAGCGAAGTCCACCAGGCGGCCATTGAGCTTCTTGTGAGCGGCGTTCAGCGGCGTGAGACGTGGCATGGCGTGCGGTTTGAGCGCTCGGCGACCGACATGTCAACGACCGTCGTCAAGGCGCCCATCACGTGCAACGAAGCGAGCCATCTGGCAGACAGCCCGAGTGAAGATTCGATCTCGTCTCAACCCCTCCAAGCCGTGCTTCAGCTTCGAGTTCTTCCCGCCGAAGACGCCCGAGGGCGAGAAGCAGCTGTGGGACACGCTCGAGGATCTCCGCTCGCTGGAGCCCGGCTTCGTCTCGGTGACCTACGGCGCCGGCGGCTCGACGCGAGATCGAACGATCGAGCTCGTCACCCACATCAAGGAGCGCACCGGGATCGAGGCGATGGCGCACCTCACCTGCGTCGGCCACACCAAGGAGGAGATCGCCGAGGTGCTCTCGCGGCTGGCGAAGGCGCGGGTCGAGAACGTGCTGGCGCTCCGTGGCGATCCACCGAAGGGTCAAGCCACCTTCCAACGCACCGAAGGCGGGCTCGGCTTCGGCAGCGAGCTGGTCGAGTTCATTCAGCAGCAGGGCCAGGGCTTCTGCGTCGGTGGCGCGGCGTACCCGGAAGGCCACGTGGAGACCGCATCGCGAGAGGCCGACCTCCACAACCTGAAGACCAAGGTGGACGCGGGCTGCGACTTCCTCATCACCCAGCTCTTCTTCGACAACGCGTTCTATTTCGACTTCGTCGAGCGGGCGCGGCGAGTCGGCATCAACGTGCCGATCGTTCCGGGGATCATGCCGATCACCAACGTCGAGCAGGTCAACCGCTTCGTGCGCATGTGCGGCGCCACCGTGCCGATGCGGCTCCAGCTCGAGCTCGAGAAGGTGAAGGACGACCCGACCGCGGTGATGCAGCTCGGCGTCGCGCACGCCACCATTCAGTGCATGGAGCTCATTCAGCGCGGCGTGCCGGGCATTCACTTCTACACGCTCAACCGCAGCCCGGCGTCGCGCATGATCGTGACTGCGTTGCGCGCGCGCGCCGGGTGAGTTTTCAGGCCGAGACGCTCACCGCTTGGGCTAGACGCGAAGGCGCGGTTCCACTCGTCTCAGCTGGAGCGTCCCCATGAGCATCGTCGCCGCAGAACCCAAGAAGCGCTCGACCGTCACTGGCACCGTCTCGGGTCCACCGTGGGCCACCATCGACGCCTGGGCGGGGCCGGCTGGCTACAAGCTGATCTCGGGCGCGGGCACCGACACCCGCACCTACCAGAAGGGCACCGGCTTCCTCGTGGCGCCGATGATGTTGGTCTGCCACCTCGCCGGCACCCAGCTCACCGTTCAAGGCTGGGTCGCGCCGACGTTCCTCGCGCGCCTGTTCGCGCTCTTCCTGCTCCCGGCCGAGACGAACATCGGCACCGACGGGTTCGTGATGATCATTCCCCGCAAGATGGCCAACAAGGCGGTCAACGGCCTGCTCGGCCAGCTCGGAATGCCGACGATTCCGTAGTCGGGCCGGTTCGTCAGCGCGAGAGCCGCGCGGTCGCGGCGACGACGGTGTTGTGCATGAGCATGGCGATCGTCATCGGCCCCACGCCTCCGGGAACCGGAGTGATCCAGCTCGCGCGCTCCTTGGCGACCTCGAACTCCACGTCGCCGGAGAGCTTCCCGTCGGCGCCGCGGTTCATGCCGACGTCGATCACGATCGCGCCCGGCTTCACCCATTCACCCTTGACGAGCTTCGACACGCCAACCGCCGCGACGACCACGTCGGCTCTCCGCACCTCCGCCGCCACGTCGCTCTTCGAGTGACAGACGGTGACGGTCGCGCTCGCGTTGAGGAGCAGCATCGCCATCGGCCGGCCCACGATGTTCGAGCGGCCGATCACCACGCAGTTCTTCCCAGCGACGTCGTACCGAAGCTCCTGGAGCATGCGCATGCAGCCCGCCGGCGTGCAGGCGACGAGCCCGGGGCGCCCTTGAAAGAGCAGGCCCGCGTTGAGGGCGTGAAAACCGTCGACGTCCTTCGAGGGGTCGATCGCCGCGAGGATCGCGTTGGCGTCGATGTGCTTGGGCAACGGCAGCTGCACGAGAATGCCGTCGACCGCCGCGTCGGCGTTGAGCTTCTGCACCACCGAGAGCAGCTCGCCCTGGCTCAGCGTGGCCGGAAAGTGGTGGTGCCAGGAGCCGAAGCCGAGCTCCTTCGCCGTCTTCTCCTTCGAGGAGACGTAGACCTGCGAGGCGGGATCGTCACCGACCCGAACGACCGCGATGCCGGGCGGGCGCCCGTACTTCTGGGTGACCGCGGCTGCCTGCTGCTTCACCTCTTCACGGACCTTCGCCGCGAGCGCCTTGCCGTCGATGAGCTGTGCCGTCATGCGGGGGACTTGTAGCGCTCCTGGGAAGAAGGAGAAGCGGCATGAGACTCAGCGATCGATCAGGATCAACTTGATCAGCGCCGGCACCTCGCGCGCGGTCCAGCCGAGACGGGCCACGACGCTCGTGTGCCGAGGAGCGGTGAGCACCGGCACCAGGTGAACGTCGTCGAAGCCTTCCCGCTCGAACGCCCGGCGGGCTCGCGCGAGGTGATACGGATCGGACACGAGGTTGAGACAACTGGCGCCGCGTTCACGGAGGAGCGCCGCCGTCTCCCGCGCATTCTCACGGGTCGAGTGACTGCGCGTCTCGGTCACGATCACTGCCGGATCCACGCCCGCATCGATCGCATACGCACGGCCGACCTCGGCCTCGGCCGGAGGGTGGTCGCCCACGCCTCCGGAGAACACGAGCACGCCACCGAGCTGCTGCTGGAGTCGAACGCCTTCTCGACTTCGCGCTTCGAGCGCTGGCGACGCGACGCCACCTGGGTCGACCCGCGCGCCCAGCACCACGATGGGACAGCCCGCCCCTGGAGCAGCCGTGGTCGTCCCCACGCGATCGATCCACCACGCCGTGGCCAGCGCCCCACCGACGGAACACGCGATCGTGGCGCCCAGGACGCGCTTCAGCCTCATCCAACAGGGGAGAGCAACCTCCGCACCACGCTTGAACGCTTGGGTCACCGCGGCACCGGTTCTACGCTCGTCACCTCGATGTTCGGGAAGATTCTCGGCGCCGGAATCGGCGGGTGCGTCGCGATGCTCCTCGCGTGGGATCCGCTGATCGTCTTCGCCTGCGTGGTGAGCGGCGCCGTGCTCGGGCACTTCTTCTTCGATCGCGAAGCACCGGTGCCGAAGACCGAAATGCCGAAGTCGGTCGAGGAGCTGCTCCAGGAAGGCCGCGACCGCCGCGCTGCCGAGAAGGCCAAGGCGACCAAGAGCGAGCCCAAGGCCGACGAGACCGCCAAGCCCAAGATCTGA
>JBPOIJ010000058.1:0-46607 GCA_052034585.1 Myxococcota bacterium
ATTGGGCCTGAGCCGACCACCCATTGGGGCTGAGCCGACCAACCACCGGGCCTGAGCCGACCAACCACCGGGCCTGAGCCGACCAACCACCGGGCCTGACCCGACCACCTACCGGGCCTGACCCGACCACCTACCGGGCCTGACTCGACCACCTACCGGGCCTGACCCGACCACCTACCGGGCCTGACCCGACCACCCACCGGGCCTGACCCGACCCTCGGCCTCAGGACTCCGGGGGTGGAGTCGCATCGGGATCAGGAATCCCCTCGGCCTTCGCCTTCGCTTTCGCCTTCGAGGCGCCAGACGCGCTCCGCACGGCAGTGAGCGCAGTACCAGGCGGCGGGAGCGTGATGGTGCGGTCCTCATCCTTCGCCCGCTTGAGCAGACCGGCCGCGAAGTTCATCTCTCGCAGCACCCGGCCCTCGATTCGATTCGTGTCCGCCGAGTCCTTCCCACCCGCCGCGTCGAACCGCCGCTCATTGGCGGCCTCGAGCGCGTCCATCGACGAGGTGACGCCAGAGAGGAACTCGGCAGTGAGGCCGACGTCATCGGCGAGCAGCTCACCGTCGTCGCTGCGACGGAGGTTCGTGGCGAGCTGGAGAAGCCCCGCGAGGCTCGTCTCGAGCGAGCTCTGCGAATTCGGCGTGTCGTTGCGGCTGGCGATCATGGCCTCGAGGGACTCGTCTCCGTGGGCAGCGGCATAGAGCGCATCCGCCAACCGGCGACGGAGCTTGTCACCTCGCACGAAGATGCCCTTCCGATCGAGCTTCGCGTCGTCAACGGACTGATCAGCGTTCACCGCATCGGCGAGCTCGGTCACCAGCGAGCACAACCACGCGAAGCGGTGCTTGCTGTACGTCGGCACCGACTTCTTCGCGAGCACTGGCGCCACGCTGCCGATGAAGCGCTCCGCATCGGCGAGGACCTGGGCGGCCTTGGTCGCGCTGCCCCAGTCCATGCACTGATCGTCCGAGAACGCCTTCAGGTAGAGCCGCCGCCGCTTGCTGTCGATGGGCGGAAGCGTCTCGAGCAACCGCAACGCGACCTTCGCCTCGACCGCCTTCGGAGTCGCCGCCGCCTTGGCCGCCCCTGCCTTCTTCGGAGCCGCCTTCGCCTTCTTCTTCGCCGCCATGGTCAGTCCCCTCCAGAGATGTTCGGAAGGCGCGAACTGTGTGGGCGGCCCCGCTCACTTTCAATCGTTTTCGCATCACCGCAGATGGGCGAACGCCCCGCGCAACGACACCGGCACGGTCTCCAGCACGAGCGCGTCGTACCCGAACGAGAACCGCTCGAGCCGCGGGAGCAGCGGAGACTCCGCGAGCGCGGCGAGGAAGGCGGCCTGGAACACCTCGTCCACCTCCCGCAGGTGCAGCCGCTTCAGCGCCGGCGTCGCCCCGCCCGCGAGCAGCGGTCCAAAGGCCTCGACGTTCACCCCATGCCGGTGCGCGAACGTTCGCCCGTACACCGCGAGCTCGGAGAGCCGAGGGAGCGGCCCGTCGACGAGCACGCGGAGATCCTCCGGCGAGCCCGGAGTGATCCACAGCTCGGTGAGGCGCTCGAGCGCCCGCCCATGCGGCAGCGTCATCGCCCGGCCCATCAGGCGCAGGCGCTCCACCGCGAGCGGCTCCAGGAGCGACGACTCGAACCGCACCGGCAGCGTCGGCTTCCAGTACGTGCTGAGGGCGAGCTCCCGCACCGACGCCTGGGCGAGCTTCTCGAGGAGCGGCGACAGATCCTCCGGCACGTCGAGATCGGCGTGGAGCCGAGTGAGCAACCGCGCGCACCGCAGCCCGAGCACGAAGTCGAGCAGCTCCGCGCTCTCGCCCCGACGCGCCTTGAGCCAGCAGCCCACGAGGTACCCCGCGCGCCACTCGGAGTGGATGCCCAGCTTGCGCCGCCCGAGCGACTCGAAGGCCGCCGCCTCGAGCGCCCACCGCACCGTCTGCACGCCCTTCTCGTCACCCGCCCGCACCCGCTCCACCAGTTGCGCCCGAACGTCGCCTTGCTCCAGCGTCCAGTCCTCGAGCACCGCCCAGACCGCGTCGTCCTCCGGGCTCTGCCGCACCAGCGCCTCGAGCGCCTCGTTCCAGTTCACCCACCCACCATGGACGCTTTCGAGCGCCAGCGCACTGGGCGACGCACTGCAAGGGTCGCGAGGAATGCGTCGTGGCTGAACCTCGAAAACCTGAGGTGCGCCGCGCGGCCTCCCTCCCGTTTCCAACGGCTTGAGCCGCCGCACGATTGGTTGCCCACTTGCAGACCGCGCGGGGTCTTCCCCCTCGAGCCGACATGCACCGCCTCCTCGCCCTCTGCCTCGTCCTCACCGGCTGCCAGACCTGCCAGCGCGGCGACGTCGTCGGCGTCGGCACCCGGTGGACCGCCGCTCCCGACAGCCTCGACCTCGGCACCGGCTTCCTCGGCGCCGACCGCACCGCCCCGCTCACCCTCCAGAACGAGAGCCGCTCGAGCCTCGACCTCACCCTCTCGGTCGACGCGCCCTTCTCCGCGCCCACCACCGTTCACCTCGAAGGCGGCGCCGCCACCACCCTCGACGTCCACTTCCGCCCCACCACCGAAGGCGCCTTCACCGGCACGCTCCGCCGCGACGACGGCGTCACCACCGTCGAGGTCGCCCTCCGCGGCACCGGCCTCCGCGTGCCCACCTGCGACCAAGCCCCCACCTGCCACACGCGCCGCTTCGACCCCGCCCGCGGGGAGTGCCTCGACGAGCCGGTGGCGGACGGGACGAGCTGCTCCTCGGCCTGCCTCACCACCGCCACCTGCCAACAGGGCGTCTGCCTCGGCACCGCCCGCGACTGCGACGACCGCAACGCCTGCACCGCCGACTCCTGCCTCGAGGCGCTCGGCTGCCAACATGACGCCATCACCTGCGCGCCGTCGACCGACGCCTGCCTCACCTCCGTCTGCAGCCCGCGCACGGGCTGTGGGCTCGAGCCCGTCGCCGACGGCACCAGCTGCGGCGCGAACGACTGCACCACCGCCCACGTCTGCATCGCCGGCACCTGCGAGCTGCGGGCTTCCCCCGAAGGCTCGGAGTGCGCCCCCGCCGACGTCTGCCGCGCCGCCTCCGTCTGCGTGAGCCAGCGCTGCGTGCAAGGCGAGGCGACCCCGCCCGTCGCCCGCTGGCTCCATGCGCCCTCGGGCAAGCGCATCTTCTTCGAGGGCACCGTCACCGCCGACGGCGTCGCCTACTTCACCGAGGCGTCCGTCTCCGACCCGACCGAGCCCCTCGAGCTCGTCGCCCTCGACCTCGACGGCCGCGAGCGACTCCGCGTCGTCCTCGAGCCTGCCTGCCCCAACTGCTCGGCCCGGCTCGCGCTCGACCCGCTCAATGGCCTCGTCTTCTCCGGCCGGCGAGGGAAGGTGCAGGCGCGCGACCTCCGCACCGGCCACCTCTTCTGGGAGCGCGACACCACCCTCGGCAAGACGCTCCGCAGCCCACAGGCCTCCGACGGCGGCGCCGTCTGGTCCACCTCGGCCTTCCTCGGGTACGCCGAGAACGACGTCATCGTCGAGCAGCTCACCGAGGGCTACGAGCTCCACCGCGAGTACTCGGTCGCCTTCCACCGACTCACCGGCGCGGTGGTGTGGGAGCGCGACTGGTGGGGCCACGTCTACTTCCCCCTCGTCACCGGCGCTCACCAGCTCTTCGTCACCCAGGCCGACTGCTGGGCGCCCATTCAGCAGAGCCTCGTCCTCGATGACTTCGGGCAGAGCGTGCGCACCGTCGCTCGCCAGGCCCGGCCCCTCACCGTCGACGGAGACCGCGTGCTGCTCGCCGGCACCGACCTCGTCTGGTCCTCTCCCTCGGGCACCAGCGCGCCCCTGCCCGTCCTTGCGCGCGGTAACCCCTCCTGGGCCCTCACCACCCCCGGGCGCACCGTCGTCGCTGGCTACCAGTCCCTCACCGAGGTGGATGACGACGGCGGGGTCCGCTGGAACCGCAACGCGTCGTCCTCCGTCCTCACCGCGGTGATGGTGGCCGACGGCGGGGTGCTCTTCACCGAGTACACCAGCGACGGAGGCTCGCTCCTCCACCGCATCACCGCCACCGGCGACCTCGCCTTCACCTGCCCGCTGCCCGGCTACACCTCGAGCGGCACCCTGCATCGCGGCGTCTTCATCGCGCCCTTGAGTCGGGGAACGAGCGCCGC
The DNA here is from genome assembly GCA_052034585.1 of Myxococcota bacterium. Lineage (GTDB taxonomy): Bacteria > Myxococcota > Myxococcia > Myxococcales > Myxococcaceae > Xiheimicrobium. The sequence goes on from JBPOIJ010000058.1 coordinate 4,176, forward strand.
CGTCGGCGCCTTCGAGGTCGGCCCCATCGACCTCGCCTCCCATGGCTGGGTCATGCCCAACGGCTCCCCGCGGAATGACCGGCACCCGATTCCCGTCGGGCAGCGTTTCGTCCAGTAGCGCCCACGCGCTCGACGCCTCGAGCTGGCTCCTGAGCGCTCGCGATGGCATGGAGCCGTCATGCCCACCGACGAGGAACTGCGCGCCGCGTTCAACGTCATCGAGCCGTACATCGAGCGACGCTACGGCATTCCAGTTCGCATCCGTGACGTGCCCAACCCCTTCACCGGCGACCTCGACGGCGCCGAGATTCACGTCGACTACGACGAAGACATCGAGAGCGCGCTCTTCATCGTCGCCCACCTCTTCGGCCACACCGTGCAGTGGAACGTCAGCGCCGAGGCGCGGGAGATTGGCTACCAGCTGTACCCGAACCCGTCGGAGGAGATGCTCCGGAGGCTGCAGGCGTACGAGCTCGAGGCGTGCCGCTACTCGGTGCAGCTCTTTCACGACGCTCGCGTCACCGGCCTCGACCAATGGCTGGCGGACTACGCCGCCTGCGACTTCGCCTACCTCGTCGACTTCTATCGAACGGGAGTGAAGAAGCCCTTCAAGGCGTTCTGGCGCACCGGAGCGCCGCTCCTCGAGCCGCTCCCGATTCCCGAGTTTCACCCCACGCGCTGGGTCTCACGGTGGTCGGGCATCGTCGTCTGAAGCGCCGAGGTCTCGCTGAGACGTCACTGGGTCTTCGCGCTGCACCGGCTCGCCGCTTCCGCCTCGTCGTAGCAAGGCGCCGAGTTGCAGAGGTGCACCGAGACGCATTCCTGGAACGCCGAGCTCTCGTCCATGCAGCCCGTCCGCTCCGCGCTGCGCGCGTCGACGGCACAGTGCGAACAATCATGGTCTTTTCGACAGCCGACCTTCCACGCCCGATCGCAGTTCTCGACACACAGCGACTCGAGCGACGCCTTGGTCGCGGGGCCGGTCACCCCACAGGCGAAGAGCATCGAGCTGATCAGCAGGACCACCGTTCTCGTGTTCATCGTTTTTGTGTTCATGCGAGCCCATTGAGCAAGGCCGAGGCCAGCTCCGCGCCCCGAGGCAGAAGAATGCCTTCACCCAGCCCCCACGCTCCGGAGCCGTCCTACTCCACCGAGCGGCAGATCGAGGTCGAGGCGCCAGAAACCCCGCGGTTGAGTGGCCCACTTACGTTCGAAAGCGATTGAATTTCTTCCCAAAAACTTCGTTTGCGCGAGCTGAAAACGACAGGTGTCATCCGAGATACGCGCACACTGTGGGGCACTGGATCCACGCCCCGATGTTGTTCTAGGTCTGCGCGTCCATGAGGGAGCCCGGTATGCAGACGATGAAGTCACTTTTTGGAGTGGCGGTGCTGGCGACGGCGCTGGTCGGGTGCGATGGCTGCACCAAGCGCAACAACGGCCTCACCTCGGCGCTCGGTGAGCTCGCCATCGTCTGGCAGGACTCGGAGAACAACCGGGTCGTCGACCGCGACGCGAAGTACGACTTCGGCTTCGCGCTGGTGGGCGCCAACGCGCAGACCGTCGTCGTCGCGAAGAACGTCGGCACCGGGCCGCTGACGCTCACCGCGCTCGCGCACGTCGAGGGCGACGGCGTCTCCATCGCCCCGCTCCTCGACGTCAACGCTCCGTTCCAGGCGGCCTTCGAGGCGAAGACCCTCACCCCTGGCGAAGAGACGCCGTTCATCGTCACCTTCACTCCGAAGCCGGGCAAGTCGTCGTACTTCTCGAAGCTGCGCCTGTACGCCGACGGCGCGCTCGAGGAAGCCAGCACCGCCCACATCACCCTCACCGCGAAGGGTGAGCAGGCCGACTGCTCCGTTCCGTCGGTCATCGACCTCGGCAAGGTGCCGGTGGGCGACGCCTTCGCGATTCCCTTCGTCTTCAAGAACACCACCACCCAGGCGACCGAGGCCAGCATCGGCGCGTACGAGGGCGGCGACTCCAGCGCCTTCGGCTTCGGCGAGGGCACCATGCAGGGCAAGGTGGCGGTCGCGGCCAACGGCGAGACGACGGTGAAGTTCACCTTCGCGCCCACCGAGCAGCGCGAGTACCAGACGGTCATCAAGCTCTCGGGCGCCGGGCCTTCGTGCGAAGAGAAGAGCGTCACCGTCAAGGGCACCGGCGTGGAGGACGTGCTCACCTGGACCCCGACGAACCTGCGCTTCGGCATGGTGTCGCCGGGCTTCGAGAAGGAGATGCAGGTCGTCTTCACCAACACCGCCTCGGCGGCCATCGAGCTGTCGGCCATCACCGTCTCGAGCCCGCAGGACTTCGACCACGTCGTCGCCACGGGCATGGACGCGACGAAGCTCACGATTCCGGGTGGCGGCGTTCCGACGCCGATGCGCGTCTCCTGCTCGCCGGCGATGCTCGGGCCCCGCAGCGGCACCATCAGCTTCCAGACCGGCTTCCGGAAGACGCCGAGCGGCACCGTTCAGCTCGACTGCACCGGCGGTGGGCCGAAGATTCGCGTGACGCCGCGGCCGAACGTCTCCTTCGGCCACGTCGCGTTCTACCAGGGCAACCCGGTGCCGGTGACCCGGCGGATCAGCGTGCAGAACGTGGGCGTGGCGCCGACGAACCCCGACCCGAGCTTCAACCTCATTCTCGGCAAGGTCGACGCGATGACGGGGATGACGGGCGTGGCGCCGATGTTCGAGATCACCCCGGCCAGCATGGACACCCAGGCCGGTGAGTTCACCTTGGCGCTGGCGAGCAGCTACGACTCGCGCACCGGCATTCGTCCCGTCGCGGGCCAGAACGAAGTGGTGCTCCAGGTGAGCCTCATTCCTCGCACCTCGGGCTCGAAGGCCGCCGAGATCCTCATCCACTCGAACGACTCGTCCGAGCCGGACGTGAAGCTCACCGTCACCGCCGACGTGCAGCTGCTGCCGCCGTGCAACTACCGGGTGTCGCCGCAGATCGCGAACTTCGGCATCGTGCCCGCCGGCACCACGAAGGACATTCCCGTCACCATCACCAACCTCGGCACCGGGCGTGGCGACAGCTGCTTCCTCTCGAACTTCGCGATGGCCGCTGGCAGCGACCCTGCGTACACCTTCGTCGGCACGCCGCCGATGGAGAAGGAGCTGCGGGCGCAGGAGAGCTGGCAGTTGGTCGTTCGGGTCGCGCCGCGAGGACCGGCGCCGGCGACGCTGGTGACGCTCGCGGGCACGGTGACCTTCGACGTGACGAACCCGCAGAACCCGCAGGGTCGGGTCGACCTGCGCACCTCGGTCGGTCCGTCGTGCATCGCGGCGACGCCTGACCCGCTCGACTTCGGGACGGTTCGCACGGTGGCGCCTCCGGGCATGCGCTGCTCGAGCCCGCCGAAGACGGTGAGCATCTACAACACCTGCAGCTCGGCCATCACCATTCGGGGCATCTCGATGGCGGCGGCAGCCGGCCAGCAGGCGGGCGGCCCGTCGTGCCCGGGCGGCCAGCCGTGCCCGGAGTTCTTCCTGGTGCAGAGCCCCAGCATTCCCACCTCCGGCCTGACGCTCGCGCAGGGGTCGGCGCCGGTGACGCTGCAGCTCAAGTACTCTCCCCTCGACCTGGGCTCCGACTCGGGAGCGGTCGCCCTCGACGTCGTGCAGTCGGGCCAGTCGGTGCAGTACCTGGTGGCGATGCAGGGCCGCGGTGACATGACCGGCCGGCAGACCGACACCTTCCAGCAGGACCAGCAGCCGCGCGCCGACATCCTCCTCGTGGTCGACGACTCGTGCTCGATGTCCGACAAGCAGACGAACCTGGCGAACAACTTCACCTCGTTCATCCAGTACGCCGCGACGGCGGCGGTCGACTACCAGATGGGCCTGGTGACGACCGACACGAGCCTCAACGGTGTGCTCAAGACGACGGGAGCGGGTGGCAAGTTCCTCACCAACACCACGCCGAACGTGCAGACGCACTTCCAGAACCTGGTGCGGGTCGGCACGGTCGGGAGCGCGTACGAGCAGCCGCTCCAGTCGGCGACCCTGGCGCTGACCTCTCCGAACATCGCAGGCGCGAACGCCGGGTTCATTCGGCCCGACGCGAACCTGGCGGTGGTGGTCGTCTCCGACGCCGAGGACCAGTCGAACCAGCCGGTGTCGTACTACGAGAACCTGCTCATCAACGTGAAGGGCTTCGCGCGGCTGTCGAACTTCACCTTCTCGGTCATCGGCCCGTTCCTTCCGAGCTCACCCTCGGGCTGCATCTATGACGGCGGGACCGCGACGAGGTACCAGTCGCTCATCACCCGCACCGGTGGCGTGCGCGAGGAGATCTGCAACACCAACTGGGCGGCGGCGCTCCAGGGGCTCGGCCGCACCGCGTTCGGCTTCCGGACCCAGTTCTTCCTCACCAACACGCCGGACCTCACCGGCGGTCAGCAGGTGAACGTGCTGATCAACGGCCAGGTCGTTCCTCCGAGCGCGTACATGTACGACGCCGCGTCGAACAGCATTCGGTTCCAGCCGAACGCGACTCCGCAGCCCGGCCAGACGTTGACCATCGAGTACGCGACGACCTGCTTCTGACGGACTGAGTTCGCCGACCGAGACGAACGTCAGCAGGGGGTTCCTCCGTTCGCTGGACGTGGTCTGAGCTCCCAACGGAGGTCCGATGAGGTCGATGCTCGTGTTCGCCGTGCTGTCGGCCGTTGGCTGTCAGTGCTTCGTGCCCGTGAGTGAAGACGGCGGTGCATCGGGCGGAGGCGTGGCGGGCGGAGGCGCGGCGGGCGGAGGCGTGGCGGGCGGAGGCGTGGCGGGCGGAGGCGTAACGGGTGGAGGCGTGGCGGGAGGCGTGACGGGTGGAGGCGTGACGGGTGGAGGCGTGGCGGGCGGAGGCGTGACGGGCGGAGGCGTGACGGGCGGAGGCGTGGCGGGCGGAGGCGTGACGGGTGGAGGCGTGACGGGCGGAGGCGTGACGGGCGGAGGCGTGACGGGTGGCGGATCAGCCCGATGTGCCCAGGCGTCCGATTGTGCGGGACGCGACGCAGGCTCGAGTGACGCCTTCTGTGCGACCGCTCCCGGGCGTGGCTGGTCGTGCGTGCTCGGCCGGTGCGTCTACGAGTGCGCGGGCGGCCGGCTCTGCGACGCGACGACGCCGATGTGCCTCACCTGCGGCTCGCAGACGTCCTGCCTGAACCAGATGACCTGCCCGCTGCTCACCCATCTCACCTTCGAGCGGTCGACCTGTGGGGTCTCGCAGTTCGAGATGTGGCGGACGAGGCCGCTCTCGAGCGGGCCGTGCCAGGCGGAGCTCCTCTTCCCCGACGGCGGAGTGGCCGGCACGCTCTGGGCGTACGGCTATGGCTCGGTTCGCGCCGACATTCCCTCGTGGGGCGGCACCTGCGTGGGCGTCGATCAGCAGACCGGCGCGGTGCGCTTCAGTCTCTCGTGTCCAGCGTGCCTCTCGGTGGTGCGCCCGGACATCGTCGGGCCGTAGAGCCTTCAGTCACAGCTCGCGCCGTTCCCCAGGCAGTCCTCGAAGTCGCAGGAGCAGCGAACGCTCCCGCCAGTTGGGAGCGAGGTGTCCCAGCCGTTCTTGAAGCACTCGCCGAAGTTGCAGCTCGTCTGCGCGACGCCTGCGGGCGTGTCGGTCTCCCACCCGTTCTTGCTGCAATCGCTGAAGTTGCACGTGGTGCGGCTCACCTCGCCGTCGGGGTGCTGCGTCTCCCAGCCGTGCTGGAGGCAGTCTCCGAAGTTGCAGCTCGTCACGCTCACCTCGCCGGACGCGTGCACCGTCTCCCAGCCGTGCTTGAGGCACTCTCCGAAGTTGCAGCTCGTGCGGTTGCCGCGCGAGTCCCAGCCGCTCTTCGCGCAGTTGCCGAAGTTGCAGCTGCCGGCGGCGAAGGTGGCTGCGGTGACGTAGTCGGTCCGGGCGAGCGGTGGAGGCGCTTCTTCGTCCGCGACCGGCTTCGGAGAGCTCTTCCCCGAGGACTTGCCGACGGCCGGCTTGGCGTTGGACGCCTGGGCGACCTTCGCCGCGTCTGCCTTCGCCGCGTCTGCCTTCGCTTGGGCCTTCGCCGCGGCTTCCACTCTCTCGACCTCGGCGCGCGCTTTGGTCAGCGCGGCGGTCGACCGCTCCACTCCGGCGCGACTCCGCTTCACCACCGCGTCGATGGGCTGGGCGCCCTTCGCGAGCGGAACTGTGTCCTTCTTCGTCAAGGTCGTGCGCTTGCGGAGACCTTCGATGGAGTCGAGGACCCACTGGAAGGTCTTGGTGCACAGCTCGAGGTTTCGCAGGCCCTTCTTGGGGTCCGCCTCCGCGGCGGCGTCACGCTCGAGCTTCTCGACCTGCTCGAGCGTCGACCCAATCGACGCGAGCGCGCGCGCCTTGTCCTTCTCCGAGACGGTCGCGGGCGCCGCCGCCGCCTTCTGCGCCTTCGCCTCGAACGTCTTGGCGCTGGTGGAGAAGGCCTTGGCGAGGGTCGCTCCGGTGAAGCTGCCGGCGCTGCACTTGATCTTCAGGTCGTCGGAGAACGAGCCGACACCCTTCGCGCGCTGGAGTTGATCGGCGCCCTTGGAGAGCTGGCTCGAGGCCGCGGAGAACTGCCGCTGGGCGGTGCGGGCATCGTTGGCCGCGAGCGCCTGGTCACCGGCCTTCGCCGTCTCGAGCGCCTTCGCGTAGTACTCACACATCTGCTGCGCGAACGTCTGGGCCTGACCGGCGGAGGGCGGTGCAGCGAGAATGAGCAACGCGACGGAGACCATGCGCGGGCTCTACCCGATGAGACCCAAGAATCGCAGCTGCCCCCTCTGCCTGGAACCCGGAGGTGACGCGCTCAGCCCCCCGCCACGTCGGAGGTCATCGCTTCGAGGCGCGCGAACAAGGCGAGCCATTCTCTCGGCGCCGCGAGGTGGACCACGTGCGGCTTGGGCCAGCTCTCGACCACGAGATCGGGCTTGAGCGACTTCGCGAGCTTCACGTCGTCGTCATCCATCGCGCCAACGAGCCCGAGCTCCGGGTCGCGGAAGGAGGACGCCTGGAGGAGGATCATCGGACAGCGCACGCGCCGGGTGCAGTCCTGCTGATCCATGTCGCAGATCGACCCATCGACGCAGGCCTGGGTGAAGCCGACGTCGTACTCGGACAGGCCCTTCACGAAGAGCCGCACGTGCATCGGAAGCCAGGGGAGATCGACCGGCTGCCCGGGATTCAGCCGCTGGTGCCGTCGAATCGCCACGCCGAGCATCCACGCGAGCGGCCGGGGAAAGTTCATCAACTTCTTCCCCGGCTTCGTCGGGAGCTTCAGCGTCGAGAAGAACTGAGCGAGGTCGGGCAAGGTCTTCACCACGTGGGTGAAGAAGTCGTGCACCCAGGTGTCGTCGCGCATGCGCGGCCACTCGGTGGAGAAGAGCGGAGGATCTTCGGCGAGCACGCCTCGAACCCACTGGGGCGCGTTGGCGGCGGCGTAGATGCAGAAGAGCCCGCCCGAGGAATTGCCGCTCACCAGCGCCGGGGCCTTCGCGACCTCGCGAATGAAGTCGATCAGATCGGTTCCGCAGCGAGAGAACGTGTAGGCGCCCGGAGTGCGCTCGCTCTTGCCGTGCCCCCGCACGTCGAGGGCATAGACGCGGTGCCCCTTCCCGAGCGCCGGCATCACCTTCTGGTAGCTGTGCCAGGAGAACGACTGCCCCGGCACCAGGACGACCGGCGGCCCCTCGCCACACACCGCGTAGTGGAAGCGGACGCCGTCGAGGGTGACGTCGTGTTCGGTGATCACCTGGACGCCGAGAATGCCACAATTGGCCACCTCCGCGCGGTGAGGCGCGCAACTCGCGTGCGGGTCGCGTGTTACCGTCGAGGAGGAGGATTTTCATGCGCGTGTTGTTGAGGTGCTGGCTCGTCGTTGGGGTCGTGGCGTGTGGTCCAACCAAGCAGGACGATCCCTACGCGGTGCAGACGAACGAGTGGGACGACGTGCCGGCGGCGCTCAGCTGCAACCCGAACGACCCACGGCAGAACTGTCTCGAGCCGAAGGCGGAGACGGTGCGAATCGACGACGAGGCGAAGGCGGGCATCGAGTCGGCGAGCTTCGACGAGATGACCAAGACGCTGACCGTGCAACTCAAGCCAGGCGTCAATCCTCCCGAGCGGGTGAAGGTCGGGTCGATTCTGTACCGCGGCCGGAGAGACCGCCCGCCGCTCCTGCACCGGGTCGACGAGCTCACGCGCTCGGGCCGAACCGTGTCGATGAAGCTGTCGCCGGTGAAGCTCAAGGAGGCCTTCTCGCGAGGGCGAATTCGCACCCGCATCTTTCTCCAGGACCCGTCGATGACCGGCGCGCCGCTGACGGGGGAGCCGGGGAAGAAGCAGCAGCCGCTCGAGTTCAGCCTCGGGCCCTCGAACTGCGCGGGCACGGTCATCGACGGGGTACTCCCTCCGCTGCCGGGTCAGGTGGGGGTGGGGCAGATCACCCTCGAGCTGACGAAGTGCAAGTTCAGGCTCGGCGCGTGGATCGACTTCATCCTCGAGTGGGACTCTGGCGTCGCCAACCTCGACAAGCTCGAGCTGTCGGTCGGTGGCTCGGCGGAAGAGTCGCTCCATGCGCGGCTGCGGGCGATCGTCGCCAACGGCGCGATAGGGCGGGAGTTTCGCATCTGGGAAGGGCCCGAGATTCCCGTCGTCGTCGGGGGCATTCCCATCACCATCAACCCCTCACTCTTCGCCGGCTTCAACGTCTCGGCGGAGGCGGACCTGACGGTCGAGCAGGGCTTCGACGCGACGCAATCGCTCGAGGTCGGGTTCGGCTACTCCGACCGGCTCGACTGGTACTCCATCGACGAGAGCCAATCGACCTTCACCGAGTTCGGGCCGAACGTGACCTTCCAGGGGCGGGTGAACGCCAAGGCCTACCTGTTGCCGAGGCTCGACGTGAAGGCGCTGGGCATCGTCGGGGCGACGGTCGATCTCAAGGCCTTCGCCGAGGCGAAGCTGAGCAGCACGGCGTCGGGCAGTCCTCCCTCGGGTGAGCTCTGCCGGTCGCTCGACGTCGGCTTCACCCCGTCGATCGGCGCGGTCGTCGAGGTGGTCGGAGTTCAATTGCTGCGAGAGACCTTCGAGCTGGGCACGGTGAAGTTCGCCCTGGTGCGCAACGCCTGCACGCCCTTCACCGGCAACGTGCCGACGAGCTGCGACCCGGTCTCTCGCTGCTGCCTCGACGCGCAGTGCCCCATCACCGAGCCGGGCACCACGGCGAAGTGCAAGAAGGGCGCAGCCACCCAGCAGGGGTTGTTCCGCTACGCCTGCGAGACGGTCTACCCAGAGCGCTACTGCACCCGGAACGCCCAGTGCGACGACTCGATGACGGCCACCGACGACGTGTGCGAGGACTACAGCTGCAAGAACGTCTTGTTGTCGGTGGAGCGAATCGCAGTGGGCACCCAGTCGACCGCGGCGGTCAGCCTGGGCTGCACCGCTCCGAGCTGTTGCCACGAGGCGAGCGATTGCGCCGACGGCTCCGGGGTGAAGAAGAAGTGCGAGAAGCCGGCGGGGGCGTCGGTGACTGACACCGGCACCTGCAGGAACCGTTGAGCGAACGGGGCCGCTGACTCGTTGCCTCGCCGGGCGGGTCCGACTACGCCCCTCCGCATGGCCGAGAACTTCATCTTCACCATGCAGGACCTCCGCAAGGTCAAGGGCGGCAAGGAGATCCTCAAGGGCATCTGGCTGTCCTTCTTCCCTGGCGCGAAGATCGGCGTCATCGGGCCCAACGGCGCGGGCAAGTCGACGCTCTTGCGCATCATGGCGGGGCAAGACTCCGAGTTCATGGGCACCGCGCGGCCCGACCCGAAGGCGAAGGTCGGCTTCCTCCCGCAGGAGCCGGTGCTCGACTCGACCCTCGACGTGAAGGGCAACGTCGAGCTGGGCGTGAAGCCGGTGAAGGACCTGCTCAAGCGCTTCGACGAGGTCTCGAACAAGCTTGGCGAGCCCGACGCCGACTTCGACACCCTGCTCGCCGAGCAAGCGAAGCTGCAAGACGCCATCGACGCCGCCGGTGGCTGGGAGCTCGACCGCAAGCTCGAGATCGCGATGGACGCGCTGCGCCTGCCGCCCGGCGACGCCGACGTCACCAAGCTGTCCGGTGGCGAGAAGCGCCGGGTCGCGCTCTGCCGAATTCTCCTCGAGAAGCCCGACCTGCTGCTCCTCGACGAGCCCACCAACCACCTCGACGCGGAGTCGGTGCAGTGGCTGCAGCTCCACCTGCGCGACTACACGGGCACCATCGTCTGCATCACCCACGACCGTTACTTCCTCGACGAGGTCTGCCAGTGGATCCTCGAGCTCGATCGCGGCGAGGGCGTTCCCTGGAAGGTCAACTACTCGAGCTGGCTCGATCAGAAGAAGAAGCGCCTCGAGCAGGAAGAGAAGTCGTCGACCGCGCGCCAGAAGTTCCTCGAGCGCGAGCTGTCCTGGGTCTCGTCGAGCCAGAAGGCGCGGCAAGCCAAGTCGAAGGCCCGCCTCGAGCGCTACGAAGAGATGCGCGCCGACTACGAGCGCGAGAAGAACAAGCAGTCGACCGGTGAGATCTTCATTCCTCCCGGCCCCAACCTCGGCGGCAAGGTCGTCGAGGCCAAGGGCGTGCGAAAGGCCTTCGGCGATCGGCTGCTCTTCGACGACTTGAACTTCAAGCTCCCGCCGAACGGCATCGTCGGCATCATCGGCCCCAACGGCGCGGGCAAGACGACGCTCTTCCGAATGATCATGGGCCAGGAGAAGCCCGACGCGGGCGAGCTCCTCGTCGGAGAGACCGTCAAGCTGGCCTACGTCGATCAATCGCGCGAAGCGCTCAAGGGCGACAAGTCGGTGTTCGAAGAAGTCTCCGGCGGGCTCGATCAGCTCGACCTCGGCGGGCGCATCGTGCAGTCGCGCGCGTACCTCTCGTGGTTCGCGTTCAAGGGCGCTGATCAGCAGAAGCGGGTGAAGGATCTCTCGGGTGGCGAGCGCAACCGGGTGCACCTCGCCAAGCTGCTCAAGGAAGGCGGCAACCTCATTCTGCTCGACGAGCCGACGAACGATCTCGACGTCGAGACGATGCGCTCGCTCGAAGAAGGCCTGGAGTCGTTCGCCGGCTGCGCGGTGATCATCAGCCACGATCGCTGGTTCTTGGACCGCGTGGCGACGCACATCCTCGCGTTCGAGGGCGACTCGCGGGTGGTGTGGTTCGAGGGCAACTTCCAGGACTACGAGGAAGACAAGAAGAAGCGCCTCGGCGCCGACGCGCTCATGCCGAAGCGGATCAAGTACCGGAAGCTCGAGCGGAGCTGACGCTCGCTGGTCGACGCGCCCGGCCCTCCTCGGTGCGTCTGGGAGAGATGACTTCGCGCGACCCTCGGGGCAGCATCTGCCGCGGGAGGGGCCATGGCGACACGGCGGCGACGGCAGGGACCTGCGATTCCGCGGCAGCTCATCGAGTACTTCCTGCTCGGGCAGACCCGGCGGGGCCAACCGGAGCGCTTCTGTCAGGACGGCGGCATCGTGCTCGACGTCTGGCTCGCCTTCGCGGCCGATCCCTGGGCGGCGCACCGGGTGCTCATCGCGCCCACCGACGGCGTCAGCACCGTGCACCTCGCGGCCGGGCTGCATCACGCGCTCGCCGAGTATCGGAAGGGCAAGAAGGCGCGGCCTCGGCCGACCATCTCTCCGCTCGAGAGCTACGTCGCGGCGACGATTCAGCTCGACGAGCTGCTCGACGTGGTGCTGCCGCTCAGCCAGTGGTGGAACGACAAGAACCTCTCGGCGCTCAGGCGCTCGGCGCAGACCCGCATGAACCTGCCCGACGCGCTCCGCCGCGCCATCGAGATCAAGCTCGGCCAGGCGCAGGAAGATCAGCTCACCGTCATGCGGCGCCAGATGGTCGACGCCGACGAGGGCGTGCCGTCGCCGCAGCGGCTCAAGTACCCGCACTGGCGCATCATCGACGCGGCCCCGCTCGCCGGCCTCATCGGGCTCTTCGACGAGGTGCATCGCAACCCTGGCTTCGTGCCCGCGTCGCTCCACCAGGAAGAGGCCTCGCACGCGCAGTTCCTCGGCTGGGTCGCCTCGAAGGCCGCGGTCATCGCCAAGTCGGCGGTGAACGTCATCGCCCGGCCGATGGCCCCTGCCCTCTTCGCCCACGCGCGAACGCTCGTCCCTCCCGAGCCGAGCGAGCGTGACGGAGAGCCACCTCCGCCAGTGCTCGTGCAGCGGGTCTTCCTCAACCGTCGGGCCTCGCTCGCCAGCCTGCCGCAGCCGGGCCTCTCGACCATCAAGGCCGACGCCGCGACCCGGCTCTTCAACGTCTCGTGCAAGGAGATCACCTGGGCGATCATCGACGCGGGCATCGCGACCGAACACCCGGCCTTCAAGGATCACTCCTCGGGGCCGCTGACGGCCGCGTCGGGAGGCGCCGATCGACCGAGCCGGGTGCGGCGCACCTACGACTTCAGCGCGATCGATCGGATCCGCAACTTCGATCTCGTCAGCGCGTTCGAGAGCTCGAAGGACGGCGGGGCGACGGTGAAGGAGCTCGTCGACACGCTCTGGGCCCTGCGCAACGAGCCGGCGGCGAAGGAGAAGGCGTTTCGCAAGGACGCGACCCAGCGCCTGCGGCAGGTGGCGTCGCAGCTCGGCGACGACCTCCAGCCCGACTGGGGCGCCATCGAGCCGCTCATTCGCCTGAACGGTGACGATGGGAGAACGCTCGCCTCCGACCACGGCACCCACGTCGCTGGAACGCTCGGCGCGGACTGGCGGCGGCTGAGCCCTCGGCAAGGCGACGGCCAGCTCGAGGAGCGGGTGCTGCTCCAGGGCGTGTGTCCCGACATCAACCTGATGGACTTTCGGGTGCTGGTGCCGGGCGATCTCGAGGCCACCGAGTTCGCCCTCGTCGCCGCGCTCGAGTTCATTCAGTGGCTCAACCAGCGCGCGGGTCGCAACCGGCCAGCGGTGCACGGGGTGAACGTGTCGATGTCGATCCCCCACGAGGTGAAGAACTACGGCTGCGGTGCGACGCCCGTCTGCGTGGCCTGCGACCGGCTGGCGGCGAGTGGAGCGGTGGTGGTGGCCGCGGCGGGCAATCGCGGCTGGAACGAAGAGGACCTGGGCTTCGGCAACTTCGTCTTCTGCTCCATCACCGACCCGGGCAACGCCCAGCAGGTCATCACCGTCGGCGCGACCCACTGCGCGAAGCCGCACACCTATGGAGTGAGCTACTTCTCGAGCCGCGGGCCCACGGGAGACGGCCGCACCAAGCCCGACCTCGTTGCGCCGGGAGAGAAGATTCGCGGGCCAGTGCGAGGGCTCGCCGACGCGGACCTCGATGGGACGAGCATGGCGGCGCCCTTCGTGAGCGGCGCCGCGGCGATGCTGCTCTCCCGGCATCGGGAGCTCGTCGGAAACGCGGCGAGGGTGAAGCAGATTCTCCTCGAGACCGCGACCGATCTCGGCCGCGAGAAGTACTTCCAGGGGCACGGGTTGGTCGACGTGCTCCGCGCGCTCCAGTCCATCTGACGGAGGTTGCACGTGCTCTTCACCCTCGAAGTGCTGCCCGCCCAGGAAGGCGATTGCCTGCTGCTCCACTACGGCACCAAGGCCAAGCCGAAGCTCGCGGTCATCGATGGAGGCCCGGGCACGGTCTACGACGACACGCTCGAGCCGAGGCTCCGGGAGCTGCTCGCGAAGCGCGGCACGCCCACGCTGGTGCTCGACTGGGTGATGGTGAGCCACGTCGACAACGACCATGTCGTCGGCATTCGCAAGCTCTTCCGCGACATCGAGAACGGCCACGTGCCATTTCAGCCGCGCCGGCTCTGGCACAACACCTTCAACGACATCGTCGGCGACGAGCGAGGGGCCTACTTCAAGACGCTCGCCTCGATGGTGACGGCGAGCGCGAACGGCGCCTCCCTCGATGCCTCGGTGACGAAGGACCTGCTCGCGGCGCGGAAGAAGAAGTACCCGAAGGAGACGGCCGACGACGCCGCGCGCACCACCCGGGAGATCGCCGCGGTGCTCGCGGGCCAGGCCGACGGGCGTGCGCTGCGGAACAGCTACGAGGTGATCCGCGCGGCGAACCCGGGCGCGCTCTCGAAGCTGAACAGTCCGTTCAATGCGCTGATCAGCGACGCGAGCAAGCCGGCGAAGCTGGACGAGCTGTCGGTGCGGATCCTCGGGCCGACGCAGGAGCAGATCAAGGCGCTCGAGGCCGAGTTCGACGCGTACCTCACCGAGAGGCACCTCACCGCCGCGCTCGCGGCCTACGTCGACGACAGCGTGACCAACCTCTCGAGCCTGGTGTGCCTGGTCACCTCGGGAAAGAAGAAGCTGCTCCTCACCGGCGACGCGCGCGGAGACTTCATCGTCGCCGCCCTGAAGAAGGCGAAGCTGGCGCCGCTGAAGGTCGACGTCTTCAAGGTGCCGCACCACGGGAGCGTGCGGAACGCCGCGAAGGACCTCTTCGAGAACGTCGTCGCCGACACCTACGTGTTCTCGGGCAACGGCGACTACGGCAACCCCGATCGCGAGACGCTCGAGTTCCTCTTCGACTCGCGACCCGCGAAGGATCGCTACGACGTCGTCTTCACCTACGGCATCGACGAGATCGACAGCGAGCGGCGCAAGGTCTGGGGCAAGGCAAAGGCGAACAAGGGCAAGACCTGGCCGAAGGCGACGGAGGCGATCGCGACGCTGCTCGCAGAGAGGAAGGCGGCCGGCTTCGCGTTCCGGGTGGTCGAAGGGGCCCCGGTGAAGATCGAGTTGGGCGAAAAGTCGCCTTGAACAGCTTGATATTACGGCCAAAGTTGCGAACTGGCTCAACCCGCGAGCGCCCCGCGTCGACCTCGTGAAACGTGCTCGGCGACTCTCGGAGGTGCGGGTGTCCCACCGTGGCCGACAGCGGCGTCATTGAGTGAACGCAGTACGCTGGGAGCCCCCATGTCCTTGATCGACTCCGCCCGCCGCGCAGGCACCTCCATTCTCAACACCGTGCAGAAGGCCGTCACCGACGCGGCGAAAGAGGTCGCGAAGGCCGTTCCGGTCGCGCAGCCGCAGCAGCCCCAGGTGAAAGACACCTTCGAGGCCGGCACGACGAGCGGCGCGGCGGCGGTGCAGGCGGCTCCGGCGAACAGCGTCGAGCCGTCGCCGAAGAGCTTTCCGATGAAGGGTGACGAGACGCTCCAGAAGGTGGCGCGCGGCGAGATGGACCTGGCGCCCGGCGCGAAGGGCGAATCGGTGAAGAAGATGCAGGAGGCGCTCGAGACCGCGGGCTTCAAGCTGCCGACCTACGGCGCCGACGGCGACTTCGGCGGAGAGACCAAGAAGGCGCTCGTCGCGTTCCAGAAGAAGGCGGGCATCGATCCTCCGAGTGGTCGGCTCGATGCGCAGACCATCGAGAAGCTCGACGCGGCGGCGGCCTCGAAGCTCAAGTCGCCCGCGTACGACAAGCTCTACGCCGACGGGGTGCTCAACACGACCGTCGCCATCGGCTACGACGAAGACGGCAACCACAAGAAGCAGATCAAGCAGACCCTCGATGGCCTCGAGCAGCGCGGCTACAAGCCCTTCGACGTCAAGACGGCGAGCGACGACGAGCTCAAGAAGGTGGGCATCGACCCCGCGAAGGTCGATCGCGACGGCACCTACTTCGTGAAGTCCTACCAGCACCAAGGCAAGGACGTGCAGGGCGTGGTGCAGGTGATCACCCCCGACACGCCGAACGCGAAGCAGAAGTTCGCCCAGGCGATGAATGAGTCGGAGGTGGTGATGTACAGCGGCCACGGGCGCGTGGGCTCCGGCCCTGACTTCGACGACAAGCACAAGGCCGACGGCAACTACGTCATCGGCAAGCCCACCGTCGCCAACTACGCCACCCTCGGGGAGAACGACCTCAAGAAGGCGAAGATGACGAACGACTACCAGCTCATGTTCTTCGACGGCTGCAACACCAAGCACTACGTCGACGATCTGCGGTCGATCCCCAAGAACAAGGACTCGAGCAACCTCGACATCGTCGGCGCCAACACCGAGCTCTCGTGGAGCACCAGCTCGGCCGACGTGCTCACGATGGTGGACGGGCTGGAGGGCGGCAAGAGCATGAACGAGATCCAGTCCAACCTCGAGGCCATCAACAAGGAAGGCCCCAAGGACAAGCACAAGCACTTCATGACCGACGGCTTCCAGGACAACTGAGGGTCACCATGGCATCGCTCCAGAACGCTTCTCCGAAGAACACCCCCAAGAGCCTCGCCGCCCTCGGCGCCTCGAGGGATCCCCACGCCATCGACACCTTGCTCAAGGCCCTCGATTCCCGTGACAAGGACGTTCGCAACGCAGCCGTCGAGTCGCTCCTGAAGCTCGATGGCGGCACGGTGCTCGCCAAGCGGCTCACCGACCCCAAGCAACCGGAACGCACTCGGCAGCAGGCGGCGTTGGGGCTCCGCGTGCTCAAGCTCGAGGCGACGGTGCCGGCGTTGGTGAGCGCGCTGTCGAAAGATGGCGCAGGGTCGGTGCGTGCCGAGGCGGCCTTGGCGCTCTCGATGTTCGGCGCGGTCGCGGCGGAAGATGCGCTCATCACCGCGTTGGACGATCAGAGCGACGACGTTCGGTACTACGCCGCCGACGCGCTGGGTGAGGTGAAGACCGCGAAGACGAGGGCTGCGTTGCAGAAGCGGCAGCAGGTCGAGGACCACATGGCCGTCCAGCTCGCGCTCAAGGGCGCGCTCGCCAAGAATGGCTGACCGGCTGTCACAAATCGGTCAGCGACGAGACCCGCGGCGAAGCAGGCGTCACCCTCAACCTCGAGAACGGGCGAGCTGGTATCGGCTCGAGGAGAATCGCTCTCGATACTCCGCGGGCGTCACACCCAGATGTCGGCGGAACGCTCGGGTGAGGGTGTCGGTCGAGCCGAAGCCACTCGCCGAGGCGACCTGAGACAGCGAGCGGTCGGACTCCTCGAGCTGCAGCCGAGCGCGATCGAGCCTCAGTTGCTCCACGAAGCGGGCTGGTGTCTGGCCACTCTGGCGGCGAAAGACGCGGGCGAAGTGGCGCTCGCTCATCGCGACGCGCTTGGCGAGGGCGGGCACTCGGAGGTCCGCGTCAGGTCGCTCGGTCGCCCACGCGATGAGCTCGGACACCCGGTCCCCTGCCCCTTCTTGTGCTGCCAACCCGGCGCTGAACTGCGACTGTCCTCCAGGTCGCCGAAGGAACACGACCAATTGGCGGGCGACCTCCACCGCGACCTTCCTCCCGAGGTCACGCTCGACCAAGGCGAGCGCGAGATCGATCGCGGCGCTCACTCCTGCTGACGTGAACACCGGACCGTCGATGGTGAAGATGGCGTCGGCCTCGACCTGAGCGCGCGGGCACAGCTCGGCGAGCCAGGCGCACGAGCGCCAATGGGTGGTCGCGCGCCGACCGTCGAGCAGCCCAGCCGCTGCGAGCGCGAAGGCTCCGGTGCAGACGCTCCCGACCCGTCGTGCACGCGGCGCGTTGGTCGCCAGCCACTCGCGCACTCCGTCATCGAAGATGGCCGCGCGGAGGCCCTCTTCGCTGCCCCCAGTCACGATGATGGTGTCGATGGCCCCACGCACCGCGCTGAGCCGGAGCACCCGTGCGAACACTGCCCCCGCGTTGCTCGCGACCTCGCCCCCGTGCGGAGAGGCCAATTGAACTCGGTAGCTGCCCGGCCGAAGCACCTCGGCTGCCTGAAACACACTCATCGGACCGGTCACGTCGAGCGGTTGCACGCCATCGAACACGACGATGACGACCAGCCTGGGGCGAAGGGAGACCATGGCCGAAACTGCGGCTCCTTTGTCATTGCTGCCACGCAGGAGCAACCGCACTCTTTCGAGCATGCTCCGCTGGTCCTTCACGCTGCTCCTCGTCGGTTGCTTCCCGACTCCAGAAGCCGACGGCCGCGCCCCAGCCCCGCTCCTCGAAGGAGAACACGCCGCCACCGTCGCTGCGTTGGCCCCGCGGAGAGCAGGTCGCCCGCTGGTCGTCGTCGTCGGCGAGCCACAGGGCACCGAGATCACCGACTTCGTCATTCCGTACGGAGTGCTCGAGCGCTCCGGCGTCGCCGACGTCGTCTCGGTGTCGCCGCAGGGTGGGCGGGTGCGGCTCCTTCCGGCGATGGAGGTCGAGGTCGAGGCGTCCTTCTCGGACCTCGAGGACCGGGAGATCGACTACGTGCTGGTCGGCGCTCTCCATGCGTCGTCGAACCCCGAGCTCCTGGCCTGGCTGCGATCGCGGCTCGCGCGGGGCTCACACATCGCAGGGGTCTGCAGCGGCTCGCTGGTGTTGGCGAACGCAGGTCTCCTCGATGGGCGGCGCGCCACCGGGCACTGGGCCGATCTCGATCAGCTCATTCGTGAACACCCGACGATGACCTGGGTCCGTGACCGGCGCTACGTCGTCGACGGCCAGGTGTCGACGACGACCGGGGTGACCGCGTCGCTGCCGTTCGCACTCGCCCTCGTCGAGGCCATCGGAGGAACGGCCAAGGCGCGCGCCGTCGCGCAGGACGTGGGGATCGAGCGATGGGACGAGGCGCACGACTCCGACGCGTTTCGGCCCCAGGGTGAAGTCTGGGCTGGGGTGGGCAACGAGCTGTGGCATGCGGGGAAGCAACTGATCGCGCTCCCACTCGCCGACGGGGTCGACGAGCTCGCGGCCGCCTTCATCGTCGACGCCTACTCGCGCACCCTGCGGTCGCGGGTCACCGGCCTCACCGAAGGCACGGTGGTGACTCGTTCGGGGCTCGCGCTCATCTCTCCATCAGGCGAGCGAGCCGACGTTTTGCTCCCACCTCCGCGTGCCGAGCTGCCAGCGTTGGCGCTCGACGAGGCGCTCGAGGACATCTCCACTCGATATGGGCGCGACACCGCTCGGCTGGTCGCGCTGCAGCTCGAGCGAGCGTGGGGCACTCAGTGAACCTTCTGCTCGCCGTGCTGGCGGTGACGAGTGGGGCGGCGACGGCCCCATCGGAGGTGCCGGCGTCGGCTCCGCGTGCGCTCACCGTGCTCCTCGGAGTCGACTACGGGGCGCTCCAGGGATGCCGGTACTACGACCGGTGTGGGGCGCCGCTCGGCATGGGCCTTCGCTTCTCGCTCTCGGTGCTGCCCCGCGGCCTCGTCGCCCGGCTCGACGACTCACTCGTGCTCGATCTGGGACTCGACGCACGGCTGATGGCAGGACGCCAGCTCGGGTGGGGGTTGATTCCGCTCGTGGAGCTTCGGTGGGTCTGGCAGCTCTTCACCCCGCTCGGCGCCTACGTGAAGGCCGGTCTGGGAATGGGCGTCTTTCCCGACCAGGTGTCTCCAGTGCGCGCGCACTACGATCTCGCCGCGGGACTGATCATCGCCACCACGGCTCGCCTGTCCGTTCGTGTCGAGGCTGGCTGGAGCGGAGCCCGCGCCGGGCTCGCCTGGGCGTTCTGACGGCTCAGTCTTCGTGCAGCAGCTGATCAGCCGCGCGCTCGGTGATCCGGCCTCCACGTTCGGCCAGAAGGAAGGCGCGCCGTGCTTCGTCGAGCCGCCGGTCCCAGGCGTCGGCGGCCAGCTGCCAGCGCTGGCGTGCGGCCAGCTCGGCCCACCCGCGCTCTTCGTAGAAGTCGAGGAGCACCGCCCCGAGCTCGGCCTGACGCTGCTCCTTCGCGGCGAGCCACTGCTTCACGAGCGCTCCATCGCTCCTCTTCTCGGCGGGCCGCTTCTTGAACGAGACGAACGCGCGCTTCATCTGTCGAGCGAGGTCGTTGCGTGCCTTGGGCTCGTCGGGGTCGAACTCGACGCCGGAGCGATCGCGGAGCCAGCGCGGATCATCGAGGCGCGCCTCGAGCTGCGAGAGCTCGGTCAGGCGAAGGGCTCCGAACCCCTCGAACACGAGCGCCGACTCGACTTCAGGGTGCACGAGGCAGTCGATGCGATGGTCGGCGAGCTCCCAGAGGCGAAGCAGCGCTGGGTCGCGCAGCTCGGAGAAGGACGCCGGGCTCACCGGAAAGGCGTCGAGCATCACCCGCCACCGCCGGAAGAAGGCGCGCAGCGGAGCCGGGAGCGTCGTGCGTGGAGGGCTCGGCTGCGGATTCGACCGGAAGAACTTCAGCTCGAACTCGTCCACCAAGGCCTGGGCGCGCGCCTCTTCACGCTCCCGTCGTTGCCGCGCCTCGTTCGCGTCGCGGAGCTTCTCTTCACGAGCCTCGGTGCGTGCGTTCCAATCGGGCACGAACGCGACCTCGTTGGCTGCGCGCACGCTCGTCGCTCGCAGTCCTCCGGCATGAAACGGCTCGAACGCGGCGACCTCGACGCGCATCCTCTTCTTCGGCGCGAAGCCCTCGCAGGAGTACCCGAAGAAGACGAGGGTGCGCCCGTCGGTCAGCTCGATCGTCCCCGGCTTTCCGGCGGCTGGTGGTGCGGCGGTGATGACTCCGCTGTGGCTCACCCGGCGTGAACTATCACGAGCACGGAAGCTCGCCGACGATCGGCCCGATGGCGCTGCCCTCACTCGGCAGGGGACAGACGCCGACCAAGCGCTCGAGGGTCGGCCGCACGTCGGCCTGGGTGGCGGAGCCGGCGCCGCCCTTCACGAGCGAGCCCACCGCGAGGACGAAGACGTCACGACTGGCCGAGTAGGCGGCGTGCGACTTCCACAGGCCACCCGGTCCACGGCCGTGATCAGCCGTGACGACGAGGGTGGTGAGCGCGCGCTCGGACTCGGGCAAGGCCTGAAGGGAGCTCCAGAGGTCGGCGATCGCGTCGTCGGCGCGCCGGAGCGCCTGGAGCGTTCCGTCGACGTCACCTCGATGCGCGCGCTCGTCCATGTCCAGCAGCGCGAGGTGGAGGAAACGTGGCCGGGCCGTCTTCCAGTGAGCGAGCGCCTTGGCGATGGTCTCTTCGTCCCAGCGCGCGTCCTCCCACGGTGGACCTTGCGAGCTCGGAAATCGCAGCGGCGGCGCGTCGACCAGCACGCGGCCGACGTCGTCCTGCGAAGTGGCGGCGAAGGCGAGCTTGGCCCACGAGGCGAAGGTGGCGATCTGATCAGCTGGAACGTCGAGCACCTTGGCGAGGCGCTCCGAGACCGTCTCGTGGCCGACACGCGCGCAGTCGTTGTCGTCACAGGGCGTCTGCCGGCCGGTCAGCAGCGCCTGGTAGCCAGGGAGGCTCAGCGGAATCTTCGAGGAGGTCGACGCCGGGAGCGCGACACCGACCGCGCGCACGAGCTCGAGCGTCTTGGGCATCGCCGTCGTCGTCCCCAGCCGACCGGAGCGATCGAGCACGTCTTGCCACCGCGCTCCATCGAGGGTGACGAGAATGACCCGAGCCTTGGCGCGAAGCTCGGCGGCGCTCACCTGCGCGACGGAATGCACGGTTCCGGGAGGGACCTCGACCTGCGCGCGCTGGAGCGTGAGCAGCCCCGTGAGGCCGAGGACGACGGCGAGGGCCCCCATGAGCACGAACGCACGTCGCATTCCAAGGACAACACCGACGACCGCGGCTTCTTCCCGGCCTTCAGACCTTCGCTCTCACGCGCTCGCCTTCGGAGCGGCGTGCACCCGCGCGAAGCCGATGACGTAGTTCTTCCCGTAGGCCTTCGCGCAGGCGGGGCACATCACGTACCCAAAGTAGAGCTTGTCGAGCTCGCGGCCGTGCTCACGAACGAAGCCCTTCATCTGCTCGGCCCAGGCGCCCATTTGACTGAACGGCCCCTCGAAGACCTTGGTGAGGAACGTGCCGGTGAGCGTGTCCATTCGCGCGCCGGGGATGGGCTTGGTGACGTCGATGAACAGCTCCGAGCCCCAGGGAGAACGCTCGTCGGCCAGCATCAGCGGCTGCTCGGCCGTGGCGCCCGCGGCCTCGATCAGCGCCACGTCCTTGGTGATGCGCCGGCCCATGTTGAGCGGCACATGGAAGAACGAGACGACGTGATCTCTCAAGAAGAGCTTGTGGTCCCACGTGAGCTCCTTGCCTTCCCAAACGAAGGGATCGAACGGAGGGCAGCAGCCAGTGGGGGTGACGACTTTCGGCGCGGCGAATTGAGTTGCCATGGAACACCTCCGAGCTGGTGGAGAGCATCACCCGTGCCGCGTTGACCTCGCTCATGGTCGTCGCTCGTCGACTCCGGCTCCGCGCTCCGCTCGGTCTGTCATCGTGACTTGCGCCAACCGTGGCGACGAGGACGATGGAGACCGTCGCACCTGATGCGCTCGCGGCGGCGTGGCGCGCAGCCTTGTCGCCGGGCCAGCCGAATCGCGGAGGTCGGGTGGTCAGGTCGACTCCGCCTTCGTTCGGCTTCGTCGCCTCCAGCCTCGTCCCAGAATCGCGACGAACGACATGATCAGCACCGTCGGCGACCCTGAACCACTGCACCCGCAGCCCGGCTTGGTGGTGATGGTCTTTGCGGTCCCCGCGTCGGCGTTGCCCGATCCTGCGTCGGCGACCTGCCCCGCGTCTGGAGCCGACCCCGCGTCGAGCTCCATCGGCCGGTAGCGCACGCCGTCGCTCAACGTCTCGCTCGACGCGCCCATCGGCCCCACCGCCCGCACCGCGAAGAAGTACTTCGCTCCATCTCGGAGCATCGACCCGTACTGCGCGCGCGTGACCGTCGCCGGCAGCGGAATGAACGGGTTCCCCGGCACGCTCGGGTGTCGCGTCACTGGCGTTCCTCCGGCCGTCAAGAGCGCCCACTCGTAGCCGGTCGCTCCCGCCACTGGGTCCCACTCGGCGAAGAGGCCGTTCGGGGTGAACGACTCGTCGACCTCGGGCACGGCAGGCTGCGCTGGATCGACCTCGCGCACCTCGCGCGGCGCAGGAAACCGCTGCGGACCCAGGCCGTACAAGAAGCCGTCGGCCGCGGTCAGCGCGACCTCGCTCGTCCCATCACCATCGAAGTCGCCCGTCACCGGCTCGCCCACCGGAGAGCGCAGGTTCATCGACCAGAGCAGCGGCGCTCCGGAGGCGCACGCATCGATGGCGTAGAGGAACCCATCGGTCGAGCCGACGAGCACTCCCGACTGACCGGGCCAGAGCTGACGAAGGCTCGTCACGTTCCCCAACGAGCCGGCGTAGATGCCCGCGTCGGTCACCTCGCCCTCGGTGTCGAAGCGTCGGCCTTGCGCGAACGACGGCCGCGCGCGGACGGCTCCGGTGCGAACGTCGAGCACGGTGAGACCGGTCGATTGATAGCCCGTGTTCACGAGGAGCGTGCCGGACTGGCAGTCGAGCGTCGCGGGGAGCGCGGTGTAGCTCGTCGCCGCGATGGTGCTGCTCCAGGTCGGCGCAGTCGTCGCGGTCGGAGGCGTCGTGAGCGCGAGCCCCTCGATGGCGTGAATGCTCGAAGCCGCGACGGTGGTGATGGGCCCGGCGCGCCCTCGCACCGTCACCGGCAGCGCGCAGTAGTTCGGAGCTGCCCGCCCCAGCTCGGTGCCGTCCGTGCCGCGGTAGAGATGGAGCTCGGCCCGCAGCATGCCGAGCACGTCCTCCTCGCCGTCGCCGTCGAGCTCGTCCACCGTTGGCGAGCCCTGCCCCGAGCCAGCGACGATGATGGGCGTCGTCGTCCACGCGGTGCCGCCGTCGTTCACCGCGACGAGCCGGCCCTCGCCAGTACCCGCGTTGAACTCGGGGAAGGTGAACAGCCAGCCCCCGTCACGACGCAGCGGAGCGATCGGGCCGGAGATGCCCCACCCCGCCCTGCCCGGGACTCGAAACCGCTCGGTGAGATCGGTGGCGCGCCCGACCACCGCATCGCCTTCCAACGCGACCAGCAGATCCCGCTTCGCGTCGCCATCGAGGTCGAGCGCGACGGGGAGCCGGCCGCCCGGCCAGCTCCACACGTCCCTCGGGGGATTGATCAGGTTCGCGCCCGACGCGTCGAGCCGCAGCAACCGGCCGACCGAGTCGCGCACGACGACCTCATCGAAGCCGCCATCGAAGCGCGCAGTGATGGGCGTGTGACCGAGGCCGCGAGGCCCCGAGTAGACGCCACCAGTGCGAATGCCGGGCTGCGGAATCTCGGTCTCGTCGCCAAAGTTGATCGAGGCGAGCCGCTCGTCGAGCGCGATGAGGTAGCCGTCGCTCCGCGCGATGAGGAGCCCTTCCGCCGCGCCGGACACGCCTCGGTGACTGGCGGCCGCGGTGAGCCCGAGGCCCGCCGGAAGCGTGAGGTGATCGACGCTCGCCGGAGTGCGGTCGACGGACCAGCTCTCGAGCTCCTGGCCGCGGAGCAGCACCACTCCACGATGCGCCATGCCCATCACCGGCACCGTCGCCCACTCCAGGCCGAGGCTCGCCACTCGACGCGGGGCGCGATCGACCAGCCCCAGCACCGCCCCCGAAGGAAGCGTGAACGTCGGCGCTGGGAAGGTCGTCGTCGGAAACCCGGCGAAACGAAACGCCTGGAGCCCAGACGCGGTCGACGCGATGAGCGTGGGCGCTTCCTGCGGTCGGAGGGCGAGCACCGCTGCGAACGAGGCTCCATCGAGCCGCGCCTTCAACGCCCCGGTGAGCAGGTCGTAGATGCGCAGCGAGGTCTGCCCGCTCTCGGTGAAGGTGGAGAAGACCTCCGGCGTTCCATCGCCGTCGAGATCGCCCGAGAGCCTGGAGCCGAAGGCGTGCGAGTCGGTCACCAGACTCGCCACTCCCACCCGCCAGGCAACCCTGAGCCGATCGGCGTGTGGCTGGGTGCGATCCCAGGTGATGACCAACAACGAGCGCGAGTTGATGCTCACGTCGTAGGCGTTGTTCGAGGCGGCGACGATGGCACGGCGGCGAGTGCCGAAGGGCGCGAGCTCGGTGGCCACCTGCCCGTAGGGAATCGAGAAGCCGAGGTCGTAGCCAGGATCCATCTGCCCGGAGGACAGGGCAGCGCCAGTGGCGCCGTCGTAGACGTACGCGCGCCGAATCGCGAAGGTGACGACCTCGACTTTCCCGTCTCCATCGAGGTCGGCCACCACGTCGTTCGCGCCGCAGTAGTACTCGCGGTTGGTCGGGAGTTCCCACAGGCGCCGGCTGCCGTCGTCGATGACGGGCCCGAAGCCGTTCGCGAAGTTCCAGGCCATCGTGCGACGGGTCATGTTGACGCTGCCGCACTGCACGTCGCTCGCGTAGAGGTCGTCCTTCCCGTCGCCATCGAGGTCGACGACTCGCACCGCGCCGACCGAGGTGCCAAAGGTGCCGGCCGCGACCCGCCACCGGAGCGCTCCCGTGCGGAGCTCGAAGGCGCCGAGAAACGCGGCCTCACCGGTGACGAGCAGCTCGCGAACGCCGTCGCCGTCGAGATCGGTCACCTGCACGATGGAGGAGAGCGCCATCGGCGGCGATTCCCACACCACCGTGTCGTCGGGCCGCTTGGCGACCAGCTTGCCACCGGCGATGAGCACCACCTCGACGCTCCCATCGCCTTCGACGTCGAGGGCGAGGAACTGATCCGCGCTGAGCGAACCACCCAGGTATCTCCGCCACGCCACCGCGGGCGTCTGGAGCTCCGAGGGATCCGACGACTCTGCCGTGCGACGCGAGTCCCGCCGCGCCATCGGCCAGTCGGCCACCGCCACGCTCGCGAGGAGCGTCACCACGACGACGAAGGACCGCATGCGGGCATCACACCCAACGCCGTCGAGACTGGCAACGAAGGACCGTATCGAGCGGAAGACAGGCGGCTCGACGACGTGAGACGTCCGTGAGAGATCGGCTTCGATGCAGAAGCGCTTCGTCTTTCTCGGGCTGGCCGTCGTGGTGATTCTCCTCGCCGACCAGCTCACCAAGTTCCGAGCGCTGGAGACCCTCTCGCGCGCGTTCGACGGTGCCTCGAGCGCGTTCTCGGTCTTCGTGAGCGCTGCGCCCGAGCCTGGCTACGACGGCTACCACTTTCGCCCGACCGAGCCCGTCGTCCTCTCCGAGTCGTTCCTCCGGCTGCGCTACGCCGAGAACCCTGGCGCGGCGTTCGGCCTCTTCCGCAACGTGCCCGACCAGTGGCGCGGCCCGCTCTTCCACCTCGTCACCCTCGGCGCGGTGGTGCTGTGCCTCTTTCACTTCCGCAAGCTGACGGGCGCCGCCAACGAGCGCTGGGCGACGTGGGGCTTTCCGCTCGTGCTCGGGGGAGCGCTCGGCAACTACCTCGACCGCCTCGCCCGTGGCTTCGTCATCGACTTCATCGAGGCGCACTGGTTCGAGAAGGCGTACTGGCCGGCGTTCAACGTGGCCGACAGCGCCATCGTCGTCGGGGTGTGCCTCTTGCTCGTCGACTCCTTCGTGCGGAAGCCCGAGTCAGCCGCTCAGGGACAAGCGGTGCCGCGCTGAACGGTGTCGTTCTTCTGCGCCATCAAGAAGGCGAAGAGGTCGGCCACCTGCTGATCAGTGAGCGTTGGATAGGCGGTCATCGTCGTGCAGTACTTGCGACCCGAGGGTGAGGTCGCTTCCCTGACTGCCTTCGTGAACGCGGCCAGGTTCCAGCTGCCAATACCCGCGGTCGTCGAGCCGGTGATGTTGGGACCCGTGCTGTTGCCCTCGCCGGCTGGCCCATGGCACCCGTTACAGGTGCGGCCAGCGAACAAGCTCATGCCGCTCGTCACGTTGCCGGTGAGGCCAGCATCAGGCGTTCCCATCGGGCCGCAGGCAGCGAGGAGAGCGAGGGAGGCAAGGAGCGTCGAAGGGGAGGTCTTCATGGAGGACTCGCGGAGATTCAGGGTCGTGCCGGACCGGCCGTCCGAGCGGCCGCTCAATACCGCTGCCACCGCCCCGTTCGCCAGCCTTTCGCGCGAGGCACCCAGCCGCCATCGACGAGCGCCCTCGGAGTTGGGAGACTCGAAGGCCATGCTCGGCCTCGTACCACTCTGGGTCGTGAGCCAACTGCTGGTGCCTCCCGAGGGGCAACCAGCCTTCACGTACGGCAGTTCGCTGAACCAGGCGTACCGGGGCCAGTCGGTCAGCGTCGCCGCGCGCGGCGCTTCGTCAGCCGACGCGGTGTGGCTCGACAGCCGCCGCAGCCTCGGTCGCAACGAGAGCCCGCCGAAGGAGGACCTCTGGGTCGCCTTCGTCACGAGCGGAACCCTGGTCACGAGGTTGCTCGAGGTGTGCCCGCCCGCCAGCGCGTTCCGTTCACCGCGCATCGCCGCCAATGGCGTTCAGCGCGCGATCGTCTGGATCGAAGACGGCCTGCAACCCCGCGTGAAGCTCCGCCGATGGGTCGGGCCCGTCGAGGCCACTGGCACCACCTGGAGCGGCATGACGGCCGCCGTCGCCGTCGCGGCGTATCAATCGGGCTTCGTCGTGGCGCGCCTCGACAGCCAAGGCGTCACGATCGACTTCGTGGGCTCGAACTCGACGGTCCCCGCCTTCGCGATTCCGCTGAGCAATGGGAGCGACGTCGAGATCGCCGAGTCCCGAGACGGCGGGTTGATCATCGGCGCCCAGACCCCGGTCGGAGCGCAGCGAACCCGGCCTCTCGGCGGCCCACCGTACGTGTGGAGCGGGCCCAACGACACGCGCCTCGCCGGGCTCTCGCCAGCGCAGGAGGGGATCATCGCCTTCGAGCCGGCGAGCCCGAACGTGACGCTGCACCCGGGCGCGACGACGTTCTCCCTCGTGCGGGAGGCGAGCGTGCTGAAGGCGGTCGGTGGTCCGAGCGCCATCGCCTACGCCTACACGACGGACGCGGGCTCGGCCTTCGTGGGGTTCAACCCCTCGGGCGGGCACCCCGACGTCCAAATCCCCGACGGGCTGGCCTCGAGCGTCGACACCCTCCTGCTGCAGAACGTGGCGGGGCTCAGCGGCACGCCGGCGGCCATGGTCTTCTTCGATCAGACGGTCGTCGGCCCGCGCTCGTCGCGCTTGGAGCTGTCGACAGGGCCGGTCGTCAGCCGCACGCCGTCGGTCGCGTGGCACGAGCCGCTCGGAGCGTTCGCCATCGGGTGGACCGAGCTGCGACCGAGCGGCCTCATCGGGACCATCGCGTTCCTCGCGGTCGACGGCGGGCTGCCCCCCGTGTCGGGGTCCACCTTCATCGGCCCCGTGGGGACCACCCGCGTCCAGCTCCTCCAGCTCGACGCGATGACGGCAGGCTACGCCGCGGGAGGCGCGCAGCTCGTCGTCGGAGAGCTCCTGGCGAACGGGCAATCAGGCCCCCCACGACTGAACCTCTCGGGCAACTGGCTCCCCACGAGCGGCGAGGCCAGCTTCGCGTACATGCCTTCAGTCTCGTCGTTCAGCACGACGATCCGCCGTGCGAGTACGACGGCCCTCGCCCCCATCTCCGCGCCGCGCTGCGCCGTCACCCACGCCAATGACCTCTATCTCGCAGGGTGGAAGGACGCGATGGCGGGGCCTCCGAACCTCGTGGTGGTGACGAGCAACGGCGCCATTCGCGGCCCCTTCCCGCTCGCACTCACCGGAGCGACGTTTGGAGTGATTCGCGAGCCAGTGTGCCTGACGCGCTCGAGCTCGAACCACCTGGTGTTGACCTGGAGTGACGAGTTCGGGACGCACGTCGTGACGGTCGATCCCTCGAGGGTCGAGGTCCCCATCGACTCGCTGACCGCTGCCCCAACCCACGACCCGGTGGCGGTGGAGGTCGACGGCGAGCTGCTGATGACGGGCGAGCAGCCCGCCGGGCTCCGCCTGCTCCTCGAGCCGAGCCAGCTCGTGCTGACCGAGACCGCGCTCGGCGCCCAGGCTGCAGCGATGGCCGCCGCGCCCTCGGGAACGGTCGCCGTCGCCTGGCAGGAGTTCGACCCGAACGTGAGGGCGACCCGCATCTACGCGCGCCTCGTGGTTCCGCCTCGCGACGGGGGAACGAACGACGGCGGTGAGGACCGAGACGGTGGCGACGGCGACGGTGGCGCAGGGGACGGTGGCGACGCCGGCGACGGCGACGCTGGCCGAGTCGAAGACGGCGGAGTCGCGCAGGACGGTGGCGACGACGGAGGTGAGCGCGATGGCGGCCGTGACGCTGGCCTTCTCGACGGAGGGCAGCAGCTCGAGTTCATGCCGGCGTGCGCCTGCGCGGCGGGCGAGGGGTCTTGGGTCGTCACCCTGGCCTTCGCGCTCGTCGCTTGGCGCCTGAGCCGCTCGCGCGCGCCAAGCCGCTGATTTCGCCAAGCTCTCCGCGACCCCCACCTTTCCTGCACACCAGGCGCAAAGGCGGGGTTCATCCCCACGTCTCACGAGGGCAACCCACCCACCAACCCCACCGCTTCGAAGCGGCTTTTCCTGGAGTCACCAGATGATCGGCATTCTCTTGCTCGTTGTCGGCCTCGCCGTCGTCGGCTTTGGCCTCATGAACCACCTGAAGGGCAAACGGATTCTCGCCGCGCCCTTCAAGAAGACCGGCGAGCTGAAGTCCAACCCCACCACCTCTGATCCGAAGGGCGCCATCTCGACCGAGGGCAAGGTGATTCCTCCGGCGCAGCAGCTGCTCTCGCCGTGCACCAAGCAGCCGTGCCTCGCCTACGAGGTGAAGATCGAGCGGCTCTGGGAGAAGGTGGAGACGACTCAGGACGGCACCAAGACGGTGAAGGGCTCCGACACGCTGACGACGCTCAAGGGCGGCGCGGTGTTCGGTCTCGACGACGGCTCGGGCGCGTTCACCATCGACGTCTCCAAGGGCGCCGACTTCGACAACTACAAGGACGGCTTCAAGAAGGAGCTCAACGGCCGCGGCTGGGCGTCGCAGATTCAGTTCGGCGAGCTCTCGTACGACGTGCCGGTGATCAGCGACTCCGAGAAGTACACCATCGGCTTCAAGGCGACCGAGAAGTACGTGCCGGTCGAGGGCAGCCTCTTCGTGCTCGGCAAGCTCGAGGGCGCGTCGATCGTCAAGCCGGGCTGGCGTTCGCTGATGACGAGCTCGAAGGGCCGCGACGGGCTCCTGGGCAGCATCCAGAAGCGGAAGAAGTTCTCGTTCATCGGCGGCGGCATCGCGAGCGTGCTGGCGATTCCGGGCTACATCTTCAGCCCGACCGTCGACACCAGCGGCCCGTCGATGTTCTGCGAGCACGAGCTGACCGACGCGCGGGAGAAGTGCTCGAGCCACCTCAACTCCGAGTCGGGTGAGAAGTTCCAGTGGACGGTGACGAAGGCCGGCGAGTACCAGCTGAGCGCCATCGCGCCGCAGAAGAAGATCTCCCTCGACCCCGAGCTCGTCATCGAGGACGCGAAGGGTGAAGTGCTGGCCGACACCGAAGGTGGCACGGGTGGCACCGCGGTCGCCAAGCTGCACGTGGAGCCGGGCGTCTACTCGGTGACGGTGAAGCCGGGAGACGGCTACCTCGTGAAGGGCGGCTTCTCGTTCGACCTCGAGATCTCCGGTGGCCCGGCGAAGGCCGAGGGCGCTCCGGTCGCGGCGGCGGCGATGGGCGAGGTTCCGGCGGCGGGCGGCACTCCGGCGGATCAGGTGGTGATGCTCAACGAGCTCTGCCCCGACACGTTCTGCGAGGGTGACTACCAGTACAACTTCAAGAAGCTCGAGTGCCCCGAGGCGACCAAGTGCGTGCTCTCGTTCGACGCGAAGGACGCCAAGGGCAAGTCGTTCGGCGCGCAGGTTCCGGTGGTGGGCTTCAAGAGCTTCGACGACGAGGAGGCCACCTTCGTCGCCGCGGTGAGCGAGTCGCTCATCAAGTGGGAAGCGCTGCCGACCAACCAGAAGACCATCGCGATGGCGGCGCCCAAGGCGGCTCCGGCCAAGCCTGCGGCGAAGCCGGCGAAGAAGAAGTGAGCTGACGTTTCCCGGGAGGGGAATGCTCAAAGCGCGGCCGGGGCTCCTCACGGGGTCCCGGCCGTCGTCTTGTGGTGGGGAGTCTCGGCCGGAATCGTCACCGGCGAGGCGATGGCGCGCGTCGCCCTCAAGTACGCTCGAGGGCGATGGTCGAGGTGCCCACCCAGCGCGTGACGCTCGCCCGCGCGCTCCTCATCACGCTCGTCTCGGGCGTGGCCGTGGCAGCTCCTCGCCTGGTCCAGCTCGCCGCACGCTTCGGCCCCTCCCCGCTGACGGTCCGGCTCGATGCTGGAGTCGCCGACTCCGAGTCCACCGTCGTCGTCCTCGCGTCGAACTACTGCTTCTGCAACCGGGCGATGAGCATCGCCGATCCGCTCAGCAGCAGCTTCGTTGCCGTTCGGAGGACCGAGCCGGGCTTCCCGAGCTCGACCCAGACGTGGGTGCTGAACCAGCCTCGAGCCGGTACTCGGGAGGTGACGGTGTCGACGTCCACCACCTCGGACATGGCGGTGGTGGTGCTGGAGTACCGCGGGCTCGCTGCCAACTCGGTGGCCGACTCGGGTGCGACGGTGACCGCTTCCACGTCGCAAGTGACGACCCCCACGCTCGTCGTCGAAGACGGTGGGCTGGTGCTCGGCTTCGCGTGGGATCAGACGAGCTTCGGCGTGCCCGACGCGTGGACGGTCGAGGGCCTCGATGGCTCGGCACAGAAGCTGACCGTCTTCGGGAGCGCCTCGGCCGGCTGCACGATGGTCGTCGCCCATGCGCTCGCGCCGCCCTCGCGCGAGCGCTTCACGTTCAGGCGGAATGATGGGGTCTCCTCGGGTGGGCTCCATGGCGTGCTGCTCTCGTTGCGCGCCGGGCCCGAAGCCACCGGAGCCGATGGTGGGCTCACGAGCGACGCCGGCGCCGACGACTTCGATGGAGGCTCGACCGACGGCGGCTTCACCGAGCCCGCTGGCGCCCGGCACTACCGAGTCGGCTGCGACTCGAACGCGACACGCCTGCACTGGTTCGCCGCGCTCCTCCTCCTTGGGCTGAGGCGCCTGCGCGTCTCGAGTCCCTCGCGAAGGCCATGACGACCGCCGGGAATCGCGGCACCTCCTCGGCGCCCGTCGTTTGGTGATGTTGACGGCGACCTCGTCGACCTCGTCAGCGCCGCCTGAGCGAGAGGGCTGGCACGGATCCCCTCACGTCGGCACTTCGGTGAAGGCGGGCGTCACCGGCGACGTGATGCGCTTCGTCACCCGAGCGGTGAAGCGCTGGAGCGTGACCCGGCTCGATGGGACGTTCGTCTGATCAGGGCGGCGGCGTGATGGTGAGGTCGTAGATGCTCACCACCGTGCCGTTGTAGGTGCCCAGGCCCGCCCAGATCCAATACGTCGAGCCGGCGGTCACCGGGAAGCTCACCGTGTTCGTCGGCCACTGCCCGTTCTGGTTGTCACAGCCGAGCTGGGTCCCGGTGCAGGTGGCGCTGCGCACGTAGAGCGTCGACGGCCAGAAGTCGGGCACCATGGTGGCCACCGCAGTGCCGCTCCTCGGCGCGACCCACCGGTGCACCTTGTCGGCGCCGGTGCCTCCGCAGGTGCCCGAGTTGGTCGAGGTGCCATTCACGCCCGACTTGATCAGCCCTCCCGCGGGCGCGAAGTCGATGGGCGAGCTGCAAGTGCCATCGGGCGGCGACATGCGCAGCACGTAGTTCCCCGCGGCCGAGCCACCACCGTCGATGACGATGAAGTACGTCGTGCCGGCGACGGCGTTGAAGGTCACATAGGAGTGGTTGGTGCTGCCGTTCGAGCACCAGACGGTCGTGTTGTCGTTGCAGGCGACCTCCGCGCCGCTGCACGAGCCGGTGCGCACCGAGAGCACGGTGTCGTACGAGCTGCCACAGGTCGAGATGGTGACCGAGCCAGAGGCGGTCGGCGTCCACGCCCAGACGTCTTCGGGGGCTCCGCCACCACCACAGCTCGCCGAGACGATGGAGCTCCCGCGCGTGGTGCCGCTCACCTGGTTGCCGAGCGCCGGGAAGAGCCGTGGCGTCGCGCAGGTGCCGCAGGTGGTGCTGCACGTCGTCGTCCGGCTCACCCCGCAGTTGTCGTTGGCCGTCACCGGGCCGCAGCCGCCGACGCGCGCGCAGAAGGCAGCGTCGCTCTCGGGTGTACAGGCGCAGACGTTGTCCGGCCCGCACGCCACGCTCATCGGACACGTCCCGCAGTCGACGGAGCGCGCCATGCCGCAGCGATCGGTCACGTTGAGGGTGCCGCAGTTCTTTCCCAGCCGGGTGCAGAGCTCGGTTGGAGACTCCGTGCAGCCACAGACGTTCGCGGTTCCCGAGCCGCCGCAGCTCGCCGGCGTCATGCAGGTGCCGCAGCTCACCGTTCTCGAGACGCCACACGCGTCGCTTGCCGTCACCATGCCGCAGTCCTTCCCGAGCCGGCTGCAGAACGCGGAGTTCGACTCGGCGCAGCCGCAGACGTTCGCCGTGCCGTTTCCGCCGCAGGTGCCGGGAGCGAGGCAGGAACCACACGACACGCTCCGCAAGACGCCGCACGCGTCGGTCGCGGTGAGGGTGCCGCAGTTCTTCTGGAGCCGTCCGCACACCGCAAGGTCCGGGTCAGTGCAGCCGCAGACGTTGGCCTGGCCCGCCCCGCCACACGTCGCCGGCCCCACGCAGGTGCCACAGTTCGCGGTGCGAGTGACGCCGCACGAATCGACGCCCGTGTAGACGTCGCAGTTCTTCTGCGCCGACGCACAGAACGAAGGATCGGAGGGAGACGCGCACCCACCACCCGCTGATCCACCGCCGACGGATCCACCGCCGACTGATCCACCGCCGACTGATCCACCGCCGACCGATCCACCGCCGACCGATCCACCACCGACCGATCCACCACCAGCCGCTCCTCCGCCCGACGACGCCGGCAACGAGTCACCGACCAACGGCACCAGCACCTCCGGCGCATTGACGGCGTTGCTGCTGATGATCAACCTCGCGGCCTTGGGCCCGAAGGACGAGGGCCGAAAGGTGACCTCCACCTCGGTCGAAGTCGACGGCGAGAGCAGGGTCGACAGCGGGCGAACCACCACGAAGGCCTCGTCTCCCTGAACCCGCACCTCCTCGAGCGTGAGCGCGACGCTGCCCCGGCTGAAGAGCGTCACCTTCTTGGTGAGCGAGGTGGTGACCGGAACGCTCCCGAAGTCGAGGGAGCCGGGGAGCACTTCGATCTCCGGCCGAGCCCGCATGGTGGAGCCGCCACAGTCGCAGCCGAGCGCAGCGACGAGCGGCAGCAAGAAGAAGGGTCGCACGGCAGGGAGACGAGTCGGGGCAGTCGCCTTTTGCGTCATGGCGCTCCCATCGCACGGCTCTGGCCGCGCGTTCCACCTTTCGAACGTGTTCCCAATCGACGAGATGGTGACCGTCAGCCGGTGAGCCGGCCTTTCGGCGCCTCGGGCGAGCTGGTGAGGTGCTCGAGCTGGGCGCGGAGCGAGACCAACCGCAGCGGCTTGGCGATGAAGTCGTCCATGCCCGCGTCGATGCACGCCGAGCGATCGGTCTCGAAGGCGTTCGCCGTCACCGCGACGATGCGCGGCTGGTGAATGCCCGGCAGCTTGCGGATGAGCCGGGTCGCCTCGAGCCCGTCGAGCTCGGGCATCTGCACGTCCATCAAGATGAGGTCGAATGGCCCGCGCCGTGCGTGCTCCACCGCCTGGAACCCGTCCTCCGCCAGCACCACCTCGCAGCCCATCGAGCTGAGCAGCCGCCTGGCGATCGCCTGGTTCACCACGTTGTCCTCCGCGAGCAGCACCCGCACCTGCCGCCCCACCACCAGCTCGTCGTGGTGTGCGTTCGCGAGGTTGGCCTGCGTCACCTCCTCGCAGGGCACGCTGAACCGAAAGGTCGTGCCCACGCCCGGGGTGCTGCTCACCTTCAGGGTTCCTCCCATGCGCTCGACGAGGCGCGCACAGATGGCGAGGCCCAGCCCGGTGCCGCCATAGCGTCGAGTGGTGGTCGAGTCGGCTTGGGTGAAAGGCTTGAAGAGCTTCGTCAGGTTCTCCGGCGCGATGCCGATGCCGGTGTCGCTCACCGAGAGCTCGAGCTCGGGCTTGCCCCCGACGGTTCGGCAGTCGACCGAGAGCACGATCTCGCCCTCGTGGGTGAACTTCACGGCGTTGCTCAGGAGGTTGCCGATGACCTGCACCAGCCGATCGGGATCGGCGACGACCCGCTCCGGCACCGCGCCCTCGACGACCGTCGTCAGCCTCACCGGCCCCGTCAGCGACCGATGGAGCCCCACCACGCCTTCGATCTCGCTGCGCACCACGAAGGGGCGCGGTGACAGCTCGATGCGCCCCGCTTCGATCTTCGAGAAGTCGAGCACGTCGTTGATGATCGACAGCAACAGCTCACCGCTCCGACGCACCAGCCGAGAGAGCTCCCGCTGCTCCGGGTCGAGGCGGGAGAGCTCGAGCAACTCGGTGGTGCCGAGGATGCCGTTGAGCGGGGTGCGGATCTCGTGGCTCATCACTGCCAGGAACTCGCCCTTCGCGCGCGTGCCTTCCTCGGCGCGAATCAACGCCGCCTCGAGCTCGGCAGTGCGGACCTTCACCTGCGCCTCGAGCGACGCCGCAGCCGACTGGAGCTGCTCGGTCAAGGCGCGGTTGGTCTCCTGGCCGGCCTCCAGCGCCTCGATGGCGTGGGTCTGCCGCTGGTTGAGCAGGATCGCGAGGGTGAAGACGATGGCCGAGATGGTGGTGATGTTGAGCACGAAGAAGAGCCGCACCGTCGTCACCGAGGGTGAAAAGCCCGCGAGCTCGTTCGCCCGCTCGTCCACCAGGCCGCTCACCGCGGTCAACACGCAGTAGAGCACGAGCCAGGTCGCGCTCTCCCTCGCGCTCGAGAAGGTGAGCGAGCCGACCAAGGCGATCATCGCCCAGAGCATCACTCCACCCGAGTTGACGAAGCCGCCGAGCGACCACTGGAAGAGGAACGGCAGGGCGAGGCTCAGCAGCACCTGCACCACGCGCGCGCGAGAGAAGTCACGGTGGCGGGCGAAGAGCCAGAGGTTGATGGCGGTGAGCGCGACGTAGCCGAACGGAATCACCGCAGGCGCCACCAAGCCGACCGCGAGGCTCAGGGTGCCCCAGATGAGCCCGCCCGCGCTCATCAGCACTCCGCCGAACACCACCACCTGGCGCTGCATGCGCGCGTTCGCGCGCTCGTCCGGCGCGGCGCCGAGCGTCGACAGCCACCTCAGCCAGGGGCGATCCACCATCGCGGTGGATCACCGCCAGCAACAATCGATCCGCGTCACGACTGCCCACCTCGACCGCTCCGCGCTCCGCGCTTCGACTCCAACGCGCGAGGATCTGCCCTGCCCTGTCGGCCCAGCACTCACCGCTTGGTGACGCGATTGAGCTGGGGTGGGTCATTTTCCACCGCTGTGGTCGAGTTCGACTCAGTCTGGGTCGAACTGCAGCACCGTCTTCCGGTAGCTCTGGAACTTCTCCAACACGGCCCGGAGCTTCGGGTACTGCGCTTGGTCGTAGATGCCCGGCGAGAAGGCGAGTCGGCGGGTGATGCGGACCCCTCGGGGACTCCGCTCGGCCACCATTCGCACCGACACGCCAGGCGTCGCGTCCATCACCACGTCGGGCAAGGTGACGGGGTGAAAGCCCTTGGGCACGTCGAGCTCGAGGGTCTCCTCGACCACACCGCGCTCGGCGGCGAGGTGCACGGCCTGGGTCCGCTGCTCCTCGTTGAAGGTGGAGGCGAAGAAGCTGGTGAGGACCGACAGCGGCACCACCCAGGAGCGGCCGTCCTTCACTGCGAAGCGCGGCGCGGTGACGGTGAAGGTGAGGTCGCAGCGCCCGAGGCGTCGATCGCAGGTGCGCCACTTCCAGTCGCTCGGCGAGGCGAGGCGAGACACCGAGAGCGCACGCCCAACGATCTCCTTTCGGAACTCGCGGGCGGTCCAGTCGCGCTGACCGAGCTGCCAGGACTCGGAGGTGTCGCCTTCGGTCTTCACCTCCACCACGTCGACGAGGGTGCCGTCGTCGAGCAGCATCGCCTGGTGGGTGTCGCGCTCGAGCGGCGCGAGGCACGGCTCGGCGTCGAGGGTGATCCACTCGCCCTGGGCCTCACCCTGCCCGACGACGCCGCCCATCATCCAGAAGACGAAGCCCGGCTGCTTGTTCACCGCCAGAGGGAGCTGTCCTGGGCGGCAGTATTCCTCCTCGAGGTCGATGGGCAGCGGGCGGGGAATCGACGGCTGCGCGGGAATCCACACGAGGAGCCGGTTGAACTGCTCGAGCTCGGGGAAGCTGCGGCGCGTCTGCCTCGAGGCGAGCTCCGTCGTGTAGAGCAGCTGTGCTTCGACGCCGGCCCGGCCGAGCGCGGCCCGGAGGAGGAGCGCCCGTTCCTTCGCGCTGGCGTGCCCGCTGGTGAAGGCCTCGGCGAGCGGCAGCTGCCGGTTGGTGTCGACGTGGAGGGTCGACGTCTTCTCCTGAATCCACTCGGTCGCCTTCGTCACCTTGCACGCCGCGTCCGCGCAGGCCGAGAGGTCGGGCCACGCCGAGAAGCCGGCGAAGGGCGCAGGCTCGATCCAGGCATCACGGGCGACCCGCTCGACGACGTCTTGCCAGTTGCGGAACCAGTCGGTGGTGATCTGGGTCGACTCCTTGTAGCCGAGCACCCGCCAGGCCCAGCGCGGCTCGGTGAAGGTCCAATTCGGGGCCCACTCTTCCTTGGGCCTCGGCGGCAGGTCGTCGAGCGAGAAGCGGAGCCGGTTGCTGCCGTCGTTGAGGGTCGTCACCTCGATGGGGCGCGTCGAGTTGTATTCCACCGCCTCGAGCGGGAGCAGCCTCGAGCCGGTGAGCTCGAAGTCGTAGTGCCGCACCGGGAACTCACCGAGCGTGTCCTGGTCGTCGTAGCCGACGATCCACGGGGCCTTCACCACGTAGGCGTACTCGAGCACGCTGCCGACCTGCACGTCGGGGAAGCGGAAGAACTTCGCCTTGGTGTCGCGCTCTCCCTTCGCGTTGGTGTCGGAGAGAATGTCGCGGGCCTCGACCTCCCGCACCGAGCCGTCGGGCTGGACGACGCGCGCGATGAGCGTGACGAGCTCCTGCCGCGCGCTGAAGGGAATCTTCACGTCGGCGAGATCGAAGCCGCCTTCCTTGAGGATCGCGATGGCGGCATGGCGCATCAGCTCGGTGGCGCCGGGGTTCGTCTGGAGCAGGGTGCGGTCGGCGCGGTGCAGCACCACCGCCGCGTCGTCCTGGTACTTCTCCTTGTCGAAGGCGAGCTGCTCCTTGGCGAGGAAGGCGACCTTGAGGCGCGAGCTCGACGCGCAGCTCGAGGCGACGAGGGCGACGAGGAGCCACCTCATGGCGTCCCTCCGAAGCGGAGCACCGCGGGTTCGAGCTCGGCTGCCCGCACCTCACGGACCCACTTCCGCGCCGAGGCCAGCTCCTGCAGCTCGATGACGCGCTTCTTCCGCTTCACCGCGCGCTTCACGGTGAGCGTGCCTGGGCCCTGCTGCCAGGCCAGCCGCACGGTGCCGAACTCGGAGTCGACCTCGCGATCGGCTGGGAGGCGGGACACCGAAGCGCCCGGTGGGAGCGTGAGCACGAGCTCGACCTCGTCGATCGAGTTCCACCGCCAGGCAAACGGCGCAGTGCGGTCATCGGAGAGCTGCGGCACCACCTCGCCGAGCGCGTCGGAGACTCGGAAGAGCCCGGTCGTTCCGACGCCACGGCTGAACACGCCACGCGCGCCCAGCTCGCCCGAGAACGAGGTCTTCAGCGCGAAGTCACCAGACTCGTCGAAGCGCGCCTGCTTGAGGTGCGCGTTCTTGAGGGTGAGCTCTCGCTGCGCCCACCGCTCGAGCTTCCCGGTGCCGTTGAGGGCGAAGTCGCGCGCAGCGGTCGCGTTGTTGCCCCAGGCCTCGAACGCAAAGTGGCCCGTCGCCCCGCCCGACGCGTCGAGGGTGAGCTGGTAGCGGTGGCGCTCGCCGTTGTCTTCCGGAGGGCTCTCGGGTGTCGTCTTGAGGCTCGCGCCGTCCTTGGTGAGCTCGAGCACCGTCGCGCCGGAGTCCCACCAGGGGAGCTTGCCGAAGGGCACCGCGCGCGTCGTCGGGTCGGCGTACACCGTTCCTTGCGGGAGCCGCACCGCGAGGATGGCGTGGTTGAAGTTCGCGCCGAAGCTGGGCATCACGAACGGCCGCGGCCAGCCGTCGTGGCTGTAGATGGTGGTGGGCGACGAGTCGACGCCAGCGACCTCGAGCAGCGCCTGGAGGTAGGTCGCCTTGTCCTTGCAGTCTCCCCACTTCTTCTCGTGCACCTCCTTGGAGGAGTGCGGAACCCACCCGCCGTAGCCCACCTCGATCGCGCAATATTGAACGCGCCGACAGGCGTACTCGTAGAGCGCGCGCGCCTTGGCCTCGGGTTCGTCGGGGACTCCGCGGAGCGCCTCGCGCACGGCCTCGGTCATCTCGGGCGTCACCACCTTCTTCTCCTGGTAGCGCGCCCACAGGCTTCGGCTGAGCGCCTCGGGCGACTCGGGGGCCTGCTTGGTGAGGCCGTTCTCGGTCCAGCGATCGAGGCGCAGCGCGAGGTGCGGCTGCACGAGCCACACCGACGGCCCGCTCGTCTCTCCGATGACGCCGGCGATGGACTGCTTCGCGAACGTCACCCGCTTGGTCGCGCCGTCGACGACCTCGGTCGGTTGGAGCGAAGGCGGCGCGTCGTGCGCGGTGAGCGTCCACTTCACCTGCCAGTCGGACGGGAGCTCGACGACGACGCGCGAGTCGACGACGGGCTCGCTCTCGCCGAAGCCGTGCTGGAGCACCCACGGCTCGACGTCACGCCGCTTGGAGACGACGACGCTCTCGAAGATCGCGCCTGCGGGGAGCACCGGCGCGGCCACCGTGCGCACCCGGGTGTTGGAGAAGAGCTCGTAGCTGGCGAGCGCTGGGTGATCGTAGGCCTTCGAGGTGTCGAGCTCCTTCTCGGTGCCGTCCGCGAGGATGGAGCGCGCCCGCATCGAGACGACCTCGGTGAACTCGGTGTCGTAGAAGAGGGAGACCGGGGGAACGGTGTACGGCTTGAGCAGCTTGATGCGCCGGCGTTCGGTGAGCACCGCCTGCGCCTTGCCGCCCTCTCCCGCGCTGAAGACCACCATGTCTTCGTCGAGGAGCACCACGAACTTCGCGCCCGGGTGCTCCTTCGCGGTGGGCAAGGTGGCGAGGTCGAGCTTCGGGAAGACGCTCGCGCAGGAGAAGCCGAAGGCGAGCGAGACGGCCAGAGCACCCATTCGCATGGGCGAACGATGCCAAACCTCCCGCCCAAGCCCGACTTGAATCGTCTCAGCCTTCGCTCGGCTGCGTCGGCCGGTAGTACGAGGTCACGTCGGCGAGCTTCCACGTGCCCTGGCCGATGTGCGGCTTGTTCCCGTCGATGGTGTTCACCGTGCCGTCGGGGTTCACCGAGGTGACGATGGCGTGGTGGTTGGTGCCGTTGTTCAAGGTGATGACGTCACCCGGCTTGACGGAGGCCTCGAACGCCTGCCGCTCGGCCTTGTAGGTGCGGTAGTCGCGGAAGCTCGGCGCCATGATCTGCTGAACGTCGCCGACCATCTTCCCCTTGGTGAGATCCCACTTCACGTTCACGCCAGCTTCCTGGAGCACGTGGGTCGCGAAGATGCCGCACCACGATTTGCCGCCGGGCTTGTTGGAGCTCATCTCGGCGTCGGTGGGCCGCCAGCCGGTCGTCTTCTCGAAGATGTCCTGGAGGTGCTTCCAGCCGTGGTACTTCCCCTCGGTTCCCGCCTTCATTGGATCGACCGAGCCGACCTCACCCTGCGCGATCGAGAGCGTCTTCTCGGCGACGCTGCCGGTCGGAGGCGGCTGCTGCTGTTGCACGACGTGGGTGACTTCGTGACCCGTCGGCGCTGCGGTGGGAGGCGTCGGTCGCGGGGCGGTCTCGAAGCCATCGACCGGCTGCGTGGGCGCTCCCTGGACGGAACCGAGCTTCTGCTGCGCCGCCGCGTCGAACACCTTCGAGCCGGTCAGCTTCGCGAGCGCCGCCTCGGTCTTCGGTCCGAACAACCCATCGGGCTTGAGCGGAGGCTGAATGCCTGCGGCGTTGAGGAGCTTCTGCAAGTCGGCCACTGCCGGACCTGAGAGACCACGCGCCAACGTCGCTCCTTCTGCGGCAGGCGAGTAGCCAGGTGAGGCGAAGGCAGGCGACGCAACGGAAGGGGATCGCTGATCGATACGCATGGTCGGCTCCGGGAAGTGCTCCTCTCGAGGAGATGCGCGAGTGGGTCGACGTGGGACATCGTCGGCCTTCCGCCCTTCCGAGCCTGGAGATCCGAATGGTTACGCTAGGTTCAGCGCACTCCGTCACCTGTCGTGATGCCGACCGCGACGCCCGAGAAGTTGCCCGCCTCAGTCGAGCCGCAGCACGAACACGCCGAGCGGAGCGTTCGCCATCGTCGTTCGGTAGGTGACGCCCCACGGGTGCCCCGCCGCGTCGAAGTCCCAGCCGCTGGTGCGCACGCCCGTGAAGACGGCTGAGGGGCTGCTCTGGCGAACGCCGTTGAAGAAGCGACCGATGAACAACGAGTAGTTCAGCGTGTCGCTGGTGCGCGAGAAATCCCAGATGACGCCGTTGGGCGCCGTGCGGAGGAACGGGTTGTTCCCGGCAGACTGGTTCACCATGTCGAGCGACCAGGTCGCGCCGCTCTTTCGGTAGAACAGCGTGCCGGTCATCAGGGTGAGGTCGCCGTTCGGCGCGAAGGCCGCGGCCGAGCTCGGCAGCGAGCTCATCGAGCCGGTGAACTCGCCTTGCCACCCGCCGCTCGTCCTCGCGGCGTGGTACCCGCCGAACTGGGCGCCATCGGGCTTGAGGTAGATGACGTGCGGCACGCCCTGGCCATCGAGCGCCAACGTCGAGGTCGTGTTGGTGTCCTGCACGTTGGTGTACGTGTCGACCGTCTCGACCGACCAAGCGCCGCCCGACTTGGTGGCGTAGCGGAACGCGGCGCCTGCTCCTCCATCCGGAAGCAGCGCGTTCCGTATGCGGTAGCCCAGGTGCGGAGCGCCCGCGGTGTCGACCTGGAACCCGAACGAGACGCTGATGTTGAACCCCGCGTCTTCGAGCGCTTCGAGCTGCCAGCTCCCCGAGGGCTTGCTCGCGTAGAACAACCGAGACCGCGTCGGAGCTCCTGGCACGTCGTTCCAGGTGAACGCGAGGTGAGGCCGGTTCTGCGCGTCGAGCTCGAGCTTGGCCCCAGAGCCAATGCGGTTGGTCCCCAGCGCCGTCGCGACGCGCTCGGTCGTCCAGCCGCCATCGAGCTCGCGGACGCTGTAGTCGAGCCCGCCGTCGTGGGGCAGGCCCGGGCTGGTGAAGTTCGTCACCACGTGCAGACGGCCTTCGGAGTCCACCTCGAGGTCGACCGACTCGTTGCCCTCGACCGGAACCTGCTCGCTGAAACCGACCGTCATGAAGAACGGGCCTGCGTCGAAGCTCGCCGCGCCGCCCGCCGTCGCCGAGCCACCCGCCGTCGCCGAGCCACCCGCCGTCGCCGAGCCCCCCGCCGTCGCGGAGCCCCCTGCCGTCACCGAGCCACCCGCCGTCGCGGAGCCACCCGCCGTCGCCGAGCCGCCTGCCGTCGCGGAGCCGCCCGCCGTTGCCGAGCCGCCCGCCGTTGCCGAGCCGCCC